>NZ_JBITDI010000009.1:213125-388072 GCF_044454005.1 Nocardia sp. NPDC051570 | reverse complement strand
ACTCGGCCGTGAACGACCGGCGCTTGCGAGGAGGCATAGCGACATCCTTCCAGCAGGACCTCCGGTCCTGCCAAATCAGTGTCCACTATCCGGGGGAAACCTCAGCACGCCACTCGGCCGACGCGATACGCCGTGCCCGCGCGGTCAGCGTGACCTTCTTACTGCGCGCATCAACGCCGGTCGTGGTCCGGACCAGGCCAGCGGTCCGCATCGCCTCCACCTTCTGACTAATCGCCGAACGAACGTTGCACCGATTCGGCGATCGTCATCGGACCCCGCGCATGCAAGCGGATCAGTTCCATCACGAAGCTCGGCTCAAAGCCCTCGACGTGTGCCTCGGTATAGATCGCGGCGATGTCAGCGTCCATCGCGGCATGCAGCTGCCGCAAAGGCCGCCAGTGACTGTGCTCGGTTGGATCTCCCACAAGCTCGTCGTCCATCCACTGATCGGAACAGCACCTATATAAGTGCTGTTACATTGGGAATCCTGCTTCGCATCGCAAACGACCTGTAGCCGCTGGGCGGGCGGTTCGAAGCGGCCACCCGTCACCCCGAAGATCAACGGGCCGAGACCACTCGGCGTCGGCAACGCACTGAAAAGGCGAATTGCGCGCGCTCGCCACGGTGCGTAGCCCAGCACACATAAACCCTCACGGGCACGCGTTCCGCAACCTTGGAGCCCGCCACCCGATGGGACGCAAGCCATTTGCGCGCCATACCGGACAAGGCCGGGGGCAGCCGACTCGTCCTCCTGGAGCGGACCGATCGGGCCGATGTAGCAGAGCATTCCTCTCCGGCGCGTGGGTGAGCGGCTATCCTCGTGGTGGCAATCCGCCTGTGGCCGTGGAAGATTGAGGTAAAGATGAGCGCATCCGCTGGTGTGACATTGGACCGGCTGCGAGTAGATCTACAGCAGTACGCGCGTCTGGCCGAAGTCCCCTACGACTCGTTGATTGTGGATCGGGTGCTTGATGTGCTCGCTGAGGAGTGGGCAAGCTCGGCGATAGCTGTCCGGACGACCACGCAGCCGCTGCCCGAGCGTGATGTCAATGTGCGGTTGACCAATGCGGGCGACCCGGCCGCCCTGCTGTCGCGACTGCGCGATGCCGGCTTGGTCACGTTCACCGGGCATCCGATGGAGCAGTTGCTGAGTGAGGTTTCCGCTGCCGTGCCAGCTGTTGCGGCTGTCGACGTCGCGATCGGGACCGGAATTCAGAAGGTCTGGCTGATTTTCCCGGAGCTGGTCAGCGTGGACCGGATGCTGGCGTTCGGGGGTATGCCCGAGGCGGCGCGCGGGCATGAGGCGCATCTTGCCCGCTATGGCGGTGAGTTCGCGATTATGGCAGTGGATTTCGTCAGTCACACGATGAACTTGTACTCCCGAATACTCGCCCCCGGAGAACTGACCGCCGCGGATATCACCGCAATCCTTGCCGACCTCGACTTCGTTGCGCCTACCGAGGAAGAGTTGTCGCTGCTGGGGAACACGTTCAACGTCTACCGGACTTTCTCCTGGACCTCGCCGCGCATGCAACGTATCTGTTTCCCCTACCGTTGCGACGCCGCGACGTTCCCGAGGCATCTCGACCCGTTGCTGGATCGCTTCGTGACCGGAGCCCCGTTCCCGGCACCGGGGCCGCACGGTTTCGTGTTCTACGCCGCCTACGGCCAGACCGATCGGTATTACAAGGTGCAGGCCGAGTACGCCATCGCCCCGAACTCACTTCTCCCGGGCGGCACCACTCCGCATGTCCACCGTCAGGTGGACTAGAGTCCCGACCTCGTCAGCAAATCCCTGACCCCCGAAGACATCACAGCTGGACGTCGGTGCCTTGTGCCAGCTGTCGACGCAGTACCTTGCCCGCCGCGTTGCGGGGAAGCTGATCGATCCGAATGAATCTGCTCGGCCGCTTGTAGCTTGCCAACTCCTGCACACAGTGCGAGATCAACTCCTTCTCGTCGAAGTCGGCCCCTGCGGCAGGCTGCACGAACGCGACCGGCAGCTGACCCCAGGTTGCCGACGGCGCGGCGACCACGGCCACATCGACCACCCAGGGGATTGCGCGCAGGACATGTTCGATCTCGGCGGGATAGACGTTTTGGCCGCCGCGCAGGATCAGGTCGACACGGCGGTCGACTATCCACACGTACCCTCGACCGTCGCGGTAGCCCAGGTCTCCGGTGGCCAACCAACCGTTCGCGAGGATGGACTCGGTCGCCTCGGGATTGTTCCAATACCCTTGCATGATCCCGTCGCTGCGTAGCTGCAGAGCGCCGATCTCGTTGGGCGCCAGCTCGATACCCGCGGTATCGACGATGCGTGCGGTGACCCCCGGCATGGGCAGTCCCGCGCAGGTCGCGCCGGATACTGTTGCGGCACCGGCCTGGTCAGCGGGTCCGAGCGAGATCACGGGGCCGCCGCCTTCGGTGATCCCGAAGATCGTTCGGATCTCCACGTCGAGTGCCTCGCCGGCCTTGTCTGCCAGTTCCGGTGGGCACGGTGCGGCTCCGTGCATGACCAGGCGCAGCGACGTGAGGTCGGTCTCGGCCAGTTGTCTGCTGTCCAGCAGCAGCGCGATCATGGCCGGGACGAGGAACGTGTGTTCGGCCCGCCAGATGTGCACACCCGCCAGAAATGCCTGCGGAGTGAACTTGTCCAGCACGCACAGGGTCGCATCAGCGGCGAGGTAGTTCAGGGCGATCACCATGCTCCCGTGACACAGCGGTCCAGGGTGCAGGTACACCGTGCCTGGTTCCGGACGTACCTCGGCCAGCCAGGACAACGCCTGAGCTTGGAAGTAGCGCTGATCGACGACGACTCCCTTGGGTAGGCCCGTGGTCGCCGAGGTGTGCAGAATCGCGAGCGGGTCGCCGAGCGCCCCACCAGGCCCGGCCCCCCACCCAGCAGCCGGTTCGGGTAGGTCCTCGATGGACAGAGTCGTCAGACCCGACCGTATCCGGGCAAGTTGCTCGCGACCGGAGGGGTCGGCAATCGCATAGTTCGCGGACACGGCACGGACGATGTGGCTGATCTCGCGGTCGGTCAGGGCCGGATTGATCGGGACGAGAATGGTTCCGGTGAGCGCACAGGCGAACAGCGCTTCCACGGCCTCGACCCGGTTGGCGGTCAGCAGCACGACACGTCCCCCCGGCCGGCTGTGCTGCCCGATCGCGTGCGCCATGGCGCGTGCGTCCCGGTCGAGGCCGCGCCAGGTGACCGCACGGCGCTGATCGCGCAGCGCGACGGTCTCGGGAGTGCGAATCGTTTGACGCTGCAACAGTTGCTGGAGCCACATCGTCAGTTGTCCTTGTCCTGGTTGCCGTTCCCCAGCAGTGCGGCGACCGCGGTGATGGTGTCGATGCCGGTGAGTTCGTCGCTGGTGAGTGCGCGGTCGAGGATTTCCTCGCACCGTTGCGCGATGCGGATGATTTCACCGGAATTGACTCCGCCGGACACCAGTTCGTCGGCGTCGCCGATCAGGTCGATCAGGGCAGGCAGGTCCAAACACCCCTTGACGACCTCGCGGGCATAGGACAGGGCGAGCGGGGTGGTCATCAGGAATCCTTCCAGTTCGAACCGGCAACCAACGCGAGAAGCATGGTGCGGGGCTCAGAGTTCTCATACAAGATCGAGGTCGCGTCCGGCGCCGCACACGGCACGAGGCGGTTGAACCGACTGCCGAAACAGGCGGCGACGAACTCATCGGTTTGAGGGGGGCGTTGACCAGACGGCAACACATGGAAGCGGAAGGCGAAACCCACATCGACCGTCTTCCACCGGCTGTCCTCATAGATCTCGCACCATGCGTGCTCACTGCCCACCGGTCCAGGCAGGAACCCCCGGCGGGCACGTGCGGTCAAGCCCAGTTCGCGGAACCGGTCGGCGATCACCCGGCTGACCACGATGCAGTCGGCCATGCCCAGCTCCCACGCACGGTGATGGTCCAGCCGCAGCGGCTCGGCCACGCATTGGTAGCCGACCCTGCCGGCCTCCAACTCGTCGAGCATGTCCCGGTAGACATCCCGGGCGCGCGGGTCACGGACCTCATCGAACTCACCGGCCACTCGTACCGCCACCTGGTATCCGTCGGTACTGAACTCGACATCCGGTGCGGGCAGGCGCAGACCGGGCGCCGGCAACCGAGTGATGCCCGCAGCTGTCCAGTCAGGGACACGAACCCGGAAACAGCCGGACCCATGATCAGGCAGCCGCAGCGTGATCATCCAGTCCTTCGCAGCCAACCATTCCCTGGAAGACCCGGCGGAAAAACCCATCAGGTATCTCCAGACCACTTCCGAATGCGTGCGCCCAGTGCGAGAGGCGCGCCCGAGGTTCATCAGGTCGGCGGGGTCGAACAGCAGACCCCGCTCAGGGTCCGTCCCACACGGAAGCCCCCGCACGACCAGCGCGGCGACATGCTCCGGCAGGGTACGCAATTGGCCAGCGGCAGAAGCGAGATCGACGCAGTGGTGCGCCACGTCGAGTGGGACGAAACGGAACTGGTCAAGCCCCGGGACAAGAGCTTCAAGGGGTACCTCATCGGAACGGTGCATGGGGGCATTACTCCTTGGAGGCTCATAGAGAGCGAAGCTCAATACTTACTTCGACAGCCAATAGTCGGTATCGAGATTGACCTGAGTGAGTCGCCCCGTAGGTGTTGAGGTGCCTGGCAGTGCCACAGTCACCGGGCTTGAAACCACCAGCGCATAGGCACGGGCGAGCACCTCCAACGCTGTGGATGCCTGTCCGGCGGACTTCTCGGCGATATGTCGCGCTTCCTGGCCGATGGCCTGCAACAGCATGTCGCGGGCATCTGTCGCAGCAGGTGTCTCGCTCACGGTGATTGTCGACGGGATCTCGCCCAGGTCTGTGGCTTCTGGTGCGGCTTGCTCGTCAGACATGGCGTTGCCTCCTTCCGGTCAGCCGGTCGCTGACCGATACTGATGCTCCCACGCCGAAGCCCGTCACGGCTCGAGATCAGTTGCACCCCAACATCAACCGCCCCGAGGCATTCGGTATACGCCCACAAGTCGGAATGTCTGCCCCTGAGTAGACCCCGCTCGCCGGCAGCCGTCATCTGAACGTCCTGACATGACCGCTGAGCGCGCGGCTGGTGAGGTGAAATGCACTGCGGTTCAGGACATCCGGAAATCAGCCGATGAGCGACCGTCCTCGTGCTCCTGAACCGCGATGTCGTGATGGTTTACCCGCCACGGAACCTCGGATTGCGTGTCTTATCGAAATCCTGTGGAGCGCTTGGTCGTTGTGTCGTTATCGTGCTGGGGTCGTCGACCTTCCGGTTGCTGTTCGCCAAGTGCACGTCGTGATTGCAACGAACACGGGCGGCTGTGGTGGTCTCTTTATCGCCATCGACGCCGACTTCGAACCGCCGCACCAGCCCGGTGAGACCGGATTGCTTTGCGCCGTATCGGAACAGCAAGTACCGGTCGAGTACATGGCGGCTCTGGAGCAGGGCATTCGTGTTCAGTGCAACGACTTCGGTGATGGTTCGTGGTCGGATATACGTGTGTTCCGCAGATAAGCGTGGGGAAGGCCGGGTTGTCTCCATCGACTCCTGTCACGCAGGGCACGGAATCACCGGGTTATGAGCGATTCCATCGACGGTCGGTTCACCACTGACGGTGTTCGGCACCGTCAAACGAAGCCGATGGCGTGGGCATTTCAGTTGACGGTGGACAGGGTGATCCAGGACGGTGCCGCGGTGTCGTGGGAGATGGTGATGCCCGCTCCGATGCTGGCGAGCTCTTGCGGGATCGGTGGGGTCAGGTGCGGGAAGTCCTCGGTCTGTATGGCGACGCGGAGTGTGTGTCCTGGCGCGATGACCGCGGCGGTGGGAAGCACCTCGATGTCCACCGGGACCGGGATGTTCGCGGGCACCGGTTCGACGGAGTCCTCGGTGTAGGGGTGCCAGGGTCGCACGATCAGGCCGTCACGGATCTCCGAGCGTGACTCGTCCAGCTTCCGCAGGGACAGGCTCTGCCACCCTGCAGTGAGGAACGTGACGTTCCCGTCCGGGGCGAGGTCCTCCACTCGCACGGTGAGCTGGCCATCTCGCCCGGGGGTGGCGACCGACAGGTGTGCGTTGATCGGGCCGGTCAGTGTCAGTGGTTCGGTGACCGGCAGGTCGTAGGTGAGACCGGTGGCGTCGTTGTTCCGCTGATCACCGTCACAGATGCCCCGGCCCAGGGTTCCGGCTGACCACACGGCGGTCGTCATCGAGCACGCACCGGCCAAGGGATTCCAGGGCAGCAGGTCGGGGCCGCCGGATTCCTCGCCGGTGGACAGGCGGCCTGGCCGACCGGGGGTCGCCGGTCCCGCCAGCGTCAGCTTGCGTGACCGGGTGTCGGCGGGCGGCCACTGGGTGGCGGTCTTCCATTGCTGGGAACCGAGTTCCTGGTAGGTGATCGGGGTCTGTTGCTCGGCTTCGAGGTCGGGGTCGGCGTCGCCGCGCACGTAGTGGTCGAACCAGCGCAGCTGCAACTCCGGCAGTGACGGTCCCTGCCACGGCGGGAGGAGTCCGGGCGCGGTGTTACCGCCGTCGGCGAAGGCCGCGTCGAGGTGGTACCACGGCCCGAGCAGCAGCCGCGACGGGACGTGGTTGGCGACCAGCTGCTGATACAGCAGAGGTCCGCTGCGCTGGGAGAATTCGAAGTGGCCGCCGACCAGGAAGGTCGGCACCTGCACCTGGTCGATCACGTTGTTCGCCGAACGCTCGGCGAAGAACGGGCCGTCGAACGCACGTTGCCCACCCGAGAGTGCGCTGGCCAGCAGCGGAATCTTGAACGACGAGGTGTTGGCGAGATGTTCGAGCACCACCCTGGCGGCGCGGACCGGATCCTCGAGCGCATCGCCGGGGGGCAACGCGCTCGGGATCGCAATCAGGCCGATAACCAGCCCGGAGCTCAGACCGGCGGCGAACTGCCCGCCAGTCATCACCACGTCGCGGTAGAGATCGCCCACCGGGACCGCCGGAAACAGTGCCTTCAGCCCTCGCGGATGCAGGGCCGCGGTGAAGAACTGGTTCACCGCACCGTAGGAGGCGCCGGTCAGGCCGATCCGGCCATCACTCCACGGCTGGTCGGGCGAGGCCGCCCATTCCACGATCTCCTTGCCGTCACGCTGCTCGCGATCCGACCACACCCCCCAGTCGCCTTCGGAGGCACCGGTGCCCCGCACGTCCACCACGACCTGCACATATCCGTGTTGCACCAGGTAGTCGTCGGCGAAGTTGAGCCCAGGGGTGTTCTTGTTGTACGGGGTCTGGGTGACCAGCACCGGGAACCTGCCCTCGGCTGGCTGCCCACCGTGGCCGGGTCGCCGGATATCGGCGGCCAACCGCACCCCGTCACTCATCCGGATCGGGACGTCATGATCGATGACCACGTCGTAGCCCGCAGGGCGGGCCTGCCATGTCCCTGGACCGGTGTCCGCCGCAGCGGCACCGATCGACACCATGTTGACCAGCAGCGTTGCCGCGGCGGCGGCCGTCACGGCCGTAATCGACAATCGGCGCATCGTCGTACCTCCAAAGGGACTGGTGCAGTCGGTGCCTCCCGTTCGGGGCCTATGCTTCGAACCCTGCGCTACATCGACAACCTGGCCGAAAAATGCACGGACCTAGCACGATGAGCAGTAGGACGCACGAATACATCAGTCTCGACGACCTCGTCCTCCTCGACGCGCCGCAGCTCCCAGCGGAGAGGTCTTGCACCTCCCTGTTCACGCAGGTATGCGGCTTTCCAGCGAGGCCAGTCGACATACACGTTTCCCGCGGTGGCCCGATATCGTCGATACTGCGACCGCTTCGTCAGGCGCAGCGACCCCTGTGCTTCCCGTGCCGCCCTTCACGCCTTCACCACGCCACGTTCCAATTGCCCGCGGGTCAACTCCACAGGAGGGTCGTTGAATACGTCCGATTTTCGACGCCGCATCCGGATCTCCCCTACCTCGTCGCCGATCGAGACTTCACGACGGGTATTGCCCCAGTATAGGCGCGGATTCCGCGGTCTTACCGTGTCACTATGACCGTAATACATTCTGGTCCTGAAGATTTGGCACAAGTCGGTAGCGGGACTGTCGGGATACGAACGCGGCGCCTGGGTGTCGGCTGCCAAGGGGAAGGGTTCTGGCGCAAAACAGTGTGATTGCACTGCTCGGCGTGTTGGCGTCCGATCTGGTTCTGCATGGGTGATGGCGGTGGGCGTGCGTTGATCTGGTTCGAAAGTTGTTGCCACACTATGGGAATTTGGTGATCCGCGACGTCTGTTCCGGAGGGGATGCCGTGGTCTGGAGACAGCCGGTGCCGCCGAATACGGCCCGCTGTCCGGGATGTGAAACGGTTTCGGTGCGTGTGCATTCTCGGTATCGGCGCCGGTTGGCCGACGCCGCCGTCGCGGGCCCTGTAGGAACGCACTCTATGCCGCTGCGCGGGCGTTCAGCTGAGCTGTAGTCGTTGGTGGCCAGTCGATCTCGTGAACGTCCGCAACGAGCCGACGAGCGGACGTCCGGGTGAACCCGCTCGGCTGTTCCCCGATGCATGTTATTGCCGCAGGCTTGGCTCTTGTGATGTTGTGATGGTGCCCGACTTTCAATCCAGGAGCCTCGTTGACTCAGACTGTGCTGATTACCGGTGCCGCTGGCAATGTCGCTACGCTGCTGCGGTCCCGCATGATTCGCGCGGATCGGCTGCTGCGCTTGGTAGACATCGCGGAGATCTCCGCAGCTGGGCCGGGCGAGCGTGTCGAGATCTTGCGTGGGTCGGTGACCGATCTCGAGGAAATGACATCGGCATGTGTGGGTGTCGATGCGGTAGTGCACCTCGCCGCGTTGAGTACCGAGCATCCGTGGGCCGAAGTCCTGCTGCACAACATCCATGGCAGTTATGTGGTGTTCGAAGCAGCGCGGCGCGCGGGGGTGTCGCGGGTGGTGTTTGCCAGCAGCGCTCATGCGGTCGGCTTCCACCCCAACGACGGAAAGCAGGCCCCGGACTATCTTTCGCCCCGGCCGGACACGTTCTACGGACTCAGCAAGGCGACGGGGGAGGCGTTGGGCAGCCTCTACCACGATCGTTACGGCCTCGATGTGATATGCCTGCGGATCGGCGGGTGCTTCCCGCGCCCGCTCGACACCGACATGCTGGCGTCGTGGCTTTCCCCGGACGATGCTGCTCGCCTCGTCGAAGCCGCGCTGTCGGCGCCGTCGCCGGGATTCCGTGTGGTGTGGGGTATTTCGGCGAACACACGCCGCTGGTGGTCACTGCATGAGGCACGCTCGCTCGGATATCACCCGCGTGACGACTCCGAACGCCATGCACACGAAATCCCCACCGGCAGCGGACAGTTCGACACGTATCTCGGTGGATGGTTCTGCTCACCGGAGCTGGATGCGCCAGATCCTGGGTGGCAGGGTGGGTGAGGCGGTCAGTCAGGTGTCGGTGTCGCGCCGACCGGAGCGCGGTCGCGGTGGTCGGCGAACACGCGCGCACTGGTGACACCGTGTGGTGTCTTCTCCCAGGTAAACGGTGATCGGATCAGCTGGAACAGGGCTCGCCACGTAGCCACACACAGCGCCAGCCAATATACCGGCAGCAGGATCGCGATCCATGCGGGAGCGATCCGCCGACGGTGAGCGGCAACGGCGGTCACGATGATCCATGCGGCGACCGCCACACCCACCATGATCGTGCTCGGTCCGGCGATGCCTGCGCCGATCGATGACCAGTGGGGTCCGGTCAGCGTGAGGACGGCCAGCACGACCAGCATCGGCTGGACCAGAGCGATGAACGGGGTCGCGGCGACGATGCCGAGCAGGCTCACGAGCCCGAACAACCCGAAACGGCGGACACTGGCCAGCGGTCGTCGGGTGTGCACCACGCTGGTCATCAACCAGCCCTTCATCCAGCGGGTGCGTTGGCGAATGTAGGGCGCGAGCTGAGCCGTCGCCTCCTCCCAGGTGATCGAATCAACCACCTCCGTGCGATAACCCATTGAGGCACAGCGCATCCCGAGATCAGCGTCCTCGGTGACATTCCACGCGTCCCAGCCACCGACGGTACGGAGGAACTCGGTGCGGAAGTGATTGCTGGTGCCGCCCAGCGAGATCGGCAGCCGGGCGCTGGCCAGCCCGACGATCGTCAAATCGAACTTCAGCGCATACTCCATCGCGAACTGCCCAGTCAGTAGATTGCATTCAGCGTTGTCGAACATCAGCTTCGCCTGGACGCAGCCCAATCGGGCATCGGAGGCGGCGAATCGCGCTGCCACCCTGCGTAGCTGGTCGGGCTCGGGGCGGTCTTCCGCGTCGAAGATCACCACGATCTCGCCGCGGGCCAGCATCAGGCCCAGATTGCATCCGCGTGGCTTGGTTTGCGGTGACCCCGGCGGCAACTCGACGATCCGGATAAAACTGGGCGGATCCGCCTCCAGCACAGCCTGTTTCGTACCAGGGTCGTGTTCCTCGACAAGGATGAGGACTTCGAGCAGGTCCGGCGGGTAATCCAACGCCGCCAGATGCCGCACGAGATTCCCGACCACCGTCTCCTCCCGATAGGCCGGCACCAGCACCGTGTAACGGGGCAGGTCCTCCTCGGCAAGCATGGGCTCGCCACGGTCTTCGACCGACCGACGTCGTTGCGGAAACAACGAAACTGCCGAAACCCCTACGTTGACGAGACTGAACACCACGAACACCGCCGTCAGGACGGCCAGCAGAATCGCCGGCGCCACCACCAGCAACACGGCGATGATCGCGGCCACCATCACCCCGAAAGCCTTCTGCCACTTCGCTAAACCGAACCTTGCGGCCACGTCTGGATGTTGCCGGGCGAATTCGTTCGCCATCAGGTCGGCGATCTCGCTGCGTCGGGTCCGTAACAACCACTCCTGCACCAGGATCGGATCGACCTGGACAACATCGACCTCGTCGTCGGGATACCACCGACGGATCCGATCCGGCGTTATCACACTCCCGTCCGCCGCCATTACCTGCAGCCTCCCGGACACGGTGCGCGCGGGCGACCACCCCTCCCGCATCAGCACCTGCACCGGAGGGAGCGGCGACTCGACGCGGCCGTTCACCGCTCGATCCGACATCGTCGACTCCCTCCGCGTAATCCGCTACCCCTCCGAAACAGTAACGGCAGCCGAATCATTCAGCAGAGCCACCAGAGCCGACGAATGCACCGGATTCACCGCGGCGGGACAGTCGTGGTCCAACATCCTATGCCGCATGACGCGCGACGTGAACAGCCACAAGCCATGCCCGAAGATCAACTGCCCGAGATCACCTTGGGTATCTGCGCGGGGCCCGCACTACCAACTACCCTGGGCGACATTGCGTCTCGGCGCCTGCGCGAGCGAATGGAGTGAAAGCCGATGTCGTTCACACTGTTTCCGTCGATACATCTGGCCGGGGGGCGACTGGTTCACCTCGTCCGAGGGGAGGTGGTCGCCGAACCTGTGCGTAGCGATCCGATCAAGACTGCATTGTGGTTCCAGGAGCAGGGCGCGAAGTGGATCCATCTGCTGGCGCTCGAACGCGAGGACTACCACTTCGATCCCGACGACGTCCGCCGCATCGTCGACACCGTCGCGATCGACATCCAGCTGATGACCGGTGCGGTCGTTGACGACGACTCTCTGGATCGCGCGCTGTCGACCGGATGTACGCGAGTGAACCTGGGCACTGCCGCATTCGCCGACGAAAACTGGTGCCGCACAGTCATCGCCGAACACGGCGACCGCATCGGTATCACCCTGCCGGTGTGGATCGCACCGCACGGACCGCGACTGGCCATGCACGGACGCGCCGACGACGGCGGCGACCTGTGGGACGTGCTGGAACGCTTCGACCGCATGGGCTGTGCCCGCTACGCGGTCACCGACATCGGCCGCGAAGGCACCCTGTCCGGCCCCAACCTCGATCTGCTCCGGCAAGTGTGTGCCCGCACCGACGCACAGATCCTGGCCGCCGGAGGCATCGCCACCCTCGACGACCTGTGCGCTGTGGCCGCACTCACCACCGACGGCATCACCGGCGCCCTGATCGGCCGCGCACTCTACGCAGACGCTTTCACCCTGGCTGACGCGAACGCTGCGGTGTGCCGACCGTAGTCGGGTGCCCGCTCCGCGACCCCGCCCTACCTCCGTCCCTCGCCCATATACAGCTGCGAACACTCATATCTACCACTGACAACACGCGACTCCAGACGCACGGTAAAGGCTTACAGCGTCAAGCCCTGGCTGTCGTGGGATCGGTTCCAAGGTCGATGATTTCGGATGGCTCCCAGGCGAGCTCATCGACGCAGTCTTCGTCCACCACGAAGTACTCGCGAAGGTCCTCATACTCGCCGGTGAAGAAGTAGGGGCGACACCGTTCCAGATCGAGCCAAACCGCCGCGGCCCCGGGGTGCTCGCAATGCTCATCGAGCACCCCTGTTGACCGGATTCTGTTGACTGAACCGGGATTCGCGCGCGTCTATGTCGGTCACGACCCCGTGGCAGAGGGGATCAGCCGACGGAGCGGACCTCCCACTTCAAGCTCGATGTCCTGGTGGAGTTACACGAGGAAACCTCAACGGGGTCGTTGACCTTCGATGCCGCCCCCAAGCAGAACTCGGCCCCGGTGCCGGTTTTCGTGACGATACGGTTGCTGCCCGAGTCGTAGCTCCACAGGGCCTGGGTGTCTTTGCATCTGTTGCCGACGACTTTCTCTACGGGTGTGCCGGTGTCCGCGCAGAGCCCGGTCTGGACGTTCTTCAGCTTGCCTGCGTTTCCGACCGGGACCTGCTGCCATTGTTGCCGCGCTACGCCGTCGGCACACGAGACGGTGTGCAGGGTGTTGTTGGATTGCATGTTGAGGCATCGGCCGGCGTGGTCGGGGTCGAGGCTGGCGATTTGCATGGTTGTGCGCGGCCAGTCGGCGTGGGCCGGTTGGGTGGCTGCGGCGATGGTGGCGGTCGCCGCGGCGGACGATACGAGTGCGGCGGTCAGAACAGTCCGACTGAAACGGGATACGCGCATCGAGATCCGGCCTCTCCTTGGTCGATGATCGCTCACGGCGACCGCTATTCGATCTTCGTAGCCGCAGAGGGGAACGGATGGTGAGGCCAAGGGGTGTGTTGCCCGGCCGATGTCTTACCAGGGCGGCGTAGCCATGCCCGGCCACCGTCGATCAGGTAACACGCTGCCGTGCAGTATGCCGTGTTGCTCGAACCAGCCGCTGGGCGGCCGAATCGGACGCGCTGTCATGCCGCGGGGCGGGCGTCTGACGGGATGAGATCAGTTGCCGCTCAGGACATCCGCACATGGCTCCGATGAGCGGGAGAGTTTAGATCCCAGTGTGATGCTCGTTCGGGACTGGCTCGGCGGCAACCTGCCGGTCACCGATTTGAAGATCGTGGCCGGGGTGGGCCGCGAACCCCGACGGCACCCGCAACGGGTGACGCCGCGTCCGCTGAGCGCTGGATGGTGGCGGACTTGGCGCGAGAATGCGGTCCCCTGTCGAGTTCAGCGATCAACCCGCGAGGACCGGGCTATCCTGAGCGAAATACACAGGGCCCTCGGTGGCTCGGTGTCGATCGCAGTTGGAAATTCGAGGTGACCTGGGGCATGTCCGTTGTCGTGACGCTCGATCGGATCCGACAAGATCTGCAGGAATTCGCACGCCTGGCCGAGGTCCGATACGACCCGGCGGTGATGGATCCGGTACTCGAGGCGCTCGAGGATTTGTGGACCACCTCGGTGATCGGTGTTCGCACGACCACGCATCCGGTAGCGCAGCGGCAGCTGAACGTGCGGTTGATGAACTCCGGTCCGGGCGTCGACCCGGTGACGACGCTACGCGAGACCGGACTGCTGGAGTTCACCGGACATCCGATGGAACAGCTGCTCACCGACATTCCCGCGGCCGTGCCGGCGTCCTTCGGTGTCGACGTCGGAGTCGCTCGCGGAGTCGAGAAGATCTGGCTGCTGTTTCCCGAATTGCTCAGCGTGGAACGCATCCTCGGATTCGCGGGCATGCCCGACGCGGCGCGTGCGCACGCCGCACACCTGAACCGCTACGGCGGCCACATCGCGATACTGGCACTGGATTTCGCCAGCCGCACCATGAACCTCTACTCACAGCCATTCGCCCCCGGCCAACTCACCGACACCGACATCAGCACGATCCTCGCCGACCTCGACTTCGTCGCGGCCACCGACCAGGAGCTCGCGCTGCTCGGCCAGACCTTCGACCTGTACCGCACCTTCTCCTGGACTTCCCCACGGATGCAACGCATCTGCTTCCCCGTACGGTATGACGCCACCAGCTTCCCGCGCCACCTCGATCCCGTCCTGGACCGCTTCGTTTCCGGCGCACCCTACGCCGGAACCGGACCGCGCGGCTTCACCTTCTACACCGCCTACGGCCCGAACGACCGGTACTACAAGGTCCAGGCCGAGTACACCTCGACCCAGCACGTCACCCTCCCGGGCGGCCGAACCCCAGACCAACTGGCACCCCACGGGAGTACCCAGCCCTCGCCCCGCAGTCACTGACCAACCACACCCACCGGGCGCATACGGTGTGAGCGCCGGCTGCTGCCTGCCGAAGCCGACGAGTCCCGAACACATCGCCTGCCGCAATCGCGCACACTGAACGTCCGCATCAGCCACCACCCAACGCCCGGTTGATCAGACCAGAGCGTCAGTCGGCCAGATCCTGCGAACGTCCTATATTGCCGCTGGCCGCGCGTCGGTCAATCGCCCAGATTGGGTTGGTCGACAGGGCCGCTCAATGCGCAGCCGTATGCCGCGCGGTTCGAATCGGCCACGCGGCGAACTTCATGAACAGATGCCCGCGACTCAGAAGTACTCGGGGACACCGCCTCCTAGATAACCGAGAAGCGGGGGCTGTACACCGGGGGTTCGGCATCGTTGTCGACGACAACACGAATTGCATAGGACTGAGACGGGGGCCAAGTCGGCGAGACATCGACTGTCAGGGAGCCTCGATCGGTTCGCACTCCAGCTGCGAGATCGGCCACGGGCAGCACATTATCGGGGTCGGTGGCGTCGCAGAGCGCGACCTCCATCGTGCCCCCGACGGAGCTCCCCGTCGCACTCCAGGCAACTCGGCCGGATCCGCCCCGAGTCCAGGTTGTTCCGGAGACTGGAAAAACGATCGCCAAAGACATTGCCACTCCGCCTGTTCGCACGACGCACTGCTGGCCGGTCGGCCTGTCTCAGCCTGACGCACCGCGCGCGCGACCGCTGGGAAATGCCGCACCGTGTGAGACCCGGTGCAGACGCCACGCCTGAGACAGGCGGTAGATACGCAGCTCACGCTTGCCTGAAATGCCATGAACGGCAAGAACCTACAACACTCGATGACGCCCGCACGCGTCCGCACGGCGACACTCAGAAGATCGGCAGGGCCGGTGTTGAGAACGTCCTATATTGCCGCGACCCGCGCGTTCGTGAACGTCCGCAACCAGCCGAAGACCGTGCGTTCATGTGTTCGTGTGGCATGGCGTTTCCCGCAGCGGCCCAGCGACTTTCGGGCTGCTGCTGAGGGCAGATGTGTCGGTTCTGTGGGTGGATCGCAGGGTTGGGCCTCAGACTGTTGTGTGGCGGATGGTCATGTACCCCGTCGATGGCCCACGACCTGAGGAGTACCGAACGATGCCCGAGTCGCAACCCGAGGCCAAAGGCCCCGCGCCGGTGTCTATTCCGCCGACGACAACATCGGAGGATGTGGGGACGCTCTCGATCCGATACACCGACAGTGGTCCCGTGGTGGTGGTGACCGGAGGCCGCCGCATCCCCCGCAGGCTCCCCATCGTGAACGCGACCGGGGCCCGCTTTCAAGTCCTCGACTACGACGTTCTCCCCAAAGACGATCCCATGGGCTTCCTGGTCGTCGATGTCGACGACTACGTACAGCTGTTCAGGTCCCAGGTTCTCGGCACCGCCGACGGCGACCAGGCAGTAGTCCCGCCGAGCGTGTAGCGACCCGCCGTTCCCGACGGGGGATCTGGACCGAAGGACGTTCAGGCCTTCCCCTGGACCCAGTACATCACCCGGCGCTGAACCGCTGTGCCGATCGGCCGGATGCGAACCGATGGGCGGGGGCGGGGGAGGGCTTTCGGCCGTTGGTCGATAGCGACGGCGACCTTCTGCCCCACCCGGCCCGGGGAACTTGCGGACGAGAACGATAACGCGGCCTCAACGACGGAATCGTGGGCGGCCACTGGTAATTCAGAACAGCCGATCGCTCGAATGTGGCGGCGCGGGCCGAGTCCGCGTGCGTGCGAGCTCGTCGGTGTCGATGACATCCTGGATCGCGTCGATGTGGTCCTGGACAACCTCGGCGCGGGCCACCAGCTCGACTCTGTCGGGCTCGGTGAGGCTCTCGGCGGCGAGCTTTTCGTATACGCACGAGAGCGCGGACCGTAAGTCCTCGAGCTTGGTACCTGATTCCACGAGAGCTCACCCTACGGACCGATCTCTGCGGCGCGCGCCCGGATGTGGCCCGGCGTGGCCGGGGGCCCAGCATCGCGCCGATGAACGCACGATAATGCCGCGGAGCGCGCGGTTCGAGCACACATGGTGGCCAGCCGCTGATCGGTTGGCCACCAACGTCTCTGGAACGTCCGCGTCTGCCTCTGCGCGGGCGTTTTCGGGTCATCGGTCTGACATAGGCGGCTTTAGGGATTCGGTTGCCAAGGGCACGTGGCCGGATGCGGCGGCAGTAACAGCGAGGGTAGATGCGGACGCTGAGAGCGTTCGATCGGTTAACGTGCAAGGTATGGAAGAAGTTCGAAACAAGATGACGCCGAGCGCTTTTCGGTTCGCGGTCGGCTTCTCCGCCGCTGGCTCGCGTGCCGAGTGGCGGGACAAGGCACAGCAAGCCGAAGACCTGGGTTACGACGTGATCCAGGTTCCCGACCATCTGGGTATGACTTCACCGTTTCCCACCGTGATTGTCATGGCGGAGGCAACGAATCATGTGCACGTCGGCACCATGGTATTGAACGCGGGCTTCTACCGGCCCGCTCTGCTGGCTCGTGACGTCGCCACCGTGGACCAGCTCACCGATGGCCGGTTCGAGTTCGGGCTCGGTGCCGGACCGGATTTCGCGAAGCCCGAGTTCGAGGCAGCAGGGCTTCCGTTCCCGGGCGGGCGGCAACGTATCGACTACATGCGCGACACCATCGGCGAGATTCGGTCGCTGTTCGCGAACGGTCATCAACCACCGGTCCACCGCCGGATTCCGCTGCTGGTGGCCGGACGCGGGGACCGCCTGGTGCGAGTGGCCGCCGAACATGCCGACACGGTGGCGCTTGCCGGGGTGCCCGTCGGTGCCGACATCGACTCCGAGGACGCCGGCACAGCCGCTCTCGCCCGCCGCGTCGAGTTCGTCCGCTCCGCCGCCGGAGAGCGTTTCGCGGATCTCGAGCTGGGGCTGACAATGCAGGCAGTGGACGTTCAGGGCCAGGGCGCTGCCGATCTGTCGCTGGCCCGCAGGTTCAATCCGGAGCTGTCCGAGGCGCAGCTGCGCTATCTGCCCGGAGTGCTGCACGGGTCGGCACGAAGCATCGCCGATACCCTGCGGCACTACCGCGACGCCTACTCCGTCACCCACTACTCCGTCTCCAACACCCACATGACCACCTTCGCGAAAGTGATCGAACAGCTTCGGTAAGTGCGTGAGCGCACGTTCCTCGAACGCGCGGGCAGCCGCGACCGCGCGTTCGATCAGGCGCACACGTCGGTCAGCGCTTGATTTCGCGACGATGTGGTCGGGCCATGACTTCTACCGGACGCTGTTGCGGGTATAGGTCAGAGGTGGTCGCGGACTATGGCCACGACGTCGGCGGGTCGGCTCAGGAACGGGCAGTGACCGCCCGGCCAGGTCACGGTGCTGTCGCAGCGTTGGCTGAAGTGGGCGACCATTTCGGGCAGGATCGCCCGGTCCTCGGTCGTCGCGATGTAGGTCGACGGGGTGTCCTTCCATGCCGCCTGTGCGGGTGAGGCGGTGAAGATCGACGCGGGTTCGGGGCGCAGGAGATCGATCGCTCGGTCCGCGACTTGGGTTGCGCAGTCGGCGAATAGGCCTTCGCGGGCACCATCCGGATCCAGCCGGGTCATGCCCGTGTCATCGATGGTGAGTGGCAGCGGGGCACCTTGGCGGCCGGTCTCCCGTTCGATCCGCGCGATCCACTGTTGGGCGTTCTCGCCGACATCGAAGACGAAGCTCGACAGATACAGCAGATGCGAGATTCCCTTCAGGCCGGTCGCGGTGACCCCGCCGAAGGAATGAGCCAGTACCACCGGCGCCTCGGCCGCCTGATCGGCGAGGTCCTGGACGAGTCGGGTGCCCTCGGCGAGGGAATGCCCCGCCAGATCAGGCACCGTGACAGCGATGCCCTCGCGCCGCAGACCCTCGGTGACCTCGTCGTAGTGGGCCGGTCGCAACCAGGCACCGTGCAGTATTATCAAGGGGCGCATAATTATTCGTTGTACCCGTACTGACATAATTTCTGCGTCAGAGCTGGATTCGGCAACGTTTGCTCGTCTCCGGACTTCCCGAAATGCCTCGCCTCAGCGGACTGCTCGGTGCCAGGCAGCCAATAGCGGGCTCCGTCGCGGGTGCGATCGAGGCGGCCCGTCTCGACCAGATAGCGCCGCAACGCGACGTGATCATCGAAGATGGCTGCCAGACGCCGGTTGACCTGCCCCTCGGTGTAGATGACATCCGGCTCGAAACGTGTTCGGGCGATATGGCTGAGCAGCATCTCCCGCAACGCGCGATTGCGGGCCTTCATCGTCGGCATCGACACCAACCGGCCATCGCGATAGAGACGGTCGATAGCCGGATCGCTACTGCCGCTGCCGCCATCGGGCCGGGGTCGAACCGGGAAAGGCCCCTTAGTCATGCTCCCAATGTCACGCCCCGACGCACACGGCCGCAACCGGATTTCCAACCCACCACCTCGACAGTCCACGGTGGTGAGTACTGCAGAGGCCCTGTCATGCGCTGCGCGGGTGCTCGGCCCGCGGCGAGTTTCGCGATTTCCGGGTGGCAGGGCCATATCGGTAGCGAAAATGGCAGTGTCCCAAACGATCTCGATACATCAGGAGAGTTCCATGGTCGAGTATGTGAACGACGCTTACCCCGTTCCCACCTATCGGTACACGATCGACATCGACGGCGACGGTAAGACCGATGCGACCTTCTCGGGCGTGAGCGGCCTCGAACTGGGGGTCGACACGATCGAGTACAAGGACGGAATGGGGAACTGGTTCCAGATGCCCGGCCAGCGGCAGGCCGTCAATGTCACCCTCCGCCGCGGTCTGCTCCCCAAGGACGGCCCGCTGTACTCGTGGCTCATGTCCGTCAGTTCGAACGCAGTGGACAAGCGCGACTGCACGATCAGCCTGACGGATGAGTCCGGCGGGACGCCCCTTGTCACTTGGAAAGTCAGCGACGCTTTCCCGGTCAAGTTGACCGCACCCAACTTCGATGCGAGCTCCAATGAGATCGCTGTCGAGGAGATCTCGCTGCTCGGTAACCGAGTCAGCGTCGAGTTCGACTGAGTCCCGAACGCACTCGCTTTCCGTGCCCCGGTCGGCACGCTGGGGGTCGGCCGGGGTCTTGCGAATGCCCTGTCGCGTCGTATGGCGCGCGGTTCGACGCGGCTATGCGGCACGCTCGAAAGATCAATGTGCCGAGATCATTTCGTCGGCCTCGACGCGGCAGGGTCCTCCTCGGGAGACGCCGCCCGGCCGCGATTTCTGCGACGGGAGATTGGTCGCTATTCGGCTCTGCGTCTGAGGCGGGGCGCGAGGGCAGGGACTCTCTGCGGGGATGGGTCAGGGGGTTGTCAGGCGGGTGAGGTGGGTGCGGAAGTGGTCGGGGGTGCAGGGGTCTATGTGGAGGTCGCCGTGGCGGCGGGTGTAGGTGTAGCGGCCGTCGTTGGTTACGTCGAACCAGCTGATGTAGCGCGGGAGGTGCGGGCGGGCGGAGCGGCGATCGACGCGGATCTCGATGTGGCCGTGGGCTGTTCGGGGGGCGGCCAGTAGGTCGCGCATGCGGTCGGCCTGGGTGGGGGCGTGGTGGATCAGGCCTGTTATGGGGGCGGGCTCGATTACTCGGTCCCAGGTTTCGACCATGGCGGGGTTGCGGCCGGGTGGCTGGTTGCCCGCGACGGCGGTGAAGACCTTGGGGACGAGGTCGGGGGTGCCTACCTCGATGACGACGTTGCCGCAGGTTTCGGGGGTCGGGTCGGGGCGTTGGACCATGGTGACGCCTACGTTCGCGGTTATCGCACCGCAGGCTCGGAGGGGTTTCTTGCGTTCGCCGATCATGATCAGGGATGTTTCCGGGTCGGCGATGATTCGGAGGACCGGGAGTAGGTCGGGGTCGTCGAGGACCGGGAAGCGCAGGCGTAGGTCGCGCTCGATCGCCTCCCATTCGTCATGCCAGTTCACCGAGGGGCGTAGGTCCAGGGGGTTCGGCCAGCGGTCCAGGCCCAATTGGCCGAAGGCGTAGATCATCTCGTCGGCGGTGAATTCGAACCTCATCGCGCGCGACTACCTCTCCCGATTCTCGCGCGGTTCGGTCTCGGTCGACTGGGCGTCGGCGCCGAGTACGGGCGGGACGGTGGGTTCGTACTCGCCGAGCAGTTCGATCGTATTGCGTTCGTGCGTAAGCCAATCCGGACGCTTATGTTCCTTATCGTCCTCGCCCTTACCCTTGCCGCCGGGCGGCGCCATACCGGGCATACCCGCGGCACCCGCCGCCGCGGGGCGACCCGCGCCGCCGAGGACTCCACCCGCCGGATTGACCGCGCCCGGTCCGCCGGGAATGCTGCGGCCCGGGCCGCCGCCCGCGACCGAACCGCCACCGCCGCTACCGAATCCGCCGATTCCGGGGATGCCCGAGCCGCCGCCCGCGTAACCGCCACCCGGGTAGCCGCCCCCGGTCGATCCGCCGCCGCTGCCCGGGGTGAATCCGGCCGGTGTCGTCGACGTCGAATCGAAGCCCGCCGGGCGCGTCGCATCCGATCCGCCCGGTCGATCGCTCGCATTGCCCATCGGATTGCCTTGCTGCCCAGCCGAATCCGGTGACTGGTTCGCCGGATTCGTGCCGGGCTGCTGCTGCTCGTTGTTCTGTGCGCCGTCGCCGGGCGACTTCGAGCCGGGCGTATCGCCGCCGGGACCGCCCGCACCGCCCGACCAACCGGGATTCAGCCCGCCGCCACCATCGTTGCTCGTACCACCCGGACCCTGCGGTGCGACGAAGGTCGGGACCTGTTGTCCCGCAGGCTGATACGTCGGCACGTAGTGATTGACCATCGCCATCCGCGCGGCCTGCTCGGCCTCCGAGTTCGCGCCCTGCGCCCCGATGGCCTCGTTCGGCAGCACCAGTCCCGGTATGAGCGCCTGCGCCTGCGCGGCCGTCACCTTCGGAACCGCGGCCTTGACCGCTTCGGCGCCGTAGGCGGCGCTCTGGATCCGCAGGTGCACGCTTTGCATCACGTTGTGCACATCGGCGAGATCATCGGTAAACCGCCGGGTCGCAGCAACAATCGCGTCAGCAGTCGCGCCTTCCCACCCCTGTGCAACGGTCCGCTGCACCTTGCCACTCAACGCAGCGCTGTTCCACATCACGGCATCGCCGACCTTCTGCCATTCCTGGGCGACGCCGTGCATCACACCGGGCAGCATGGTTTTGAGGTTGTCGAGGATCGTCTGATGCGACATCGTCATAAACTCCTCCACGCGCGGGATGTAGTCCGGATCGTGCCCGGTCCGGATCAAACGATCCGCGCTATGGATCCCATCTTGCGTGGTGGTAGCCGCGTTTTGTAGCTGAAGCGCATCCAACACCGTCTTGAACGGAGATGGCAGATTCGGCTTGGAGGTGTCGTCGCCCATGATCAGTTGTCCTTGCCGACAAACGGTTCGAGCGCGGTCGCGACCTCAACTATGTGGTCGCAAGGCTTGAGGCCCTTCGCTAGTCCGGGGGTATCGATGATTACCGCCACTTCGAAGTATCCGGCCTTGGTGCGCATATCCAGGTCACATTCTTCTGCGGTCAACTTGTTGACGATGACCGTCTCTCGGCCGTTGATGGTGACGTCCTGAGTTCGTCCGGCGAACTTCTGCTTGTCTTCTTCCAGAGAGATGTTTCCGGAAACGAGCTGAAGCGCACCGTCTGGGTTTGTGACCTGGCAGCCGAAGAAGGTGTACTCGGCAACGACATCTGGCATACGTTTCCGAGTGGACGGGTCATATCCGAGCTTGGCTAGGGCGTCATCGGGTATCCAGGTACACGGGTCGAAGACGACCTTCGGCCTGCCGCTTCCTCTCGTGTACTGGTTGTCTTGCGATGGCGGTTGCAACTTGGGATCCGTCAACGTCGGTCGAGCAGACGACGTAGTGGTGGTGGTTGTTGAGGCAGCATCAGTCGCCGACGAATTGGGCGGCGAGTCGCTACCAGAGCCACAGGCGGCCAGAGTGAGGGCCGCCGCACCTGCCGCAGCGAAACGAGTTCCCACACTAAGTCTTTGCATTAGGACTCTCCCTCTTCGCGGCGGTGATCGCTGCAGCGTTAGCGGCCTCGACTTCCTGAGTCAGTCCAGCGGCCTGGAGCACCGCAGCCTTCATTCGATAGGCTGATTCTTCGGCGGCCCTCAATACATGGAATGCCTGCACGGCCTTACCCTCGAAGCCCTGTTGCAGATGCTGGGCCGACTCGAACCCGCCAAATCCGTCGATTCTGTATAGGTACGAAAGCTCATGCTGTCGTTCGACCAGCATGTCCACAAGCCACTGGTAGTGCCCCGCCAGCTCGTGAGCTGCCTCTGCGGTGAGCTTGAATCGCCCCTCGGCGACGGCCTGCCCCAGCTCGGCTGCCGCCTCACGCCCCTGTGCCATCGCTGCCCTCCCTGCTGGTCGCCCCGCCTATGCGTTTAGACGCATCGAGTCCGCGGGTGGTTCCAACGTTCTAGATTGCCACATCGCGGCAATCTAGAACGAAGGAGGCTAGCGAGGGTGATCTATGCGCGGCCGAGCCTGTCGTCCCTCAGACCAGCGGCGAACGCGTCCCACTCGCTCGGAGCGAAGATCAGCGCCGGACAAGCGGGATCCTTGCTGTCACGCACCCCGACCATCCCGCGTTCGAGGAAGGCGACTTCGACACACTCCGTACCTTGGCTGCTGTAGCTGCTCTTGAACCACTCGGTATCCGAAGTATTCACCGAGGCAACTCCTTCATGATCTTGGACAGATACGCCCGAGTCTTGGTGTCGCTCAACGCGGACCGCTCGATGTCGGCCCAAGATCGACGATACCGCTGAACTTGGTCACGTGACTCAAAGTAAAGAGCGCTACCCGCTCCGGCATCGACGTATGCGACCGGAGGTGCCGGTCTGAGGTCTGAGGCCCCGGCGAATTCAAGGATGATGAAGGACCCGCTCTCGGTACCGCGATATATCCCGGATCCGAAGGGTACGAGGCGGATTCGGACGTTGGGCAAGGCAGATACTTCGAGTATTCGACGAATCTGGCCCTCGGCAAGACGGGGGTCGTCGAGCAGGCGACGGATGACGTTCTCGTCGAGAATCACGTCCAACTTCGGCTTGGATTCGGTTAGAACGGCGGCTTGCCGACGCATGCGCATCTCGACGTGGCGCTCAACCTCTTCGGGAGTCAGATTGGGACTCGTACTGAGCAGCGCGCGAGCATAGTCCGCCGTTTGCAGCAATCCCGGGATGCGAGCCCCTTGATACATCGTGAGAGAGGTCGCCGCACCTTCCAGAGTGATGTAGACATCCAGCTTGTTGGCCGACACGACATCGCCGAAGTCGTACCACCAGCCACGCGCCAACTCTGCCTCTGCCGCAAGCGTTTGCAGGTTCGCCCTGACATCCGCCGCAGCCCGGTAGATATCGCACAGCTTGTCTATATAGATCGGTTTCAACTTGCAAGGTTGCCCTTTGAGCATCTTCGACACGGTCGTGTGGTGCAGGTTCACCTGCTCCGCAACGTCCTTGATGTACAACCCCGAATCCTGATGCAGTCTGGCCAGGATGTTCGCCACCTGACGACGAGGAACCGAAGGTACGGCTGGCTGTGCTGGCATGGCTGGCCCCCTTGTTCTGATCAGCGAATACGTCGGAAATCGTTGGAGTGCATCGTTTTTTCGAAGCGAAGAGATTTCCGGGCAACGATTGCGGAATCCACCCATTAGGTGTGAGCTGGAACATACACCCGCCAAGACGGCCATCACAAGCATCACCGACCGCGCTATAGCCATTTCAAATCGCTTGTACACCAAGACAACACGCAGCCCGCTGCGTGAATTCGAACCTGCCCACAGGGAGGTGTTCCGAATGACCGCCGAAGCACCCGACGGCATCACCGAACGAGTCCGCTATTACCGGACGATCTGCGGACTCCCCTGCGGTCCGCACGCCAATTCGGGGCGAATCATCCTGCGCACCTGGGATATCGGCGCCATCACGCTGCCGATGCCGCTGGGCGAGGGCGTGCATGAGCATTTGGTCGCCGCGAATACTCCGGGGCCGGTGATCGGGCACGATAACGATCGCTGGACTCTGCTCACACGTCCGCATCGGCTGGATGGCGACATGATGCTGGCCGCTCGGCTGCACGCGATCAACGCGCACCTCGTCCCGTGCGGGGCGACCGTATTGCTGCCCGGACCGGACGATGAGGCCGCGCGGCGGATGCGCTGGATCCTCAAGCCTCGGGACATGTTTCGCCCGGCCATGGAGACCGTGCTCGCGGCGCTGGACTACGTCGTGGAGGCGGGGCGATGATCATCTCCGCGGGGAACGGCACGCGCCGACTGTTCCAGACCGAGATCTCCGCGGGGCGCTGGGCGGTGTGGACGGGGACCGCCGATTCCCCGGACTCCATCAGGGTCCAGCGCATCCGCAACAGCTGGTCGGTGGTGCCGGGGGTGCTGTGGGCGCAGCCGACACCGAGTGCGGGGCTGCCGCGCGGCATGATCGCCTTTCCCTGCGAACACGAGCCGTCGCTCGATTACCTGCGGCGGCATCTGCCCGCCGAATGGTCGCCGCTATGGGAGGCCATCGAGGCGGAATTCTCCGCGTGGGCCGAGGGCGCGGGATGACGGGCATACCCATACCTGTTGGCTATATTCGGTGGCGATCCTCATGCAGACGCCATGGCTAGCGGTCATTTAACCTGGGACTGTGCCCTCGGGCATTTCGGGCGCAACGAGGCGTTCCCACGAGAAAGCAGACGCCGATGATCCTGCTGGCACAGCTCAGCGACACCCACTTCGACCTGCGCGCGCACAATACCGAGCGCGTCGAGCGGGTCATGGGATATCTGGCCGAGCTACCCCGACGACCCGACGCCATCCTCGTGACCGGGGATATCGCCGACTCCGGCAAGGTCGAGGAGTACGAGCAGGCCCGCGCCGCGCTGCGGGCCGATGTGCCGCTGTGGGTGCTGCCGGGCAATCACGACGACCGTGGCAACCTGCGCGAAGTGCTGCTGGGCGAGCCGGCCTCCTACGCGCCGATCAACCGGGCACTGCGGCTGGACGGGCTGACCGTGGCACTGCTGGATTCGACCATCCCCGGCGAGGGCGGCGGCGAACTGGCCGAACAGACCTACACCTGGCTGACCGATCTGCTGCGCGAAACCCCTGCCGACACTTCGGTTCTGGTGACCATGCATCATCCGCCGCTGCCGATGTACAGCACGGTCGTCGATCCGATCCGGCTGGCCAATCCGGATCGGCTGGAACGGATCGTGGCCGCCGACGACCGCATCATCGGCGTGCTGACCGGCCATATGCATTCCATGGGCGCCACGCTGTTCGGCGGACGCCAGCTGATCGTCGCACCGAGCATCGCCTCGCAGATCGGCGGCATCTGGGAGGTCGGCGCACCGGGCCAGGTCCCGATCGATTACGCACCCAATCCGGCACTGATCCTGCACACCATCGACGACCGCCGCCTCACCTCGATCCTGCGCGCGGTGCCCATGGGCGGCTGGATCGGCGTACAGCCCGAATAGATCGGCAGCAGCGCCAGAACTGTGACCGATCCGAACACCGTGCAGTACCGAATACTTGGAGTACGTCGGCCGATTCATCCGGCCACATGACGGCTCGCTGGTTGCACGACACCCATCCCCACCATCTTCGCGCGGTCGAATCCTCTACTGCTCCATAGTGATTCGATGCTGCGGGCGGTACTACAAGGAGGACATTCGATGGCATTCACGATGGCTAAACGTGTTCTTTCAATGGCGACCCTCGCGATCGGGGTGACACTCGGCGGGCTGGGTTCATCGCTCCCCGTGGCGCATGCGGATCCGACCGGGAACGCCGAGCAGTTGCAGCAGGAGCAAGCGGCCAAGAACGATGGGTCGTGGTCGAGGATTGCGAATTTCATCTGCAGCATCAAAGACCCCCGAGGGAACAAACTGAAGAAATCGCAGGAAGATATGACAGACGATGAGGTGGCCGCGCTTTACGAGGCATACAAGCTGAGTCCGCTGGATTTCGGCGCGTATGATCCCTATCGAGCCGCCCGACGCGACGCCTTAGGCATAGTAGGAATAAAGATACCGGGTAAGCAAAATCTGGCAGATGAGCTTCGCATCGCACAGTGGGCGCTGTGCAACGTAGATGAATACCGTCGAACATACCTGGCGGAACTCAGGAGCTATGAGGAGAAGTACGGCAAGAAGATGAAGAAAGGCTACGAAGACGACGAGTCGATTCGCGCACTCTATGACAAGAAAATGGAGATGTATCTGACAGTAATCAGGAAGCACAATAAAGACGACGACGAAGACCTCTGAACCCAGGTCGACCTCGGACGTCCCGAGCGATAGCCCAATGCCGAGACCACTCGAACGTGCTCTGGAGTGGCCCCAACCATGACAGCAGTGGTTGGTCGGTCAAAGTGTTTTCCCTTGACCGTGACTATGCTGATAAACACACACTGCATCCGAGTCCCCCTACGTTCCCGGCGCGCTTTTCGCCGGAACCTCCCTCCGGTAAGCCGAGGGCGTCGTCCCCGTCCAGCGTTTGAACGCGTAGATGAACGTCGACGCCTCGGCATAGCCCAGCCGAATTGCGACATCGCTCACCGAAAGTGGTGTGGCGGTGAGCATTTCCTCCGCCAGCGCTCGGCGCACCTCGTCCAGCAGCGCGCGGTAGCTGGTACCGGCCGAATCCAGATGGCGGCGCAGGGTGCGCGTGCTCATGTTGAGATCCTTTGCGACGAAGTCGATTCCGGGCGGTGCGGCATAGCCGTCGACTCCGCCGCGCGGGACCAGGCGCTCGCGCACCTCGGCGGCGATACCGGTGCGGGCGCGGCGGCGGTGCACCAGATCGCGGCACTGAGCCAGACACATGGCCCACGTGTGCTCGTTGGCCTGGGGTAGCGGCTTGGTCAGCATCTCCGGGTCGAGAGCGAACAGGTTGTACGGTCCCCCGAAATTCGGCCGCACCCCGATGATCTCGGCGAGTCGATCGGCGTATTCCGGTTCGGCGAAGTCGAATTCGGCTCGCTTCAGCCGCAGCGGCCGCCCGAGCAGATCGCTCATCACCTGATGCATGGCCAGCACGTCGCGCTCGACGAGAAAGCGGCGCACATCGGGCGGCACCTGCTCGTCGTGGATCCATGCGGTGAATTCGCCGGGCTCCCAACGAGTCACCGGGATGCAGAAGGTGAAGCTCAGTTCCAGATAGCGCATGGCGAGCGAAATCGCCTCGCCCAGTGTGGGACTGGAGACGCAGGCGAAGCCGAAGATGCCGAAGGTGGTGATGCGGTAGCGGCGGCCGACCTCCATGCCCAGCGCCGGTCGCTCGGCGGCGAGCGCGCGAACCAGATTGCGGATCACCGCCAATTCGGTGTGCGCGTCGATCTGGGCGTCGGGATCGGCGAGCGCGCGTTCGGTCAGTCCGGTGCCGCGCAGCATGCGCGCGGTCGGGACGCCGTGCTCGCGCGCGTAGCCGACCATGAGGGCCGCACTCGCCACGCCACGCGGGAAGTCCCAGTTCCGGATCACCGGCTGCTGTACGGTCGCCATCCTCCGATTATGGCCGGAAATGCCGATTCTCCGGCATTGCCCGGGCCGGAACCCGCGGCGGGATCGAGCTGGCAGACTTGATTTCGTGACCGCTCCATCCGACGTCGGCGACGTTGCCTCGCCCAGCCATGGCCCGTTGCGACCGATCGAGCTCGCCACCGGGGCGGTGCTGGGCGGTGTGACCATCGGTCTGGTGACGCTCGGTTCGGTGGTCCCGGCCGCGGCGGGGCTCAATCTCATCGCGGCCGTGCCACTCGGTCTGCTGGCACATCGCTACCGACTGCGCGCGACGGTCGCCGCGACCGCGGCCGCGATGCTGGTCACCTTCGTCGCCGCCGGACTGCTCCCGGCCGGGGCGCTGCTGGCCGCGGCGACGATCGGCGGCATCATCGGCACGGTCAAGCGTCGCGGCGGCGGCCTGCCCACGGTCCTCGGCCTGTCGATCGCCGCGGGCGTGGTGTGGGGAGCCATTCCGATCGGCCTGCTGCTGGTGTTCGGGGAGACGCGCCGGCTGCTGTTCGACAACGTGCGCAACACCGCGAACGGCGTCGCGAAGATCCTCGAGCGGCAGCCGCAGCTGGAATCGATCGGCCGGGCCGTGATCCACATCGCCGATCTGGCACTGCGCTGGTGGTGGCTGTATATCGGCGGCGGCGCATTCGTCGGGGTCATCGTCACCGCGCTGCTGTCCTGGTACTTCCTCGGCTCGGTGCTGGACCGGTTGACCTGGCTGCCAGGCCGGGATCGGCTCGACGCGCCGCGCGACGATCGACCGATCGAACCGCTTCCGGTCACCCTGCGGCAGGTCGGTTTTCGCTATCCGGGCGCCCGCGCCGAGGCGCTGCGCGATATCGATCTCACGGTGCGGGTCGGCGAATTCGTCGCGATCGTCGGCCACAACGGATCCGGCAAGTCGACGCTGACCCGGGTGCTGGCCGGACTGCCGCCGACCGGCGGCACGGTCGAGCGGCCCGGTTCGGCGGGGCTCGGCCTGCTCGGCGGGACCGCATTGGTGTTGCAGCGCCCGGAGAGTCAGACCCTCGGCGTGCTGGTCGCCGACGATGTGGTCTGGGGTCTGCCGCCGGAACTCGCCGCACAGGTCGATGTGGGCGCGCTGCTGCGCGAGGTCGGCCTGGGCGAATTGGGGCGCGCGGAGACCGCGACGCTGTCCGGCGGGCAGCAGCAGCGCCTGGCCGTCGCCGCCGCGCTGGCCCGCCGCCCCGCGCTGCTCATCGCCGACGAGGCCACCTCGATGATCGATCCGGACGGCCGCCGCGAACTCGTCGCGTTGCTGGCCGATCTGCCGAGACGGCATCCGATGGCGGTCGTGCTGGTCACCCATCATGAGGCCGATGCCGCGGCGGCCGACCGCGTGGTGCATCTGGCCGAGGGCCGGGCGGTGGACCGACTGCCCAGTTGGCCACGCCCCGTGCGGGATCCGCGCCGGCGGCCGATGGGTGATGCGGTGCTGGAGCTGCGCGAGGTCCGCCACACCTACAACCGTCGCACCCCGTGGGCCGCGCCCGCCCTGCACGGCGTGGATCTGACGGTCCGCCGCGGCGAGGCGCTGCTCATCGTCGGCGGTAACGGATCGGGCAAGTCCACCCTGGCGTGGATCATGGCCGGGCTGATCGTGCCCACCGCGGGCCGCTGCGAACTGCGCGATTCCGCCGCCGCGCGGCCGGTGCACCGGCGAATCGGCGGGGTGGCGTTGGCCTTCCAGCATTCCCGCCTGCAGCTGCAGCGCGAGACCGTGGGCGAGGAGATCCAGGACTGGGGTGAGCACGGGACCGGTTCGGGCGCGGTCGGGCGCGCGCTGGACGCGGTCGGTCTGGATCGCTCCTTCGCGTCGCGCTCGATCGAGGAGCTGTCCGGCGGACAGGCCAAGCGGGTGGTGCTGGCGGCCATCGTCGCGAGCCGGCCGCAGGTGGTGGTGCTGGATGAACCGCTGGCCGGGCTCGATCCGCAGGGCCGCGCCGAGATGGTGGAACTGCTTGCGCGACTTCGCGATTCGGGCCTGACGCTGATCATCATCTCGCATGATGTCGATGATCTGGCGGGTGTGTGCGATCGGACGGTGCACTTGCGGTCCGGACGCCTCGTCGATCCGCTCGCCGCGGCCGCCGCGCCGCTCGCCCATGATCCGATTCGGTACGCGACGGGAGATTCGCGATGAGTATGGTGCTGCTGCGCCAGGTCCCGGTCGACAGTCCGGTGCACCGGCTGTGGGCGGGGACCAAGATGATCGCCGCCTTCGCCGTGAGTGTGGTGCTGATGTTCCTGCCCGCGTGGCCGGTGCTGGGTGTGATGGTGGCCTTCCTGATCGCGGTCATCGTGGCGGCCCGGCTGCCGCTGGGCACGCTGCCGCGGTTGCCGTGGTGGTTCTGGGCGCTGATGGGTGTGGGCGCGCTGTTGACCATCCCCGGTGGTGGCGTCGCGCTGGTGCGCTTCGCGCAGGTCACTCTGTTCGGGCTGATCCTGTTGACGGTCTCGTTCCTGATCGCCTGGACCACGCCCATGGGCGAGATCGCCCCCGCCCTGGCCACATTGGGCGCGCCGCTGCGCCGCCTGCGGATTCCGGTGGACGAATGGGCCGTGGTGGTGGCGCTGACGCTGCGCGGACTGCCGCTGCTGCTGGAGGAGATGCGGCTGTTGCGCGCCGCGCGGCGACTGCGGCCCAAGAGCGGTCTGCTGCAGCGCGCCACCGATAATCCGCTGGTCGATATCCTCACCGCGGCCATGGCCGTATCCACCCGTCGCGCGGGGGAATTGGGCGAGGCGATCACCGCGCGCGGCGGCATCGGACAACTCACCGCCACTCCGAGCGCGCCCGGACGCCGGGACGTGGCCGCGCTCGCGGTGGTGTTCGTCGTCTGCGCGGGTTCGGTCGCAATCGCTTTGATTCGGTAGGGCAAACTGCTCGGTCCGCGAAACACGCTGTGATAACCGGAATTTCATGGTCTGGACGCCCGCAGTGAAGGTACGGTTACATCGAGAGTAGGCCGCAGCGCGGCCGCGCGCGCATCGGGGTGGTGAGACGTATTACGGGGGTTATCCGAGTCCTTTCTGCGCGCGTTCTCTCGCGGCGGTTCGATCGTTCGCCGGACACCTGATGAAGATTGGAATACCGGAATGAATCTGCACAAGCTCACTGCCGCCGTGGTCCCGGCGGTCGTGGCCGTGACCCTCGGGGCGGGTACGGTCCATGCGGATGCAGGTGCGCCCGAGGTGCGCTATGAAGCCAAGTTGGTGGGCAATGTCGTCGAGACCACCCTGGACGGTGGGTTCTTCCAAGTGGCCGACGATCAGCAGACCGTGGCGGTCAAGGACACCACCGGCAACACGCTGGTGATCCTGCCGCTGTCGTTCCGGCAGGATGGCCTGGAATATCCTCTCGGCCAACAGGTTCGCGACTCCGGCCGCGTCCTGGATCTGACCGTTGTCAAGAATGCGGCCGCGGCCCGCCCGGCGCCGACGGCGACCCCGGTGGCCTCACCGGCCGAGAATCAGCGCGCGATGGACGCGTTCGCCACCCAGTTCGGCATCGGCACCGCGATCGGCGGATTCATCGGCACCGCGGTCGGCGCGGTGGCCGGGGCCGTCATCGGCCTCGCGGGCGGACCGCTCGATCTGGCCGCCATCGTGACCGGCGCCGCGATCGGCGGCATCGTCGGCACGCTGGTCGTGGGCGGCCCGACGCTGATCATCGCCGGTATCGACCTGATCAATACGCTCGTCGCGCCGCCGGGTACCACCAAGTGGATGGATACCACCGGGCGCTGAGCGCACGACTCGCCCGCGCCCGGCTCAATTCACCCGACAGCCGGGCGCGGGCGGGATCCCCGCGAAGCGGTCGGACAGATAGTTCATGCCGCCCAGGAATTCACCGGCCGCGCCGCCGTTATGGGTCGGGAACGGCGAATGGATGGCGGTGAGTGTGGCGCCGCCCGCGCAATAGCGATCGACGAGCTGCGAGAAGCCGCGCACGGGAATCACGTCGTCGGTGATGCTGTGATAGAGGTACAGCGGCGAATCCGGGGTGATCGCGCCGAGTTCGTTGGCGCCTGTCGCGGCACGAAAGGCCGGGCTTGCCAACACATTCGGCACGTTGGCGAAGTCGTCGACGTGTGCGCCGATGTACTTGGGCACCAGATCCGATCCGCAGGCGGAGGCGTTCTCCGCCAGCGCGGCGCGGCCGCGATCGTTGAGCAGATCGGCGAGGCCCGTTTCGGGTTCGTTGCGGGCGAAGGTGAGCAGAATCAGCATGGCCAGGCCCGCCTGCGGTCCGCCGTCGACTCGCTGGGCGAGCGCGGGGATATCGGCCGGTATGCCGCCCGCGGTGATTCCGGCGAAGACCACATCCGGCGCATAGCTGGGGCGCAGTTGCGCGGCCCACAGCGTGGCGAAGGCCGCGCCTGAATAGCCGTATGCCCCAACGGGACTCGCCGGAGTGATGCCAGCCGGGCCGAAGGAGCGCGCGGCGCGGATGCCGTCCAGCACGCCGTGCCCGGCGTTCACGCCGTCGAAGAAGCGTGAGTTCGGACCCTCGTAATCGCTGACCACGACGGCCCATCCACGGCTGAGCGTATCGGTCAGGAACGGCACATCGATCATGGTGTTGATCACGCCGCTGTCGCGCCCGCCGCCCAGCGCGTAGGACGGGGCGCAGCGGGTGCCGAGGCTGTCCTCGGGAATCTGATAGGACAGCAGCGGGCGCGGGCCCGCGAACGGCACCGGCGAAACCAGTACGGTCGCCACGTCTGCGGCGGCATGTCCCCTGGAATCGGTTGTGCGATACCGCACCTGCCATGCCGAGACCGGAATCGGCAGGCCGAACAACGCGATCGAGCGCGAGCCGAGCACCGCGCCATTGGGATGGGATGCCAGATCCGCGGGCGCCGCGTAGAAGGGATCGTCGTCGGGGAACGGAATATCGGCCCGGGCAACGGGTATCGACAGCGTGGTCAGCAGCGCCACCGCCGTGCCCACCAGCGCGGCCGACCACGCTCGCCGCACCGCCATCACCGCACCGACCCGCACACGACGACCCCGCTCACCCGATAGTTGATCGAAAATAGCTGCGCGCCAACGACTCCTCAGATACGCCAATAGAGGATGCCCGGATCTCATCGCGCCTCCCACGTCCGTTCCCACCGACGCGCAGGCACCTCATGCGCCGGCCCAACCGACCGCATCCCACCATCGGGAAATCACGGTATCTCCGCGAAACGGGCAGGTCAACGACCGCCAACGGGATTTCGCACGATTGCGAAGATTGCTCCCCTTCCGTAACCGAACTCCCGGCGTCGTCATCTCCGCGAAATATCACCGCCTACAGGTAGATTGGCGATGACCACTGCGGCGAACGGAGGCGGTATGCGCCACGGTAACGGGCTCGACATTCCGGAGGGTCTCGGCGATCTCTGTTCGCCGGACCGGATGGCGGTGATCGTCTACGACATGCAGGTCGGCGTGCTGTCGCAGCTCGACGACGGCGATGAGACCGTCGGGCGGGTGGTGCGGCTGGTCGAGGCCGCGCGGCGTGGCGGATATCCGGTTATCTTCCTGCGGCATATGTTTCTGCCCAAGCGGCTCAGCGGTCGGTTCGCGCTGCGGATGGCGATGGCCTGGCAGGGCGTCGATTCGGTGGAGGCGGTGACACCGATTCTGCAGCGGGACAGTTCCGGTTTCCAGCTGATTCCGCAGTTGCGGCCCGGGCCGGATGAGATCGTTTTCGACAAGACGAGCATGTCGGCGTTCGAGGGGACGCCATTGGCTTCGACGTTGCGCGATCTCGGGATCGTTTCCTATGCGATTGCGGGGGTAGCGCTGGAGATCGGTATCGCGCCGACCGTCGCGCACTCCACCGATCTGGGGTTCATTCCGGTGGTTGTCGAGGATGCGTGCGGCGGTAAGGACAAGGCGGCCATGGCCCGGGCGTTGGACGACTTCGATTTCCAGGGGAATGTGGTGCGTACCGATGTGGAAAACATTGTGCCGCTGTTGGAGAGGCCCTAATCCGAGGCCGGGATCCAGGCCGGGTGCCACAGGCGGCCGGATTCGGTCCAGTTCATGTAGCGGACGGTGCCTGTGAGGGTGGGGGTTACCCAGACCGCGTCCTTGCGTTCGTCGGGGGTGAGGTCGTTGTCGAACGGGATGGTCTTGCGTTCCAGGCGGTGTAGCCGGGTGGCCAGTTCGGCCATCTCCTGCTCGCTGAATCCGGTGCCGACGCGGCCGACGTAGTAGAGCCGTCCCTCGTGCGGGACGCCGACCAGCAGTGAGGCGAATTGCCGTGCGCCGCTGCGTCGATAGCCGCCGACCACGACCTGCTGGGTGCGCCAGTTGCGGGTCTTGACCCAGGAGTGGCCGCGTTTGCCCGGCAGGTATACCGAATCCCTGCGCTTGGCGATCACGCCCTCCATACCGTGTTCCTGGCTGTACCGCAGCGCATTCGCGCCCGGACCGTCCAGGCGCGGCGGCACCACCAGCGACGGCGCGCGTCCGGCCAGCGCCTCGAGCACCCTTCGGCGATCCGAATAGCGTTTGCGCAGTAGCGATGTCCCGTCCAGGTACAGCACGTCGAAGGCGACGAATCCGGCCTGTGCCGCATCCGCCTGCAACAGACCGAGATTGGCGATGCCATGGTCGTCGAACACCACGGCCTCACCGTCGAGAACCACGCTGTGCCCGGCCAATTCGCGGCCGAGCGCGGCCAGGCGGGGATAGCGGCCGGTGACGATCAGGCCCTTGCGGCTGCGCAGCGTGACCGCGCCGTCGTCGATCTCGGCGATCAGCCGGAAGCCGTCCCATTTGGTCTCGAACGCCCATTCGTCGCCGTCGAGATTCGATACGTCGCCGGGCGTGGCCAGCATCGGGGTCAGCCCGCGCGGCAGCTCGACCGGCCCGGCCTTACGGCCCGCATTCTCGCCGTTGTCCGCCGTGGGCGCGGGCTTCATCAGATGCATGAGCCACTGATTGCCGTTGGTCTGGATGAGGGCATAGCGGCCGTCGAGGCGGGTGCCGTGCAGCCGGACGATGACCTCGTCCTCGCGCCACTTCTCGGTGTCGTAGGTGCCGCTGTCCCAGACCGTCATCTCCCCCGCGCCGTATTCGCCCCGGGGGATGGCGCCGTGGAAGTCCAGATACTCGAGCGGATGGTCCTCGGTGTGCACGGCCAGCCGGTTCTGGTCGCTGGCGGTGGGCGGGCCCTTGGGCACGGCCCAGGACACCAGGACTCCGCCGCGCTCCAGCCGCAGATCCCAATGTAGCCGCCGCGCATGATGTTCCTGGATGACGAACCGATTGCCCGTGCTCTCGCCCGGCGGCTCGGACGGGACCGGCTCGGGTGTGCGGGCCGGATCACGCATCGAGCGATAGGTGTGCAGCGGATCGGACACCTGTTGTCCCAGTGGCGAATCCAGTCCGTCGAGCAGATCGCCGCGCTCGTGCCAGCGGGCCAGTACCTCGTCGAAGGTCAAGTGCCGCAGGCGTTTACGGCGCTCGATCTCGGCCCAGGTGCGCGGCGCGGCGACCGTCGGATGAGTGCGGCCGCGCAGTGAATACGGCGCGATGGTGGTCTTGGACGGATTGTTCTGGCTCCAGTCCAGGAAGATCTTGCCGGGGCGGGCCGATTTGGCCATGGTCGCGGTGACCAGCTCGGGATGCAGGCGTTCGAGTCCGGTCGCGAGTTGTTTGGCGACGGTGGACGCGCCGCCCGGGCTGAGCTCCCGGTCCAGCGGCACATAGACATGGATGCCCTTGCTACCGCTGGTCACCGGATAGGCCCGCAGGCCCATATCGGCGACCGTCTCGCGGATCCACAGCGCCACCTGCGCGCATTCGGCCAGGCCCGTCTCGGGGCCCGGATCCAGATCGAAGACCAGCCGGGTGACCGGGCCCCGCTCGTCGTCGGCGAAACGCCATTGCGGCACATGGATTTCCAGCGCGGCCTGCTGCCCCAGCCAGGCCAGCCCGGCCACCGAGTCGATGAGCGGATAGACCACCCGGCGATCGGAATGTTCGACCTGCTGCCGGTGGATCCAGCTGGGCGCGTGCGCGGCGAGATTCTTCTCGAAGAACGACGGCTCGTCGACCCCGTTGGGCCAGCGTTTGCGGGTGACCGCCCGACCGGCGATATGCGGCAGCAGCGCGGGCGCGATGGTGGTGAAGTAGTCGATGACCTCGCCCTTTGTGGTGCCTGTCGCTGGATACAGCACCTTGTCGAGGTTGTTCAGCTCAACCTCGACACCCCCGAAATCCCGGTGGGACACCATATTCGAAGTTTAGAGGGCGGCACCGACAAGACAGGCCGCTCGCGAGGCGAACGGCCTGTCAGGGCGGGGAATCAGCCTTATTGTGCGGGCGGTTCCGGGGCGGGCGGCGTCTCCGGCTGGTCCCGTTCGGGGATCGCGTTCTTGAGGGCGTCCGCGCCCTTTCCGATCTGGTCGGAGTACTTGCCCCCGGTCTTCTCATCGATGAACCCCCCGGCCTTGTCCACGGCTTCGTGGATCTTCTCGGCGTTTTCGGAGGCCGCCTCGCGACCCTTCCCGACCAAGCCCTTGAGAGTTTCCATCAGACTCATCAGTCCAACTCCTCACTTATCGGTCTTCGTCACTGCCTCCGGACATCCTCCCACCACGGGACCTGCGGCGATAGCGCATTGACATCGATACGCTGGCCCGGCAGCGGCACCGCGACCGTGGTTCCGGCTGCCTTCGCCGCGGTCACCAGCCGCTGCACGGGCTCCGACCAGCCGTGGAAGGCCAGGTTGAAGGTCGCCCAGTGGATCGGCACCAGCAGTCCGTAGCCGGGTTCGCCGCCGCAGACATCGGCATGCGCCCGGACCGCCTCCTCCGGATTCATATGCACATCCGGCCAGTGCACGTCGTAGGCGCCGATCGGCAACAGCGTGAGATCGAACGGGCCCGATGTCGCGCCGATCGCAGCGAAGGCCGTGGTGTAGCCGGTATCGCCGCCGAAGTAGACCCGCCGCGTCGGCCCGGCGATCACCCACGACGCCCACAGCGTGGTGTTACGGATCAGGCCGCGGCCGGAGAAGTGCCGGGCCTCGGTGCAGGTGATGACCAGATCGTCCGCGCCGGGACCGGTGCCGGTCAGGCAATACGAAGCGCCCCAATCCAATTCGACGATCCGCCGCTCGGGCACCCGCCATTTGCGCAGATGTGCGCCGATGCCGATCGGCACCACGAACGGCGCATCCTGCGAACGCACCAACTCCCGCACGGTTTCCCGGTCGAGATGGTCGTAGTGATCGTGCGAGATGACGATCGCGTGCACCGGCGGCAGCTCCGACAGCGGCGCGGGCGCCGGATGCAGCCGGGCCGGACCGACGACCGGGGACGGCGAAACCCGTTCGCTCCATACGGGATCGGTGAGAATGCGGTATCCGTCGACCTCCACCAGCACCGAGGCATGGCCATACCAGGTGACCGCCAGCGCACCGGCCCGCTCGGGAACTTCCGGTGTGGCGAGCGGGATCGCGCCCAGCGGCCGCCCGACGCCCTGCCGGGTCAGGGCCGAAAGTAGCAGCGACACAGCCGATCCCGGCGCAACCTGGGTGCTCGGCTCGGTGTTGTGGAACTGCCGGTTGCGATAGCGGGCCGAGGCGACCGCGACGGGCGCGATCGCCGAGACCGAAGCGCCCATGGCCGAGGGAATCCCCCAGGCCGCCCGCACGACCCAGGTCAAACCCATGGCCCCGGCAACTCCGACGGCCGCCCGGCGCGCGAGGCCGAGCACGGTGGTGGCGCCCATCATCGTCCCTCGAACCTGGCCGCGCGCTTCTGTTCCCGGGCCGCCCGCGCCTCCTGGGCGTCGGCGCTGGACCATGCGGCCGCCAGGGCGGCCGACTGCTCCGGGGTGGCGTCGCCGCGGGTGCCGTCGTCGTTGAGGACCAGTTTCAGATGTCGCAGCGACAGCGGGGCCAGTTCGGCGATCGACTTGGCCCAGGCCTGCGCGTCCTCGAGCGTGCCGATTCGATTGGCGTAGCCGAAAGCGTAGGCGTCGGAGGCGGATACCTGTTCGGCGCCCAGCAGGATGGTGCGCGCCGGGCCGCCGCCGATGAGCGCCGCCAGCCGCCGGACGGTCCAACCGTCCACGGACAGGCCCAGTTTCGCGGCGGGGATCGCGAGGAACGAATCCGGGCTCATCACGCGCAGATCCGCGGCCAGGGTCAGCTGCACACCCGCGCCGAGCGCGCCGCCGTTGATCGCGGCGATCACCGGGACCGGCACGGATTCGACGGTCTCCAGCATGTCCATCAGGCCGCCGAGGAAGTCCTGCGAATACACCCCGTTCAGATCCGCACCCGCGCTGAAGATCGGCCCCTGACCGGTGAGCACGATGACGCGGGCCGTCTCGGCGGCCTCGCTCACGGCCTCGCGCAGCCGTGCCACCAGCTCCTCGTTGAGTGCGTTGCGGCGCTCCGGGCGCTGCAGTTCGATGGTGACCACGTCACCATCCCAGCTCACTCCCAGCATCTGGCCTCCCCAGTCATGCGGCGTCGGTTGCCCTCACTCTATGCGGCGTAAGGTTGCTTCCTCGTACCCGACGCACCCCGCGTAGGGTGACGTCGGTGACCGTTCCCGATTTCGAGATCCTGGTGATCGGTGCCGGCCAGGCCGGATTATCGGTCGCCTATCACCTGCGACGCCTCGGATTGCGGCCCGCGCGGGACTTTCTCGTCGTCGATCATGCCCCGGGCGCGGGCGGCGCCTGGCAGTTCCGCTGGCCCTCGCTGACGCTGAGCACGGTCAACGGGGTGCACGATCTGCCCGGTATGACGTTCGCCGAGACGTTGCCGGAGGGTTCGGAGAACGCGCCCGCCGCCACGGCCGTGCCGCAGTACTTCGAGCTGTACGAGAAGCGCTTCGATCTGCGGGTGCGCCGACCGGTCTCGGTGCGGGTGGTGTGCGACCGGGCGACGGCGGGCACTTGTCCGCAGGCGGAGGTGGACGGTCTGCTGCACGCCGAGACCGCGCCCGGGGCGGTCGGTGCTCCGGGTGAGCCCGAATCCCCTTATGCCCCAGTGCATTCCGGCGACATCGATGCGGGCATTCGCGTGCGCGGAATCATCAACGCCACCGGCACCTGGGATAAGCCCTTCATCCCTTATTACCCCGGTGCGGAAACCTTCGCGGGACGCCAATTGCATGCCCACGACTATCACGACGCGGCCGAGTTCGCGGGTAAGCATGTGGTCGTGGTGGGGGCGGGTATCTCCGCGATCCAGTTGCTCGACGAGATCTCACGGGTGACGACCACCACCTGGGTGTCGCGCACCGAACCTCGTTGGCGGGACGGGCCTTTCACGCCCGAGGTGGGGCGTCAAGCGGTGGCGATGGTGGAGGAGCGCGTGCGCCGCGGGCTGCCGCCGCGGTCGGTGGTGTCGGTGACCGGACTTCCGGTCGACGAGCGGGTGCGCGCCGCCCGCGCCCGCGGCGTTCTCCAGTGGCATCCGATGTTCCTGCGGATCGAACCCGACGGGGTGCGCTTCGCCGACGGCACGCTCCAGCCCGCGCAGATCATCCTGTGGGCCACCGGATTTCGCAGCGCGCTGGATCATCTGGCGCCGCTGCGGCTGCGCGGGCCGGGCGGCGGGATCACCATGACCGGCCGGCTCGCCACCCAGGTCGCCGCCGATCCGCGCATCCATCTGATCGGTTACGGACCGTCGGCCAGCACCATCGGCGCCAACCGGGCCGGGCGCGCGGCGGCCGCGGAGCTGACCGAATACCTCGGGCTCTAGTTGAACTCCACCGGGTCGAGGCCGATGCGATTGCCGGAGTCCAGGGCCGAAATGCGTTGCACCTGTTCGGGACTGAGGTCGAAGGAGAATACGTCGAAGTTCTCCTTGATCCGCGCGGGCGTCACGGACTTCGGGATCACGATATTGCCCAGCTGCAGATGCCAGCGCAGGATCACCTGCGCCGGGGTGCGGCCGATCTGCTGCGCGATCCCGGCGATCGTCGGATCCTTCAGCTCCGCACCCTGCCCCAGCGGGCTCCACGCCTCGGTCGCGATGCCGCGTTCGGCGTGATAGGCCCGCAGCTCGGCCTGGGCGAAGGTGGGGTGCAGCTCGATCTGATTGACCACGGGGATCTCGCCGGTCTCGGCGATCAGGCGGTCGAGGTGGTCGATGTTGAAGTTGGATACGCCGATCGAGCCGATCCGGCCCTGTGACTTCAGCTTCTGGAAGGCCCGGAAGGTGTCGACGTAGCGGTTGTTGCGGGGTGTGGGCCAGTGGATCAGGTACAGATCCAGATAGTCCAGGCCGAGTTTGGTCATGCTCGAGTCGAAGGCGCGCAGCGTGCTGTCGTAGCCCTGGTCGGAATTCCACAGCTTGGTGGTGACGTAGACCTCGTCGCGCGGCAGCCCGAATTCGGCGATGGCACGGCCGACTTCGGCCTCGTTACCGTAGATCGTGGCCGTATCGATGCTGCGATAACCGGCTTCCAATGCCGTGGTCACGGCCGCGACCGCATCATCTGTCGAGACCTGGAAAACACCGAAGCCGAGCTTCGGAATCACGTGTCCATCGTTCAGGACGGCCGACGGGGCTGCACTGCTCTCGCTTTTGAAGGTCACAATCCGACCGTAGAAGCGCCACGCCGAGCGGTCAAACAACGCGGACTGTGTGTTAGCCCGCGCTTGACATATTGTTGTGTTTTTACAACGCTCTGTTGTGTGAGTCCGGTAAGAAGAGGTGAAACCCTACCGATCTACAACCGCATCGCCGTCCTACGTGCCGAACATCGCATGACCCGGGCGGCGCTGGCGGAGGCGGTGAACGTCAATCCGCAGACGATCGGCGCGCTCGAGCGCGGCGATCACTATCCGAGTCTGGATCTGGCCATGCGGATCTGCGCGGTGTTCGAGCTGCCGATCGAGGCGGTTTTCTCCCGCGCCGAATTCACCCCGTCGTCGGCCGAGGTCTATGCCCGGCCGCGATCGGCGGAGCAAGTAGAGAAGGGAGGGCCATGACATCCGCGAGCATCGGTCCGCTCGATCGGCATAAGGCCGGAGGCCTGGGAGGGCTGCGGGGTTGGGGTCACTCGCACGTCGCACCATTTCTCGCGGTTCGCACCCGCTATAACCGCCCACAGGGGGTGCGAAGCATCAGAAAGGGTGCGGCTTTGCGGTGCCGCCGGGACCTGCCGGTGACGAAACCTTCGCACCCTTTCTGATGCTTCGCACCCGTTCCAGGCGCCCGCAAAGGGTGCGGAGTGCGGGAAAGGGTGCGACGTTGGGGTTAGCGGTGGGTGCCGAGGCGGCGGTAGCGGGATTGGCGGGTGGTGCGGAGGGCGGAGGTGGGGTGGTGGCGTAAGGCGGATAGTTCGGCGGCGATGGTTGTGATCATGCGGTGGGTGAATTCGGTTGGTTCGTCGGCGGCGTCGGGGTGTTCGGGGACGATGCGGTCCACTATGCCGTCGGCCAGGAGGTCTGAGGCGGAGATGCGTTGGGCTGCTGCTAGTTCCGGGGCGTGGTGGGTGTCGCGGTGGATGATGGCGCTGGCGCCCTCCGGTGGGAGTGGTGCCAGCCAGGCGTGGGTGGCGGCTAGGACTCGGTCGGCCGGGAGTAGGGCCAGTGCGCCGCCGCCGCTGCCCTGGCCGAGTAGGACCGAGATCGTCGGCGTGTCCAGGGTGACGAGATCGGCCAGGCAGCGGGCGATTTCGGGGGCGAGGCCGCGCTCCTCGGCCTCGCGGGACAGGGCCGCGCCCGCGGTGTCGATCACCAGCACCAGGGGTAGGCGTAGCTCCGCGGCCAGGTGCATGCTGCGTCGGGCCTCGCGTAATGCGGCTGGGCTCATGGTGTTTTCGCCGGTTTGGCCGGCGCGGTCGTGTCCGAAGATCACGCAGGGCTGACCGCGGAAGCGGGCCATGGCGTGCACCACGGTGCGATCGGATTCGCCTTGTCCGGTGCCGCTCAACGGGACTCGATCCGTCGCGCGGCGCAGCAGGGCCCGGATGCCGGGGCGATCGGGGCGGCGCGAAGCGAGCACCGACTGCCAGGCCGAATACGCCGACGTCGAATCTCCGCGGGCAGCACTTGGTTCGGCGAGTTCGGACAACGCAGGGACTGAGCGCCGCACCGAATCCACCCGTTCCGAATCATCCTGGGCAGCACTCGGTCCAGTGAGCCCGGACGACGCGAGCGCCGCCGAGCGCCGCACGGAATCCACCCGTTCCGAATCTCCCTGGGCGGCAATCGGTTCGGCGGGGGCGATTGCGCTGTCGACGGTGTTCAATACCCTGTGCACGATTCGGCGGAATACCGATACCGGGACCACACCGTCGATAACGCCGCTGCGGTAAAGGTTTTCGGCGGTTTGTATGCCGTCGGGGAATTGCCGGCCGTACAGTGCCGCATAGACCCGGGGGCCGAGGAATCCGATCAGTGCGCCTGGTTCGGCGAAGGTCATATGTCCCAACGATCCCCAGGAGGCGAAGACACCGCCCATCGTGGGGTGGCGGAGGTACACCAGATAGGGATGTCCGGCCGATTTGTGCGCGGCCACCGCGCCCGCGACCTTGACCATCTGCACGAAGGCCACCGTGCCCTCTTGCATGCGGGTGCCGCCCGAGGCCGGTGAGGCCAGTAGCGGGAGGCCTGATTCGGTCGCCCGCTCCACGGCCGCCACGATTCGCTCGGCCGCCGCGACCCCGATGGATCCGGCGAGAAAGCCGAATTCGCAGGCGATCACGGCCACCGGTCGTCCGCGCAGTCGGCCCGCACCGGTCAGTACCGATTCGTCGGTACCGGCTCGACGCCGCGCCGCGCGCAGTTCGGTGTCGTATTCGGGTGAGGTCGAGATCGCGAGCGGGGGCCGATCCCAGCTCTCGAACGAGCCGGGGTCGAGCAGCCCGTCCAGCAGCTCACGCGCCGAGATCGTCACGGGCGAAGCCTAACCCGGCCCACACCGCGGCCCTGGAATCCGCCGCGGTGTCGGCCTGGTCAGTAGCCCTGGACGACCTTGCGCAGTGCGTATTCGGTGACCGCGACCAGCGCCTGCTTCACCGGCTCGCGACGGCGCGCGTCCATCGACAGGATCGGCACGTCCGCCGGGACCGCCAGCGCCTGGCGGATGTCCTCGAGCGGGTACCGGGGCGCATCGTCGAACTCGTTGATGGCCACCAGGAAGGGTAGGCTCCGCGCCTCGAAGTAATCGACCGCGGCGAAGCTGTCCTCCAGCCGACGGGTGTCGACCAGCACCACCGCGCCGATGGCGCCGCGGATCAGGTCGTCCCACATGAACCAGAAGCGATACTGTCCGGGCGTGCCGAACAGGTAGAGCACCAGATCATCGGCGAGGCTGATCCTGCCGAAGTCCATGGCCACCGTGGTGGTGGCCTTCGTCGGCACCGCTGCCAGGCTGTCGACACCGACGCTGGCATTGGTCACCAATGCCTCGGTGCGCAGCGGAACGATCTCCGAAACCGCACCGACCAGAGTCGTCTTACCCACACCGAAGCCACCCGCGACCACGATCTTCGCCGAGGTGGGCTTGCTGGTGCGCGTATCGACCTGGGCCGTCGAATCAAATACGCCGGAGTCCACTGAGAACCCTTTCGATCAGCTCGCGACGTTCATCGTCGCTCGAATCGTCTTTCAAAGTCGCCGAAACTCGTACGTGGCCGGCCTCGATGAGGTCGGCCACGAGTACTCGGGCCACACCGATCGGAATACCCAGCCGGGCAGCCACTTCCGCGACAGACGGCGATTCTCTGCACAACTCCACGATTGACGTCTCGATGTTGGTGAGTTCGAACTGCCGCTCGAGGGCGACCGGATGCGATGCGACGAGCGCCTCCAACGCCAGATCCACCTTCGGCCGCGTGCGACCGGAGGTGAGCGAATACGGGCGTACGAGGCTTGGCTCGCTCCCCACGCGCTGGTTGTCTATTTCCATCCCACCATCAGGAACCCATCGTGACGCGAGGTGTGGCCTGAACGGTCTGGCCCACTCGCTCGACCAACAATGCCATCTCGTATCCCACCTGCCCGATATCGCAGGAAGTATTCGTCAGCACCGCGAGATAGGAGCCGTCGCCGACCGCCATCAGCAGTAGGTAGCCGTGTTCCATCTCGACTACCGACTGCAGCACGGTGCCGCCTTCGAACAGGTTCGATACGCCAACCGAGAGGCTGGCCAGTCCTGCGGTCACAGCCGACAGCTGCTCGGCACGGTCGACGGGCAACTGAGCGCTCGCGGCCATCAACAGACCGTCCGCCGAAACCAGCACGGCATGAGCGACGCCCGGAACCTCGTTGGCGAAGTTCGAAACCAGCCAATCCAGCTGACGGTTCGTACCACCTAGATCGGGGTTCATCGGTCTCCTTTATCTCCGGTTAGGTTCATTGCTCTGACTGCGCGGCCATCCCGGACGCCCTGCTGGTGACGACTCAGACTTGACCTGATGGATTCTGGGTCACGACGCGGTGCGTTGTCGGCATTTCCGGTGACACCACCGGGAACGAGCCGGTTGCCCGGGTTGCGCTGCGGCAGTCCGGCCGGGGTGCGCTTCTCCGGCTGTGCCTCTACGGCCCGTCGTGCCGCTTGCCAACCTTCATCACCCGGTGATTCGAAGGCAGCGGCCACTTGGGACCGGTCCGGATTTGGATCGGATAACCACGCGGACATCATCTCAGCGAAGATCGGGCTGTCCATCGAGCCCCCGGTGTCGACCGTGGGCTGCAATCGGGTCTGGAAGAACGAGGCCGCTTTCTCCGGATTGGCGCGGAAGCTGTGGCGGCCGCGCTCGCGACCGTCGCCCGCGTCGACCGACGGCCTCTCGGCGGCCGGAGCGTCCGGCTGCGGCAGGCTCAGGCCCGGCGTCGGGGCCGGTCGCGGCGGCAGACCGGCGCCCGGCTGCCGCTGGGGCAGGCCCTCCACGGCGGAGTGTCGCGGCGCCGAGCCGGAATCCCGTTGCGGCAGGCCGTTGTTCCCGCTGCCTCGCTGCGGCAGGCCATTGCCACCCGCCTCGCGGCGCGGCAGGCCGGGGTCCCGCTGCGGCAGACCGGTCACACCGGGATCGCGCGGCGGCAGCCCGGTCGCCCCGCGCTGCGGGAGGCCGTTCGCACCACGCTGCGGGAGTCCGGTGTCGCCCCCATCGCGCGACGGCAGCCCGGAATCGTTCGAACCGCGCTGCGGGAGTCCGATGGAACCCGCATCGCGCGGCGGCAGGCCGGAGTCGGTCGAACCACGCCGCGGCAGACCGGAGTCCCTCGGACCGCGCTGCGGCAGGCCGATCACGCCCGGATCCGCCGACAGCGGATCCGAACCGGTCGAACCGCGCTGCGGCAAGCCCGAATCGGTCGGACCACGCTGCGGCAGCCCGATCACACCCGAATCCCGTGCCGACAGTCCGGAATCCGCCGAACCGTGCTGCGGAAGTCCGGTGTCACCCGATTCACGCTGTGGCAGACCCGACTCACTCGAGCCGCGCTGCGGCAGCCCGGAATCGGTCAGGCGCCGCGGAAGTCCGGAATCGTTCGAACCACGCTGGGGAAGTCCGGAGTCGCGCTGCGGCAGACCCGAATCGGTCGAACCGCGCTGCGGGAGTCCGATCGAGCCCGCATCCCGCGACGGCAGGCCGGAGTCGGTCGAACCGCGCTGCGGCAGACCCGATTCACTGGGCCCACGCTGCGGCAGACCCGAATCGGTCGATCCACGCTGCGGCAGACCCGAATCGCTGGAACCGCGGCGCGGCAGACCCGATTCGGTCGAACCGCGCTGCGGGAGTCCGGTGGAACCCGAATCGCGCGGCGGCAGGCCGGAATCTGTCGAACCACGCTGCGGCAGGCCCGTGGGCCCGGCGTCGCGCTTGGGCAGTCCGTTGGCGCCCGGGTCGCGGGGTGGCAGGCTGATCGAACCCGCGTCACGTGACGGCAGTCCTGTGCTGCCGGGATCCTGCGACAGACCCGTGGGCGACGCCTCCGAATCCCGTTGCGGCAGGCCGTTGACGCCGCGCCTGGGCAGGCCACCGGCGCCCGGCTCGCGGGACGGCAGGCCGTTGGCGCCGGGCTGACGCTGCGGCAGTCCGCCCGGACCCGCCTCGCGCGGCGGCATGCCGTTGGCCGACGATTCGCGGGACAGCCCGCTGCTGCCCGGCTCGCGCTGCGGCAGACCACCGGTCGAACGATCCGGCAGGCCACCGGGCTTGGGGGCCCCCGCGGGCGGCAGGCCGGAGCCGCCCCGCTGCGGCAGGCCACCGACACCCGGTTCACGCGGCGGAAGGCCGTTACTGCCGGGCTGGCGCTGCGGCAGGCCGCCGGGGGCCGACGGCCGCGGCGGCTGTCCAGCCGCACCCGGCTGACGCTTGAGCATGTTGGCGGCCAGGCCCGGCTGTGGCTGGGCCGAACTACTGGGCCGCTGCGGCAGATTGGCGCCCGGCTGGGCCTTGGGGGCCAGCGGGCCGTGTGCACCCGGCTCCCGTTGCGGCAGACCGGTGTTGCCGTTCTCGGACTCGGTCGGACGAGCGTCGGCGAGGCCGTGCCGCACGGTCGGACCGTTCGCACCCGGCTGACGCTGCGGCAGTCCACCCGGAATCGCCGTACCGGCCTGACGCTGCGGCAGCCCGTTGGGCGGCGGGGCCGCGGCGCCGTTGGTGGTCGTACCGTTGGCGGCGGCCGCTCGATCGCGCTCACCGGCCGGAATCGGTCCGCTCACACCGGGATCGACGGTGACCATCACATTGCCGCTGGGCGTGCGGGTGACGGCGCGCATCTGCATCGAGGACGGCGTGCTGGGCGACTGCGGGCCCTGCGGGCTCGGCATCTGCTGGGTCGGCTGCGGCGGCACGGTCAGCGAACCACCGGCCGGGGTCACGATGAGCGCCTTGGGCACATGCACGGTCACGGTCACACCCGGATCGCGTGCGGTGTCGAAGGTCGGGCGCAGTCGCACGGTCAGTCCGTGCCGCTCGGCCAATCGGCCGACGACGAACAGGCCCATATGACGCGCGGTATCGGAGCCGACCTCGGCGGTGTGCTCCAAACGCCGGTTGATCTCGGCCATTTCGGTCGGCGGCATACCGATGCCGCGGTCGGCGACCTCGATGAGCAGGCCCTGATCATGCGCCTGGGCGAAGGTGAACTTGACGTCGGTCTCCGGCGGCGAGGCGCGCAGCGCGTTGTCGAGCAGCTCGGCGAACAGATGCGCCAGATCGGAGGCGGCCGGTTCGGTGATGGCGCCGCGCGGGGTGGCGCCCAGCTTCACGCGCTCGTAGTCCTCGACCTCGGAGATGGCCGCGCGCAACACGTCGGCGATCTCGACCGGCGCGGATTTGGTGCGCCGCTGCCGGGTACCGGCCAGAATCAGCAGGTTGTCGCCGTTGCGGCGCATGCGGGCCGCGAGATGGTCCAGCCGGAACAGGTTTTCCAGCAGGCGCGGATCCTTCTCGTCGTACTCCATCGCCTCGATGAGCGAGAGCTGATGGTCGACAAGTGATTTGGAGCGTCGCGCCAGGGTTTCGAACATATCGTTGACCTGGGTACGCATGGCGGCCTGGTCGGCCGCCAGACGCAGCGCCTGGCCGTGGATATCGTCGACCGCGCGGGCCAGCTGGCCGATCTCCTCGTCGGTATGCACCGGCATCGGTTCCAGCGGAACGTCTTCGGGGCTGGCGCCGTCGCGCAGCCGGGATACCTCGTGGCCGAGGTCGTGCTCGGCGACGCGCAGCGCGGCCAGGCGCAGCTTGCGCAGCGGCACGATCATCGAGCGGGCCATGATCACCGCGAGGATGAGTGCCGCGAGGATGGTGAGAACGACGATCACCGCGTAGCGGATGGCCTCGAACCGGGCGTTGTCGGCGAGGGTGTTCACCCGGGAGATGGTGTCGGCGCTGGATTTGTCGACGATCTTCTGATAGCGGTCCAGACTCTCCACCGCGGAATTACGTAGGTCCTGTAGTGGTAGCTGCCCAGTCGCGAGCTGCGGGTCGCTGACCGTCTGGATTCGCGTCTTCAGCAGTTGCTGCAGATCGGCGATGGTCGGATCGCCCTCGGGGAAGCGATGACCCATGATGTTGAGCATCTGCTGCTCGGTGTTGGAAGCGATCAGGAAGTCGCGAATCGCGTCCTTCACATTGGCCGCGTTGGCGGGGTTGCTCGGATTGGCGGGATCGGGCACACGCAGCGCCTTCGCCATCGCGGCGCTCTCCTGGACCAGCACCGCGCGGGTGTTCAGCGCGTCGACCAGGCGCAGTTTGGCCGCCTCCACGGCGGGGTCGGAGACCGTCGAGGTGATCGCCTCCGCGGTGCGGACGCTGTTCTGACGGATCGCCTCCTCCTGCACGATCGCCGCATCGATGGACGGCGCCGGCTTGGCCCCTTGCTGCCGGATCGCTCGCGCACCCGCGATCATCTGATCGATCGCGGACCGGCCGCCGGGCACGTTGTCCAGTCGGGAGGAGGCCTTCACGGCGGCCTCGATCGCGTTGTCCAGCGCGGTGAGATCCGGATCCTGGACAAGAGACTTATCGGGGCCGAGCATGATCATCTGCTCGGTGGCGACGAGACCCTGCGCACCACTGAGCTGAGTGACGGCCGGAATCGCCTGAACGTGCTTGACGGCCTCGGCGAGATCGCTCGAGTCGCTGAACTGTCCCGCAATCCTGGAGGCACCGAGGACAACCGCGACGAGGAGGGGCACGGCGAGCACCGCCGTGACCTTCCAGCGCAGGTCCCAGTTGCTAAGCGTCCAACGCTTGTTGCCGGACCTAGCGGCGTCACGCATCTCCCACTCACTTTCCAAACTGGCCCCGCCCGCGCTCCGACCGCGAGCCTCCGCGATCGCACGCGCGGCTCGGCAGGCAGTGCAGGCCGGGAACTGCGGCTGGCCGAGAAATTGCGTCCATGACGGCCGAAATATGTGACATGCGATTCTAACGGATCAATAACTTCTTGTGTGACCTCTTGGCAACCACCGGTCCGTGACCTGCCTGTTTCGGACAAAATCGAAGGTCGCGGCGTCCGCCCGGACGTCGCGTGAAGTCTGCCACAATCAGGCTGATCTATCGAGGCGGGCATCGATGCGCAGCAGGGAGTCACACGGTTGAACGCGAAGCAGGAGTACCGGCCTACGTACCAGACGAGCCTGGTAGATCCCTCCGACTTCTGGCGTACCGCTTCCCGGGCCATCACCTGGGATATTCCGCCTGAAACGATCCTCGACAGCACCGCCCGGCCGACGGCCAGATGGTTTCCCGACGCTCGCCTGAATACCTCCTACAACGCACTCGATCGCCATGTGCGCGATCTCACAACGGAAGTGGGCTCGACAGGGGAGGAGTCGAGCGATGATCTCGGTCCGATCGGCGGCCGCGCTGACCAACCCGCCCTAATATATGACTCCGCTATGACGGGCGCCACACTCGTCTACACATACGCCGAATTGCTCGACGAGGTCGCCACTTTCGCGGGTGCGATGCTGCGGCTGGGCGTGCGCACCGGCGATCGCGTCGTCATCTATATGCCGATGATCCCCGAGGCCGTGATCGCCATGCTGGCCTGCGCTCGGATCGGCGCGGTGCATTCGGTGGTGTTCGGCGGATTCGCCGCGCACGAACTGGCCGCGCGCATCGACGATGCCGAACCTGTGTTGATCATCACTGCCTCGGGCGGACTGGAACCGGGCAAGCGCATCGAATACCCGCCGATCGTGCTGAACGCGCTGGACCAGGTCGAGACCACCACGACCCGGCATGTGGTGGTCAAGCAGCGGACCGGCTTCGCGACCATCCGATTCAGCCTGCCCACCGACCATCTACCGGGCTCCTCGCAAACCGTTGCGGCGCAATGGCTGGACTGGGAGGACATGATCCGCGATGCGGAGCCGGCCGATCCGGTCCCGGTCGCGGCCACCGATCCGCTGTACATCCTCTACACCTCGGGCACCACGGGTAAGCCGAAGGGCGTGGTCCGCGACAACGGCGGTCATGCGGTCGCGCTGAGCTGGTCGATGCGCAACATCTACGACCTCGGCCCGGGCCAGGTCATGCTGACCACCTCCGATATCGGCTGGGTGGTCGGCCATTCCTATATCGTCTACGCGCCGCTGCTGGTCGGCGCGACGACCGTGCTCTACGAGGGCAAGCCGGTCGGCACCCCGGACGCGGGCGCCTACTGGCGACTGGTCGAACAGCACGGCGTGCATGTGATGTTCACCGCACCGACCGCGCTGCGCGCGATTCGCCGGGCCGATCCGGAGGCCGCGGCCGCGCATCGCCACGATCTGTCCTCGCTGCGGGCGCTGTTCTGCGCCGGTGAGCGCCTGGATCCGGCCACCTACGAATGGGCCCGCGAGACGCTGCTGGGCGATCGGCCGGAATGTCCGGTCGTCGATCACTGGTGGCAGACCGAGACCGGCTGGCCCATCTGCGCGGATCCGCTGGGGCTGCAGGAACTTCCGATCAAGCCGGGTTCGGCATCGGTGCCGGTGCCCGGATTCCGGCTGCGAGTGCTCGATTACGAGGGCGATGCGGTCCCGACCGGCACCGAGGGCAATATCGTGATCGGCCTGCCGATGCCGCCCGGCGCCCTGACCGGGCTGTGGGGCGACGACGAGCGGTTCGCCCGCTCCTATCTGTCCACCTATCCGGGTCACTATCTGACCGGCGACTCCGGCTACTTCGACGAGGACGGATATCTGTACGTCCTGGGCCGCAGCGACGATGTGATCAATATGGCCGGACACCGGTTGTCCGCGGGCGGGATCGAGGGCGCGGTCGCGGGGCACGCCGCGGTGGCCGAATGCGCGGTGATCGGCATCCCCGATGAGCTCAAGGGGCAGCGGCCGATCGCGTATGTGGTGCTCAAGGCGGATGTCGAGGTGGATCCGGCACTGTTGCGCCAGGAGCTGATCGCCCGGGTGCGCGATCAGATCGGCGCCATCGCGACCCTGCACGATGTGGTGGTCCTGCAGGCCCTGCCCAAGACCCGGTCGGGAAAGATCCTGCGCCGCACCATCCGTCAGATCGCCTCCGGGGAGGTCTGGGAGATGCCAGCCACGATCGAGGATCCCGCGGTGCTGCTCGCGCTCGAGGATCAGCTCCGGGTCGCCCGGGCCGACGCGCCCGGCGAGGAACACGCCGGAGCGGCACCCTCATAGATTTCTCAATGCGTTAGCGGGTGTCGGTTCGCACGCGAATCGATCCGCGGCCGTAGTGTCTGGTCCCGCCGGAGTTCCGGCGCATCGAAAGAGGTAGTTCCGCAGACGTTTCGGACGAAAGGGACCATTGATGATCTCGTTGCGTGCTCGATTCACTCGGACGGCCGTGACCCTCGGCGGACTGGCGGCCACCACACTGCTGGTCGCCGGCACCGCGCACGCGGACATGCTCGAAAGCATCGACCCGCTGCTGAACACCAACTGCTCCTTCGAGCAGGTCCAGAACACCATGCGCGCCGAATACGCCCCGCTGGCCGACCAACTGGATGCCGATCAGCAGCAGGGCGGCACGAAGTGGAACAACATGCGCGACATCCTGAGCGTCGCCCCGGATCAGCGCCAGGCGAAGGTGAACGAGCGCCGCGCGGAGGTCGAGCAGAACGTCCCACAGACCGACCCGCAGGTAGTGGCGGCCGCCAAGGAGATCTTCCAGACGATCGCCGATCACTGCAGCACGCACTGATATCGGGCGGCCGTCCCGATCGGTGACGGCCTCACACATTTCTCACGATTGGTTCACAGCCCGATCAAACGGGGAGCCTAACGTCGAATCGCCCGTGATGCGGCGGGGTCAGCAGACCCCGCCGCCTCGGGACCACGTCCGATCGAAAGGCTGTCCATTGCTCTCGCGTACGCGATTCGCCGCTACCACCCTCGCCGCCGGCGCCCTCACCGCGCTGTCGGTCCTGCTGCCCGGCACCGCCTCGGCCGATCCCATCGATCAGCTGGCGCCCCTGCTGAATTCGACCTGCTCCTTCGCCCAGGTGGATGCCGCCCTGCACGATCAGGATCCGCAGCTGGCCGCGGCGCTCGACAACAACCAGGCCGTGAAGGGCCAGATCCGTCAGATGTTCGATCAGCCCATCGACCAGCGCCGCGCCCAGGCCCAGCAGTACCTCGCCCAGCATCCCGACCAGGTCCAGCAGGCCGAGAACGATCCGCGCGCCGCCCAGGCCCAGGCGCTGGTCCAGAAGCTGGCCGACACCTGCGCCAACTACTGAGCGAACGCACGGCGACCAGCAGAATGAACACGTGACTACCGAGCGTGACACCCCGACGGTCCTGCTGGTCGACGACGACGAGGACCTGCTGGCCTCCGTCGAGCGCGGCCTGCGCCTGTCCGGGTTCCGGGTGGTGATCGCCCGGGACGGCGCGGCCGCGCTGCGCTGCGTGAGCGAGCAGTCCCCCGACGCGGTCGTGCTCGATATGAACATGCCCGTACTCGACGGGGCGGGCGTGGTGACGGCGCTGCGGGCGATGGGTAACGAGGTGCCGATCTGTGTGCTGTCGGCGCGCAGCTCGGTCGACGACCGGATCGCGGGGCTCGAATCCGGTGCGGACGACTATCTGGTGAAGCCGTTCGTGCTGGCGGAACTGGTGGCCCGCATCAAGGCGCTGTTGCGCCGCCGCTCCGATACCGCGACCACGACCGCACCGGGCGCGATCACGGTGGGCCCCTTGGAGATCGACGAGGCGGGCTACCGCGCGCTGCTGCACGGCCACGAGATCGAGCTGACCAAGCGGGAATTCGAGCTGCTGTCCACACTGGCCCGCAACGCGGGGGTGGTGCTGAGCCGAGAACGCCTGCTGGAACTGGTGTGGGGCTACGACTTCGCCGCCGATACCAATGTCGTCGACGTCTTCGTCGGCTATCTACGCCGCAAACTGGAGACCGACGGCACCCCGCGCCTGCTGCACACGATCCGGGGTGTGGGATTCGTGCTTCGAGCACCGAAATGATCCGGCGCGCCGGGGCCTTGCGGCGGCGCCGGTCCCATTCGCTGCGCACCCGGGTGGCGACGGCGGCCGCGCTCGGTGCGTTCATCATCGCGGCCGTGCTGAGCTGGGTGTCGGTGCGGGCGCTGGAACGCAACAATCTCGCCCAGGCCGATCAGGAGCTGACCCTCGCCTCGCGACTGGTCTCGCTGCAACCCGTGCTCGCCGTCGGCCTGCTGTCGTTCGTCGGGCCCAACAAGGACATCGCGGTCACCGTGCGCGACAGCGGCAAGGTGCTGGCGACCACGAGTATGCGGCTTCCGGAGCTGACCACGGGTTCGCACACCCTCACCGTCGACGGCACCCAGTGGCGGGTGCTCACGAATACGCAGAACCAACCGGCAGGACGCACCGTCTCCCTGGGCATTCCGCTGACCCAGGCCTATCGCAACACCGACGAACAGCGGCGCTGGGTGCTGCTCGCGGCCGGGCTCGCGGTGGCCGCGGCGGCGGGACTGGGCTGGGTGTTCGGCGGGCGCGCGGTGCGGCCGATCGTGGATCTGACCAGGCAGGTCGGCGCGCGCAGCGGCACCGGCGAACCCGAGGCGCCGGTGGACGTGGCCGGTGTGCGCGAGGCCGAACAGCTTGCCGAGGCGGTCAATTCGCTGCTGTACCGCGTGCATCGGGCCCAGGCGGCGACGGCGGCCGCGCTGGAGACCGCACGCGATTTCGCGGCCGTATCCGCGCATGAGCTGCGCACCCCGCTGACCGCCATGCGCACCGACCTCGAGGTGTTGCGCACCCTCCATCTGGACGAGGCCCAGCGCACCGAGATCCTCGCCGATCTGCAGCGCAGCCAGGGCCGGGTCGAGGCCACGCTGTCCGCGCTCGAACGCCTGGCCGCCGGTGAGCTGACCGGCGAACGCGATCATGTCGAGACCGATATCGCCGAACTGATCGATCAGTCCGCGCACGATGCCATGCGGCACTATCCGACGCTGAGCGTGCGCATCGATTCCGATCCGGAGCTGATCATCCGCGGCCTGCCCACCGGCCTGCGCCTGGCACTGGACAACGCGCTGACCAATTCCGCCCGGCACGGGCGGGCCACCGAGGCGGTGGTGTCGGCACACCGGATGCCGGACGGATCGATCGTGATCGCGATCGACGACAACGGCCGCGGCATACCGCCCGAGGAGCGGACCGCGGTATTCGATCGGTTCTTCCGTGGCAGTCAGGCCGGTCGGGGCGGCTCCGGACTCGGCCTGGCGCTGGTCGCGCAGCAGGCCCAATTGCACGGCGGGCGGGCCTACTTCGACGACGGCACGCTGGGCGGGGTGCGGCTGGTCCTGGTGCTGCCGAATCGGCCGATCACCCTTACCGAACCCTCAGACGCGCGCCACACGTAATGCAGGTATGCGCCCTACAGTCGTGGGGTGATCGGAAAACGCGCCCGCTGGACCCTGCTCGTGAGTGCCGTCGTGGCCGTCGGCGCGATCGCCGGAGGCCTGGTCTGGTGGCTGAGCCCCACCGCCGCCCCGACGGGAATCGCGCTGGTGAACAACGACACCGGCCCGACGGGCGCGAAGGTCGTCAAGGCGCTGCAGGCGGGCGGATCGCACGACTGGCAGGCCGTCAAGCCCGGTGACGCCCGCACCTCGGACTACGCGGCCGTGATCACGCTGCCTGCCGATCTGTCCGGTTCGGTCGATTCGCTGGCCACCGCACAGCCGCATCGCGCGCAGCTCGCCGTGGCCACCAATGCCCACGCCGATCCGAATCTGGTCAACGACGCGGTCAATCAGGTCACCCAGCGGATCAGCGCGGCCGGAGTGGACGACACCCTGGCGGCGGTGACCTCGGCTCGGGGTTCGGTACAGCAGGCGGCGTTCACCACACAGCTGCTCGGCGCTGGGGTGCAGATGGCCTCGGATGCGTCGAGCCAGTTCGGCGGCGGCGCCGATCAGATGCTCGGATTCCTGAATACGGCCAAGGCCGGGGCGGGCCAATTGACCTCGGGGATCGGCCAATTGAACGATGCGCTCACCGCGGCCACCACCCAGGCGAACAGTCTGGCGGGGACACTCGATGCCACGGGTGTGACCATCGGGCAGATCAACGACACCTCGAACGCGCTGAGCACCGGACTCGATCAAGTGCTGCCGGTGCTCCGATCGCTGCCCTTCGCCGCGGATCCGCGCCTGGCCGATGTCATCGCCAAACTCGATGCGCTGCACGGCATCTCGAGCCAGGCCGGATCGCAGCTGGCAGGATTCGCCCAGCTCACCGGCAGTAGCACCGATCCGAATACGCCGGTCGGCACGCTGCTGCGCGACGCGGCCGGTCGGCTGTCGGCCGCGGGCGCCCAGCTGAATCAGGGCGCCGAACTGGCCAAGCAGGTCCCGCAGATCGCCGATCAGGGCGCGAGCCAGTTGACCGCGGCCATGCGGGCCTTGACCGGCGGCGTTGCGCAACTGCAGCAGATCGTGGCGAATCTGAATACGCAGACGGGCAAGGCGTTGAACGCCCTGCCCGTCCACAGCAGCACTCAGCAGTCGGTGATCGCCACGAATCTCAGTAATCCGGTCGATATCGTCCGAACGTCTTAGTTCGCATTCAGCAGATCGATGATGAAGACCAGCGTCTTGCCCGACAGCTGATGGCCCGAGCCCGCGGTGCCGTAGGCCAGCTGCGGCGGGATGGTGAGCTGGCGGCGGCCGCCGACCTTCATGCCCGGAATGCCGTCCTGCCAGCCCTGGATCAGGCCGCGCAGCGGGAAGACGATCGACTCGCCGCGGTCCCAGGAGGAGTCGAATTGCTCGCCGGTGTCGTATTCGACGCCCACGTAGTGCACCTCCACCGTGCCGCCGGGCACCGCTTCGGCGCCGTCACCCACGGTGAGGTCCTGGATCACCAGCTCGGTGGGCGCGGGGCCGTTCTGAAACTCGACTTCCGGCTTGGTCATGCGTCCTCTTCCGTTCGATGGATAAACCGACAGGTTGTGTTCACCATATCGGCCGGGTTCAAACACAAGTGAGCCCCACCTCTCGCCTCCGTCACGGTCGGGCAGGATGATTCCGTGGCCGACGTGATCGATATCGACGACCCCGCCGACCCTAGGGTCGCCGACTTCCGGGATCTCAACTCCGCCGACCGCCGTCCGGACCTGCCGGGCCGCAAGGGTCTGGTGATCGCCGAGGGGGTGGTCGTGGTGCAGCGCATGCTGACCTCGCGGTACACCCCGTCGGCGCTGCTCGGCGTGGATCGCAGGCATGCGGAACTGGCCGCCGATCTGGCCGGTGTCGGGGTGCCGTACTACCGGGCCTCGGCGGAGGTGATGGCCGAGGTGGTCGGCTTCCATCTCAATCGCGGGGTGCTGGCCGCCGCGCGGCGCCCGGCCGAGCAGACCGTGGACGAGGTGCTGGCCGCCGCGCGGACCGTCGCGGTGCTCGAGGGTGTGAACGATCACGAGAACATCGGCTCGATCTTCCGCAATGCCGCGGGGCTGGGCGTGGACGCGGTGCTGTTCGGCGATCGTTGCGCGGATCCGCTCTACCGTCGCGCGGTGCGGGTGTCGATGGGACATGTGCTGCGGGTGCCGTTCGCGCGCCTGCCGACCTGGCCGGACGGGTTGGGGTTGCTGCGTGACAGGGGATTTCGGATCATTGCCCTGACCCCGAATCCGGCCGCGGCGAATCTGGCCACCGCCATGACCGGAGAGCGGGTGGCGCTGCTGCTCGGCGCCGAGGGACCGGGCCTGACGGAGGAGGCGATGTGCGCCACCGATATTCGCGCCCGCATCCCGATGTCGCCGGGCACCGATTCGCTGAACGTGGCCACCGCGGCCGCGATGGCCTTCTACGAAAGGGTGCGCACGTCGTGACCGGCTCCCCCTACCGACCCGCCCCCGAACCCACACCCTGGGCGCCCGGCGTGGCCGTCGCGGCCTTCGTCGCGGCGCTCACCGCAGCCGGCGTGTACTCCTTCGGAGCCGCACTGGCCCAGGTGCATTGGACGCTCGCGGTCGCGCTGAATCTGATCGCGGCGGTCGGCGCGGCGCCGACCGCCTGGCGCTGGCGGGGAACGCCGGTGACCAGATGGGTGATCGCGGGGGTCGCCGTCGGTGTGCTGCTGGGATGGTTCGTGCTGCTGATCGCCGCCGTGTCGAGCTGATCACCACGCGATCAGGAGACCCGGTCGTGCCCGCGCAGCCAGCCGAACCAGCCTTTTCCGTTGTGCGCCGGGGAGTCCGACTCCTCTGGTAGCGCCGGTGCCGGGGCCTCGCCCTTCGGATACAGGCTGAAACCGCAGACCGCGATGTCGGTGGGCCGCAGCGCATCCTCGGAGAGTTCGCCGCGATAGCGGAAGCCGAGCCATTCGAAGTTCGCCTCGTCGGCGAACTTCGGCGGGTCGAAGGGCAGGATCTGCGGATCGGGCAGCTCGCCGGGCTGGAGCTGGACCGGATGCTCCCCCGCCCAGAACGGCCGCTCCCAGACCAGCGGCAGGCCCTCGTCCTCGAGAATGTTCACCCGCGTCGCGCTGAACGCGCGCCGGAATTCGCCACGCTCCCAATGTGCGAACGCGCCCCAGCCGTGCGGGACGTCATAGGAGACCAGATAGGTGTGCTCGGAGGCGAGCGGGCGCACCAGCAACTCCGGCAGGCGCGTGGGACGGCCGAGGGCCGCCGGGGTCGTGCACACGACCGTCACCCCCGGATAGCAGCCGATGTACACCGATCCGGGATCCGGTCCCGCCCAGACCTTCAGCGTGCCCGAGGCGGCGGGCACCACATCGCGATCCGGGTTGAGCTGCTTGGCAAGTGCGAATGCGGCCTCGGGATCGGGATCGGGGTAGTCACGGAGCACCGCCGCGGGGTCGGGGGCGTCGATATACCAGAGAGACGAAGCTGTTGACGGCACTCCCGACACCTCCCGGTCCTAGTGCAAGTCAGCGCAGTTACTACTTAGCTAACCTCGGCTCCGTGATCTGCCCGATGCCTGCCCGAATCGCACGGACGGCATATATAAAACCTACTCCCCAAAGGCGCCGAAACGTGGCGCTTCGCATACCGGGCGGGCGTGTCCGCGGACTAGTGACCGGAGCTTCGGACGCCCAGAAGCACGTCCTCCCAGGACGGCATCGGGGCCTTACCGCGCTTGGCGCGGTTGGCCTTCTGCGCCGCGGGCTTGGCCGAGGGCTCCGGATCGGTCGCCGGTTCGCTCGTGGCCTGAGTCGCCGGGGCTGGTTCGGTCGCCGGGGCGGGAGCCGGGGGCGGGGTCGAATTGGCCGGGGGCGCAGGCGGGTTCGCGGGCGGGGCCGGGGTGGTGGTCTTGGGGGCGGGAGCGGGGACCGGCGGTGCGGTCTTGGCCGCGACCGGAACCGCGGTGCCGCCGACGGCCGCGCGCTGCTCGTAGTAGTCGTTGACGACGTTCTCCTGCGCGGCGCCGCGCGCGGGGGCGGCGGGCTCCTCACGCGGAGCCGGTGCGGCAGGGGCCGGGTCGACCGGGGCGGGCTCGGCGACCGGTTCGGGGAGAATGGTGGCCAGTCCGCGCAGCGCGCGCCCGAAATCGGGATCGATGAGATCGGTGGCCGGATCGTCGAGCGGCACCACCGAACCGCCGTGCGCGTCGGGCTGATAGCGCCAATGCGCGGCGATCACCGAACGACCCGCCTGCCACTGCAATTGGGCCACCCAGTAGTTCTTCTCGTCCTTCCAGGCGTCCCATTCGGCGATATCGATGTTGTGTCCGCGCTCGGCGAAGGCGGCGGAGACGACGGCGATGAGGGTCTCCACGGCCGGGCCGTCCTTGCGCACCGGATGCGCCTTCTGCGCCAGCTCGGCCGCGCGCGCCCGCTCCAGCAGCACCGGATAGGCGAACCGCTCGACCCTGCTGGCGGGCATGCCGGATTCCTCGGTGACCTGCTCCACGGAGGCGCCAGCACGGATACGAGCCTGGATATCGCGAGGACGCATCGTTGCTTCCATTTCGATCTCTATCTGGCCGAATCGGGCAAGGTCGCCGCGGGCTGCGGCACGCAGTTTCTCGTCGGCGGGCAGCCGGTACTTCTGGCCGGTCTCGGCATCGGCACACACGATATGTGCGGAATCGGGCGTCAATCCGATCACTCGAAGTTCACGCACCGTTACCTCCTTATCGCTGCGTCGATCACAGCCAGGCTCGCGACACCGCCCACGTTATGGAACAGTAGTGCACTTCTGGGATTCGTGGGGCAAGACACGCGCGCGAGAATCCAACGGAGGACTCTCGCGCGCGTTAGTCTGCTGTGTTCCGAACCCTAAGGGCTACTTGGTGATTTCCCCGACGACCCAGTCGACGCAGCGGGTCAGCTGCGAGACATCCTCGGGATCGATGGCCGGGAACATGCCGATGCGCAGCTGGTTGCGCCCGAGCTTGCGGTAGGGCTCGGTGTCCACGATGCCGTTGGCGCGCAGCACCTTCGCCACCTGTGCGGCATCGACCGAATCGGTGAAGTCGATGGTGCCGACGACCTGCGAGCGATGCGCCGGATCGGCGACGAACGGCGTGGCGAATTCGCTCGACTCGGCCCACGAGTACAGCCGCGAGGACGAATCCAGCGTGCGCTTGACGGCCCAGTCCAGTCCGCCGTTGCCGTTCATCCATTCGATCTGATCGGCGAGCAGCAGCAGGGTGGCCAGCGCCGGGGTGTTGTAGGTCTGATCCTTGGTGCTGTTGTCGACGGCGATCGGCAGCGACAGGAATTCGGGGGTGTAGCGACCCGAATCCGCGATCTCGGCAACACGTTCCAGCGCCTTCGGGCTCATCAGCGCGAGCCACAGGCCGCCGTCGGCGGCGAAGGACTTCTGCGGCGCGAAGTAGTACACATCGGCATCGGAGATGTTGACCGGCAGACCGCCCGCGCCGGAGGTGGCATCGATGGCGATCAGCGCATTCTCGGAACCGGCCGGGCGCTGCACGCCCACCGCGACGCCGGTGGAGGTCTCGTTATGCGCCCAGGCGATCACATCGGCGGCGGGATCGGCGACCGGCTCGGGCGCGGTGCCGGGATCGGTGGATACGACGATGGGATCGCCGATGAACGGATTCTTCTTGGCCACCGAGGCGAACTTCGAGCTGAATTCGCCGTAGGTCAGATGCAGCGAACGCTCCCGGATCAGGCCGAATGCCGCCGCGTCCCAGAACGCGGTGGTGCCGCCGTTGCCGAGCACGACCTCGTAACCGTCCGGCAGCGCGAACAATTCGCGCAATCCGGAGCGCACCCGCGCGACCACGTCCTTGACGGGCTTCTGGCGGTGACTGGTGCCGAAGACGGACGCGCCCACCTCCACGAGGGAGCGCAACTGCTCGGGCCGGACCTTGGACGGCCCGCAGCCGAACCGTCCGTCGGCGGGCAACAGATCAGCGGGAATGGTCGGGAACGCAGCGGTCATGGCCACAAGACTAGATCCCGACCACCGATCTTCACGAGGTGGGGCACCTCTCGTTCCCGGATGTCTCATGCAAATGAGTTTTCATTTGCATGACCGTTTTGCAGTGGCGCAGCCCACACTCCGGATACGGTTGCATCATGAGCATGGCTGCAGCACAGGATGGGCCGGGCCTGCTGGGCCGGTTGTCGACCCAGCTCGAATCGCATGGTTTCGCGCTGCGCCACGGTGCGCTCTCCCCCACCGCCCGCCGCGAACTACTGCTGCGCGGCCTGGCCGGAACCGCGACCATCCTGGGGGTGCGGCCGCGCCTGACCGAACTCGGGCACCGGTTCTGGGTGCGCATCCAGACCGACAGCGGATTGCCGTACGAGACCCGGGTGCGCCAGCTGGTCGTGGCCGCCGATCTGGAATCCATGCAGCCCGGCGATGTGGTCGGCTGCCGCGTCGATCCCGGCGATCGCGACCGCGTGGTGCTCTACGTGCCGAGCCCGGAAGAGGCCACCCGCGTGAGCATTTCGAAGATCCTCGCCGACGGCCGCCGCGCGGCGGCCACGGTCCTGGCCGCCACCCCCATCGCGGCCGACTATTCGGGGCGCGACGATCCGGTGCTGCGCCTGGATCTCGAGCTGCGCGCCTGGGACGAGCCGCGGCCGTGGCGGGTCCGGGTGATCCAACCCGTCCCGCTGACCGCGATCCAATTGGTCGATCTGGGCAGACATCTGGAGGTGGCGTTCTTCACCGTCGACCGCGGGGAATCGGTCGCGGTCGACTGGACGGCCTCGCTCGAGGAAACCAATCCCTAAGGCAGTTTGACGAATTCGTATCCCTGGTCGCGCAGCCTGGGCAGCGCGATCAACATCCCCGGCGCGGTACCGGATTTCGGTCGATGCATATGCGCGATGGAGATCGAACCCGGCTCGACCTTCGCCATGGCCTGCTGCACCTGCCCGGCCGAGAAGGTGGCTCCGCCGTCGGCGTTGATGCTGAAACCCACCGGCTGCTCGCCCAGATCGCGCACGATCGAGACCGCCACCTCGTCGTAATGCGCCGTGCCGGTGCGGAAGAAGCGCGGCGGATGGCCGAGCAGGGTGGTCAGCGTCTCGTGATTACCCCACACCTCGTCGACCACCTGCTGCGACGAGGTCGTGCCCGGGATGCCATAGGCGGCGTGCCCGCTCACCGACAGCGGGCAGTGCCGGGTGCCGTGATTGGCCAGTTCGAACTGCGGGTTGGCCGCCAGCCGCGCCGCCCGCGCCGGATCCGCGTCGATCCAGCGCTTGTTGAGAAACAGCGTCGCCGGAATCCGTTGCTGGATGAGGAAGTTCACCAGCACGTCGTTGATCTCGTCGTTGTCCGGGCCGCCGCAGGCGTCGAAGGTCAACGCCATCTGCTTGCCCTGCGCCGGGATGTCCGTGATGATCCCCGGCAGATCCATGCCCCACCGAGTGGGCTGCTGTGCCGCGTACTGGGCGGCCACCGCCTCGGGAATCGCCGTATGCGCGAGCGGCGCCCGCGCCGGGACGATACCGGCCGGGGTGGGTCCCGCACTCGGGGCGGTGGGCGGGTGCGGTGCCGAATCGCCCTGCGCCGCGGCGCATCCCGAGCTCGCCAAACCGGCGACCAGGGCCGCTCCCGCAGCCAGCAATCCACGTCGCGACAGTGTGTTGTCCACCACGCGAGGGGATGTTACGCCACGAGATCGGTTTCGCCGCGAGTTTCACGGCGAAACCCGCAGCGGGTCAACAGTTTACTTGTGAGCCACGTTCTCCCAGCCGGTCACGCTGTCGGCCGTGCGCGGCTCCGGGCCGGTGTAGATGGCGGCCGGGCGGACCAGCTTGCCCAGCTGCTTCTGCTCCAGGATGTGCGCGCACCAACCGGCGGTGCGGCCGCAGGTGAACATGGCGGGCATCATATGCGCCGGAACCTCGGCGAAGTCCAGGATCACCGCGGCCCAGAATTCGACATTGGTCTCGATGGCGCGATCGGGACGGCGCTCGCGCAGCTCGGCCAGCGCGGCGTTCTCGAGTGCGGCGGCGACCTCGTAGCGCGGGGCGCCCAGGCGCTCGGCCGTGGCACGCAGCACGCGGGCGCGCGGATCCTCGGCCCGGTACACCCGGTGGCCGAAGCCCATCAGCTTTTCCTTGCGATCGAGGATGCCCTTCACCAGAGCCCGTGCGTTGCCGGTCTTCTCGACCTGTTCGATCATGGGCAGCACACGCGCGGGCGCACCGCCGTGCAGCGGACCGGACATGGCGCCGATCGCGCCGGACAGGCAGGCCGCGACGTCGGCGCCGGTGGAGGCGATGACTCGGGCGGTGAAGGTGGAGGCGTTCATGCCGTGCTCGGCCGCGGAGACCCAGTAGGCGTCGATGGCCTCGATGTGGCGCGGATCCGGATCACCCTTCCAGCGGGTCATGAACCGCTTGGTGATGGTGTCGCACTCGTCGATCTTCTTCTGCGGCACGGCCGGCTGATAGATGCCGCGCGCGGACTGCGCGACATAGGACAGCGCCATCACCGAGGCGCGGGCCAGATTCTCGCGCGCGGTGTCGTCGTCGATGTCCAGCAGCGGCTGATAGCCCCAGATCGGGGCGAGCATGGCCAGGCCCGCCTGCACATCGACGCGGACGTCGCCGGTGTGCACCGGCAGCGGGAACGGTTCGGCGGGCGGCAGGCCGCGGCCGAATTCGCCGTCGACCAGCAGCGCCCAGACATCGCCGAAGGTCACCCGGTTGGCCACCAGATCCTCGATGTCGACACCCCGGTAGCGCAGCGCACCACCGTCCTTGTCCGGCTCGGCGATGTCGGTAGTGAAAGCCACCACACCTTCCAGGCCGCTGACGAAATCGGGGGGTACGGCAGGACCAGTGGGTGCCGCAGCGCTGGCAGTCATGTTGTGACTCTCCTTGCAAATCGGGCCGCACGATCCGTGGGCGGCCACGCCGATCAACTAGAACCTTAGTCGGTCGCTTACTGCGGAGTAACGTCTGGTCCATGCGTGACGAGCAGAATTCACCTGGCTCTCCCGGTGTGGAAACGGAGATCGAATCCGCGGAGTTCGATCCGGCGATGCGGGCCCAGATGGATATCGCCGCCATGCGCGCCGAATACGGCGGCGATCCGGATCTCGATGAATCCTGGCTGGTCGACGGGTGGGAACCGGTGCTGCGCACCTGGATCGAACAGGCCACCCGCGCCGGAATCGCCGAACCCAATGCGATGGTGCTGGCCACGGTCGAGCCGACCGATGCCGGACCGCGCCCGGCGTCTCGAACCGTGTTGTGCAAAGGCCTCTCCGCGGAGGGTGTGACCTTTTACACGAATTACGGATCTGCCAAGGGGCGGCAATTGGCGGCCGTTCCGTATGCCTCGATCACCTTCGCCTGGCCGGCGCTCGGGCGGCAGGTGAATCTACGCGGCCCGGTCCATCAGGTTTCCCCCGAAGTGACGGCCGTGTATTGGCGTTCGCGCCCGCGTAATTCGCAGTTGGGCGCCTGGGCCTCCCAGCAGTCTCAGCCCATTGCCTCCCGCACCGACCTCGATCGGGCCCTGGCCGACACCACGGCCCGCTTCGCCGATATCGAGCAGATCCCCGTCCCCGCCGATTGGGGTGGCTTCCTGCTTCGCCCCGAGATCATCGAGTTCTGGCAGGGCCGCCGCAGCCGCCTGCACAACCGCATCCGTGTGAGCCTGGAGGCGGGCAGTACCGATCCGGCGGCCATGAAACTCGAACGGCTCCAGCCTTGATCGCCCCGGCCTTCTGCCGGGGACAGAGGTAGGGCGAAGCCGGGGACGGCCTTCCTTTATGTCCCTTGGCGCGGAGCGTCAAGGGTTGTATCCATAGGACGGCCCGCTCAAACTTGGTCACTATGTCCGACCCTGTCCCGATACATAGTCGCCGGTGAAGCTGCTCGCGGACGTCGCGCCGCTACGCAATCCCGAGTTTCGCCGGCTCTGGACCACCAATATCGTCACCGTGGTCGGGGCGCAGTTGTCGGTGGTCGCCGTGCCGCAGCAGATCTTCGAGATCACCCACAGTTCGGGGTATGTGGGGCTGGCGGGGTTGTTCGGGCTGGTGCCGCTGGTGGTGTTCGGGCTGTGGGGCGGGGCGCTGGCCGATGTGATGGATCGGCGAAAGCTGTTGCTGATCACCAGTTCCGGGACTGGGCTGACCGCGCTGGCGTTCTGGGCGCAGGCGGCGGCGGGCATGGACAACGTCTGGCTGGTGTTCGGGCTGTTCGCCGTGCAACAGGCCTTCTTCGCGGTGAATCAGCCGACCCGCAGCGCGATCTTCCCTCGGCTGCTGCCGGGTGAGCTGCTCCCGGCGGCCAATTCGCTGAATTCGACGGTCATGCAGTTCGGCGCGATCGCCGGGCCGGTGCTGGCGGGGACGCTGATCCCGGTGGCAGGCCTGTCGACGCTGTATCTGCTGGACTCGGTGGCCCTGCTGGCGACGCTGTGGGCGGTCTGGCGGCTACCGCCCGTGCCGCCGACGGGCGCGGTGCGCAGGGCCGGATTGCGCACGGTCGTCGAGGGATTCACCTATCTGGCCACCCAGCGCATCCTGCTCGCCTCGTTCGCGGTCGACATCGTCGCGATGGTGTTCGGCATGCCGCGGGCGCTGTTCCCGCAGATCGCCCACGACACCTTCGGCGATCCGACCGGCGGCGGCAGCGCGCTGGGCCTGCTGTTCGCGGCGCTGTCGGCGGGCGCGGTCACGGGCGGTATCTGCTCGGGCTGGCTCGGCCACGTCCGCAGGCAGGGCCGGGCGATCGTGATCTGCATCGCGCTGTGGGGCCTGGGCATGGTCGGCTTCGGGCTCGCGGTCGGCCTGACCGGCAGCGGGCTGAGCCGGCACCTCGGCCTGTGGATCGCGGTGGCGTGCTTGGCCTTCGGCGGCGCAGTCGATATGTTCTCCGCCGCCCTGCGCACCACCATGCTGCAGCAGGTCGCCACCGACGAGATGCGCGGGCGGCTGCAGGGGGTGTTCATCGTGGTCGTCGCGGGCGGTCCGCGCATCGGTGATGTTGCCCACGGTTTCGCCGCCGCGGCCCTGGGTACAGCAGTGACATCGGCCGGTGGCGGGGCGCTGGTGGTGGCCGGAATGGTGGTCGCGGCCCTGATCTTCCCGGCTTTCGTGCGATACCGCGTACCCCGCGCACATGCCGAAATTCCGGTGGGCTGAACACTTCCGCGCTAATACCACGCAGACCCGCCCGCGCTCACCTCGCGAGCAGGTGACTGTGAGGTAGGTGAGAGCCACCCTCACGGATCACCCCCACCAGCCAGCGTCTAGCGTTGAAGCCAGGCGCATCGGACGCCGACCGCGCTCGATGCCTATGGTTCTAGCCTGAGAGGGATCCTCACCGTGCCCGCTGAGAACATCATCAACGTCGACGACGACGCCAAGCCGGTACTGTCCTACCCCGGCGGCGAGTACCCCATGACCGTCGCAAAGGCTTCCGAGGGTAACGACGGGATCGAACTGGGTAAGCTGCTGGCCAGCACCGGGTACGTGACCTACGACCCCGGTTTCACGAACACCGCCCCGACCAAGTCCGCGATCACCTATATCGACGGCGAGGCCGGCATCCTGCGTTACCGCGGCTACCCGATCGAGCAGCTGGCCGCGAAGTCCAGCTTCCTCGAGGTCAGCTACCTGCTCATCTACGGCGAGCTGCCGACCACCACCCAGCTCGAGGACTTCACCGACCGGATCCGCCGCCACACCCTGCTGCACGAGGACCTCAAGCGCTTCTTCGACGGGTTCCCGCGCAACGCACACCCGATGCCGGTGCTGTCCTCGGCGATCAACGCGCTGTCGGCCTACTACCAGGATTCGCTGGATCCGCGCGATCCCGAGCAGGTCGAGCTGTCGACCATCCGGCTGCTGGCCAAGCTGCCGACGATCGCGGCCTACTCCTACAAGAAGTCGGTCGGCCAGCCGTTCCTCTACCCCGACAACTCGCTGTCGCTGGTCGAGAACTTCCTGCGGATGACCTTCGGCTTCCCGGCCGAGCCCTACGAGGTCGACCCCGAGGTCGCCGCGGCCCTGGACATGCTGCTGATCCTGCACGCCGACCACGAGCAGAACTGCTCCACCTCGACCGTGCGCCTGGTCGGCTCCTCCGACGCCAACCTGTTCACCTCGGTATCCGGCGGCATCAACGCGCTGTGGGGCCCGCTGCACGGCGGCGCGAACCAGGCCGTGCTGGAGATGCTCGACGGCATCAAGGCCAGCGGCAGTGATGTGAAGGAATTCATCCGCAAGGTCAAGAACAAGGAAGACGGGGTGAAGCTGATGGGCTTCGGTCACCGCGTCTACCGCAACTACGACCCGCGCGCCACGATCGTCAAGCAGACCGCCGATCAGATCCTCGGCAAGCTCGGCGTGCAGGACCCGCTGCTGGACATCGCCAAGCAGCTCGAAGAGGTCGCGCTGTCCGACGACTACTTCGTCGAGCGTCGCCTCTACCCGAACGTCGACTTCTACACCGGCGTCATCTACCGGGCCATGGGCTTCCCGACCCGCATGTTCACCGTGCTGTTCGCGATGGGCCGCCTCCCCGGCTGGATCGCCCACTGGCGCGAACTGCACCGCGAGCCCCTGAAGATCGGCCGCCCGCGCCAGATCTACACCGGCTACGGTGAGCGCGACTACGCGGATATCACCGGCCGCTGAAATACGCTGCGCAAGACCCGCTTCCGGGATTCCGGAAGCGGGTCTTTCCCGTTCTCGGGCATGGAGGGAACGAAAACCCCACCGCCGCCGTCTAACCCGAACAAAGAGATATTCGAACGGTTCGGGGGACGATATGAACCTGGGATCCACCGGTGACGGTCAGTGTGCGCAGCAGGGCGGCTCGGCGCGCACCGAATTCGCGCGGCGACTGGCGACCCTGCATCGGGCCGCGGGCACTCCCTCCCTGCGCAATGTGGCGATGTTGGCGCAGCGGCGCGGCGAGATGGACAACCGCCCGGCCGTGGCGACCGCCCAGCGGGTCAGCGATTGGATGAGCGGGCGCAATGTCCCGGCACGATTCGAATCACTGGTCCCGGTCCTGCAGGTGCTGGGTTCGCGCGCGCGGCGACGGGCCGGAACCGCTTCCGAGACAATCAATCTGCGCGCATGGCGGATGCTGTGGTCGGCCGCGCGCGCCGCCCCGGTCGCGACGGCGGACGGCGCCGCCGCCCCCTATCCGGACGCGTCCGGCTTCTCCGAGGCGCACGAATCCGTCTTCTTCGGCCGGCGGCGGGCGCTGACCGGTCTGATGGAAATGATTCGCGCATCGGCGGATTCGGACCGCGCGGCGGATCTCGTCGTGCTCACCGGCGCATCCGGCGTCGGCAAATCGGCGCTGCTGCATGCCGGAGTGGTTCCGGCCCTGCGCGCCGAATCCGGGCGCTGGGCGATCGCGGGCATGGTTCCGGGGCGGGATCCGGTCGGCACCTTGATGCGAATCTTCTGCGACAGTGACGATTTCGCGGTCGACGACCTGGACGCGGGGGTGATCGGGCGGTGGACCGGCGAGCGGCGACTGCTGCTGATCGTCGATCAGTTCGAGCGGCTGTACCACCCCGAGATCGAACCCACCGACCGCGAGACCTTCCTACTCCTGCTGAAGCGATTGGCGGGCATCGGATCGGTGCTGGTGTCGGTGCGCTCGGATCACCTGATCCGCTGCTCGGAATTCACCTGGCTGGCGAATGCCTTGCAGCACAACAGCTTCACCCTGACTCCGATGCGGCGCCAAGAGCTCGTCTCGGCCGTGGTCGGCCCGCCGCGCACCTGCGGGGTGACCGTGGATCCGGGCGTGGTCGAACTGCTGATCGCCGCGCTCGACGGCGGCCGGGCCACCCCCGCCCGGGGCGCCGACGCGGGTGCGCTGCCCATCCTCTCGACGGCGATGCGCGCGATGTGGGCCCGCCGCGGCGGCGATCGGATCGATATCCCCACCTATCGCCGGGTCGGCGGCATCGCCGGGGTGGTCGGGCAGCTGGCCGAGCACTGCTGGGACGGACTCACCGACAGCGAACGACTCGACGCCCAGCAAATACTGCTGGCATTGGTCGCGGTCCATCGCGACGGAACGCTCGTGCGGCGCCGGGTCCCGGTCGCCGATCTCGGCCGCATCGCCGCGCGATCGGGTCCGCGGCTGATCGAGCGGCTCGCGCGGGCCCGCCTGCTGACGCTGACCACCCGGCACGCCATCGGGATCCACGACGCCCTCCTCGACTGGGAGCCGCTGCGGAACTGGATCACGGCCAACCGTTCGCTGCTGATCTGGCGGCAACGCATCGAGGACGACGCCGCCGAATGGGAGGCCGCCGACCGCGATCCCGGCCTGCTGTACCGCAGTATCCGGCTGACCAGCGCGATCCGCTATGCCGATCCGTCGTTGAGCATTCCCGCCACCCGGTTCCTGCGGGCCTGTGCCCGAGCCGAACTCGGCGGCGCGGACGGCGAGCTGTGCTGCACCGACGAGTACGAGGAGGCCTCAGCGCGCTGAGATCGATCGCGGGTCTTGGCGGTGGATCGCCGGTCGGTCCAGGAGACTGACGGGATGGTCGAGGACGCACCCGCTCCCGATTCGGGGGCATCGAAGGTCGACACATTCGAACGGATGCCGCGTTGGTTGCCGCGGCTGTTGCTGCTGGCGTTCGCGGGTTTGGCGGCCTATCAGCTGGGCGACTGGGCATTTCACAAACTGCTCGGATTGATCACGCTGATGCTGGTCGCCTTCTTCATCTCGCTGGCGATGGAACCGGCGGTCGATCTGATGACCGCGCGCAAGATTCCGCGAGGGCTGGCCACCGCCGCGGTGTTCGTGTTGCTGTTCGCCGCGGTGGCCGGATTCCTCGCCGCGCTGGTGACGCTGTTGGTCGAGACGGTGGGCAATCTGCTCAACGAATTGCCCGGCCTGCTCAATCAGCTGGTCGAATGGGCCAATCGCACCTTCCACCAGCATTTCACGATCGATCAGCTGCGCGATCGGCTGCTGCACGACTCCAACATCATCAACAACTATGCCCAGACGGCCGCCAACAACATCTGGGGACTGTCGAGCACGATCCTGGGCGGGCTGGCCGAATTCCTGACCATCGCGCTGTTCAGCATCTACCTCACCGCCGACGGTCCCAAGCTGCGGCGCACGATCTGTTCGATGCTGCCGCGGGCCCGGCAGGACGCCGTCCTGCACGCCTGGGATCTGGCCATCGATAAGACCGGCGGCTATCTGTACTCCCGCGCGCTGCTCGCGGTGATCTCCGCGGTCACGCACGCGATCTTCCTGGCGATCCTCGATCTGCCCAATCCGATCGCGCTGGGCGTGTGGTTCGGCGTGGTCGCCTCGTTCGTCCCGACCATCGGCACCTATATCGCGGCCGTGCTGCCGATTCTGGTGGCGCTGACCGTGCACCCCTTCGACGCGGTGTGGTTGCTGATCTTCGTGGTGCTGTATCAGTGGTTCCAGGACTATCTGCTGCAACCGCGCATCACCGCGCGCACGGTCGATGTGAACGCGGCCGTCGCACTGCTGGCGGTGCTGGCCGGGGCGGCGCTGCTCGGCGCGGTCGGCGCGCTGCTGGCGATTCCGGCGACCGCGACCGTCCAGGCGCTCCTGACCGAATACGTGCCGCGCTACGAGGTCGTCGACGACCCGCGGATCGAGCGCACCGCATCCCGGCGCGAGCGGAAGGCCATGCTGCACAGGCGATCCCGGCGCACTCGCCGAATCCGGCCGGAGGAGCCGCAGCAACCCGGGCAAAATTGACGTGCTTCCCGGTCGGCCTCGTGCGAAGGTCGAAGAATGTCGCTTCCCTCCGGCATCGGCCTGCGCCCCGCCACCGCCGCCGACGAGCCCGCGCTGCACCTGTTACTGGCCAACGCGTTCGGCGGCTCGGCGACCGTGGATCCCGACGCGGCCGAGCACCGCAGGCAGGTCTTCCCGACCGAGCGGGCCATCGTGGCCGTCGACGGGGAGCGCATCGTCGGCCACACCAAGGATCGGGTGATGACCCTGACCGTCCCGGGTGAGCGCACGGTCTCGGTCTGCGGCATCGCGGGCGTCGTGGTCGCGCCGACCCATCGCCGACGCGGCATCCTGCGCGCGATGTACACCGAACAGCATCGGCGCATCGAGGAGGCCGGGCTGCCGTTGACGATCTTCACCGTCAGCCAGGGCACGATCTACGGGCGCTTCGGATACGGTCCCGCGATCGTGGACAACCGGGTGCGCATCGATCGCCGCTTCGCCGAATTCCGGCCCGGCACACCGGATCCGGGCGGTGTCGAACTCACCTCGGTCGAGACCGCGCTACCGCTGCTTCCGGCCGTCTACGACCGCTGGCGGCGGCGCACGCCCGGCGCGCAGGCCCGGCCCGCGGCGGCCTGGCAGACCAAACTCTCCGACTATCGCGGCGGCGCCCTGTTCGCACTCGTCCATCCGGACGGGTACGCGATCTACCGGCTCGTATCCACCGAGTCCACGATGAACGCGCAGGTGATCGAATTGCGTGCGGTCACCGACGAGGCGCATGCCGCCCTGTGGCGCACGCTCCTGGGCCTCGATCTGGTGACCCTCGTGGAGACCACGATCAGCGACGACGATCCGCTCCCCCATCTGATCACCGATATCCGCCTGGTGAACACGGTCGGACGCGACGACGGGCTGTGGGTGCGGGTGATGGATGTGCCCGCCGCCCTGTCCGCCCGCGGCTATCAGCACGATCTGGATGTCGTGCTGGCGGTCACCGATCCGTTCCGCGCGGCCGGGGGCACCTTCGCGCTGCGCGTGCGCGACGGCGTGGCCGAATGCGAACCGACCGGACGGCCCGCCGATGTCGAGGTGGGCATCGATGTCCTGGGCAGCCTGTATCTGGGCGCGCATCGGGCCCGCGCGTTCGCGGCGGCGAACCGATTGCGGGCCAAGGATTCCGAGCAGTTGCGCCGGCTGGACATCGCGTTCACCGGCGAACGCGGGCCCGTGCTCGGCTGGTTCTTCTGATGTGATCCGCGGCTCGTCGACGGCGCCGCGTCCCGCTGGCATGCTGGTGACGTGGCGCTCATCCGGTTGGTCCTGAATGTGCTCTGGCTGGTGTTCGCCGGCTTCTGGATGGCGCTGGGCTATCTACTCGCCGGTGTCATCTGCTGCGTGCTGATCGTCACCATCCCGTTCGGCATCGCGTCGTTCCGTATCGCGGGCTATGTGCTGTGGCCGTTCGGGCGCGAGGCGGTGGTCAGGCCGGGCGCCGGGGTGCCGTCGCTGCTCGGCAATGTCATCTGGTTTCTGGTGGCGGGCTGGTGGCTGGCGCTCGGGCATCTGTTCACCAGCATTCCGCTGTTCATCTCGATCGTGGGCATCCCGTTCGGCTGGGCCAACCTCAAGCTCATCCCGATCTCGCTCATGCCGCTGGGTCGCGAAATCGTGCCCAGCGACCGGGCTTTCGCGCGCTGAGGTGCTATTCCGATTGGTCCACAATCTGTTTCATGATCGAGACCGCGTCCCGGAGCACCTGGAGCTGATCGGGACGCAGCCGCGCCAGCTGTTCGTTCATCCACGCCTCGCGCGCGTTGTTCTCGTCCTGCACCAGCGCGCGGCCGGCGGCCGACAGCGACACGATGATCTGACGGCCGTCGGTGGGATGCGGATTGCGGTCTACCAGTTGCAGTTCCGACAGCGAGGCGATAACGCGGGTCATCGACGGCGGCTGCACGCGCTCCTTGGCGGCCAGCGTGCCCGGCGTCATGGCGCCCTCCCGGTTGAGCGTCGCCAGAGCCGACAGCTGGGTCAGCGAAATCTGGGCGTCGGCACGGCGCCCTCGCAGATGTCGCGTCAGACGCACGACCGCGAGCGAGAGCTCGGCAGCGAGCGCGCGTATGTCGGAAGGTGTTGCCACAGAGGCAAACGATACGGGACACGCCACGCACGAGACGGACGTTCCCGTGGCTAAGGTTGACATCGTGACCCGCAACGTACCCGAAATCCCGCCGCGCCTGACCGATCCGCGCCCGGTGCTGGTGGTCGGCGTCGCGGCGTGGGCGATCGCGACCGTGCTGGTGTGGTCGGTCGATCGCTGGGCCGATGCCCGGCCGATCTGTCTGATGGGCATGGTCGTCGGTCTGCTCGCCTACCTCATCTTCGCGCTGCAGCGGCGCTCGGCCCGGCGCGGTGACAAGGGTGCGCAAAAAGGGCTCTGAGAGCCGTTCCACACCCCCTTTGGTCGACCGACCATGCTGACTTTTACGGGCCGCGAATTGACTGTTCGCGCACTTGCCGCTTAACTGCCTTGGGTGTCCTCCCGATTGAGCGTCGAAGAAAGACGGGCCCACCTTATCGAGGCGGCCATCGGTCTTGCGGAAAAAAAGGGCGTGGCGGGGGTAACCACGCGCGATGTAGCTCAGGCGGCCGGTGTTTCGCTCGGTGTGGTGCATTACTGTTTCGAAAACAAGGATGCGCTGATGACCGAGCTGGTCAAGGCGTTGTCCATGGAATTGCGCGATTCCGTGGAGACCAACGAAACGGTTTGGCAGGACGTTGGAAGCGGAAAGGAATCGCTTCAGAATTTGGTGCGCGCAAGCCTGGAACTACTCTGGCTCAACATCGAAGCCACGCCCGAACGACAGCTGCTCACCTACGAAACCACCACCTACGCGTTGCGTGAAAGTGAACAAACCCCGGCAAAACTCGCAATCGCCCGAGAGCAATACACGTTCAACGACTCAACCGTCGGTGATGTACTCGAACACGCCCGCGACGCGACCGGCACCCAGTGGCTGGTTCCCGTGCGCACACTGAGCCGCTTCACGCTCAACGTCATCGACGGCGTCGTGCTGCGCTGGCTGGTCGACAACGACAGCGCCGCCGTGCGCGCACAGCTGGATCTGCTCGCGGAGATGCTCACGACCTACGCGAAATGACCTGTCGCCGAACATGTGTCGTGGTGCCCTCGCGCCACCACGGCACCTCGGCCACCGTCTCGTAGGCGCCCGTGAGCCGGACCCGCAGGCGCTCGTGCAGCACCAATTCACCCTCGTGCCGGCCGAACTGCAGGCGTAGCAGCACGCCGAACGGTTCGGCGGCCCAACTCGTCGGCTCGCCGGGATCGAGGATCTCGGCGGTCACCACGTCCGATACCAGCGGCAGGTCCAGCAGATCGGCCAGTGCGCGGGCATGCTCCAGATCGCCGACCACCAGCCGGTCCGGCGGCATCGCCAGGCCGTACCACGGCCGGTCCAGGACCAGCGCGTCCGCGGCGTCGACGACCACACCGGACAGCGCGCGCACCCGCTCGGGCGGTATGAGCGCGTCCAGGTCGAGCAGGTCCGCGGCGGCGGCCAGGCGGGCGTGGGTCTGCGAAATCGCCTCCGGCGAGGGATCTTTCGCCGGATCGGCGAGGGCCTCGAGCAGCGCGGCGGCCAGCTCCTGACCGATCGACTCCGGATCGGCCAGCACCGCACGCAGGGCCTGCGTATCGGCCGGTGCGAAACCGCCCAATTCCGGAAGGAGTCCGGCGAAGACCGCATCGCCGGGCGCGCGGAACAGGCCGAGCGGGACACCGTCGACGTGCGCGTGCCGACGCAGCCACCACGTCGTATAGCCGTCGCGATCGGTCAGCAGCGGCCGGGTGCCGGGGTCGGATATCAACAGCCGCAACGCCTTCGGCCACGCCGAATCCTCGACCAGATCCAGATCGCGCACCGCGGCCAGTTCCGGCGGATCCTCCACCAGGCTCGCCCACCACGGGTCCTCGTCGTCGAGGTGATGGTCGGGGCCGGTCGGATCGCTCTCGGTGACCACGGTGAAGCCCCAACCCACCCCGACGGCCCGCAGGGCCGGGGCGCCGTGGCGGTCCACGACGGCGGGATCGACCGTGCCGAACGGGGAATCGGCCACCAGCAACGGGGCCAGCGGCGCACCGGGCAGCAGCAGCTCGTCCGCCGGCCGCAATTCGCCACTGTCGTCGGGTAATTCGAGGATGCCGAGCCCGGGCGGCAGGAGTGTGCCCTCGGGGAGCTGGGCGGCCAGTCCCAGGACGGCCGCGACGGTGTCGGGATCGGCCGGATCGAGTTCCAATTCCCCTTGTAACGCAGGATCGTTGAGCAGATCCTCGGCGGTGACCGCTCGCGCGCCGAGGCGGCCCAGCAGTTCGTGCGCGGCCTCGGGATGGGCCAGGCGGGCCCAGCGCACCGGGAGCGTGGTGTCGAGATGGTCGTCCAGCACTACCGTGCGGGGGCCGGTGACGAGCCGATCGTCGGCCAGCGGAACCGCCAGTGCGCCCAGTTCTTCCACGGCCAGCGGATCGGTGACGAAGGGGTCCAGGGCGTCGTAGAACGCGTACCACCAGTTCGGCGGGCGTTCCAGGCCCGAGGACAGCTCCGCGATCCGGGCCAGGCCGATGCGATGGACATCGAGGACGGCCAGGGTATCGGCGGCGGCGCGGCCGGACAGATCCGGAATCACCAGGGGCCCCAGCACATCGGCGAGTAGATCGGCCAGTTCCCTGGTGGCGCCGGGGAATACGCTGCTGCGCCGGGGGGCGGCCGTGGCGTCGGCGATTTCGCCGGTCGGATCGAGCACGGGTAGCCATGGGGAGGTGCGCAATTCGGTGATCAGCGCCTCGCGCAGCAGGCCGTCGACCTCACTGCGGGCGAAACCCGCGACGGGCACCAGCACCAGCCGGTCACGGGGCGGCAGGGCGCGCGCGAAATCGGCGTAACCCTCGGCCAATTCGGCGACCCGCGCGCCCGGGAGCAGGCGGCGACGGTCCGGCTGCATCGCGATATCCGCGATGAGCAGGGCTGGAAGCGACAGTTCCTCATCGGAACGGGTCGGGGCGCGCAGCACATCCGGTGGGGCCGGGATCGGGCGGCCGTCGCGGATCGGCAGCAGCCAGCGGGCCCGGTCGGTCGCGAACTGCCACCAGATCCGTTCCTCCTGGCCGGGTCCGCACAGGCGCAGCTCCCGCAGGCCGTCACCGAGTTCGGTGAGCGTGGCGGTGATTTCGTCGTCGCCGATCCGAATGGTCCGCAGGGCAGGCAGTTCCAGGAGCAGATCGGCGGCCTCGGCGCGCATGGCGGCCAGCAGCGCCTCGGGATCGATATCCTCGCGCAGCCGAAGCACGATTTCGCTGTCGAGCCCCTCGCGGGGCGCATCGGGGACGGGCCAGGCCAGGCGCAGGACCGGCGGCGCGAAATCGTTCCCACCCTCGGGAATTCGGATGGAATTGTCCCGCAGCGCATTCCATGTCAGGTCCCGGGAGAATCGTAATGATCCCGTGCGGGAACGGAATTCGATTTCGTCGGAGACTGCCACGACGGCCGTGAATCCCACACCGAATCGCCCGACGGCCGAGGCCGCATCCGATTTCGCGGAGGCGCGCAGCGCGGTCAGCGCATGAACTCCCGAGATGTCCAGCGGTACACCGGTATTGGCCACATGCAAGCTACGTCCCGTCAGCCACACCACGAGCCGCCCGGACACCCCGGCCTTGGCTGCCGCATCGGCGGCGTTCTGCGCCAATTCGGTGAGCAGCCGATCCCGGTACCCCGCCCGCACCAGATCGGCCTCCGTGGCCGCATCCTCCCGCAGCCGAGTGGGCGAATCCCGCCAGGCGGCGATCACCCCCGCACGCAGCGCCGCCGTCTCGAACGGATCCATCCCCGCGTCGCCCGTCAGTGACTTTCCGATGCCCCGGCCTCACCAGGCTGCACCCGAACCGCCGACACCGCCCAGGCATCGTGGTAGTGCGCGGGCTCATCGCCCACGGGCGCCAATCCGTCGGATTCCACTGCGGCGGTATCGGATTCCCCGCCATCGACGACCTCCGCGGGCGACCGCTCCTCGACGGCCGAAACCATCTCGGCTACAGGCGTTTCCGCGGCCTCGATCGACTGGTTCGAATCCTGCGTCGGCGAGGTGACATCTGCCTGGGCGACGCCGGATCCAGCGACATCGGCTACCGCGGCAGCGGATTCGGCGGCATCGGTTACCGCAGCACCGGATTCGGCAGCATCGACCACCGCAACACCGGACCCGACAGCATCAATTCCCGCAGAACCGGACCCGGCACCATCAGCCACCACAGCACCGGACCCGACAGCATCAACTCCCGCAACACCGGACCCGGCACCATCAGCCACCACAGCACCGGACCCGACAGCATCAACTCCCGCAACACCGGACCCGGCACCATCGACCACCGCGACACCGGATTCGATGGCGTCGGCAACCGTGGTATCGGATTCGGCCGACACGGGCTCCGGCATCGGTTCGGATTCCGGTGACACCGTCCACTCCTCGACGGCAGCCGCCGGTTCGGTCACGGGAAACTCGTCTTTCGCCACGGGCGTGTCGGGGCTCTCGAACCCGGTTTCCGCCTCGAGCGCGGCGGGATCCGGCGTGTCCGCCTCGGCGGCAGTGTCTTTCGGCTCCGGGCGGCGTAGGTCGGCGACGGGGATCAGTTCGATGGCCGCGTCGTCGTAGGCCTCGTACAGCGGCGAGCCGCCACCGGTGGGGACGACCGTATCGGAATGGGCGCCGCAACCGTATTCGCTATGGACCACGTGGCCGTCGGCGCCCATGGTGTTGGCGCAGACGCCGAACGCGGCGCGCAGGGCGCCGGCCAGCGGCACGAAGAAACCGCAGACGCCGCAGGTGGCGGGCGCGGAGCGGGCCATATCGGTATCGGGGCCGTAGTCGACGTACCAGCGCTGCGCGGCCTCCTCGCGGCCCTCGCGGCTGAGCACCTGCGGGCGGCCCAGGCCGATCTCCTCGGCGACCTCGTCGATCACCGGATCGCCGGTGACCAGATAGCCGGGCACCAGCCGCGGATCGTCGGCCAGCGGCGCCAGCAGATCGCCCGGTGCCAGATCACCGGGCCGGACCCGCTGATCCCACGGCACGAAATCCGGCGCGACCAAGGCATCGGGCCCGGGCAGCAGTGCCGACTCGCTGACCGTCGCGTACTCGGCCTCCAGCGGCGCCGCCACCACGACCGCCCACTGCCAGCCGTGATAGCCCGGCAGGGTGGCCTGGAAGTGATGGCTGGCCGCGTACTCGTCCTCGGCGGTGACCCCTAGATGCTGGCCCACACCGGTCGGCTGCAGCTCGAGAAGCGCACGGCGGGCAAGGTCGACCGCCTCCGCCAGGATCGGTCGCACGCCGGACTCCGAAACAGAAACTGCGCTCACGCCCTACATTTTGCCGTATGAAGCGCAAACGCCGTGCGTCGGCTGCGGCAGGACTGATCTTGCTGGCAATGGCCGGTTCCGTGACGGCCTCGGGCTGCGCGGATTCCGACGACACACCGCGGTTCCGCGTCGAGGTCGTCAGCACCCGTCCACACGACCGCACGGCCTTCACCGAGGGCCTCGAGGTCGACGACACGGTCCTCTACGAGGGCACCGGACTCGAGGGCCGATCCAGCCTGCGCGCCACCGACCTGACCACCGGCGAGCAGTTGGCCCGGGTCGATCTGCCCGCCGACCTGTTCGGCGAGGGCATCACCAAGGCCGGGGACACCCTCTGGCAGCTCACTTGGAAGGACGAGGTGGCCTTCGCCCGCGATCCGCGCACCCTCGCCGAGCGCGGCCGGGCGCACTACGACGGCGAGGGCTGGGGTCTGTGCACCCGCGGCGACCGGATTGTCATGAGCAACGGCAGCGCGACCCTGACCTTCCGCGATCCGGCCACCTTCGCCCCGACCGGTTCGATCCGGCTCACCAGCCATCGCGGCGCCCGCCTCAACGAACTCGACTGCGCGGCAGACGGTTCGATCTACGCCAATGTCTGGCCGACCGATCACATCCTGCGCATCGACCCCGACACCGGCGCGGTGCTGGCCGATATCGACGCCGACGGCCTGCTGACCGCGGCCGAGGCCGCCGGCGCCGATGTGCTCAACGGCATCGCGCAACTCCCGGGCACCGATCGCTTCCTGATCACCGGCAAGGACTGGCCCACCATGTTCGAAGTGCGCTTCGTCCGGGCATAACAGCATTGCGGTGGATCACACCCCCACCTGAGCCCCCGTCCCCGAGACCCTGCGAGAGAATCAATACTGTGACTCCCTCCCCAGACCCCTCCGGAACCGATCCTGGTCGGTGGGACGGCGAGGACCAGATACACACCCCGCGTCATCCCGGCTACGACCGTTATCCACCGCCGAACACCCCCGCACTGCCCCCGCTGCCGCGCCGCAACCCCGAACCCGATGTGCCGGAATTCGTGACTCGCAGGCTGGCGGCCGGGGAACCGCCTCCCGCGCCGCCGCCGCGGCAGCCCGATCCCGAACCCGCGGAAACCACCGAACAGCACCGTGTCCCGCGCAAGCTCACGGTGACCCGCGTGGTGGCGATGCGCAGCCGCGAGCTCACCGAGAAGGGCTTCCAGACCTTCCAGCGCGCGGCCAAGGCCGACGGCGCCGACGAATCCGGGCTCACCGCACTCGTTTACGCGACGATGGCCAACTTCGCCCTGGACGCGGCGATCGCGGTCGCCCTGGCCAATACGCTGTTCTTCGCCGCGCAGACCGCGGAATCCAAATCCAAGGTGGCGCTGTATCTGCTGATCACCATCGCGCCCTTCGCGTTGATCGCGCCGCTCATCGGACCCCTGCTCGACCGGCTGCAGCGCGGGCGCAGGCTCGCGCTGGCCGGATCGTTCGCCGCACGCGCGGTCGTCGCGCTGGTGTTGATCTTCGGCTTCGACGGCTGGCCACTGTATCCGCTGGCGCTGTGCATGATGGTCCTCAGCAAATCGTTCGCCGTGCTCAAGAGCGCGGTGACGCCCAGGGTGCTGCCACCGGGAATAGATCTGGTGCGGACCAATTCCCGGCTCACGGTCTTCGGCCTGGTCGGCGGGACGCTCGGCGCCGGCGGGATAGCCGGATTGTGCGCGCTGGCGGCCGGATCGACCGGCGCGCTGGTGTTCGCGGTGCTGATCGCCTGCGCCGGAACGTATCTGAGCCTGCGGATTCCGTCCTGGGTCGAGGTCACCGAGGGTGAGGTGCCCGCCACGCTCGGTTATCACGGCAGCGACACCCGCACCGAGGTGCTCGACGAGGCCGCGCCCGCCACCGTGAAACCCGCTAAGCGCCGTCAGCCCCTGGGCCGTTCGGTCGTGGTCGGCCTGTGGGGCAACAGCTCGATCCGGGTGCTTACCGGATTTCTGACCTTCTACGTCGCCTTCGTCGCCAAGTCCACCGAACATCGGCCGGCGCAGCAGGCCGCGATGCTCGCCGCGATCGGCGCGGCGGCGGCCGTCGGGAACTTCGCCGGCAATGCCACCGGCGCCCGGCTGACATTGGGTCGCCCCGCGCTGATCGTGGTCGGTTGCACGGCCGGCTGCGCCGCGATCTCGCTGTTCGCCACCTTCGCCGACAATCTGCTGGGCGCCGCCGCGGCCGCCCTGGTGGCCTCGGGCGCCAGCGCGCTGGCCAAGGTGTCGCTGGACGCATCGATCCAGGACGATCTGCCGCCGGAGTCCATCGCCTCCGGATTCGGCCGCTCGGAGACCGTGCTGCAGCTGTCGTGGGTGATCGGCGGCGCGGGCGGGGTGCTGCTGCCGACGGTGTACTGGAAGGGTTTCGCGGTGGTCACCGCCGTGTTGGCGCTGGGATTGCTGCAGACCGTGGTGAGCTACCGTGGTCATTCGCTGCTGCCCGGTTTGGGCGGCAATCGACCACAGCATGCGAAGCAGGAGGTCCCCGGCACCCATCCGCATCCGGATCCGGGTGTCGGCGACCCGACCCGACAAGCGACAGGAATCCCGCCACAGTGAAGCCGAAAACCCGTACCGCCCTGGCGCTGTCCGCCGCGGCGGTGCTCGTGGTGGTCCTCGCCGTCGTCGGTGTGGTGGCCGTGGCGGTCCGTCACGCGCACCGATCCGATCCGGCGATCACCGCCTACGCGCACGGCAAGACCGTCACCGTCCCGCCCTATCGGTACTGCACGGTGACCCAGTCGAACGACAACGGGCAGCTCGGATTGGCCTGCCGGCAAAGCGAAATCACCGCGCAGCTGGATACGCCGCCCGGCTATCCGGTCCAGCTGTCACTGCCCCCGCATATCGCCGACGCGCCGTGGGTGATGGTGATGGAGTACCACGCCCCCGACGGCACCATGGCCCGCCACGTGGCCTCCTACCTCGACTACCGCAAGGGAACCCTTGCCATCACGGTGGATTCACGCCCCCAGCCGGACCTGCGCCTGATCGGCATCGAACTCCAGTTGGTCATCCCGACCCGCGACGAGACCGGCAACGAGGGCTTCGCCCCCTACCAGGTCTGGTCCATCAAAACCGCCTGACCATCCCCGCACCTCGCACCGCTTGCGGCCGCCCGCAACGGGTGCGAAGCGCTGCAAGGGGTGCGGCATTGGGGTTAACGCCTGACCCATCGCCGCACCCTTTCCCGCTCCTCGCACCGATTGCGGACGCCCGCAAGGGGTGCGAAGCGCTGGAAGGGGTGCGGCGTTGGGGTTAGCCGCCTGACCCATCGCCGACACTCCCCCGCTCCTCGCACCGGTTGCGGACGCCTGCAAGGGGTGCGAAGGCCTAGAAGGGGTGCGGCGTTGGGGGGTGCTCGCGCTTCGCACCTTTTCTCGCGCTTCGCACCCGCTGTGGCCGTCCCATTGGGGTGCGAGGGGTTGGAAGGGGTGCGGGGGTACGAGAAAGGGTGCGGCGGGCGAGGTTCTCGCTCGGGCGCACCCTTTGTCGTTGCGGCGGGGCCGGATCAGGGGATCAGTGATCCAGTTCTCGGGCTACGCCGCGGACTACCTCGGCGATGCGCTGAGCGGTCTTGCGGTCGGGGTATTTGCCCTTGCGCAGGTCCGGCTGGATGCTGGCCTCGAGGAGGTTGATCATGTCCTCGATCAGGCCGTGCAGGTCGTCGGGGGTCTGGCGGGGCTGGGTCGGAATCTCCTTGCGGCCCTGGGTAGCCCCGCTGCGCACCGACGGCAGCGGCTCGAGCAGCTTGAGGCTCAATGCCTGCGGACCGCGGCGCCCGGCGGCCATCCCGAATTCCACTCGTTGCCCAGGCTTCAGCGCCTCGACACCCTTGGGCAACGCAGACGACCGAACATAGACGTCCTCACCCTCATCCTGGGAAAGGAAGCCGAAGCCCTTCTCGACGTCGTACCACTTCACCTTGCCGGTCGGCACTGCGCTCACCCGTTCGTCATCGATGCCCGGGCCTCCCGGGCACAACCATGGGCCCCGGAACATGTCCGGAACCAACCTGTTTGCGAAAAGAACGCGCCCCACAGGTATGCAGGACGCGGTGTAGTCGAGTCTACCCCGGTGGCCATCGCCCGAGCACATCAGTTTTACGGTGCAGTAATGCCCGACTCCGTCTCGAAGCCCGCGCCCCGCCGCTCCGGCCATCCGCTGTTGTACACGGCCCTGGGCCTGTTCGCGATCGGCCTGCTGGCGATCGTCGCCATCTTCCTCATCCCACTCGTGAGTGATTCCGATCCGGGACTGTGGCTGTACCTCGTAGCGATGGCGGCGACCCCGGCGGGTCTGCTGCTGGCCATCGTCTTCGCGCTCTGGTCCGGCCGTCGCGCGCGGTAGTCAACTTCTATATGCCCTGTTCGTTATCCCGACAATCATGTGATCTTAATCACATAACGAACTGGTCACGAGACGGTCACGGCGACCGAGATCTAATGACACGCCGCGACAACCTGCACAGACAGGTCCCTGGCAGGCTGTGCGGAGCACAACGACCCGCTCGTACACGCCGGTTATCAAATGGTGATTTTTCGCGGCGATCGTCGTACGGTCTTATCCAGCCGGGAGCAGTCCCGGAACCACCGGCCCGCCGCACCGAGCCTCGCTCCGCGGGTACGGAAACCCGACGGAAAGCAGGAGCGAGGGCGGGGAACCCACAGTCCCACGCAGGGAGCGGGAGAGGTCGAAAGACCGATCCCTTGGGGTGAAGTCCCGGGCAACCGGGACCGGACACGGCCTCTCAGTCCGAACCCGACAGCTCACCTCGCAGGTGCGTACGAGAGGGAGTTACCCGATATGAGTGGACGCCATCGCAAGCCGACCAGTACCGGTCGCACCGTAGCCAAGGTCGCCGTCTCCACCGCGATCATGGGTGGAGCGGGTGTGGCCCTCGCCGGAAACGCCGCAGCGGCTCCGGACCAAGATTGGGACAAGCTCGCCCAGTGTGAGTCCGGTGGTAACTGGGGCATCAACACGGGCAACGGTTTCCAGGGCGGCGTGCAGTTCTCGCCGAGCACCTGGGCCGCGCACGGCGGCACCGAATACGCCCCCGCTGCGAATCAGGCCAGCCGCGAACAGCAGATCACCGTCGCCGAGCGTGTTCTCGCGACGCAGGGCTGGGGCGCATGGCCGTCCTGCTCCTCTCGCCTCGGACTGCACAGCGCGCCGAGCGAGCGCAACGCGCCCGCCACCGCACAGCAGACGCCGCACTGGACCCCGCAGGCCGAGTCCGCGCCGCAGCAGGAGCAGCAGCCGGTGCAGACCGACAGCACCCAGGAAGTCTTCCAGGCCGTGGACAAGGCCGTCGCCGCCGCGCAGACGCAGGGCGTTGCCGTGCCGCAGCAGGCACTCGATGCCTACAACGCCTTCAAGGCCAGTGGCGCCAAGCTGGATCCGTCGATCGTGAACTTCTACGAGGCGAACAAGGGCGCGCTGCCGGCCAACTAGGCCCGCCACCCCTGTCCCCGTACACAGAAGAAGGCCCCCACCTCGCGGTGGGGGCCTTCTTCTTGTCTTCGCGTCAGCGGTTGATGATGGTGTGCGGGTGCACATACGGCACCTCATCCGCCGACACCGGAAACTCGGTGTCCTCGCCGAAGGGCGACAGACCACCGGCACGGGTCGACGACAACTCGGTGACGGCATGGTCGCCGTTGTCCAGCGACGGCCAGCCGTTGTCGACGTAAGGTTTCTTCGATTTGTTCACCACGCGCCCATTCTGGCATGGCCACAACCCGGTGGCGCGATAGGTACGACACAGCTCGGCGGGCCGCGAATCCCGGCCGTAGGCTGGACGGGATGACCACGACCGACTCCGCCCCCGGCTCGGCCGAGATCGCACTCGCCGATTGGCTGACCACCCGCACCGACGGGGATCTGGTGGCGCTGCTGCAACTGCGTCCGGATCTGGCCGTGCCGCTGCCGGGATCGATGGCGGTGCTGGCCGCCCGCGCCGAACAGCGCGCGTCGGTGCTGCGCGCCACCGACGAGTTGGACACCCTGGATTTCGCGATCGTGGAGACCCTGGCCGTACAGGGCGCCAGCTATCCGGGCCGCGCGGCCACGCCGCTGTCTCGCGCCCGCCTGCACGAACTGCTCGGCGATCGGGTGCCGATCGCCGATATCGACGCGGCCGTGGCCCGTCTCGCCGCCCGTGCGCTCGTCTGGGGTGAGGATGAGCTGTTACTCACCGCGACGGCCAAAGACGCGCTGCCATGGCCGCTGGGCAGCACCACGGAGATCCCGGATGCGTTGACCGAACCCGAGATCCGCGCTGCCCTCGACGACATCGGTTCGGCCGAACGGGCATTGCTGGACAAGCTCGCCACCACCGGACCACGCGGGCGCACCCGCGACGCCGCGCCCGGCACCGCACCGGACCGCCCGATTCAGCGGCTGCTGGCGAACCGGCTACTCCACTGGGTCGACGAGGAGACCGTCGAATTGCCGCCCTCGGTCGGTCAGGTGCTGCGCCGCGAACCGGTGACCGATCCGCATGCCCTGGTATCGCCGCGGCCGAAACCGCAGCGGCACACCGCGGCCGATGTGAACGCGGCCGCCGCGGGCGAGGTGGGCGAGCTGCTGCGGCACTGCGGCGACATTCTGGAGGTACTGGGTCAGACGCCCGCACCCGCGCTCCGTTCGGGCGGACTGGGCGTACGCGAATTGCGCCGCGTCGCCAAACAGACCGGGGTCGACGAGACCCGGGTCGGACTGCTCGCCGAGGTGCTGTCCGCGGCTCGACTGCTGGACAAGGGAATTCCCGAACCACCGCCGGATTCGGAGGCCGCCGACGAGTTCTGGGCGCCGACCGGATCCACCGACGGCTGGCTGGACGGTCCCGCCGCGCGCCGCTGGGTCGTGCTGGCACACGCCTGGCTGGAGCTGGACCGGTTTCCATGGATGATCGGCCTGCGCGACGCCAATGACAAGCCGCTGGCCGCTCTGTCGCTGGAGCTGCGCACCGCGCACGCCGTGCGCGATCGTCGCGCGATCCTGACGCTGCTGGCGGAATGTCCGGCCGGATCGTCGTACACCCCCGCCGATCTCACGCGCGTGCTGACATGGCGACAGCCGCGCTGGCGCAGGCATTTCCGCCTGGAGGCGGTGGAACAGACGCTGACCGAGGCGGCCGCGCTCGGCATCGTCGGTCGCGGCGCGCTCACCTCGGCGGGCCGGGCGCTGCTGCACGACGCCCTCGGCGATGCGGAGGCCGAGATGGAGTCGGCGCTGCCGGAACCGGTCGATCACGTGCTGGTGCAGGCCGATCTGACGGTGATCGCCCCCGGCCCGCTGATGCCGGAGTTGCAGAGCCGCATCGCGCTCGTCGCCGACGTCGAATCCGCTGGCGCCGCAACGGTTTACCGGATAAGCGATGCCTCGGTGCGCCGCGCGCTGGATGCCGGGCTGACGGCCGCGGAACTGCATCAGCTGTTCACCGCGCATTCGCGCACTCCCGTTCCCCAGTCGCTGAGCTATCTCATCGACGACGTCGCGCGGCGGCACGGCCGATTGCGCGCGGGTATGGCGCAATCGTTCGTGCGCAGTGAGGATCCGGCGCTGCTCGCCGAGGTCCTGACCGCGCCCGTCGCCGACCGGTTGGCCCTGCGGGCGGTCGCGCCGACCGTGGCCATCTCCCAGGCCCCGCTCGCCGAGGTGCTGGAGCTGTTGCGGGGCGCGGGTTTCAGTCCCGCGGGCGAGGATTCGTCCGGAACCATCGTCGACCTGCGCCCGCGCGGCGCGCGAATCCCCTTGCGCACCAACACCCGTCAATCCTGGCGGCCCACCCCGCCCAACACCGAACAACTCCAGCTGCTGGTCGCCGAACTCCGCGCGGGCGAGAAGGCCGCCCGCTCCCGCCCCGGCCAGACGGTCCGCTCCGACGGCACCCGCACCGGCACCGCCGCCACCTTGGCCCTGCTTCAGCTGGCCGCCCGAGTCCGCCGCCCGGTGCATATCGGTTATGTGGACGCCCAGGGCATCGCCACCCAGCGCATCGTCGAACCGCTCAAGGTCTCCGGCGGGCAGTTGGACGCCCTCGACCCGGTGACCGGCGCCGTGCGCCACTTCACGCTGCATCGCATCGCCTCGGTCGCCCTCGTCGATCAGTAGGCCCCGCGCGAGTTCATACGCGCGGATTCACCAGGCAGAACGTGGTTTTCGGGTCCGAGACGGTCAGATAGGTCGCGGGCGGAGGGCAGAGGGTGCGATCGGCGCGGCCGTCGAAGCGGGCGACCACGCGCACGGTGGCCTGCGGTGCGGCGCAGTCGGCGGCACTGAAACCCATGAGCGAGTCCCGGTGATAGCAGCTGTTCTGCTTCAGGTTCGGTGTCAGGCAGAGGTAGGCGACGGTCTCGCCGGCCGAGGTCTCCTCATAGCTGGAGTAGTCGGGGCCGCAGTCGCGCTTGTGGTCGGAGGTGGACACGACCGTGTAGACGGTCCGCGGGGCGGAACAGTCGATCGGGGCGGCGCTGGCGCCCTCGCCGACCTCGAGGCAATCGCCCGTCTTCGCGCGCGCGGTGGCGGACAGGTCGGTGACCGAGCAGCCGGTGACCGCCGCGACGGCCACCGCCAGCAGCACCGGGACGAACCGGGCGCTCAGAACTGCCGCAGGCTCCACATCGCCCACAGCGAATGGTTGAGAACGGTCGGCAGGAGGTTGTTGAGCAGCTGAAGTCCGAGATAGTTCACTATCAATGCCTTTCACAATTCTGGACGAGCGCCCAGGCGTACATCGTGATCTCTGTCGATATCGTGGGGGAGATCGTTACGCTCTGCAACATGAGGCTCGAGGACGTCCTCCGGGAGCTCTACGGGACCGATCCCGGCGAATTCGTACGAGCGCGCGCGGCCCAGGTCAAGGCCGCGCGGGCGTCCGGAGACAAGGATCTGGCGACCGCGATCGGCGCGCTGCGCCGCCCCACCGTCGCGGCCTGGGCGGTGAACCTGCTGGCCCGCGAGGCGGCGCAGGAGGTCGGCGGCCTGTTGAATCTCGGTGCGGCCCTGCGGGATGCCCAACGCAGCCTGTCCGGCGATCGGTTGCGCGCCCTCACCGCGCAGCGGCAGCAGGTGGTGAATGCGTTGTCCCACAAGGCCGGCGAGCTCGCCGCCGCCCACGGCCGCCCGCTCGGCGAGCCGGTGCTGCGCGAGATCGGCCGGACCCTGACCGCCGCAGTGGCGGATTCCGCTGTCGCGGACCAGGTTCGAGGCGGCACCCTGACCGCCGCCGCCACCTACGAGGGCTTCGGCCCCGAGGGCCCGGCGCTGGCCGCGGCCCCGGAACCCACTGCGCCCGAGCCACCCGCCGACCCCGGCGCCGCGGCCCGGCGGGAACTCGACGAGGCCGTGCACGCCCTCGAATCCGCGCGCGCGGCAACCGATTCCGCCCGTAACGACCTCGCGGCGCACACCGCCGAACTGGCCGAGCTGGACTCCCGCATCACCGCCCTGCGCGCCGACCTCGAGCGCACCGAGGACCGCCGCCGCTTCGCCGCGGCGGCCGAACGCTCCGCTCAGGAGGCCCTGCACAAGGCCGAGCGCCAGCTCGATCGGATCGAGCGCTGGGCGGAGAAGGCCCGCTCCCGGCTGCCGGACGACGAATGACGGTCAGGCGCGCAGGGATCCGGGGAACAGATACTCCGGCGCGGGCACGGTGGCGCGATCGAGCCAGGCCTCGAAGAAACCGCTCAGATCCATCCCGGCGCGTGACTGCACGAACTGGCGGAACTCCGGCATCGAGGCATTGCCGTAGGCATGCGACTGCACGAAATCCCTTGTCGCGGAGAAGAACACCGCATCACCGACCAGTCGGCGCAGGGCATGCAGGAATAGCGGTCCGCGATAGTAGACCGAGGTGAATTCCCGCCCCGCGCCCGGATTCTGCAGTGGGATCTCCCAGAACTTCGGATCGTCGAGACGTTCGGCGATCGTCTTGCGATACCGGGCGTCGACGTCGGCGCCCTCCTTGCTCTCCGGCCAGAGATAGTCGGCGGTGTAGCTGGCGAAGCATTCGTTCAGGCAGACGTCCGACCACTGCCGGACCGATACCGAATCGCCCCACCACTGATGGGTGTTCTCGTGTACGACCGTGTCCAGATCGGTCCAGGGCGCGTAGATCGGGCGCGTCTGGGTCTCCAGCGAGAAGTTCAGATCGGTATCGACGTAGATTCCGCCCGCACTCTCGAACGGATAAGGGCCGTACAGGGATTCGATGAAGTCCAGCACCTCGGGCAGGCGCTGCTCCAGCTCCCGGGCCCGGGCCGCGCCGGGGGCGAAGGCGCTGATCATCGGCGTGCCGTTGGCGCGGGTCTGATCCAGGAAGTCGAAATGGTCGATGGCCACGGTCGTCAGATAGCCGAGCGTCGGATGCTGCGACACCCATTCGACCGTGCGATTCGGGCCGTCGACGTCGTCGCGCACCCGCACCCCGTTCGAAATCACCTGCCACTCCTGCGGAACCGTCACGCGCAGATCGAAAGTGGCCTTGTCCGAAGGGGTGTCGTTGAGCGGATACCAGGTGCTGGCCGAATGCGGCTCGCCCGCGGCGAAGGCGCCGCCGCTCGGCGAGAACGTCCAGCCACCCTCCTCGTTCTGCGTGGCCGGTCCGGCGTAGTCGACGGTCACGGTGAACGGCAGTCCCGGCAGCACGGGCAGCGACGGGGTCACGCTCACCTTGTGCTCACCGTGGCGGACGAATCCGGCGGGCATACCGTTCACCGTCACGCGCCGCACCTGGGGCCCGGAGAAATCCAGATCGAACATGCGCAGCGCCTGCGTGGCCACCGCGTCCAGCCGGGCGTTTCCGGTGAGTTGGCGGCTCGGCGGATCGTAGGAGATCGCGACGGCGTAATGATCAACGTGATAGCCGCCATTGCCGTCGTCCGGGTAGTACGCCTCGCCGAGCCCGGAGGCCCCCACGAACGGATCGGCGGGCGGCTGCGCCTGGACCGATGTCGCGAAGACACTCGTGACCAAGACCAGCGCGGCCGACCACCGCATTCCGGTGCGCGTTCTCATTTGCCGATGCTAAACCCGGCCAAATCACCCGGCGCGTGCGCCCCGCCGGTCAACTCTGGGCACCCGACACCGCCGCGGCGACCACGCGGACCAGCGTACGCATCGGCGCAACCGGATTTCAGCCCCGCAATTCCTCCGGCAGCTGCTGCGGATCCAGCAGCAGATACTTCGAATCCCGCCCCTGCACCTTCGAGGCCAGGGTGAGATTGTCGGCCAGCAACTTCCACTCCACGTCGCTGATGGCCGCGCGGGCCCGATCGATCACCGCGAGATCGCGCGTCCCCCACGCGATCGGCATCGCGCTGACCACCTGCCGCAGATCCGCGACCGAACGCGGCACCCGGTCGGCGCGTACCGTCACCGCGGGCACCTGCTCCCCCAGCCCGGTGCGATGTCCGGGCAGCGCGCGCACCACGCGGGTGATCAGGGCATAGCGCGGATCCGCCTCGGGCTTGGCCAGATTCACCAGAGCCAGCAGCGTCACACCCTTGGGTTGTTTACCCGACACCACCGCCGGGACCAGGTCGCCCTCGGCGTAGAGCTTCTCGATGCGCGAGCGATAGGGCGTCCAGACCGCCACGAACAGGGCGATGATCGTGCCCAGGGCGAAGGCGATCGCGAGCAGGAACGAGTAGGGATGGTTCAGCGAGATCAGCCCGGCCGTACCCAGGCCGAGCACGATGGCAGCGGCGAGGGCGAGCACGCGCATCCGGCGAATATCGGCGACGACTTCGTTCACCGCCCGGGCATGCTCGCGGTCCACCGCGAATTCGAAGCGTCGCACGTCTCATTCCTAACACGTCTTCGGAGGTAATCCCTCCAGCTATCCGATCGTCGGGCCCAGCAGGTCGTCCGCATCGGTGATGCGATAGGCATACCCCTGTTCTGCCAGGAAACGCTGGCGATGGGCCGCGTATTCGGCGTCGAGCGTGTCGCGGGCGACCACGGAATAGAAATGCGCTTGGCCGCCATCGTGTTTGGGCCGCAGCAGCCGGCCCAGCCGCTGTGCCTCCTCCTGCCGCGAGCCGAAGGTGCCCGAAACCTGCACCGCGACAGACGCTTCCGGAAGATCGATGGAGAAGTTGGCGACCTTGCTGACCACCAGTACCGGAATCTCGCCGCGGCGGAACGCGTCGAACAGCGCCTCGCGCTCCTTGGTGCGGGTCGAACCCTGGATGATCGGGGCGTTCAGATGCTCGCCCAGCTCGTCCAGCTGATCCAGATAGGCGCCGATCACCAGGCATTGGGAATTCTTGTGCCGTTCCAGGATCGACTCCACCACCGGCAGTTTGGTGCGCGCGGTCGAGCAGAGTTTGTAGCGCTCCTCGGGCTCGGCGGTGGCGTAGCTCATGCGTTCGGCGTCGGTGAGGGTGACCCGCACCTCCACACAATCGGCCGGGGCGATCCAGCCCTGCGCCTCGATATCCTTCCACGGCGCGTCGTAGCGCTTGGGACCGATGAGGGAGAACACATCGCCCTCGCGGCCGTCCTCGCGGACCAGGGTCGCGGTCAGGCCCAGGCGGCGGCGCGACTGCAGATCGGCCGTCATCCGGAACACCGGCGCGGGCAGCAGATGCACCTCGTCGTAGATGACCAGGCCCCAGTCGCGGCTGTCGAACAGCTCGAGATGTTTGTATTCGCCCTTGGTCTTGCGCGTGATGACCTGATAGGTCGCGATGGTGACCGGGCGGACCTCTTTGCGCTCGCCGGAGTATTCGCCGATCTCGTCCTCGGTCAGCGAGGTGCGCGCCAGCAGCTCGCGCCGCCACTGCCGCCCGGCGACGGTGTTGGTGACCAGGATCAGCGTGGTGGCCTTGGCCTTGGCCATGGCCGCCGCCCCGACCATCGTCTTCCCCGCGCCACACGGCAGCACGACCACACCGGAACCGCCCGCCCAGAACGAGTCGGCGGCCATCTCCTGATAGTCGCGCAGATGCCATTCGTGGGTGTCGAAGTCCAGCTCGATCGCATGCGCCTCGCCGTCGACGTATCCGGCCAGGTCCTCGGCGGGCCAGCCGATCTTGAGCAGCATCTGCTTGATCCGCCCGCGCTCGGACGGATGTACCGCCACCGTATCGTCGTCGATGCGCGAGCCGAGCATGGGCGCGATCTTCTTGTGCCGCAGCACCTCCTCCAGCACCGCGCGATCCAGACTGACCAGCACCAGCCCATGCGCCGGGGACTTGACCAGCTGCAACCGCCCGTACCGGGCCATGGTGTCGACGATGTCCACCAGCAACGGCTGCGGCACCGCATACCGCGAGAAGTTCACCAACGCGTCGACCACCTGCTCGGCATCGTGCCCCGCCGCCCGCGCATTCCACAGCGCCAGCGGCGTCACCCGATACGTATGCACATGCTCCGGCGCCCGCTCCAACTCGGCGAACGGCGCAATGGCCTGCCGGGCCGCATCGGCCCGCTCGTGGTCCACCTCGAGCAGCAGGGTCTTGTCACTCTGGACGATCAGGGGCCCGGACTGCTGGTCACCTTGGGACATTGGCCCAGGATATCGGCGGGGGCCGACAGGTTGCGCTATGGGATCGAGCACTCGTCGACAGATCAGGGTGACGGCGGTGGAGCGGATTCCAGTGTGGCGAGATATGCCGAGGCGGGGCCCGTTTCAGGTGCGCCGATGCGGCGGTAGATCTCGACGGCTTCCCGTAGTTGTGTCACCGCGGTGTCGGTGTCGCCCAGGCCCGCTCGGCAGCGGGCGGCGCCCTCGAGCGCGGCGGCCTGTTGGAATTGGCTGTGAATGCGACGCGCCAACCCGAGCGCGTCGGCGAATACCCCCAACGCATCCCGCAGCTCACCACTCTTGATCAACACGTATCCGATACCGTTGAGCGCGTCGGCTTCCCCGAGCCGGTTACCAATCTCCCGGAAGAGGGCCAATGCCTGCCGGTGCAGGTCGGCAGCCTCGGCATAGTCCTCGGTCCGGTACCGAACGATGCCGAGGTTGTTGAGGGTGTTGGCTTCGCCGAGGCGGTAACCGATCTCCCGGAAAATAGCCAGAGCTTGCCGGTGCAGATCGGTGGCTTCCGCATAATCCCCGGTACCCGTGCGCACCAGGCCGAGATTGCCGAGAATGTTGGCTTCGCCGAGGCGATTACCGATCTCCCGGAAGATAGCCAGCGCCCGCTGGTTCAGGTCGGTGGCCTCGGCGTAGACCCCGGCTTCCTTGCGCACGGTGCCGAGATCCAGAAGACTGTTGGCTTCGCCGAGGCGGTTACCGATCTCTCGGTAGAGATTCAGTGCCCGCTGGCTCAGGTCGGCGGCCTCCGCATATTCCCCGGTACCCATGCATACGAGGCCCAGATTGCCGAGAACGTTGGCTTCGCCGAGGCGATTACCGATCTCCCGGAAGATAGCCAGCGCCCGCCGGTGCAGATCGGTGGCCTCGGCATAGTCCCCGGTCCGAAACCGGGCGCGGCCGAGGAACATGAGGGTGTTGGCTTGGCCGCGGCGGTTGCCGATCTCCCGGTGGAGGTCCAGTGCCCGCTGGTGCAGAGTGGTGGCCTCCGGATAGTCCCCGGTTGCCTCGCGCACGACGCCGAGATTGTTGAGGACATTGGCTTCGCCGAGACGGCTACCGACCTCTCGGTAGCGGGCCAGTGCCTGCTGGTGCAGGTCGGTGGCTTCGGCATAGTCCCCGGTCCGCTCGCCTATGCTGCCGAGATCGGCGAGGGCGGTGGCTTCGCCGAGGTGGTCGTCGAGACTCCCGGCGGTGACCGCGGCGCGACGGTGAAGGTGCCGGGCCTGCAGCCAGGGTCCATCGCGATCCAGCAGCCCGGCCAGCGCCCCGGTCAAGTCGACCACCCGGCGGGGTCGGTCGGCGGCAGCATGTTCAACGCAGGCCAGCAGATTGATCCGCTCAACCCGCATCCATGCCAGCGCTCGCACCTCGTCATCGAAATCTCGCACTGCGACACCTGCAGACGAAGCGGGTGGTGGGGTAGGTCGAGCGTGGCGGGAGAGATGCCGGTCCGCGGCGGCGGCGCTGTTTTGGTAGTAGTCCAGCAACCGGTCCAGGGCTCGATCGTTCTCCTCGGGCGGATCGGACGCGGCGAGGGTGTGAGCGTAGTCGCGCAGCAGATCGTGCAACCGGTAGCGGCCCGGCGCGGGTTCCTCGATGAGGTGATCGGTGTAGAGCGCCTCGAGTTCGCGGCGCGTGACCGCGGCGGGTAGGTCGGCCAGGGCGGCGACAGCGACAGTGTCGGTATCGGGACCAGGGTGCAGACCCAGATACCGGAACAGCCGTGCCCGCTCGGGGGACAGATCGCGGTAGGACATGGTGAACGCCGCATAGACCGCGCGGTCGCCGGAGTCGAGTTCGGTGAGCCGGTCGGTGGCTGTGGTGAACTGGTCGGCCAGGGTCTGGATGGTCCAGCTGGGGTGGTGTGCCAGGCGCCCGGCCAGCAGCACGATCGCCAAGGGCAGATACCCGCACAACCGGACGATCTCGGCGACCGCGGTGGCGTCGCTACCACTCGGGTCGCGGTGCGCCAGACGATAGAACAGTTCGATGGCATGGTCGGGGTCGAGGGTGTCCAGGGTCAGCGGGAGTGCGCCGTCGAGGGCGACCAACCGGCGCCGACTGGTGATCAAGGTCAGGCATCCGGGTCCGGTCGGAAGTAGCGGTTCGATCTGGGCGTGGTCGCGGGCATCGTCGAGGACCAGCAGTGCCCGCCGATCCGACAGCCGGTCTCGCCACAGGTCACGACGAGCCTCGAGCGAGTCGGGTATGTGACCGGGAGCGATGCCGAGGTCGGTGAGTAGCGTGGCGAGCACATCGAAAGGGTCGGCGGGAGCCTGACCCGGTGTGTAGCCGTGTAATTCGACGAAGAAACGGCCGCCGGGGAAACGCTCGGACAGCAGATGCGCGGCACGGGTGACCAGCGCGGTCTTGCCGACACCGGGCATGCCATCGACGGTGTGGATGGAGACCACCCGGCCCGGTCCGGCGGCCTCGAGAATCCGCTCCAACTCACGCTCACGCCCGACGAATGTGTCGATGTCACGGCGCAGCGCGGTCGTCACCATCGGCCGCGACGACACCGGTTCAGCGGTCGCCTCTTTCCATAAACGCCGCCACGCCGACCGATTCGACAGGACGGACGGAACCGGCCCGGGCGCCGCCGCTGCCAAACGAATCAACGTCACCAGCACTGGTTCGAACGCTTCGTAGCGGGAGGGCACATTGCGGCCGGTGCGCCAATCGCTGATGCGCTGCGCCGAGGAACCACCACCGCGACTGGATGCCCGTGTCGCTCGCATCCGCGTCTCGGTGGCGTCCGCGACCCGCTGCAAGGTCGGATTACCGGCCGCCGTCCAGAGTTCCGCCAGCCGAGCCACGAAAAGCGCTCGCGGCGAATCGTTCTCGAGACCAACGCCCATACCGACCAAACTAAGCCATCACGACCCGAAGGGTTACCCGGCGACCTCGCCGCGCTTTCGGCCGGATCAGATGTCCGCGGGCCAGCCCGGGGCCGGGTCGTCCGGATCCCCCGCCAACCGTGCGGCGATCCACGAATCCCGCCGCACCCCGCGCTGTAGGCCGCCCAGCCGCATCAGGCCCTCGTAGCGGAAGCCCGCACGTCGCGCGACCGCGGCGGAGGCGTGGTTGCCCACGTAGGCGCGCCATTCGATGCGAGCCAGGGCGAGGCGGGTGAAGCCGAAGTCGCAGGACAGGCGGACTGCGCGGGTCATCAGGCCGGTGCCGCGGGCGCGGGACGTGAGCCAGTAACCGATTTCGGCGGCGGAGGGGTCGCCGAGCTCGCGGCGCATCAGGGCGATCATGCCGACCGGTTTCGCCGCGGCGGATTCGCGGATCGCCCAGGTCGGCAGGCCGTCGGCCCAGCCGGGGGCGACGATGTCGGTGAGGAACCGCTCCGCGTGCTCGCGGTGGTAGGGCACCGGGACGGTGGTCCACTCCCCGACCGAGGGCTCCCGGCAGCAGTCGGCGATCGTGTCGACGTCATCGGTGGTCGGCCGGGACAACCAGACCGTGCCATCGGTCAGCGCGTAGTCGTCCATGGCGTCATGCTGCCACGGGACGAGCTGGCGACCCAGCGAATTTCGGCCGTCCGTAGACTCATCGCAATGGTTGCCGCTCTCCTCGCCGATCTCTTCGAATCCCACCGGGCACACCTGATCTCGGTGGCCTATCGGCTGACCGGCAGCGTGACCGACGCCGAGGATGCGGTACAGGAGAGCTGGCTACGGTTGATCACCGCGCGGCAGCACGAGATCGAGGATATGCGCGCCTGGCTGACCACGGTGGTGAGCCGAATCTGCCTGGACCACTTGCATAGTGCCGCCACCCGCCGGGAAAGCTATGTGGGCCACTGGCTGCCGGAATTCGTCGTGACCGCGATGACGCCGTCGAGCACGCCCGATCCGCTCGAAAACGTGGTCCGCAGAACGGAATTCCGTCTCGCCGCCCTGATCGTTCTCGACGCTCTGCCCCCGCCGCAGCGGGTGGCCTTCGTCCTGCACGACGGCCTCGCGATGCCGTTCGACGAGATCGCCGACGTCCTGGGCGTCACCGCCGAGGATGCCCGGCAGCTGGCCGTCCAGGCGCGAAAGACGGTCGCGCACACCCCGGAACCGGCGTCGGACGCCGAACATGCGGCCGCGGTGCAGCGGCTGCTCGCGGCGATGGCCGCCGGCGATCCCGAGGCCGTCAGGGCCGCACTGCGTCCGGACGCGACCTACGTCTCCGATTCCGGTGGCATCGCGGGCACCGCGTTCGCACTCGTCGCGGGAGCGGACACCATCGCGCGATTCGCGGTGGGACTGCTACGCAAGTACCGGCTCGACATCTCCGAACACGGCAACGTCGAATACGAATTCGTCAGCGTCAACGGCCAACTCGGGCTGCTGCTGCACGAGCGTGCGCCGGGCGACGGGGTGCCGGGCTCACCGCCGCGGGTGCTGGCCTTCTCCGTCCGGGACGGATTGATCTGCGCTGCTTATGATCTCGTCAATCCCGCCAAACTGCGGCGGGGTCTGCGGGTGCCGCATGACGGGCTGCTGTACTAGGACCTATCCGCCGACCTTCCCCGACATGTCGTACTCCTGATACAGCTGCGCGGCATTGTCCTTGGTCACCTGCGTGGTGGGCAGGATCTGCTTCTTGTCCACCGGCTGCTGGTGCAGCAGTTTCTCCAGCGTGTCCACGGCCTGTTCGGCGCAGGTCGGATAGACGAAGGTGGTCAGCAGCTGTCCGTTCTGCACGGCGCGGATGCCGCCGGTCGGAATGGCCAGGCCGTCGATCCCGATGATCCGGATCGCCCCGGCCTTACCCGCACCCTGGATCGCCAACTGCGCGCCCAGGGCCATATCGTCGTTCTGGGCGTAGACGAGATCGATCTTGTCGCCCTTGGCCAGCCACTGCTGCATGATCGTGGTGGCATCGGCCCGGAGCCACTTGGCCTCCTGCTGATCGACGATCGAGATATTGTGTCCGGCAATGGCATCGCGGAAACCCTTGTCGCGGTCCACCTGTGGCTGATCGGACAGGATGCCCCGCAGTTCGACGACATTGCCGCCGCTCGGAAGCGCCTGCACCGCAGCCTGTCCCGCCAGTTTGCCGATGGCGTAGTTGTCACCGCCGATGAAGGCCGAATAGCAGTCGGTATTGATGGTGCGGTCCAGCACGACCACCGGAATATGCGCGGCGCACGCCTGCTGCACCGCCGCGGTCAGCGGAGCGGGTTCGTTGGGCGACACGATCAGCGCATCCACCTTCTGCTGCACGAAGTTCTGCACCTGGCTCACCTGGGTCGCGCTGTCCTGATGCGCGTCGGTGATGGGCAGCAGCTTCAGATCGGGATGCTGTTTCACGTAGTACTGCAGCTGCAGATTCAGCTGTGCGCGATAGGGTTCGGCGTTGTTGGACTGCGAATAACCGATGACGAACTGTTTACCGTTCCCCCCGGTGCTCGGCGCGTTGGCCGCGCAGGCCGAGGCGAGCGCGGCGGCCGCGCAGACGACGAATACGGTGCAGCGTTGATACAGCCTCATGCTCGACTCCTGAACGAGATTCGACGGAAGAAATCGGGTCGCTGCAGAACCACGGCGACCACGACGATGAGGCCCTTGATGATCAGCTGGGCATTGGTGCTGATCGCGTTGAGCCCCAACACGTTGTCCAGCAGCGTGAGGATCAGCGCGCCGACGAACGTGCCCGTGATGGTGCCTTTACCGCCCGCCAGGCTCGCGCCGCCGATCACCGCGGCCGCGATGGCGTCCAGCTCGTAACCGGTCCCGGCCAGCGGATCGGCCGAGGCGCTGTAGGCGGCATCGATCGGCCCGGCGAATCCGGCCAGCAGGCCCGACAGCGTGAACACCGCGACCACGACCAACGTCACATTGACACCGGAAAGCCGTGCGGCCGTGGGATTTCCGCCGACGGCGTAGATATGGCGACCGAATCGGGTCTTGGTCAGGATGAGCTGGAACACGATGCAGACCACGACGAAGGCCAGCACCGGATAGGCGATTCCGGCCCGCCCGAACAGCGGCAGCCAGATGCCCTGGAACAACGTATGCCCGGGCGTGCCCAGCAGCGCGAATTCCGCGGCGCGCGGGGTGGGATGGCCGTTCTGATCCACCACCGCGGTGCCGACCGCGACATTGCCCGAGAACTGCCGGTCCAGTCCACGCACGATCGACAGCATGGCCAGCGTCATGACGAACGACTGCACCCGCAACACGGTCGTGCCGAGTCCGTTGCACAGCCCGAAGAACGCGCCGACCAGTGCGGAGACGGGCACGATCAGCCATGGGCTCAGATCGTGATCCACCAGCAGCAGCGCCGCGGTCAGCGAGCCGATGCCCAGGATGGATCCCACCGACAGGTCGATGCCCGCGGTCAGGATCACCAGCGTGACCCCGACGGCCAGGATGCCACGCGAGGAGAACGCCGCGATGGCATTGGTGAGGTTGGTCTGATTCCAGAAGTACTGGCCCTTGGTGACGATCCCGACCGCGATCACCAGCAGCAGGCCGATATAGCCCTGCACCGCACCGAGATACGGGCCCAGCCGGGCCAGCCGGGTCCGCAGACCGATTGCGGGAGAGACGGTCTCGGTCATGATTCGCCCCTGGCCATCGCCGCGGTAAGTATGCGTTCCTGATCGAAGGGTTCCCCGCGCGCGGGATCGCGATGGAATTCACCGGTGATCCGACCCTCGCAGAGCACGAGGATGCGATCGCACATACCGATCAGCTCGGGCAGCTCCGAGGACACCGCCACGATCGCCGCGCCGCCGCGCGCCAACTGGTCCATCAGGGCGTGCACCTCGGCCTTGGCGCCGACATCGATGCCCCGGGTCGGCTCGTCCATCAGCAGCACCGATGGGCGGGTGAGCAGGCATTTCGCCAGGACGACCTTCTGCTGATTACCGCCGGACAGGGTCGCGACCACGCTCGACAGCGAGGCCGTCTTGACCCGCAACTCGGTCAGCTGCCGGGCCACCTCGATCCGCTCCCGGCGGGTGTCGACCGTGCGCCAGGGCCGCAGGAATCGGTCCAGCGCGGCCAGGGAGGCGTTGAACCGCACGGTATTTCCGAGCACCAGACTCTGCGCCTTGCGATCCTCGGCGACCAGTGCGAGGCCGCGCACGATGGCGTGGCGCGGATCGCGGGGCCGGTAGGGACGTCCGTTCAGCTCGATCCGCCCGCCCGCCGCGGCCGTGGCCCCGTACAGCGTCTCGAGGACCTCGCTGCGGCCCGCACCCATCAGTCCGGCCAGGCCCACGATCTCACCGGCCGCCACCTCGAACGAAATCCCCTGCAGAGCAACAGTTTCGGTGCCCGGAGCGGGCCTGGTAGCCAATTCCTCGACCCGCAGCAACGTCCCCTCGCCCGAATGCTGTTCGGCCCGACGGGGATACAGCTCACCCAGCGGGCGGCCGACCATCAGCCCGATCAGCTCGGCCCGATCGGTCGCGGCCATGGCGCGATGGCCCACGTGCACGCCGTCACGCAGTACCGTCACCGCATCCGCGATCTGCGCCAGCTCCTCGATGCGATGGGAGATGTAGACGACGCCGACCTCGCGCGCGGTCAGCCCGCGGATGACCGTGAACAGCCGCCGCACCTCGGATTCGGTGAGCGCGGAAGTGGGTTCGTCCATCACCAGCACGGCGAGCCGATGGTTGAGGGCCTTGGCGACCTCGATGAGCTGCTGTTCGGCCAGCCGGCACTGCGATACCGGCCGCCGCGGCGGCAGTCGCAACCCCACTCGCTCGAGCAGTCCACGGCTGCGCGCGGCCATCGCGGCGCGGTCCAGAGTCCCACGCGCGGTGCGCAATTCCTGTCCGAGGAACAGATTGTCGGCGATGGACAGCTGCGGCACCAGATTCAATTCCTGATGGATCATGGCGACGCCGTGCCGCGCCGCCTCTCGCGGTGAGCGCAATTGCACCGGGCTGCCGTCGATTTCGATATGCCCCGCATCGGGAGTGAACACCCCGGCGAGCACATTCATCAACGTCGATTTCCCCGCACCGTTCTCACCGAGCAGGGCGAGCACCTCACCGCGGCGCAGCGTCAGATCCACCCCGCGCAGCGCCTGCACGCCCGGAAATCCCTTGGTGATCCCGCGCATCGTGAGCAGCACCGGGCGCTCGTCGAGGTCGGTCATGCTCGTCCTCAGGCAGCGTCGCCGAATCCGTCGTAGTCGATGTCCAGTAGCTCGCAGATCGCGCGCAACTCGGGCACATACTCTCCCGGTATGGCATGAATATGGTTGGCGCCGAAGCGATTCAGGAATTCGGTGGCATCCACGTGCAGCCGCGCGAAGGCGTGCGGCCACTCGAAGGTGGACATCCGCATCATCGCCTCGTTGGTCGCCGCGTCGTAGTTCTCGAATTCGCCGCGCATCGCCTGCAGACGATAGCGGCCGTCTAGGCGGGTGAGCCTGGCCAGCGTGAACTCACCCGGCGCCGCGAGGTGATGCACCGAGGCACCGCCCGCGGGGAAGAAGAACACCTCCGGATAGAAGTGGGTGCGCGCCAGATTCTCCAGCGGATCGTCCGAGCGCGCGGCGAACCAGGTGGCGTGCTGACCGGAGTTGCACAGATCCCACACATCCCGATCGGCGTGATAATGCCGCACATCGGCGAACAGGACCGGGGTCCCGGACAGACCCTTGAGCAGCTGCATCGTCAGCGCCGCATCCATATCCGATTCGGTGGCGGTGATATGCGTCGGTTTCGGGCCCTCCCAGTCGTAGGGGTCGTTGAGGAAGGCCTCGGCGATATCCATCGTGGCGAAGTGGGTGGTCAGTTCGGGCTGGCCCTTGATGCCCGAGAAGTCCAGATGCCATTCGTCGATGAGCTCGCGCATGGCGTAGTACGAGCGGATCTGGCGTTCGAGCAGTTCGGGGGTCAGCGCCTTGCCGTCGTAGTGGACACCGGCGGCGTTCTTCTCCAACCACATTCGCGCCTGGCCCACCCGCCCGGCATCGACGAGATCGCTGCGCCGCACGATCTCCCACTGATCGATCTCCTCGACATCGATGCCGAAGGTGCGCATCCACTGATCGGTGTCGGCCACGGCGGTGTACATACCCATGGGCCGTCCGCCGATGCGGCCGAAGGTGGACCCGCGCAGCCCCTGCGCGGCCGCGGCCGCCCGCACCCACACCAGGACCCGCTCCCGCGTCACCGGGTCATCGATATCTCCCCATGCCCGGGCGTGGCGGCGGCCGATCTGATCCAGCGCACCACCCGCCGCGAGCATGCCGACCATGCCCGGCTGCACCGGATCGAGCCCGCCGAACAGCAGCAGCGGGCCCGGGGTCGCCTCCGCCGCGAGCATGGTGAAGTGCGGGAACGCCCAGACGGCGTAGTGGAAGATAGTCAGATCCACGCGCTGATCGGCCAGTCGGCGGGCCGCGGCGGTGGCAAGTTCGTTGGTCCAGACGATATCGCCGACGATCACCTCGTGACCGGCCGCGCGCAGCGCGCCCGCCACCGACGCCGCACTGGCGCCGATGAATTCGGTGATATCGCGATGGACGAAATCGCGTCCATCTGACATGGACAGCAGCCCGATCCGAGCCATCTGCAGCCCTCCTCGCCACCCGTCGAGAAATCGTTTTCTCCCGAGCACAGGTTCGCACAGCGCGGCCGGTCACAGCGGTGTTTTGGGCGAAAAGCGGCACCTCGGTAACAATGATGGGGAATCGTTTTCCCGGGGGCGTAGCAAAGGTGGTGGTGAATGGCGGTGACGATCCGCGATGTCGCGGCGCTGGCCGGGGTGTCGCCCGCGACGGTGTCGCGGGTGCTGAACGCCGATCCCCGGGTCGCCACGGATCTGGCCGAGCGCGTGCGCGATGCCGTCGCCAAGCTCGGGTATCGGCCCAACAGCGCGGCCCGATCGCTGCGCACCCGGGCCACCAAGGTGCTCGGACTCATCATCGCCGATATCCAGAATCCGTTCTTCACCGCCCTGGCCCGTGGGGTCGAGGACGCCGCCAACGAGCGGGATTACTCTGTGGTGCTTGCCAATTCGGATGAGAGCTTGGACAAGGAACAGCGCTATCTGGAGGTCGCCGCGGCCGAGCGGATGGCCGGTGTGGTGCTCGCGCCGTCCTCCACCGCTGCCAGCCGTATCGATACCCTCACCGATCGTGGGATTCCGGTGGTGGCCATCGATCGAAGGCTGCGCTGGGCCGACGTCGACAGCGTCACGGTCAACAATCAGAAGGCCGCCAAGGAGGCGGTCGAACATCTCCTCGCCGCGGGCGCGCGCCGCGTCGCCATGATCACCGGACCGTCGGACGCCTCGACCGCCACGAGCCGGCTGGCCGGATACCGCGCCGCGCTGCGCGAGGCGGGTCTGACCCCGGATCCGGCGCTGGAGGTGCGCGGTGACTATCGCCCCGAGAGCGGGCGCGCGGCGGTCGGGACCCTGCTCGGGATGCCGCAACGCCCCGACGGCCTGTTCGTGGCCAACAATCTGATGATGGTCGGCGCCCTCGACGCGCTCGCCCGGGCCCGGATCCGCTTCCCGGACGATCTGCTGCTGGCCGGATTCGACGAAATGAGTTGGGCCGGTTTCGCTCCCCCTATCACCCTGGTCGAACAGCCCAGCTACGACATCGGCCGCCGCGCCACGGAACTGCTGCTGAGACGCATCGGAGGCGAACAGTTCCCGCCACAGCGCATCGTGCTGCCCGCCCGCCTGCAGATCCGCTCCAGCACCGACCACACCGCCGTCGCCTGAGCCGACTACCTTGTGATCATGGAGCAGATCCCGACCGCCAGCCGCCTCCGACCGTTCGCATCGACGATCTTCGCCGAGATGACCGAGCTCGCCATCCGGCACGGCGCGGTGAATCTGGGGCAGGGTTTCCCGGATACCGACGGTCCGGCCGGGATGCTGGCGGTCGCGCGGCAGGCCATCGCAGACGGCTTCAATCAGTACCCGCCCGGGCGCGGCGTGCCGACACTGCGGCGGGCCATCGCTGCGGATCGGGCGCGCCGCTACGGCACGCACTACGACCCGGACAGCCAGGTGCTGGTGACCGTGGGCGCCACCGAGGCGATCGCCGCGAGCATTCTCGGCCTGGTGGAACCGGGCGACGAGGTGGTGCTGATCGAGCCGTACTACGACTCCTACGCCGCGGCCGTCGCGTTGGCCGGGGCCGCCCGCCGCACCGCGCGGTTGGTGCCCGACGGCGACGGCTTCGCCCTGGATCTGGACAGCCTGCGCGCGGCCATCGGCCCGAAAACCCGTATGCTGCTGCTGAATTCGCCGCACAACCCGACCGGGGCCGTGCTGAGTCGCGCGGATCTGACCGCCATCGCCGAACTCGCGGCCGAACACGATCTGATCGTCGTCTCCGACGAGGTGTACGAGCACCTCACCTTCGACGGGCATGAGCACATCAGCATCGCCACGCTGCCCGGCATGTCCGAACGCACCGTGGTGATCTCCAGTGCCGCAAAGACGTTCAGCGTCACCGGCTGGAAGATCGGCTGGGCGTGCGGCCCCGCGCCGCTGATAGACGGCGTGCTCGCCGCCAAGCAGTTCCTGACCTTCGTGGGCGGCGGCCCGTTCCAGCCCGCCGTCGCGCATGCCCTGGAGCATGAACAGGAATGGGTGGCCGCGCTGCGGGACAGCCTGTCCGATAAGCGCTTTCGCCTGTCGAAGGCACTGGCCGACGCCGGGTTCGCCGTGAAGCGCAGCGACGGAACGTATTTCGTCACCGCGGATATCTCCGGTCTCTCCGACGCCGACGCCCTGACCTTCTGCCGCGAACTACCCGAGCGCCTGGGCGTGGTGGCCGTGCCGATCAGCGTATTCGCCGATGACAAGGCCACCTGGAATCGCCTGGTGCGCTTCGCCTTCTGCAAACAGGACCAGACCCTCGACGAGGCCGTCCGGCGCCTGCACGCACCTCACTGACGGCGCTGAGCCACCGCGTCGGCGAGCCGGTCGAGCTGGGCGGCCGTGGTCTCCCAGTCCAGGCAGGCATCGGTGATGGACTGACCGTAGGTCAGCTCCGCAGCCTGTCCGAGAGTAAGGTCCTGTCGCCCGGCGATCAGGAAACTCTCCATCATCACCCCGACCAGACCCTGTTCACCGGCGGCGATCCGCTCGGCGATATCGGTGACCACATCGACCTGCCGGTTGTGATCCTTATTGCTGTTGCCGTGGCTGGCGTCGACCACGACCCGCCGCGTCAGCGACGACTTCTCCAGCAGCAGATGGGCTTCCGCCACCGAGGCCGCGTCGTAGTTGGTCCCGTTGCTGCCGCCGCGCAGGATCACATGGCAGTCCGGATTGCCCGTGGTGCGGATCAGCGCGGACCGGCCATCCAGATCGGTGCCGGGGAAGACGTGACTGGCCGCGGCCGCGCGCACCCCGTCGACGGCCACCTGCACATCACCATCGGTACCGTTCTTGATGCCGACCGGCATCGACAGCGCGCTCGACAACTGCCGATGCACCTGGCTGGCCGCGGTGCGCGCGCCGATCGCGCCGTAGGACACCAGATCCGCGATGTACTGCGGGGTGATCGGATCGAGGAACTCACACGCCACCGGCAAACCCAGCGCGGTGATCTCCACCAGCAGCCGCCGGCCCAGCCGCAGACCGGTGTTCACATCGAAGGATCCGTCCAGATGCGGATCGTTGATCAGACCCTTCCAGCCGAGGGTCGTACGCGGCTTCTCGAAGTACACCCGCATCACCACATGCAGCCGATCCGACACCTCGGCGGCCTTGGCGGCCAACCGGCGGGCGTAATCGATCGCGGCCTCCGGATCGTGCACCGAGCACGGCCCGACGATCACCATCAGACGATCGTCGACACCGTCGAGCACATCGACCGTGGCCTTGCGCCCGGCGCGCACGGTATCGGCGAGCGTGTCGTCCAGCGGGTAGGACCGGCGCACATCGGCGGGCGAGAGCAACGGGGAGATGCTCATCGTGCGCTGATCGTCAAGGTCCGCGGGATGTGCCTCGATATCGGCTGCGGTAGTCATCGTGGGTTCCTTTTCTCAGGCCGACCCACGGAGAGTGAAATCTCTTCGAGCCGGTCTGGTCGTCCGGCTCAGGGGGTGGAGGAAGGTCAGCGCGGCTCGCCGACCGGCCCACCCAGGGCCGGCTCGGTAAACCAGAAATACGCGCGCTGCACGAAAGTGACTGTACCAGGCGGTCACGCGAGGCAGAGCGGACAACACCGGCCCGCGTGACCACCGACACAGCCCTGGACAACCCTCACGCGAACATGCCCGGCTCATAGGATCCGGCGGGGGTCCGCGCGATGACATTGAGGCGGTTGTAGGCGTTGATCAGGGCGACCATGGAGATCAGCGCGCCGATCTGATCGTCGTCGTAATGCTTGCGCACCTGCTCCCAGGTCTCGTCGCTGACACCGTGGTGCGTATCGGCGAGTCGGGTGCCCTCCTCGGCCAGTGCCAGCGCCGCGCGCTCGGCGTCGGTGAAAACGGTCGCCTCGCGCCAAGCGGCGATCAGATTGAGCCGCACCGCGGTCTCCCCCGCGGCCGTCGCATCCTTGGTGTGCATATCGGTGCAGAAGCCGCACCCGTTGATCTGGCTGGCGCGAATCTTGACCAGCTCCAGGGTGGCGCTCGGCACCGGGGACTGCTCGATCACCATGCCGGCGTTGGTGATCCGCTTGGTGAACTTGCCCGCGATCTCGTTGGCGAACAGGTTGAATCGTGCTTCCATGACCGAACTCCTCACTCGTGCGGGCCGCGTTCGCGGCCGCCTGTACCGAGTTGACGGAGTAGCTACGCCGAGTGTGACAGCGGTATCGCGCTAGCGGCGCACGAACGGATAGGCGACCTTGGTCAGCTGTTCGGACAGCTCCCAGAGGCGGCGGGCGGTGACCTCGTCGCGCGAGGCGGCCGAGGAGCCGCAGCGGACCGGATGGCCGCGCAGGCCGCGCCAGCCGATCGGGCCGTAGAAGGCGCCGGGCTCCGCCCCGGGTGAGGTGGCGCCGTAAAGCGTTGGGAGAGCGCCCATCTCCGCGCTCTGCGCGATGATCCGGTTACCGACCGACATGATGTGCTCGAAGAACGATTCGGTATGGGTCTGCAGTTCGGTCGCGGCATAGCCCGGATGGGCGGCGACCGAGATCTTCGACGAGCCCGCGGCGGTGAGGCGGCGCTGAAGTTCGTAGGCGAACATCAGATTGGCCAGTTTGGCCTGGCCGTAGGCGGGCCAGCGCTCATAGCGGCGGCGCTCCCAGTTCAGGTCGGCGAGATCGATCCTGCCGAGCGTATGCAGGACGCTGGACACCGTGACGATGCGCTCGGAGATCTTGTCCAACAGCAGACCGGTGAGCGCGAAATGACCGAGATAGTTTGTGCCGATCTGCATTTCGAAGCCGTCAGCGGTGCGGCGCGGCGGGACGGCCATCACACCGGCATTGTTGATCAGCACATCGGCGCGGTCGATCGACTCGGCGAATTCGCGGACCGAGGTCAGATCTGCCAGATCGAGCCGCCGCACCGTGGCCCGCTCACCGATGGTGTTGGCGACCGCGCGCGCCTTCACCTCGTCCCGGCACGCCATGATCACCCGACCCCCGGCCGCGACCAGCGCCCGCGTCGTCGCCGCGCCCAGCCCACTGTTGGCCCCGGTCACAACGAACGTGCGGCCACTCTGATCCGGGATATCGGATGCGTCCCAACCACTCACGCCCCTGAGTCTAGAGAGCCAGGGGGTCGCCGTCCTCCACGTCACCATACCCACCGACCGACCAGTAGCTGCTGATGATTTGCCAGTATTCGATCGTTCGGCTGACAACTTCCGCTGACGTCACACTCTGATCCTTGACCATGAGTTTGCCAGCCAGCACGCCTACCCCACTCACACGGGCCGTTGCCTTATCCCAGCCACCGTCGCCTCGCACAGCCCTCTTGTTCTCGTTGCCTCGGCCGGACTCAGGACTCGGCGAGGACTTCCTCATCGGACATGGCGGCCACTTCCAGGTACAGCCTCGCCACCGTCGACAATCGGGCCGCATCGGCCTCATGGTCCGAAAGCCGTTGTGCCAGACCGGCGATCGTGCGAGTCGCGAAGAGATCCGCCACGACGGCCCGCGGGGCGTCCAGCCATTCGCGGATGCGGGCGACGACGGTGACTGCCAGCACGGAATCGCCACCGAGGGAGAAGAAGTCGTCATGGATGCCGACTCGGTCGACCTGCAGCACCCCGGCCACGATATCCACCAGGGCGGCCTCGAGGTCGCCGCGCGGTGAGCCGTCGAGCGCCTGGGCGGCACCCGCGCGCAGCAGGGCCGAGACCGCGGTGCGATCCAGTTTTCCGTTGGGGGTCAACGGCATCGAGTCCAGGAGCCGCACCCTGGTCGGAATCATATAGGCGGGCAACAGTTCCGAGGCCACGGCGAGGACCTCCTCGGCCGAGGCGACCGTTCCCGACACGGCCGCGACGAGTTTCGGTGCGCCGCCCTCCAGCACCGCCGCCACGGCATGCCGCACGCCGGGCGCTCGTCGCAGGGCCTGCTCCACCTCGCCCAGCTCGACGCGATAGCCGCGGATCTGCACCTGATGATCGGCGCGGCCGAGGAATTCGATGATCCCATCCGGCCGGTAACGGGCCATATCGCCGGTCCGGTACCAGCGCAGGCCGTCGTAGTCGACGAAGCGCTGCGCGGTCCGCTCCGGATCGTTGCGATATCCCGCGGCCACATTCGCCCCGCCGACCCAGAATTCGCCCGGCACCCAGTCGGGGCAATCGCGCCCGGCGGGCGAGACGATCCGACAGCGCACATTGCGCAGCGGCACCCCGAACGGGATCGCGGTCCAGTCCTGCGGCGGATCGGCGATCTCGCAGATCGTGTTGTGGATAGAGGTCTCCGTGGCCCCGCCGAGTCCGGAGAATCGGCAGCCCGGCACCTGCCGTACCAGCCGCCGCGCCAGCTCCGCGCCGACCCAGTCGCCGCCGAGGGTGACCGCCCGCAGCGAATCCCCGAGCCGATCGCCGCCGATCTCCAGGATCATATCGAGCATGCTCGGCACGCAGTTGAGGATCGTAATCCGTTGCCGCCGAAGCAGTTCCACCCAGATGGTGGCCTCGGCGCGCTGCCGCGCGTCCACCGCGACCACCGATCCGCCGACGGAGAACATGCCGAACATGTCGTACACCGACGCGTCGAATTCCAGCGCCGACAGCGCCAGCACCCGATCGGATCCGCCGACCGAGAACCACTCGTTGACCGCGTCGATGGTGTTCATCGCGCCGCTGTGCCGAACGTCCACACCCTTGGGCACCCCGGTCGAGCCCGAGGTGAAGATGACATAGGCGATCTCGGCGGGGTCGGGAATCACCGGCCGCGGCAACGGATTCGGATGCTCGCGCGCGTCCGCCAACACCAGGCACGGCAGCCCGGGATCGCCCAGATCGGCGCCCGCGACGCTCAGCGCGGCCGAAACCCCTGCGGTGCGCAGGATTTCGGCCCGCCGCGCCACCGGTTGATCGAATCCGATGGGCACATAAGCCGCGCCCGCGGCCAGCACACCCAGTACGGCCACGATCTGATCGCGTCCCTTGGGCAGCTGCACGGCCACCGTATCGCCCGGCGCGACACCGCGTTCGCGCAGCGCACCCGCGACGGCCAGGGCCTGGTTCGCCAATTCGCCGTAGCTCCAACGGCCTTCGTCGTCGCCGAGTCCCCACACCGCCGCGACGTCATCGGGCGCGACGGCCGCATGCTCGAAGAATCCCTGATGCAGGCAGCGCCCGCTGACCGGGCCATCGGTGGCGTTGACCCGCGCGCGGACCGCGGCCTGCTCGATCGGCAGCCGCACCGCGGCCTCGGCATCCCAGCCCGCCTCCTCGGCCAGGCGTGTGATCGCCGCGGTGTAGCAGGCGAACATGGCGTCGATCATGCCGTCGGGGAAGGCATCCCGGCGCACGTCCCAGTTGAGCAGCAGACCGCCGCGCACCTCGGTGACCTGCGCGTCGAGCAGGACCTGCGGCCCCTGCGAGATGATCCAGACCGGCTCGCCGAAGGTCTCGGTGACCCGGTCGGCGAACAGCTCGCCGAGATTGAGCGCACTGGTGTAGACCACCGGCGCGAGGACCGGCTCACCGCGGAACCGGCTCAGATCCCGCAGCACCTCCAGCCCCGAATAGCCCGCGTGCGCGCCGCTGTCGTGCATGCCGCGCTGCAGCGCCCGGGCTCGCTCGGTCACGGTGGTGTTGTCGGTGACATCGACCTCCACCATGATCGAGGAGGTGAAGTCGCCGACGATGCGATCGATATCGGGGTGCACCGGTTCCCGGTGGAACAGCGGCATATTCAGCAGAAAGCGCGGCTGGGCCGACCAGCCGCCGATCGTCTCGGCGAAGACCGCGGCCAGGGCCATGGCGGGCGTCACACCGCGCCGATGAGCAGCCGCGAGCAGCCGCTGTTTGGCCTGCGGCGCGAGCCAGTGGTTGTAGCGCATGGTCCGATGCGGTTCGGCCCGCCGCCCTACCGGGACGGTCGGAAGTTCCGGCGCCCCGGGCAGTTCCGGCAGACGCTCCTGCCACCACCGCCGATCCCGTTCGCGCGCCACCGGATCCACGCGGCGCTCGGTGAGATAGCGCCGATAGCTGTAGCGCGGCTTCGGCAGCCGGGCGCCGTGGTACAGCTCGGCGAGATCGGCGGTCAGCACGCGATAGCTCATGGCATCGCCCGCCAGCATGTCGACGTCCAGATGCAGGCGGCTGCGGTCGCCGTCGAGCAGTGTGAGGGTGATGTCGAGGACCTGGCCGTCCTCGAGGGCCAGACGCTGATGAGTCCTGGTGTCGCGCAGGCGTTCCAGCGCATCGCCGGTGACCCGCTCGTCCCGGCCGCGCAGATCGACGACCGAGAACACCGGCCGCCCGGGCCGCGGCAGCAGCTGCTGGGTTCCGTCGGGCAGGACGCGGGTGCGCAGCATGGGATGCAGCTCGATCAGCTCGTCGACCGCGCGCTCCAGGCGGGCGGGATCGATGGCGCCGCCGTCGAATTCGACGTACAGATGAGCCGCGACACCACCGAGTTCCTGTTCGTCGGAGCGGCCGATCCAATACGCGTGCTGCATACCGGCCAGCGGGTACGGATCGTCGGCGGCCGGGTCCACCGGTTCGACCACGTCCACGGATTCGACTGTCGCGGCGGGTGTTCCGCCGAGCAGTTCGAGCCAGGCGTCGACGGTCGGCACGGCTGCCAGCTGCGCGAAGTTCACATCGATCCCGCGCTTGCGCCAGCCGCCGGCCAGCTTCATGGTGCGGATCGAGTCCAGGCCGAGCTGGATGAGATCGTCGCCCCCGGCGATATCGGCCGCCGCGATGCCGAGCTGCGCGGCGATCGCCGCCCGGATCTCGTCGCCCTCGACGCTCCCCCGGTGCTGTCCTGACTCCATGCGCGTTGTCACTCCTCGTTCCGGCCGATCGGCCATAGCCTAACGCAATGAGATAGGGTTGCCTAACCTAGGTAAGGTGACCCTGATAACTGCCGCGTGATCGTGAGGCCAGACCCGTGACATCGACATCTCCCGCCGCATCGGATCATCGCGACGGATTCGTGCCGTTCCCTGCCGAATTCGCCGAGAGCTGCCGTGCCGCCGGGTATTGGACGGGGCAGTCGCTGGGCGAGTTGCTGCGCACGGCCGCGCGCATCCGGCCGCACCGGCCCGCGGTTCATGCCGAGGACGGCGTGCGCACCTATGCCGACCTCGACGCCGAGGCCGATCGGTTGGCGCACGGATTCGGCGCGCGCGGCATCGAATCCGGCGATCGCGTGCTGGTGCAACTGCCGAATGTCGCCGAATTCGTGCCGCTGCTGTTCGGATTGCTGCGCGCCGGTGCGATTCCGGTGCTCGCACTGCCCGCGCATCGGCGGGCGGAGATCGAGCATTTGGCCGAATTGTCCGATGCGGTGGCCTATCTCATCGCGGATCAGGTGGGCGGCTTCGATTATCGGGAATTGGCGAGCGGCGTCGTCGAACGAGTGGCGTCGGTGCGGCAGGTATTCGTCCTGGGCGAGGCGGGCCCATTCGTGGACGTGAATTCGATTGCCCGCGAAGGGGAATCGCTGCCCTCGATCGATCCGAGCGATATCGCGCTGATGCTGGTCTCCGGCGGCACGACCGGGCTGCCCAAGCTGATCGCCCGCACCCACGACGATTACGCCTACAACGCACGAGCGAGCGCCGAGGTCTGCGAACTCGGACCCGAGGACGTCTATCTCGCGACTCTGCCTGCGGCACACAACTTTCCGCTCGCCTGCCCGGGCATTCTCGGAACGGTCACCGCGGGCGGCTCGATCGCGCTGATCGACGATCCGAGTCCGGAGAGCGCCTTCGCCGCGATCGAACGCTATGGCGTGACCGTCACCGCGATGGTGCCGCCGCTGGCCCAATTATGGGGCGCGGCAACCGAATGGGAGCAGGCCGATCTGTCCTCGCTGCGGCTGGTCCAGGTCGGCGGGGCGAAGCTGGCCGAGGTGAACGCCCGCGAGATCGCACCCGCGCTCGGCGCGCGACTGCAGCAGGTCTTCGGCATGGCCGAGGGGCTGCTCAACTACACCCGGCTCGACGATCCCGACGATCTGGTGTGCGGCACCCAGGGCCGCCCGCTGTCGCCGGGCGACGAGATCCGCGTCGTCGATGCGGACGGCAACGAGGTGCCCCTGGGTGTGGAGGGTGAGCTGCTGACCCGCGGCCCGTACACCATCCGCGGCTACTACCGTGCGCCGGAACATAATTCCCGCGCCTTCACCCCCGACGGCTACTACCGCAGCGGCGATCTGGTGCGCCGCCTGCCCACCGGACATCTGATCGTCTCCGGCCGCATCAAGGATGTGATCAATCGCGGCGGCGAGAACATCTCCTGCGACGAGCTCGAGGAGCATCTACTCGCCCACCCCGCCGTCCGGCACGCCGCCGCCGTCGGCCTGTCCGATCCGGCCCTCGGCGAAAAGGTCTGCGCCGCACTGGTCGTCACCGGTGAGATGCCGAGCCTCGCCGAGCTGAAGACCTTTCTGTCCGCCCGCGGCCTGGCCACCTACAAACTCCCCGACACCCTGCGCCGGGTCGAGAGCCTCCCTCTCACCGCGGTCGGCAAGATCGATAAGAAGGCCCTGCGCGCCGGCCTGTGACCGACTCGGCCTCGGCCCGCGAACGGGCCGAGGCCGACAAGACTGTTACGCCTCCACCACGTAAGGCGCGATGCTGGAAAGCTTTTCGCAGGTCTCCTCGAACTCCCGCTCCGGACGGGACTGGGCGACGATCCCCGCGCCCGCGCGCAGCCACGCGCCGCCGGTGGTCTGGTAGACCGCGCGCAGGACGAGGGTCGCCTCGAGGGCGCCGGTCGGGGAAATCGTCACCACCGCACCGGAATAGAGGCCGCGCGGGTCATGGTCCAGGCGGAAGACGGCGTCGACACCGGCGGACTTCGGGATACCCGAGGCGGTGACCGAGGGGAACAGTACTTCCAGTGCGTCCCACGGGGTTCGGGTCGGTGCGAGATGACCTCGGACGGTGGAGGCCAGATGCTGCACGCTGCCGCGCTCGCGCACGGCCATGAAATCCGACACGGCCGTGGTGCCCGGCTCGGCGACCTCGGCGATCTCGGCGAAGGAGGTCTGCACCGAGAGAGCATGTTCGACGATCTCCTTGGGATCGCCGAGCAGTTCTGCGCGGGCCGCGCGATCGATCTCGGTGCCGCGGCCGAAAGCCCTTGTGCCCGCGAGCGGTTCGGTGGTCACCATCCGGCCCTCGTCGACCGCGACCACCAGCTCCGGACTGAAGCCCGCGGCCTCCAGGCCGCCGAGCCGCAGCAGGAACGAGCGCGCGGGGGTGTTGCGGGCCCGGCCGAGCCGATAGGTGGACGGCACGTCGACCACGAACGGGATATCGACCTTCCGCGACAGGATCACCTTCTGATAGCGGCCGCCGCGAATCTCGTCCACGGCCCCGGCCACCCGGTCGCGATACGCCGTCGGATCGATGGAGATATCGGCGGGACGCGGACTGGGCGGCGCGGCCCGCTGCGCGGCGGCGATCACCTCGTGGATCTCATCGGCCTCATGCGGCGCGGCGCCCGTGATCCGCACACCGGTCGTGCCGATACACACCTCGAGGCGCGGAATCATCAGATGGGCCAACGGCATTCGCGGATCGATATGCCCCGTCGCGCCCAGCGCCCAGGCGCAGAACTCGAATCCGATCCAGCCGTAGGCATTCCGGCCGCCGAGCTCCAGTCCGGCCAGTGCCCGATCGAGCACGGCCGCGGGGCGGCCCTCCCACGGCGCGGCGGTGACGCCGCCGTCCCAATCGATCCGCAGTTCGCGGGCGTCGAGTTCCACGCTGCCGATCGGATCTGCCGCGAACACCCACTCCCCCGGCCGCTCGTACATCACGTATTCACCGAATCGATCGGCGGCAGCGAGCGCGGAAACCGCTGCCACAGGATCAATTCCGCTCGCCGCGGTGAATGTCGCCCCCGGAATGTCACCATATTCGATTCGCATGCGCTCCGTGGTCGACACAATTCCTCCAAGGTTATGCTTACCTAAGCCCGGGAAGTAAGGCTAGCATTACCTCGGTTCGCCGAGAATGTGCGGACGAGCACACCATGATCAATAGCGAGGAAATACGTCGAGACTGTGGGCCGGCGCGCTTCAATGGGGATGCGTCACTTGATGGAAGGCCCCGCCATGATCGAGCACCGCGCCGATGTCCCGGCCACGACCACACCGAATTCCACACCGAATTCCGGGCCGCGTTCGGCGGTCGCGCTGGTGGACGCCTCCTCACCGGTCGAGCGCGAGTTGATCGGCGGCTGGCTGGCCGAGGGCGGGATCGCCGCCGAATACGGCATCGACGCGCCGGTCACCCAGCTCGATCTGGATCCCACGGCGGTGGCCGAGCGACTGGTCGGCCGCCAGGACGATCCGCTCGTCGTGCCGGTGCGCGTGCTGTGGCTGCCGCCGGAGCGAGATGGCGTGCGCCGCACCACCTTCACCGATCTGGTCAGCCTCAGCAATCCGCGCAAACCGCATCGGCTGATGCAACGCCGCCTGGTCGCCAAGGCACCCGACCGCCATCTCGTCCTCACCGGCCAGCCCGCCCGGCTCAGCGCACTGCGTGCCAACAACCCGGCCGTCGCCGCCAGCGCGGAACCGTTCGCGCGCGCCATCGTCCGCGCGGGCATCGTGGCGCTCGAACGTGCCGAGCGGTCGGTCATCGGCGATCGCTACAAGGTGCCCCGGCTGGTCGTCGAGGAGATCCTCGACTCCCCGGAATTCCTGCGCCGCCTCGACGCGATCGCCGCGCATCTGGACGCCAACCCACGCGAGGTGTACCGCCGCGCGGAGAAGGGGCTGCGGGAATTGGTTGCGGCACAGAGCCGTCTGGTGTCGGATCTGTTCACTCAGGCCATGCGCCCGGTGCACGCGTCGGCATGGAAGGTCGAGCTCGAACCGTCCGGACTGGCCGGGCTGCGCCGCCTCAACCGCCGCTATCCTCTGGTCTTCCTGCCCTCGCACCGTTCCTATGTGGATGCCTTCGTGCTCGGCGATGTGCTGGCCCGCAACGACTTTCCGCCGAACCATGTGATCGGCGGCGCGAATCTGAGCTTCTGGCCGATGGGCCCGATCGCCCGGCGCACCGGAACCGTGTTCATCCGCCGCAGTTTCGGCGACGACGAGGTGTACAAGGCCGTCGTCGAGGAGTACTTCGCGTATCTGCTGGCCAAACGGTTCAATATGGAGTGGTACTTCGAGGGCGGCCGCAGCCGCACCGGCAAGCTGCGCCCGCCGCGCTACGGCCTGCTCAACTACCTCGCCGCCGCGCTACGCGCCCGGCGGGTCGACGATGTGATGCTGGTGCCCGTCTCGATCACCTACGAACGCCTCAACGAACTCGGCGCGATCGCCACCGAACAAGTCGGCGGCGCGAAGAAGCCCGAGGGGCTGACCTGGCTGGCCAGATATATTCGCAATCAACAACATTCGGCCGGACGCGTCTATCTGCGCTTCGGCGAGCCATTGTCGGCCAAGGAACATCTGCGCGCACACGGCGATCCGCTGATCCCGGATGGCGGCCCCGCCCAGCCCATTCCGGACGAGGTTCGCGAACAGGAGCGAAAGGCCGTCCAGCGCTTGGCCTTCGAGGTGGCCGTCGGCATCAACGCGGTCACCCCGGTCACGGTCAACGCGCTGGTCACCCTGGCCCTGCTCGGCGTACACGTGCGCGCCCTCACCCTCGGCGAGGTGCGCGCGGTGCTCATGCCGGTACTCGGCTACATCGAGCGCCGCCACCTGCCCAGCGGCGAACTCGCCACACTGCGCGACAATCACGGGCTCGCGGTCGTCCTCGAACAGCTGTCGGTCGCGAAGGTCGTGACGGTGTATCGCGGTGGGCTGGAACCGGTTTACGCCATCGAACCGGGCGCACATCTCGAGGCGGCCTTCTATCGCAACAGCGCCGTGCACTGGTTCGTCAATCGCGCCATTCTGGAGCTGGCCGTCCTCACCGCGGTCGAGGCGCCGGAGGGTAAGCAGCTCGAGGTCGGCTGGGACACCGCCTATCGGCTGCGCGATCTGCTGAAGTTCGAATTCTTCTTCCCCGAGCGCGCCGAATTCGCCACGCAGATCTCCCGAGAGATGCTGCTGGTGGATCCGGACTGGCACGACCGGGCCGGTGACGGCACCGTCGGCGCCGATATCGCGGCCGAGCTCGCCGATTCCGGCTTCATCATGGCCCATCGCGTGCTGCGGTCGTTCTTCGACGCGCAACTGGTGGTGGCCGAGCGGCTGGCCGATCGCGATATCGCCAAGCCGTGGGACCATAAGCAGTTCCTCGAGGAATGCCTGGCCGTCGGCCGCCAGATGCTGCTCCAGCAGCGCCTGCACAGCCCGGAATCGGTGTCATCCGAATTGTTCTCCAGCGCAATAAAACTCGCCGACAATCACGGCCTGCTGCAGCCCGGCGGTTTCGATCTGGCCGCACGCCGCCGCGCCTTCGCCGACGAATTGCGGACCATCGGTGCGCGCATCTCGCGGGCCGCCACACTGGATCCGTCCAATCGGGTGGAGGTGTAGATGAGTGAAGCCGGCGAGCGGAGTCTCGACGCGGCGGTGGCGGCGATCCGCTCGGGTCCGCGCGGCCCGCGGGTGGGCGCGATCTTCGACTTCGGCGGCACGGTGGTGCACGGCTTCACGCCGCCGTCGGGCCCGCGGCGGATGCTGCGCCGCCGGGCCACCCGCCGCACCCTGGCCGAAAGCCTGCTCACCAGCATTCGCGGGGCCCGGGGCGAGGGCGAATACGAGCGCTTCCTGCAGCGAACCATGCACACCTGGGCCGGTCATTCGGAGTCCGAACTCACCGAACTCGGCGAAAACCTTTTCCGCCGAACGATTTACGGACACCTCTACCCGGAGGCCTGGCGACTGATCCGCGCCCACGAGGCGGCCGGGCATACGATCGTGCTGGCCACCTGCCTGACCCGCTTCCAAGTACTCCCCGCCGCAACGGAATTGGGCATCGATCATGTGCTCTACACCCCGATGGCGGTGCGCGACGGCGTGCTCACCGGCCATGTGGACGGAAAACCGCTGTGGCGCACCGGTAAAGCCGAGGCGGTGCGCCGATTCGCCGCGACCCACGGCCTCGATCTCCCCGCGAGTTACGCCTACGCCGACGCCGCCCCCGACCTGCCGCTACTGGACATGACGGGCCATCCGACGGCGGTCAACCCGGATCCGCGCGTCGCGATGGAGGCCACCGAACGCGGCTGGCCGGTGCTGACCTTCCGTCCCCGCGCACCCGCGCGGCTGCGCGATATCGCCCGCACCGCAGTGGGTTTCGCCGGACTGCTCGGCGGTGCCGCGGCCGGGGCGCTCGCCACATCGGGCACCCGCGATCGGCGGCGGATGGCCGATGCCATGATCGGCGTCGCCGCCGATGCCACGCTGCGCACGACCGGCGTGCGGATCCGGATCGTCGGCGCGCGGCATGCGCGGGCGCCGCGCCCGGCGGTATTCCTGTTCAACCATCAGAGCCAGTTCGACATGGTGGTGCTGGCGGAGGTGCTCGGCGCGGGCTTCACCGGCATCGCGAAGCAGGAGATCACGGCCAATCCGATCTTCGGGCCGCTGCTGCGCTTCACCGGGGCGACCTTCATCGACCGCTCCGATACCGAGGGGGCCAGGGCCGCGCTGATTCCCGTGGTCGACACCCTGCGCGGCGGTCTGTCCCTGGTCATCGCGCCCGAGGGCACGCGCTCGCTCACACCGCGGGTGGGCCCGTTCAAGAAGGGGGCCTTCCATATCGCGATCCAGGCGGGCGTGCCGGTCATTCCGATCGTGATCCGCAATGCGGGCGAAATCGCCTGGCGCAATTCGGCGATCGTGCGCAAGGGCATCGTGGACGTGGCGGTGCTGCCGCCGATCGATGTGAGCGGCTGGGACCCCCAGCGGATGGATGCCGAGATCGACCGGGTGCGGCAGCTGTTCGTCGACACCCTGCTGGACTGGCCGGCTCCCGATTCGGATGCGGCCCTCACTACTCGGTGAGAGTCAGACCTTCTTGCCGAACAACAGCTTCCACGGCATGAGCGCCGATTCCAGCTGCACCCGCAGGCTCATCTTGGACGCACCCTTGGTGCGCTCCTCGAAGCGGATCGGCACCTCGGCGATCGAGATCCCCTTCTTGATGGTCCGATAGTTCATCTCGACCTGGAAGGAGTAGCCGTTGCTGCGGATGGCGGCGACGTCGATGGCCCGCAGCGTCTCGGCCTTCCAGGCCTTGAAACCGGCGGTCGCGTCCCGGACGCCGAGGCGCAGGATGAGATTCACGTAGAAGTTGGCCCAGGCCGAGAGGGCCTTGCGATGCCACTTCCACTCCTCGGCGGTCGAACCGCCCTCGACGTAGCGCGAGCCGAGCACCACACCGGCGCCGGAGGTCTCGAGCTTGTCGAGCATGGCCGGGATAACCTCGGCCGGATGGGACAGATCGGCATCCATCTGGATGACGACATCGGCGCCCTCGTCCAGCGCCCTGGTGATGCCCGCGATATAGGCGCGGCCGAGGCCGTCCTTCTCGGTGCGATGCAGCACGCCGACCGCGTTCGGGAGTTCGGCGGCCAGCTTGTCGGCGACCTCGCCGGTACCGTCCGGGGAGTTGTCGTCGACGACCAGCACGTGCAGGTCGGCGACCGAGAGCGCGGTCAGTCGCTCCACCGCCACGGGCAGGTTTTCCCGCTCGTTGTAGGTCGGCACCACCACGGTCACCTTCACAAGTCGCCCTCCGGTCGAATCACGCTCAGTCCTGCTGAACACAGACGGTAGCGGATGCGCCTAGGTAGACGCTGAGCTGGTCCGACTCGAGCGCCCCCGCTTCAGGACTCGTCGCGGGCATCCGCGCTGACGTTACGTTCGCGAGCGATTTCGAGCGCCCGTTCGGCGGTGGCCCGATCCGGATACGGACCCATGCGGTCGGCGAACCAGCATCGTTTGCCCTGTTCAGCGCGGTGATGCTTGAGGCAGTAGTACCAAGCGCTATCCGATTCGCCCATGTGACCAGCATCGCATCGGGCGGCGATCTTGTCAGCGACTCGCACCGAGTAGCCCCCGCCACTGCGGTGGCGCCCGGGTGATACTGCACGCGTGACCGGCTCCAAGGACGATACGACCGACGATCAGGTCCCCGCGTGGGCCCGCCGAACCACGGGCGAATCCCGGCTGGCGGCGACCGCGGCCATAGTGGGCGTCATCGTGCTGCAACTGGTGCTGCCCGAACAGTTCTCGCCCCAGCCGCAGTGGCTGCTGCCCGCACTGGAGGCGATGCTGCTGGCGGTCCTGTTCATCGGCAATCCGGTGCGGATAGATCGAGAGGGACGCTGGCTGCGCCTGGTGAGCCTGGGCCTGACCGCCGTGATCGGCATCGCCACCGCCTGGTCGGTCTGCCGCCTGGTGCTGGCGCTGATCAACGGCCACGTAGGCGACGACCCGATCGTCCTGCTCGGCTCCGGCGGCGCCATCTGGCTCACCAACCTGACCGCCTTCGCCCTCTGGTACTGGCAATACGACCGAGGCGGCCCCGCCGCCCGCGCCCACGCCCGAAAACCCTTCCCCGACTTCATGTTCGTCCAAATGCAGAACCCCGACCTCACCGACCCCACCTGGGAACCGGAGTTCGCGGACTACCTGTACCTGTCCTTCACCAACGCCACCGCCTTCAGCCCCACCGATGTACTCCCGATGTCCCGCCCCGCCAAACTGACGATGATGCTGGAGGCGGCGATCTCGGTCATCACCATGTCGCTTGTGATAGCCCGCGCGGTGAATGTCTTGAAGTGATGATTCGATTCGAGTCTTTCAGATTCCTCTGGAGACAATTCTTTTCGAGCCGCTCATCGATCGCAATCGGCTATGAAAATGAGGAAGATCACCCTTGTCCGGACTCCGTCCGGACAAGGGACAGGGGTGGGACGGAGCGGAAACCGCAGGGGCAGGGACAGGTTGAGAACCGTCCGGACAAGGGCCGCAACGGTAAACCACACGGGCAAGATCGGGGAAACAGTGTGGACAAGGCCGAGGAAACAGTGCGATAAGACTGGGCGCCCCATGGCAGTCCGAGCAACCCACTTCGATGAACTCGAGCAATCCGCACAGTCAGCCTAGGCAACTCTGCCCGATAAGCCCGAGCAAACCGCACCCACCAAGCCCGCCCGAGCAATCACCCGGATCACCAGACGCGAATTGGCAAGCCCCCGAATGCTCCGAGAGCCGAACCCTCCACGCCCGCCCAGATACCAATCAGCAAAACCCCTATCGCCCCCACCTTTTCGCCCCCGCAACCGCTCAACCCAGCCCCAAGAATTGCATGACACGTCCCCGGAACCCACGCGTTCCCAAACTCCCCCGAGGAACTTCCCATCCAGAAACACCCACGCGAACCCAACTCACGCAACCACTTCCACAGCACACCAAGAAAACACCGCACTCCCCAGAACGCGGCCGAAATGAAAGGGGGTCCAGGGGGCGAAGCCCCTTGGTCTGGGGGCGTGGGGGGCGAGCCCCCCACATATCACCCTCGAAAAAGGTAAAGGCTCCCCCTGAACAAGGGGGAGCCTGAGAGGGTGGCCAAGGCCGGGATCGAACCGGCGACCTTCCGCTTTTCAGGCGGACGCTCGTACCAACTGAGCTACCTGGCCGGGAGGCACCCGAACCCGAATGCCTAAGCACAACTTGCGACCCTGACGGGACTCGAACCCGCGACCTCCGCCGTGACAGGGCGGCGCGCTAACCAACTGCGCCACAGGGCCTTGCTCTGCTCTCAACGGTGTTGCCACCGTACCCCCTACGGGATTCGAACCCGCGCTACCGCCTTGAAAGGGCGGCGTCCTAGGCCGCTAGACGAAGGGGGCCCGCCGGATCTCTCCGGTCCGTTTCGCAACGGCTTCCGTTGGGAGCCCGGTTAGCTTATGACAGCCCGAGCTGGATTCCCAAATCGGCTGGTCAGGGGCCCAACTAGACGCCCAGGTCCTCCAATCGGGCGGTGGCCCGCCAACTGTCGCGACGGAACTCGTCGAGCCACTCGGGGGTGGCCATCGATTCGATGATGACCTCAAGCGCCTCGGTGAATCGGGTCCGCAGATCCAGACCGGGGCCGAGCTGGTCGAGGATGTAGCGCTGTCCTGCCAGTGCGGCGGTGAGGGTGCGGGTGAACCGATCCGGGTCGGAGTCGGGGCGCAACTGCTTCTGTTCGATCGCGCGCACGGCCAGCAGCCGCGTGGACCGGCTGAGGATGCGCCCGCCCCCGGCCTGAACATCGCGATAGAACTCCGGTTCGATGATGAGCCGGAACTCGGCCTGAATGATGATGTCGTTCTCCAGTCGCAGCGCGACCTCGTCGACCATCCCGTGGAGCACGTCCAGCGGACCGAGATCCGTACGGGTGAGCCATCGTTCGGTGGTCGCGCGGTAGCGCTCGACGGCGGCGTCCAGTACCGCTCGGGCCAGGTCCTCCTTCGAGTCGAAGTGGAAGTACATCGCCCCCTTGGTGGCCCGCGAGCCCTCCAATATCCGGTTCAGCGATGCCGCGGCATAGCCGCTCTTTCCGAATTCAACGGCGGCGGACCTGATGATCGCCGCACGTGTCCGGCGGGCCCGCTCTTGCTGCCGTGCCATGCTCGAAACGCCTCCGAAGCTACTTGCCGCCGGCGGACCGCCATGGGGGAACAGTCCTCGACGCGAAGTTATGAGATTTTCAATTACTTCCACTCGGGCTATCGCCCGGTTTCCAAACTTTTGGTACGAAAAATGACGAGAAACCTGAAGCACACCAGGTGGTATAGTTCTCGACGCCCGGGTGCGCTGCAGGGGGTGCGCACCCGGGCTTTTTCTTCGTCTCGGATCTGCCTCCTGCGAAGCGGTCTCCAGGGCGTCGCGAGCGGCCAGACCGGTCGCGACACGTTCGGGCACATCAACCATAGGCGGAATCCCGTCTCACCGAAGCACTCTCGGTTCCGTCGGAATTCACCAAGCGGTCACCGTACCTCGAAACAGCGCCCAACGTGTGGCGTACCGGCAAGTCAGTTCGCTGGATTGCCTTTCGCCCCTTTTGGCAAATACCCCGCAACCGCTTGGGCGATTCGCGTCATTCGCGAATTCCGCGGCGCCCCACCATCGTTCACCGTCCCGCGAACTCCGGCCGGCCACCTCGCCGTCCGCCACCCGACCCCACCCCGCCGCCCGTCTCCCCCCGGACCCATACTGCGACACTGCCAACCTCCGCATACCAATTACGTTGCCACGCACCACTATTGGAAGATATTTACATATTTCCGCCGTGAAACAAATTGGGAACCAATGGGATTGCCCGGAGCCGTGCGGGAAACCACCCTCTGTTCTACTCCGCCGTCTCATCGACCCGAAGCCCCTATCGCCATACTCGTCGCCTGTGTATCGCTTCCGTGGTCGCTTCGCGTGTCGACTCGCCGGGCCCCGGCGAAAAGCGCGCCGGGGACATGGGGTTGGTACGCACACGGGGACATGGGGTTGGTACGCACACGGGGACATGGGGTTGGTACGCACACGGGAACATGGGGTTGGTACACACACGGAAACACAAGGCTGGCACGGACCGCGAACACAAGGTCGGCACGCATCGCGGACATAAGGGTGGCACGCGCCGAGAACATCGGGTTCATATCGGGCGCATGGGGCCGGGTGGGCCGGGAAGTCAAGGGGCCGTACCCAGTACGTGCGCCGAGCGGCCGGGGCGGGCCGGAAATCCGTATCGACCAGCGGAAACGATCGAATGGTTCGGGCACAACGGATACCGGTTACCACTTGCGCGAACCGCGCATTAGACTTGCGCACCGCGCCCCTATAGCTCAGTTGGTAGAGCTACGGACTTTTAATCCGCAGGTCCCAGGTTCGAGCCCTGGTGGGGGCACCTTCGACGGGCCGGAGCGATACTCGCTCCGGCCCGTCGGCATTGATCGATGTGGCCCGGCAAACCCACTCCCGGCCGTCGCCGAGATCGCCTACCGTGGGATTCGACCGGTGGCCACCGGCTCATCCCATGAGAGAGGCGGAGCTATGACTTCCTTCGATGACCTGCTCTCCCAAGTTCCGATCGGACAGATCGCCGGCAAGCTCGGCGTCGACGAGGCGACCGCGAGGGATGCGGTGAACAAGGCCCTGCCAGTGTTGCTGGGCGGGCTCCAGGCAAAAACGAGCAACTCCGCGCAGGAACAGTCGCTGCAGGGGTTGGTGGATCAGCAGGACGAGAACCTGCTCGCCGGTGGCGTCGACGTCGATCAGGTCGATACGCGGGCGGGCGCGCAGATCGTCGACGACGTCTTCGGTTCCGAGAAGAACACAGTCATCAACGCGCTCGGCGCGACCGGCGGCTCCGGCGGTAACGATCTGGTCGCCAAGGTGCTGCCCATCCTGGCCCCGATCGTGCTCGCCTATCTCGGCAAGCAGATGCTCGGCAAGGGTGAGTCGTCGGGGACGGGCGCGGAAGAGAAGGGGAGCGCCGGAAACGGCCCGCTCGCCGACGTCCTCGGCGGCCTGCTCGGCGGTGCGTCGAAGAACGGCGGGCTCGGCGGCGCACTGTCGGACGCGCTCGGCAAGAACGCCGGTAGCGTCCTCGGCAACGTCCTCGGCGGGCTGCTCGGCGGGAAACGCTGACGACCCTGGGCACGTCGGCCCACCACCGCCCGTTGCCCTTGGCACGGGCGGTTTTTCGTGAGGAGGCTAACGTCTTCGCACCGATCACCGATACACCCTTGATACCCGGTACAGGCCTACACTCGGAACCGATCGACACAAGCGCCATCGACCTCGTATGAGTTCGGTCACGGACACGGTCGGGTCGCGTGTATGCGTTTCGCGTCACACCTACGGTGTCGTAAGGTATGAGGTCGCGACCACACGGCTCAGGGGGTCGACGAGCAAGATCGCATGACAACATCGAAGGGCGCACTTTTATGGCAAAGGATCTGACTCAACTCGAACTGCTGTCGGAGTTGGAGCCGGTTGCCGAACAGAACGTCAACCGCCACCTCTCCATGGCCAAGGAATGGCATCCGCATGACTACGTGCCGTGGGACGACGGTCACAACTTCGCCGCGCTCGGGGGCGTGGATTGGGACCCCTCCCAGTCGAAGCTGAACGAGGTCGCCAAGGCGGCGATGATCACCAATCTGCTCACCGAGGACAACCTGCCCTCGTATCACCGCGAGATCGCCGAGAATTTCTCCCAGGACGGCGCGTGGGGCACCTGGGTCGGCCGTTGGACCGCCGAGGAGAACCGGCACGGCATCGTCATGCGCGACTACCTCGTGGTCACCCGCGGCGTCGATCCGGTCGCGCTCGAACAGGCGCGCCTGATCCATATGACCAACGGCTTCGCCTCCCCGGCGGATCAACTGCCCGAGGATCAGGCCGGATTCCTGTATTCGGTTGCGTACGTGACCTTCCAGGAGCTGGCCACCCGCGTCAGCCACCGCAACACCGGTAAGGTCTGCGACGATCCGATCGCCGACCGCATGCTGCAGCGCGTCGCGGCCGACGAGAACCTGCACATGATCTTCTATCGCAACATGTGCGGGGCGGCGCTGGATCTGACGCCCGATCAGACGCTCGACGCGATCACCCTGATCCTCGAGAACTTCCAGATGCCGGGCGCGGGCATGCCGAACTTCCGTCGCAACGGCGTGCTGATGGCCAAGCACGGCATCTACGACCTGCGTCAGCACCTCGAAGAGGTGGTCCAGCCGGTCCTGAAGAAGTGGCGCATCTTCGAGCGCGACGACTTCACCGCCCGCGGCGAGGCGGCCCGCGAGCGCCTGGGCCTGTACCTGGACAGGCTGAGCAAGGACGTCGTGAAGTTCGAGGAGCAGCGCGACCGCATGCTCGCCCGCGAGGCCCTCAAGCGCGAACGCCAGCTGGCGGGTTCCTCGGCCCGCTGAGCGTCGTGTCCACTGCGCCGCCTCCCGCGGCGCGGTTCGCCGCGCCCCTCGTGATCTCGGTCCCTCTGTCCTCCGCTTCGCTCCCCGCCCGAACGCCTCGATCGGACGGATGAGAAAATGGAATCCATGACCGCGGCGCTCGAGACCAGGAACGACTTGCGGATCGGCCCCTACCCGGTCGATCCGCCCGTTGTGCTCGCACCGATGGCCGGCATCACCAATGTCGCCTTCCGGACGTTGTGCCGGGAGTTCGGCAGCGCCACATCGATCTACGTCTGCGAGATGATCACGGCCCGGGCCGTGGTGGAGCGCAACGAGAAGACGCTGCACATGATGTCGTTCGGGCCGGACGAGAATCCCCGCTCGATGCAGCTGTACGGCGTCGACCCGGCCACCCTCGGCGAGGCCGTCCGCGTCATCGTGGGCGAGGGCTGGGCCGATCACATCGATCTCAATCTGGGCTGTCCGGTGCCGAAGGTGACCCGGCTCGGCGGCGGCGCCGCGCTGCCGTACAAGCGGCGGCTGTTCGAGGCGATCGTGCGCGCGATGGTGAGCGCGGCCGCGCCCGCGGGCATTCCGATCACCGTGAAGTTCCGCATCGGCATCGACGACGAGCACATCACCTACTTGAACGCCGGCCGCATCGCCGAGGCCGAGGGCGCCGCGGCGGTCGCGCTGCATGCCCGCACGGCCGCGCAGCGCTATTCGGGCGAGGCGGACTGGTCGGCGATCGCCCGGTTGAAGGAGGCGGTCACGACCATCCCCGTCCTCGGCAACGGCGATATCTTCAGCGCCGACGACGCGGTGCGGATGATGGCCGAAACCGGTTGCGACGGTGTGGTTGTCGGCCGCGGCTGTCTGGGCCGCCCCTGGCTGTTCGCCGAACTGCAGGCGGCGCTGCGCGGTGAGCCGATCCCCGAGGGTCCGAACCTCGGCCGCGTCGGTGCGATCCTCTACCGCCACGCGAGCCTGCTGGCCGAGCACTACGGCGAGGACCGGGGCATGCGCGACCTGCGCAAACATATGGCCTGGTATCTGATGGGCTTCCCGGTCGGCGCCGATCTACGCCGCCGCTTCGCCACCGTCGCACACCTCACCGAATTACAGGATCTGATCGCCCAATTGGACCCGTCGGCCCCCTTCCCCAAGGACGCCGAGGGCCCCCGAGGTCGCCAGGGCTCCCCCGGCAAGGTCAGCCTCCCGCACGGCTGGCTCGACGACCCCGAAGACCGCGCCGTCCCCACGGCCGCCGACGTCATGCATTCGGGCGGCTGATCCACCCCTCGACCGCGTGGCCCCAGCATGCGCCACCCCACCTCATGGTCCCGTCGCCACCCCACCTCATGGTCCCGGCGCGCTTTTCGCCGGGATCTCTCGTCGTGTCAGGTGGCCCATCGTGGCTCAATCGTTATCATTGCGAAGGGCACTGCCGTTGAACGGGCAAGCCGGTCCCCGAGTGTGAGTGAAACGAGGTTCGTTGGTGGGTGACGACGATCGGCGCGGGCGGACGCCCGCGCCCGGAGGTCGCGCCCCCTGGGAGCGCTACTCCACTGCGGAGGCCGAGGCGGACGATGAACGGCCCGGGCGGCGCAATCGATATGCCGACGAAGCGGCCGACGGGCCTGTGACCGTGCACGATCTGATGCAGAAGGTCGACAGTGAACGCGTCGCCGATCTGCCCACCGACACCACGCTTCCGGCGCAGCACGCCGCCCCGCGCGCGCCGCGGGGCGAAACCGCTTCCGCCGCGGCACCGCACGCCGCGGCCGAACCGGACGCGTTGCCGCCCGCCTACTTCCGGGCCCCGACCGCCGATGATCCCGTCGACCCGTACGCCGCCCAGCGGGCCAGGCTCGTCGACCAGCCCACCGACGTCCTGCCCACCACGGACCCGGACAACCCGCCGCTGGAGCTCGATCAGCAACGGGCGAGGCCGAAATCCATTGGTAAGCCGCCCCTCTCGCGCCTGGCCGCGAATCGGCAGCGCCGGACGGGCCGGATGCACCTGATCGGCCGCAGCGTGGCCGCGGTGGTCACGGTGCTGACCCTGGTCCTCACCGGCGCGGGCTGGAACTATCTGCGCGCCACCAATCACGCCTTCGACAAGAACAAGGTCGACGCGGTGGACCTGAACTCCCCCGACGTCGTCAATCCCGGCGGTCAGCTCGGCGACGAGAACTTCCTCATCATCGGCAACGACACCCGCGCGGGCGCCGACGGCCAACTCGGCGCGGGCACGACCGACGACGCCGAGGGCGCCCGGGCCGACACCGTCATGCTGGTGAACATCCCGGAGAGCCGGCAGCGCGTCGTGGCCGTGTCCTTCCCCCGCGATCTCGACGTCTCCCGTCCGTCCTGCGAGGGCTGGGACAACGAGAACCGCCGCTATACCGGCACCTCGTTCCCATCCGCGATCGGCGACAAGCTCAACGCCGTCTACGCCCTGGGCGGGCCCAAATGCCTGACCTCGGTGATCACCAAGCTGTCCGGCCTGAAGATCAATCACTTCATCGGCCTGGACTTCAGCGGATTCCAGTCGATGGTCGACACCGTCGGCGGCGTGGAGGTCTGCACCTCCAAACCGCTGGTCGACGAGGAGCTCGGTACCGTTCTGCCCACGGCGGGCAAGCAGATCATCAACGGCTCGACCGCGCTGGACTATGTGCGGGCCCGGCACGTATCGGGCGAGTTCCGCAGCGATTACGACCGCATCAATCGTCAGCAGCGGTTCATGTCGTCGCTGCTGCGTAGCGCGCTGTCGAACAAGACGCTGTTCGACCCCGGCAAGATGAACAGCTTCATCGGCGCCTTCTCCAGCCATGCGATGATGGACCATGTCAACACCAACGACCTACTGACACTGGGTCGTTCGCTGCAAAAGGTGGATGCCGGCGCGATCACATTCCTGACCGTCCCCACGGCCGGAACCACCTCCTACGGCAACGAGATTCCGCGTGAGTCGGATATCAAGGCGATCTTCACCGCGATCATCGACGATCAGCCGCTGCCCGGGGAGAAGAAGCCGATCGCCCCGCCCACCCCCGCCGAACCGCCCGCACCGCGTCAGCTCACCGCCGCCGATCCGAGCACGGTATCGGTGCAGGTGTCCAACGGCTCCGGGATCACCGGCGTGGCGGCCACCGCCGCGAACAAGCTGTCCAATCAGGGTTTTCAGATCTTCAACGTCGGAAACTATTCCGGCGGAACGATTCCGGCGACGAAGGTGCGCTACTCGTCCGGACACGAGGCCGAGGCGGCGACCGTCGCCTCGGCGATCCCGGGCGCGCGGCTCGAGACGGCCTCGGGCCTGGGCAGCATCGTCGAGGTGGCGCTGGGCGCCGATTATCAGGGCACGATCCGCACCCCGATATCCTTCGGCAATCCGCTGCCCGCCATGCCCGCGGCCGCCGATGGCGCACCCGAGACGCCGGTCACACTGCCCTCGGACCTCGAGCATGTCAACGCGGCCGACGACCTGTGTAAATAACCGACGCTCACCTGCGAAGACGTGGCTAGTAACTGGCAACACCAGCGGTTCACCCACCGTTCGTGACTTGGTCAGGGCCGGGAACTAATGTTTGGTTTCATGCGTGTCATCTACAACGAACAAATGGCCGATCTCGCCACGCTGCTCGGCGAGATGGCCGGGCTGGCGGGCTCGGCGATGGAGCAGGCGACACAGTCGCTGCTGCAGGCCGATCTGACGCTGGCCGAGCAGGTGATCAGCGAGTACGACCGGATCGCCGAGATGAACACGCTGGCCGAGGAGAAGGCCTTCGCACTGCTGGCCCTGCAGGCGCCGGTCGCCGGTGATCTGCGGCAGGTGGTCAGTGCCATTCAGATCGTCGGCGATGTGAACCGGATGGGCGCGCTCGCACTGCATGTGGCCAAGGTCGCACGGCGGCGGCATCCGAATCACGCCCTGCCCGAGGCGGTCAACGGCTACTTCGCCGAGATGGGCCGGATCGCGGTCAATATGGGCGCGGCGGCCAAGGAGGTCCTCGAGACCCGCGACCCGGAGCGCGCCGCGCAGCTCACCGAGGACGACGAGGCGATGGACGATCTGCATCGCCACCTGTTCACGCTGCTGATGGATCGGGAGTGGAAGTACGGCGTCGCCGCGGCCGTGGATGTCACGCTGCTGGGCCGCTACTACGAGCGCTTCGCCGACCATGCCGTGGAGATCGGCCGCCGGGTCGTCTTCCTCGTGACCGGCGTGCTGCCCCCCGATACGGACGTCGAGGCCGAGAAGATCTGAGTCGCGCGAGCGGATCATTCGCTCGGCGTGGGCTTCTCGCGCCAGGCCAGCAGCACCGAGTTACCGTGCTGAGGTTTCCACGGCAGTAGCAGCGCGACGGCGAGAGTGCAGACCAGGAGCACACCGACCGCCACGTACGAGGCCGACTGCGCGCCCTCGAGGGCCGCGACCTTCATCGCGTGGACGAGTTCGGCCTTCGGCTTGGCCAGGAATGAGCTGACCGGCGCCTTCACCACCTCGATCACGCTGATCGGGGTATCGCGGGCCAGGCTCTTCTGATCCGGATTCATGATCCCGTTCGGGATCGCGTCGATGCGCGAACCCACCCGATTCGTATAGATCGAACCCATGATCGAACCGAGCACCGCGACGCCGAGCGTGCCGCCGACCTCGCGCGTGGTGTCGTTGACCGCCGATCCCGCTCCGGCCTCCTCCAGTGGCACCGAGCCCATGATCGACTCGGTGGACGGGCCCTGCACCACGCCGAAGCCGACACCCATCAGCACCATCGCGATGACAACCGGCCCCAGATAAGGGGTGTCGACCTTCACCTGACCCGCGATGTACATGCCCGTGGCCAGCATCAGCAGCCCGGTGATCACCGTCGCGGTGGTGCCGATGCGCTGCGCCACCAGCGTCGCGATGGGTGCGCCGAAGCCGACCGCGGCCGCGAACGGCAGCGAATGGATGCCGAATTGCAGTGCGCTGTACTCCTTCACGCCCTGGAAGTACTGGGTGATCAGGAACAGGAAGCCGAAGGCACAGAAGTAGGACACCGTGATCGCGGCGGCGGGCACCGAGAACCGGCGGATCCGGAACAGCCGCACATCCAGCACGGGCGAGCTCACCCGCAGCTCCCACGCGACGTAGATCACCAGCAGCGCAACCGAAATCGCGTATCCGGCGACGCTGCGCCCGGACAGCCAGCCCTGTTTGGGCGCCTCGATGATCGTCCACACCAGCGTGGCCACCGCGATCAGCGACAGCACGATGCCGACGATGTCGAGTCGACCGGTGTGCTCGGCGCGCGATTCCGGCACGAACGTCAGCACGGCCGCGATCGCGATGATCGCGATCGGCACATTGATCCAGAACACCGAATGCCAGCTGAAGTACTGCAGCAGATAGCCGCCGGTGATCGGGCCGATGGCGACCGCGACCCCGGCCATGGACGTCCACAGCGCGATCGCCGCGGCCCGGGCGCGCGCCTCGGGGAACAGGTTGATGATCAGCGCCAGCGTGGCCGGAAAGACCGCGGCCGCAAAGACTCCCATGCCGGCGCGCGCCGCGATGACCTGGCCGAGGTTCGTCGACAACGCACCCGCGCCGGACATGACCGCCACACCGGCCAGGCCGATGACCATGACGCGGCGACGGCCGAACCGATCGCCGAGATGCCCGAGCGCCAGCAGCAGTCCGGCGAAGGCCAGCGTGAACGCGTCCACGATCCACTGCAGCCCGCTCATCCGCGCCTGCAACTGCACCGCAATCGAAGGCAGCGCCACATTGACCACGGTGTTGTCGAGCACCACGAGCAGTTCCGCGAGACAGATCGCGATCAGAGCGAGTATGCGCAGCCGCATCGCGACCGGAATCCGCCGCTCGAGCCGCAGGCTCGCCGTCGATACCGCCATCTGATGCCTCCCGACTAGAACGATCGGTGTAGTTGGGAAGACATTATCTGTTACGTCGAGTCGCAACAACCGACCCGGGTAGGAGATGGCATAGCTAACACAGGGCGGCTGATGTGACGCGCCTCACCATATCGAGCCGAGAACGCGAAACGGCCCCGGATTTCCCCGGGGCCGTGACGGTCGATGGGCCGGTTTGCTATCCGAAACGACCCGAGATGTAGTCCTCGGTCTCCTTGCGGGCCGGGTTGGAGAAGATCTTCTCCGTCTCGTCGATCTCGACGAGACGACCGGGCTTGCCCTGGGCCTCGAGATTGAAGAAGGCCGTCTGGTCGCTCACACGGGCGGCCTGCTGCATGTTGTGCGTGACGATGACGATGGTGAACTCCTTCTTCAGCTCGGCGATCAGATCCTCGATCGCGAGCGTGGAGATCGGGTCCAGCGCCGAACAGGGCTCATCCATCAGCAGCACATCGGGCGAGACCGCGATGGCGCGGGCGATGCAGAGCCGCTGCTGCTGACCACCCGACAGGCCGCCGCCCGGCTTGTCCAGGCGGTCCTTCACCTCGTTCCACAGGTTCGCACCGCGCAGCGAGCGCTCGGCGACCTCGTCGAGTTCCTTCTTGCCGCGCACGCCCTGCAGCCGCAGCCCGGCCACCACATTGTCGCGAATCGACATGGTGGGGAACGGGTTCGGGCGCTGGAACACCATGCCGATGGTGCGCCGCACGCCGACCGGATCCACGGTCGAGCCGTAGATGTCCTCGCCGTCGAGCAGCACCGCACCCTCGACGCGGGCGCCCGGGGTTACCTCGTGCATGCGGTTGAGCGAGCGCAGCACCGTGGACTTACCGCAGCCCGAGGGTCCGATGAAGGCGGTGACGCTGCGGGGCAGCACGGTCAGCCTCACATCCGCGACGGCGTGGAACTTGCCGTAGTAGATGTTGAGGTCTTTGACATCGATCCGCTTGGCCATGTGTCGATATTCCGTTCGCTTCTATCGGTTCCGCGTGAGCAGCTTGTTGACGACCGCCGCCCCGAGGTACAGCACCGCGATCATGAGAATCAGCGTCAGCGACGCGCCCCAGACCCGCATCCGGCCCGCGGGCTCCGGGTTGGCCAGCTCCTGATAGATCAGCAGCGGCAGCGACGCCATATTCCCGTTGAAGACGTCGAAGTTGATCGACCTCGAATAGCCGACCAGCACCAGCACCGGCGCGGTCTCGCCCATGACACGGGCCAGCGCCAGCAGCATGCCGCTGATCATGCCCGGCAGCGCCGTGGGAATGACGATGCGCAGGATGGTCTTCCACTTCGGGATGCCCAGAGCGTATGAGGCCTCGCGCAATTCGTCGGGCACGAGTTTGAGCATCTCCTCGGTGCTGCGCACCACCACCGGCAACATCAGCAGCAGCAACGCCAGCGATACCGCGAACGAGCTCTGCGGGAAGCCGAAGGTGGAGATCCAGAACGCGAAGACGAACAGCGCCGCCACGATCGAGGGCACACCGGCCAGGATGTCGACCATGAACGTGGTGGTCTTGGCCAGCCAGCCGCGGCCGTATTCGACCAGGAACACCGCGGCCATGATGCCCAGCGGCACCGCGATCACCGCGGCCACGGCCGATTGCACGATGGTGCCGTAGATCGCGTGGTAGACACCGCCGCCGTATTGGTTGGGCAGCAGGCCGTTCTGCGATTTGGTCCACCAGCCGTTGCGGGTGACGGCGTGGAAACCCTTGTTCAGCACCAGGATCAGCACCCAGCCCAGCGGGACCAGCGCGATCGCGAAGCAGAGCCACATGACCGCGGTCGCGACGCCGTTGCGGATCTTGCGGCTCGCACTGACCTGACGGAACGCCGGCGCCTTGACCGGACGATCGAGCGTCGGGGTGGCCATCAGCCGTTCACCTTCCCTCCGGCAGCGATCCGGGCCAGCGCGTTGACCAGGAAGGTCAGCACGAACAGCACGAAACCGGCCGCGATATAGGCGCCGGTGGGCAGCGCCTGACTGAATTCCGATGCGGCCGAGGCGATCTTGGAGGCGAAGGTATAGCCGCCGTCGAACAGCGACCAGTGTCCGGCCTTGGTCGCGGTGCGCAGCACCACGAGGACCGCGATCGTCTCGCCGAGCGCCCGGCCGAGACCGAGCATCGATCCGGCGATGACACCGCTGCGTCCGTACGGCAGCACGGTCATCCGCACCACCTCCCATTTGGTGGCGCCCAGTGCCTGTGCGGCCTCGATATGCGCGCGCGGAGTGAGATTGAAGACCTCGCGGCTGACCGAGGTGATGATCGGCAGGATCATCACCGCCAGCACCACACCCGCGGTGAAGATGGTGCCACCGCCGCCGATCGACACGTTGCCGTTCTTGAACAGGAAGAACCAGCCGAGGTCGTCGTTGAGGAGGTTCTCCAACGGCACCAACCGCTTGGCCAACACCAGATAACCCCAGAGACCGAACACGATCGAAGGCACCGCCGCCAGCAGATCCACCAGGATCGAGAATGGCCGGGACAGCGTCTTCGGTGCGTACTGGGTCAGGAACAGAGCGATTCCGACACCCAGCGGCACCGCGATCGCGAGCGCGAATACCGAGCTGAGCACCGTGACCATGAACAGGTCGCGGATACCGAACCGCAGATGGTTGGCATCGCCGGTGCTGAATTCGGTGCTGGTGAAGAAGTTCGCCTCATTGGCCCTGATCGAGGGCACCGCCCGAATCAGCAGGAACAGCGCGATGAGCGCGATGGCGGCGACGATCGTCGCGCCGGCCGCGGTGGCCAGCGACCGGAAGATCATTTCCGGTGTCTTGTTGTGGCCGCGACGGCTCTTGGTCGTCGGCGGTTCTGTGCTGGATTCACTGGACATGAGGGGAGTATCTCCACCCGTCCGCGGGCCGGTCGAGTCCGACTGGCCCGCGGGGGTGACTTCGTCGTGGACGGTCATGGTTTCAGGCGACTATCAGGAGATGGCTTTGATCGCGTCGGACAGCTTGCCCTTGAACGAGTCCGGAATCGGGATGTACCCGGCCTGGTCGAGACCGTTCTGTCCGTTGGTGACCACCGAGGTCAGGAACGCCTTGACGGCCTTACCGGTATCGGCGTCGGCGTACTTGGAGCACACGATCTCGTAGGTGGCCAGCATGATCGGGTACGCGCCGGGATCGGTCGGGTTGTAGAACGAGGTGGTGTCGAGCACCAGATCGTTGCCCTGGCCCTTGACCTTCACGCCCGCGACGGCCTTCTGCGCCGAATCGACGGTCAGATCGACCGGCTTGACGGCCGAATCGGTGAGGATGCGCGCCATCTTCAGGTTCTGCGACTTGGCGAACGACCACTCGTTGTAGGTGACCGAGCCGGGGGTGTTGTTGATGGCGGCCGAGGTGCCCTCGTTGCCCTTGGCGCCCTCGCCGACTCCACCCTTGAAGTCCTTACCCGCACCCCGGGTGCCCCAGCCGCCCTTCGACGCCGCGGCCAGGTACTGCTGGAAGTTGTCGGTGGTGCCGGACTGGTCGCTGCGGAACACCACGTGGATGTCCTGGTCCGGAAGCTTGGACGCGATCTGCGTGTTCAGCTTCTGGATCTGCGGGTCGTTCCACTTGCTGATCTGACCGCTGAAGACCGCGGCGGCGGTCGGGCCGTCCAGCACCAGGTTATCGATGCCGTTCAGGTTGTAGGTGATGGCGATCGGGCCGAAGACGGCCGGCAGATTCCACGCCGGGGAGCCACAGCGCTGCGCGGCCTTGTCGGGCTCACCCTTGGCCGGGTCCAGCGGCGAGTCGGAACCGGCGAAATCGGTCTGGCCGCCGAGGAAGTCGTTGACGCCCGCACCCGAACCGCTGGCGGTGTAGTCGAGTTTGTAACCGTCGCAGTTGGTCTGGTACGCGGCCACGAAGCGGTCCATCGCGTTCTTCTGCGCGGTGGAACCACTGGACTTGAGAGACTTCTTACCGCCGCAATCGACGTTGACCTTGCTGCCGGTGCCGGTGCCGTTGCCCGGTGCCGCGTTGTCATCGCTGCCACAAGCCGACAAGGTCAGGGCGGCGCTCGCGGCGAGCACGCCGACAAAGGCGCTGCTGCGCTTGAGATTCAACTGAATTCCTCCGAGAATCGCTGGGCGCGCCCGATCCCTCAACGACCGGGCGGGTGCTGTGGTGGGCCGGTTCGCGGAGAACTTGCACACCGGGCGGCCGTATGGCGCCCTCAAGTAACGTAGGTTCGGCCGGTTGACAGTTGGACCTGGGTAAGTGAACGGAAGGTGAACAACCCGGCGCGATTGCGCCCGATAGATGTGACATTTGCCGCAAAGTTACTGCGGACATGTCATGAAGTGACCTTCCGGGGTCTTCGACCTGACCGACAGGGGGCTTCGGGCTTACCGGCGGGGATCAGGGCGTGGCGTACGCCACGTCGATATGGGCCGGTTCGAACCCCAGGCGAGTGTAGGTGTGCACGGCCGCGGTGTTATCGGCCTCGGTGTAGAGCAGCACCTCGCCCAGACCACGGTCGCGCAGGTAATGCAGGCCCGCCAGGGTGAGCAGGCGACCGAGGCCGCGGCCCTGGGCGGTCGGATCGATCGCGACCACGTATACCTCGCCGACGGGCGGCTGCTCGTCGTCGTGCACCTTGGTCCAGTGGAAGCCGAGGATGCGGGACGGATCCGCGGCATCGGCCGCGAGGAACAACCCCTTGGGGTCGAACCACGACGAGTCGCGGCGCGCGGTGATCTCGGCCTCGCTCCAGCCGCCCTGCTCGGGGTGCCAGTCGAAGGCGGCGTTGTTGACCCGTAACAGTTCGGTATCGTCCGCGGGCCCGGCGTAGGTGCGCAGAACGATCTCGGCGGGCACGGCCAGTTCTGGTAGCTCCGATGTTGCTAGAGGGCGTCGCATCTGCCACAGTTCGCGCGCCACGGTCAGTCCGAGGCGTCCGGCGACCGCCCGCGCGGGCGCGAGGTTGCCGTGCGCCCACACCCGGGCATCCGGGCCGCCCACGGCCAGCGCGCCGGCCACCAGCTCCGCGCCGAGACCGCGCGAGCGCTGACGCGGATCCACCACGGCCTCGGCCATGGCGGGGTGATCATCATGTGCCACAACGAGATTCGCATATCCCGCCACCGCGCCGTCGCGCTCGATCAGCAGATGCCGAGCGGACGAGGGTGTGGTCAGCGACAGTACTGCCTGCTCGGAAACCGGTGCGACACCGTCGATTTCGGTCGCCCGGTCCAGCAGTTCGACGATGGCCGCGGCGATATCGGGGGTGACCTCGTCGGTCCAACCGGTATGCGGTTCGCTCACGGGAGAGTTCCGGTCGCCGGGGTGAGCTGTGCGTCGTCGGTGCCGCCGGCGTTGTCGTCGTCCTCGGGGAATGGGGGGACCGCGTCGCCCTTGGCCGCGCGGGCCGGGCGGACCGCCTTGTAGCCGACGTTGCGGACCGTGCCGATGAGCGATTCGTATTCGGTGCCGAGTTTGGCGCGCAGGCGTCGCACATGCACATCGACCGTGCGGGTGCCGCCGAAGAAGTCGTAGCCCCACACCTCCTGCAGCAGCTGGGCACGGGTGAACACCCGGCCCGCATGCTGTGCGAGGTACTTGAGGAGTTCGAACTCCTTGTAGGTCAGGTCGAGCGGGCGGCCGCGCAGGCGGGCGGTGTAGGTGCCCTCGTCGATCACCAACTCACCAAGGGTGATCTTGCCGCTGTTCTCGGGACTGACGGCGCCACCGTTGCGCGCCACCAGAAGTCGCAGTCGCGCATCGAGTTCCGCGGGCCCGGTGCCGGGCAGCAGAATGTCATCCACACCCCAGTCGGCGTTGACCGCGACCAGACCGCCCTCGGTGAGCACCGCCACCACCGGTACCGAGGATCCGGTACTACCGAGCAATCGGCACAGCCCGCGCGCGGCGGCCAGATCGGTTCTCGCGTCCACCAGGGCCACATCCGCCGACCCGGCCTCGAGCAGCGAGGCAACCTCGGTCGGCGCCGGTCGGATGTGATGCGGCAGCAACGACAGCGACGGCAGCACCGACTCCGGATTCGGGTCGGAGGTCAGCAGGAGCAGCTCCACAGCTCTCCTCCCAATCTGGCATGTCCGCGGGCAACCTCGGTGTCTTTCGCGATTCCATGCTCGTACGCACAGGTAATTCGGACCTACATTAGCGCGTTCGAACCGGTGACCACGCAATCCGGGCAACCGACGCACGTTGCGGGTCCTTGCGTCCGGCGCTGAGCGGCCGCTCCACCCCCTGTCCCCGCGTCCGGCACGCCAGCGCCGGATGCGGGGTCGAGCCGCCCTCTGTACCAACAGATATCGTGCGTGCATGCGTTGTACACCGGGAATCGAGGGCTGGCGCTCATGCGGAAGGTGATCGTCGGGGTGCTGCTGGTGGTGGCGCTCGCGGTGGTCACCGACTTCACCGCGGCGGCCTATACCGAGTACCGGGTGTCGCGGGCCCTGCGGGCGGGCGGCGATCTCAGTGCCGATCCCGAGGTCACCATTCACGGGTTTCCGTTCGCGGTGCAGGCCTGGCGGGGTGATTATCGCAACGTCGAGATCCGGGCCCGCGCCAATCATCCCGAGGTTCCCGGCGAGATCCAGGTCGAGGCCACCCTCAACGGCGTGCACATCCCGATCGGCGATCTGGTCGACGGGAAGATGGGTTCGGTGCCGGTGGACCGCGTCTCCGGGCGTATGCGCATCGACTCGCTGGGACTCGGTCGGCTGCTGAACATCCCGAACCTGTCGCTGACCGGTCCGCCGGCCGACAAGTCCGACGGCACGGGCGGATCCGGCGGCACCGGCATGACCATCCAGGGCAATACCTATCTGCTCACCGGCAGCATCCAGCTCGGACCCGAATCGCGCAGCACCACCCGGGTCAGCGTCAAGGTGAATCTGATGCTCGAGGGCGACCAGGTGCGCGTGGTGGCCACCGATATCTATCGTGGGGAAGAGGCCGACGCCGCGACCGCCACGACATTGGGTCCGGATCTGGACAAGGCGGCGGTGTTGGCCCGCTTCACGCGCACCATCGACACGAGGGATCTGCCGTTCGGCGTACATCCCACCAAGGTCCAGGCACTCGGCGGCGAGATCATCGTCGAGGGCGAGGGCGAGAACATGACGCTCGAGATGAACAGGTTTGCCCGATCATGATGCAGATCACAATTCTGGCGGTCGTGCTGCTGGCCGGCCTGGCCGCGGGGCTGGCGATCCGCCTGCGCGAGGGGCGGGTCCGGACCTCGGCCGGCGCCGATATGACCGGCGACGACGCCCGCACCGAACTGCTGGCCGCGGTCGGCGTGCAGGGTGAGGTGCCCGCGGTCGTGCACTTCTCCGCCGACTGGTGCGGTCCGTGCGCGGCGGTCCGGCGGGTGGTGGCCGGTGTGGTCGCCGATCTGGCCGAAACACCGCAGCCCCCACTGGATATCGAGGTCGACATCGATGCCGAACCCGCGCTGGCCAAGGAGCTGAACGTGCTCTCGCTGCCGACCACCTTCGTCTTCGACGCCCGCGGCCGCGAGCGATTCCGGATCTCCGGCGTCCCGAAGTCGGGCGATCTGCGCAGCGCGCTCAGCCCGCTGACCGTGCCCGAAGCCGCCTGAATCCCAGGATCCGGACCCGGGGTCCAATTCCCGCCCCGAAACGGGTAAACTCCCTTACGTGCAAACCCGCCGAGAGCTGATGCTCACCCGACGCCGCACAGTTGATCTGTGCCGCCTCGGCGGTTGTTGCTGCCTGTGCATCTAGCCGGTCGGCCCTTCGCACCCTTCTGCCGCCGACCGGTTTTTCCACCGTCTGAGTGATCTCGTAGATCCCCTCGTGATCTGCCGCACCTTTTGACAGCCGAAACCTGATCACAGCGCAGGAGTATCCGATGTCGGAGCACACCTCTATCACCGATTCCCAAACACCCCAACGCATTCCGGCCGGCCACGTGGATGTTCGCGGCCCCCGCTTCTCGGCCTGGATCACGACCGCCGTACTCGTGCTGGTCCTGATCGCCGCCGCCTTCTCCACCCCGCTCGCCGCCGTGCTGATCGGCCTGCAGACCATCGTGTTCGCGCTCGGTGCGTTGTACGGTCCACGGCGCAGCCCGTACGGATGGCTCTATGCCACCTTCGTGGCCCCGCGCATCGGCCCGCCCGCCGAAACCGAACCGGCGGCGCCCGTGCGGTTCGCGCAGCTGGTCGGATTCGTCTTCGCCGCGATCAGCTTCCTGGGCTTCGCCTTCGGCAGCGGCGTGACCGGGACGATCTTCGCCGCCTTCGCCCTGTTCGCGGCGTTCCTGAACGCGGCCTTCGGCATCTGCCTGGGCTGCAAGATCTACCCCCTCGCCCAGCGGTTGCTCCCGAAGTCCCCGGCCCCCACCAACTCTCCCTCCTAGCCCGGCAGTTCACATCTCGAAAGGAACAACATGGCTCGCTCCGACGTCCTGGTCTCCGCAGACTGGGTCGAAGAGAACCTCAACACCCCCGGCGTCGCGATCGTCGAGGTCGACGAGGACACCTCCGCCTACGACACGGGCCATATCGAGGGCGCCGTGAAGCTCGACTGGAAGCAGGATCTGCAGGACTCGGTGCGGCGCGACTTCGTCAACCGCGAGCAGTTCTCGGATCTGCTGTCGGCGCGCGGTATCGCCAACAACGACACCGTGGTCCTCTACGGCGGTAACAACAACTGGTTCGCCGCGTACGCGTACTGGTACTTCAAGCTGTACGGCCACCAGAACGTCAAGCTGCTCGACGGCGGCCGCAAGAAGTGGGAGCTCGACGGCCGCCCGCTGTCGAAGGATGCGGTGCACCGCGAGGCCACCACCTACAAGGCCGGCGATCAGGATCTGACCATCCGCGCCTTCCGCGACGAGGTCATCGATGCCATCGGCACCAAGAACCTGGTCGACGTGCGCTCGCCCGACGAGTTCTCCGGCAAGATCCTCGCCCCGGCCCATCTGCCGCAGGAGCAGAGCCAGCGTCCCGGCCACATCCCCAGCGCGATCAACGTGCCGTGGAGCAAGGCCGCGAACGAGGACGGCACCTTCAAGTCCGACGCGGATCTCGCGACGCTCTACAAGGAAGCCGGGCTGAACGGCGAGAAGGAGACCATCGCCTACTGCCGGATCGGCGAGCGCTCCTCGCACACCTGGTTCGTGCTGCGCGAGCTGCTGGGCCATCAGAACGTCAAGAACTACGACGGGAGCTGGACCGAGTACGGCTCCCTCGTCGGTGCACCGATCGAGTTGGGAGCGTAATCACATGTGCGCAGCACCTACCCAGGGCCAGACCCTGCCCGCCAATGTGGACGTGGAGAAGGAGACCGTGCTGACCGGTCGCGTGCTCGACGGCGAGGGCAACCCCGTCGGCGGCGCGTTCGTCCGGCTGCTGGACTCCAGTGACGAGTTCACCGCCGAGGTCGTCGCCTCGGGCACCGGTGATTTCCGCTTCTTCGCCGCTCCGGGCGATTGGACCATCCGCGCGCTGTCGTCGGCCGGTAACGGCTCGGCGCAGGTGAAGCCGGAGGGCGCGGGCATCCACGCCATCGATGTCACGGTGGCGAAGTAGTGCGACCGCACTGAGACGTCGCGCGTCACGGACCGAAACGGCCCCGGGAAAGGACATCCCGGGGCCGTTTCGATGAAGTGGACCCGGTTTCGTTAGACTTCGATACGTGGTCCTTGCCTTCGAGATTCTGCTGGTTCTCGTCTCCGTGCTGATCGCCTGGTTCGGTCTGTACGTCCTCTATCGGCTGTTCACCGAGTCGTGACCGACGCGGACAACCAGCACGCAGAGAGCGCGACGGCGAACGGGACGGCTCATCAGTCGAGCGGTCGCCGCGAGAGCGATACGAGTGGCGATGGCGCGCGCCGCAGCGGCGACCAGGCGGTCGCCGAGGCATCCGAGCGCGCGAAATCCACTGGCGCCCGCAACATTCCACAGTTGCCCGATCTGCCGCTGCCGGAGGACACCGCCAATCTCCGCCTGGGCCCGGATCTGAGTTCCTCCATGCTCGCCCTGCTGCCGCTGGTCGGCGTGTGGCGCGGTGAGGGCGAGGGTAACGACGCCGAGCGCGGCGACTATCACTTCGGCCAGCAGCTCATCGTCTCCCACGACGGCGGCGACTATCTGTCCTGGGAATCGCGTTCCTGGATCATCGATTCCGAGGGCGGTTACGGCGGGCCGGACCTGCGCGAGACGGGTTTCTGGCGGGTCGGCATCGACGGCGACGACGAGGTGATCGAGCTGCTGCTCACGCACAGCTCCGGCATCGTCGAACTGTTCTACGGCCAGGCCCTGACCCAATCCTCGTGGGAGCTGGCCACCGATGTGGTGATCCGCAGCCAGTCCGGCGCGGTCGTGGGCGGCGCCAAGCGCCTCTACGGCATCATCGACGGCGGCGACCTCGGCTACGTCGAGGAGCGTGTGGAGGCCGACGGCGCCCTGAAGCCGCGCCTGTCGGCCCGGTTGCAGCGCTACATCGGCTGACGCGCCCCGATCCCTTCGAGTTCGACATCCACTTCGAAGGGGTCGGTCAGATACAGCCGATCGTGGAAGATGCCCGTGCCCGTATAGCGATTCGCGTTCGGATCCAGCTGGAAGGTATGCACGACGGCATCGGCGCCATTGCTTTCGACGCGCCAGTAGTGCGGAATTCGCGCCTTGGCGTATTTGGCCGGTTTGGTCTCGCGGTCGCGCTCCTCGGAGTCCGGCGATACCGCCTCGACGACGATCAGCACGTCCTCGGCGAAGTAGTACGACGAGGGCTCGTCACGTTCGTACGCCTCCTCGGTCACGACCACCACATCCGGCACCGGCATCTGCCGATCGCCGAGCCGCACGGCCATCTCCCAATCGGCCCGAAACTCCTCGGGCGCCTGCCGATCGAGCTCCTCCTCGAGCAACATCACCACCCGACTGTGCCACTTACTTTGCGGCGCAACGAAAATCAGGCTGCCATCGATCAATTCGGTCCGCTTGGGCAACCCCGTCAACCGCAGAAAATGCTCCACGGTAAACCCACCAACAGGAGGAATCAACCACTGCGGCACCGCCAGAGTCGTCATGCCCCCGACTCTATCCCGAACCCCACCCCCACCTGGGGGCCACTTGAAAAACGCACCCCATGATTTCGCAAGAACATGGGTAACTCACCGGGAACGCCCAAAACTCACAACCCTCCCAACGCAGGCCCTGTGACCAACCCCCATGGCACCCAACTGGTACGGCCAAAATCGCGGAGAGGCGGACGAGTACGACCCCCGAGCTGATTGCGGAGGCCAAGTCCTCACGCAATTCCGGTCGGACTCACCGGAGCTCGGGGGTCGGGTGGCTGCCTGGGATTAGCTCAACGCTCGCGCGAACGATAATCCGTCAGCAGCGGTGGCGCTAGCTGACAGCCACCTCACGTGTCCTCGAATTACTCATTCTCCGAACCACCTCCTTTCCCGTGTACAGACGAATTTAGTCGGCCGACCGACTGTCGGCAACGGAATTTCTCGCCGGGCGAACGGCCTGTTCAGAGCGGGTTTTCCGGATCGCGGCGCGGCCGGAGGCGTCGATGTCGACGATCGTGTCCGCGCGATGGTCCGGCGGCAGCCGATGGGTGACGACCACGACCGTGCGGTCCGGGGCGATCAGCCCGCTGTCCACGTCGAGCAGGGCGCGCAACAGATCGGCTCCGGCCGCGTCCTCGAGATGTTCGGTGGGTTCGTCGAGCAGCAACACCTCGGCCGGGGAGATCAGCGCGCGGGCCAGCAGGATGCGGCGGCGCTGACCTCCGGACACCGCGGCGGCGCCGCCGATCAGATCGGTGTGCACGCCCTCGGGTGCACCGTCGAGCCATTCACCCAAACCGACCGTGCGCAGGGCCTTTTCGGCCTCCGCGGCGGTGAGTTCCGGCCGGGCGACGCGCAGATTCTCCAGCACCGTGGTGCCGAACAGATGCGCGTCCTCGGCGAAGAAGGTGGCACCCGGGCGTGCGGTGTCGAACAGTCCGGCCCAGGCCATCAGCGCGGTGGTCTTCCCCGCTCCGCTCGGTCCGATCACCGCGATGCGGCGTCCGGCGGGCAGTTCGGGCAGTGCGCGGCGGCGGTGCCAGGGATCGGCCCCCGCGTCACGCCGCAGCGCCTCGATCCGATGCAGTGCCGCACGGCCTTTCGTGAGCGCCTGCGCGGCGGCGGGCAGCACCGCGACGGCCTCGAATGCCGACAGTGGCAGTAGGACGAGCACGGCCAGCGCCATCGGAGTGGTACCGCCCGGCGCGGCGGGCTGCGGCGCGGCGGCGGGTGCGCCGGAACCGTTGCCGTACAACAGGATTCCAATGAGCAGGGCGCCGAGCACGCTGACGCCGATGGCCAGCGGCGTCGCGGCGGCCGACCAGGCACTGTGCGAGGCGGCGCGATCCTCGGCCGCGACCGCGCGACGCCCGGCCGAGGTGGCCGTGGCCAGCGCGCCGTCGAGTCGTCCGGCGACCCGCAGTTCGGCGGCGTGATCGAGGACGGTCACCGCGGCCGCGGTGAATTCGGCCCGGTCCGCGCGCACCGCCAGCTCGGCCTCCCGCGCCGCCCGCGCGGACAGCCAGGGTGCGAACACCCCCGCGAGAGCCAATGCCAGGGCGAGTACGACCGCGGCCGCCATCGAGATCGTGGCCAGCAGCCCGATCGCCGCCACCGCCAGTACCGCCGCCACCGCGATCGGCATCAGCGCCCGCACCACCACGGCCCCGAGATCGTCGATATCGCTCCCGATCCGAGTCAACAGATCCCCCCGCCGCAACCGCGTGGAATCCGTTGCTCCCCTGGGCCTTCCGGTCCAGATATCCGCCGCCGCCAACGATGCGTAGACCGTCTCCCGCGCGGTAGTCATGGCCCGCAACGCCACATCATGCGTGGCCAGCCGCTCCACATACCGAAACACCCCCCGCGAAATCCCCAGTGCCCGAACAGCCACCACCGCCACACTCAAATCCAGCACCGGCGGCATCTGCCAGGCCCGCGCGATCAACCACGCCGCCAACGCGGCCAGCCCGAGCCCACTCCCCAGTGCGACCACACCCCACAGCACCGACAACAGCACCCGCCGCGGCGACAACTCGAGCAGGCTCCACATCCGCCGGAGATCCCCGGCCACGCCGCGAGGATGCGTCATCGGGAGGCCGCCTGCAGTGGGTTCTGTTGGGCGGGTTCGGGTTCGGGTGGGAAGGCTTCGGAGTGGACGGGGATTATGTGGTCGGCTATGGACAGGAGGGTGGGGCGGTGGGCCACGATGATGATCGTGGTACCGGCTCGAGCTCGGGTGGTCAGGGCCTCGAGGACCGTGGCTTCGGTGGTGTCGTCGAGGTGGGCGGTGGGCTCGTCCAGTAGGAGGATGGGGCGGTCGGTGGCCAGGACTCGGGTGAGGGCCAGGCGTTGGCGTTGTCCGAGGGACAGGCCCAGGCCGCCGGGGCCTATCGGGGTGTTCCAGCCGTCGGGGAGGTCGGCCAGAACAGTGTCGAATCCCGTGGCGGCGCAGACTGATTCGAGGTCGGATGTGATTCGGGGCCGGGTGCCGAAGAGTTCGAGGTTTTCGCGGAGGGTGCCGGGCAGGAGGACCGGGCGCTGTGGGAGCCAGGCCAGGCGGCTCCACCACCACTCGGGATCGAGATCGGGGACGGGTATGCCGTCGACGGTCACCGTGCCGTGTTCGGGTGTCGCGAGCCCCAGGATCGCCTGCAGAGCAGTCGATTTCCCGCATCCGTTCGGGCCGGTGAGCATCGTGATCCGGCCGGGGCGCAGCGCGGCGGACAGGTCCGCCGGAGCCAGGCCGTCGCGCGCGGCCACACCGAGATCGCGAATCTCGATATGCCCCTGGAAGTTCGGTATCCGGCGGCTCCCAGTGACCGGCTCGGCGCGTTCGCGGTCCGGCTCCAGAACCGCGAAAGCCTTATCCGCGGCGGCCATTCCGTCCTGGGCGGCATGGAACCGCTCCCCTACCGCCCGCAGCGGCAGATACACCTCCGGCGCCAGGATCAGACCCACCAGCCCGGCATACAGCTCCATATGACCGAATACCAGCCGCATACCGATCGACACCGCCACCAGGGCCACGCACAGCGTCGCCAGCAGCTCGAGCACCATCGAGGACAGGAACGCCACCCGCAGCGCGGCCATCGTCCGCCGATGCAGCGAATCACCCAGCGCCCGAACGCGATCGCGCATGGTCGGCCCGGATTCGGTCTCGCGTCCCAGCGCCCGCAGGGTCGGCATCCCGGCGAACAGATCCAGCAGCTGATCCGACAGCCGCGCGGTGGCCGACAGGGTCGCGGCCGCCCGCCCCTGCGTCATCAGCCCGATCAATACCATGAACACCGGAATCAGCGGCAGCGTGACGAGCACGATCACTCCGGCCGTCGGATCGTGCAGTGCGATGACCGCCAGTACGATCGGCGGCACCAGCGCCGCGAGCAGCAGGGCGGGCAGATAGCCGGTCAGATACGCCCGCAGTCCACCGAGACCGCTGCCCACCACAACCGCCAACTCGGCACGCCGCGAATCGAGTTCGCGCGGCGCCAGCCCGGCGCCGGCGGCCAGCACCGCACCTTCCAGCTCCGCCACCACCCGCGCACCGGCGCGATGCGCGAGCCGGGCCTGCCACCAGGTGGCCACGCACCGGACCGCCACCGCGATCGCCAGCACCGCCAGCGCCACGGCCCACGAACCGATCGTGCGCCGCTCCGGGTCGGTGATCACCCCGGCCAGCACCCGAGCCAGCGCGAGCGCCGCGACCACGATGCAGCCCGTGATCACCAGCGACAGCGCGACACTCAGCACGAGATACCGGCGGGCCGAACGGGCGTACCGCCACAGACGCGGGTCGATCGGGCGGGCCATGATCAGTTCCGGACCGGCTCCGTCGACCGGAACGGCAGTCCGATCGGCGCGGGAATCTGATCGACGGTGATGCGCTGCCGGAACACCCAGTACGTCCAGCCCTGATAGAGCACCACCAGCGGCGTCATCACCGCCGCCACCCAGCTCATCACCACCATGGTGTAGTGCGTGGAAGAGGCGCTGACGGTGGCGTGCCCGTCCACCACGCGCCCGTCGATCGTGAGCCCGTAGGCCGCATCGATGGTCGAGGGCAGCACATACGGGAACAGCGCACCGAACAGCAACGCCACCGCGGCGATCACGGTCAGCGCGGTACCGGTGAACGCCCATCCGTCACGACCGCGATACACCGCGAGGGCGGCCATGGCGAGCCCGAACACCGCCAGCGCCAACAGCATCCACGTCCAGCCCTTGCCGTGGGCGAGCTGGGTCCAGATCCCGAATCCCGCCACCACGACCGCGGTCGGGATCAGTAGCCATCTGGCGATCCGCTCGGCGCTGTCGCGGACCTCACCGCCGGTCTTGAGGCCGATGAACACCGCCCCGTGCAGCGCGAACAACAGCGTCATCGCCGCCGCGCCCAGCAGCGCGTAGGGCGTCAGCAGATCCAGCAGATTGCCGCCGATCTGCTTGCGCTCGTTCATCTTCACCCCGTGCACCATGGCGGCGAAGGCCAGGCCCCACGCGAGCGCGGGCACCCACGACCCGAAGCCGATCGCCGCATCGCACCAGCGCCGCCAGCGCGGATCGTTGATCTTGCCGCGGTATTCGATGGCCACGGCCCGCACGATCAGTGCGACCAGAATCAGCAACAACGCCAGATAGAACCCGGAGAACAGGCTCGCGTACCACTCCGGGAACGCCGCGAACATCGCCCCTGCGCCGGTGATCAACCACACCTCGTTACCGTCCCAGACCGGCCCGATGGTGTTGAGCACGGCGCGTTTTCGGGTCTCGTCGCCGCGGCCGATGATCGGCATCAACATGCCGACACCGAAGTCGAAGCCCTCCAACAGGAAGTAGCCGGTGAACAACACCCCGATCAGGACGAACCAGAATTCCGGCAGACTCATCCTCGCACTCCCTCAGTAGGCGAACGAAAGTTTTTCGACAGCAACGGTTTCCGAATCCGACGCCGCATGCGACGCCTCCTCCGGACCCGCGATCACATAGCGGCGCATGAGGTAGAACCACACGATCGCCAGCGTCCCGTACAGCAATGCGAAGACGATCAGCGAGAACAACACCTGCCCCGCGGTATTACCGGATACGCCCTGCTGCACCGTCATTCGGATATTCGGATCACCGGTCGGATTGGGCGCGACCACCCACGGCTGCCGACCCATCTCGGTGAACACCCAGCCCGCGCTGTTACCCAGGAACGGCGTCGGGAGTACCAGCAGGCTCAGCCACGAGAACCACCGCGCCCCCGGCACCCGGCCGCGCCGGGTCACCCAGAAGCCGGCCAGGGCGATCAGCGCCGAGCCGACCGCCCAGGTGATCATGGCCCGGAAGGTCCAGTAGGTGACGAACAGATTGGGCCGATAGTCGCCGACGCCGTAGCGCTCGTTGTAGGCGGCCTGCAGATCCTTGACGCCCGCCAGCTTCACATCACTGAACTTGCCCTCGGCCAGATACGACAGCACGCCCGGCACCTCGAGCACATGCGTCACGCTGTCGCAGTTGTTGTGCGTGCCGACAGTCAGCACCGAGAACTTCGGATCGACCTGGGTGTGGCACAGCGATTCCGCCGAGGCCATCTTCATCGGCTGCTGCTTGAACATCAGCTTGCCCTGCACGTCACCGGTCAGCGCCAGCGCGATACCCGACACCACGATCACCCACATGCCCATCCGCCCGGCCGGCCGCCAGATCGTGCGGGCGAGATCGACATTCCCGCGCCGCACCTCCCGGACCATCCACCAGCCCGCGATCCCGGCCACGAATGTGCCCGCGGTGAGGAAGGATCCGGCGACCACATGCGGAAAGGCCGCCAGCGCCGTGTTGTTCGACAGCAGCTGCCAGATGCTGGTCAGTTCGGCGCGATGGGTCTGCGGATTGAAGGTCGCGCCGACCGGATGCTGCATGAACGAATTGGCGGCGATGATGAAGTACGCCGAGGCGTTCACGCCGATGGCGACCATCCAGATCGTCGCCAGGTGAACGACTTTCGGCAACCGCGTCCAGCCGAAGATCCACAGCCCCAGGAATGTCGACTCCATGAAGAAGGCCACCAGACCCTCCATGGCCAGCGGCGCGCCGAATACGTCGCCGACGAATCGGGAGTATTCGCTCCAGTTCATGCCGAACTGGAATTCCTGCACGATGCCCGTCACCACGCCGAGGGCAAAGTTGATCATGAACAACTTGCCGAAGAACTTCGTCATCCGGTACCAGCGGTCGTTGCCAGTGATAACCCACGCGGTCTGCATGCCGGCGACCAGGGGTGCGAGACCGATGGTGAGCGGGACGAAGAGGAAGTGATAGACGGTGGTGATCCCGAACTGCCACCGCGAGACGTCGACGACGTTCATCCAGCCCTCCTGCCCTACTACGACATGTCGTAGTAAAGGCTACGCGGGATGGATCGCCGGACAACGAGTCTTACGTCACGACACTCCGGGACATTCGACGGTCACGTCCAGTCTGCGAGCTTCCACGGCCTGGCGATACCGCGCTCCACCAGTTCCGAGATCTCCTCGGCACCCTCGGGCGCGGACATGCGCAACCCGTCCAGCGAGGAGACCCGTGCGGCCAACGTCACGCTCGACAGCAGCCAAATACTCTCGGCGGTAATGAGATCCGCGGTGAAGAACGACTCGTAGCGACATTCCCACCCGGCCTTCTCGGCCTCGGCGAACAACGCGCGCTGGGTGATGCCGGGCAGCACGCCCTGGCGCGCGGGCGGTGTGATGAGTTGTTTATCGCGCTGGATCACCACGGTCGAGCGCGGACCCTCCAGGACGCGATGTTCGGTGCTGGTGAAGATGACATCGTCGGCGCCCATGCGCGCCGCGAAGCGCAGGGCCGCCATATTCGTGGCATAGGACAGGGTTTTCGCGCCGAACAGCAGCCAGGGCGCGTTCTGGGCGAGGTCGACCGAGACGCCGCGGGTCAGGGTGATCACCGAAACCCCTTCGGCGCGAGCCTTGCCCACCCGCTCGGCGACCGGCAGCACCAGCACGTAGGCACTGCCCTCGGCGTCATCGACGCCGTCGCGGCCGCGGGTCAGTATCAGGCGCAGCTGTCCCTCGCGCTCGGTGCCCCACTCCTTGGCCGCGGCCTCCACCGCGGTGCGCCATCGGCCCGGATCGGGTACGGGCAGCTCCAGTGCCTCGGCCGACCGCCGCAGCCGGGCCAGATGCAATTCGATCGCGCATGCCTTGCCGTCGCGTACCAAGACCGTTTCGAAGACGCCGTCGCCGCGCAGTACGCCGATGTCATCCGCAGTAATCAACGGCTCACCCGGATCCCGGACCACACCGTCGAGTGTCACCAGAACTCGATCCACCATGCGAGGAAGCCTAGGCGAATAGATCGCGCCGCGAGGGGGTACCGAACTCCCGGTATATAACCGTCCACCAAAACTTGAGATTCACATTCCTTGAAGCTGACCAATCATGATAATCATCAGGCATTAATCGTGATACACATCACATTCGGTCCGGTAATCGCCGCGAAGCAATCTCGTAGCAGCAGGGGTTCGGACACCGCACCCAACCGGGCACCGGGCAGAGGACCTATTGTTGAAGCGTGTCCGTGGTTCCTCCGTCCAGTCCGTTGTTGACCGTTGCGGGGGCCGTGGCGGGCCCGCCCGACACCCCCGACGCCGCCGTGGCCTGGCATTACGGTGACCCGTTCGCCGAGCAGAAGGCCGCGGCCGAGCGCGTGGCGTTGATCGATCGCTCGCATCGTTTCGTCGCATCGATCTCCGGCCGCGAGCGCCTGACCTGGTTGCACACCATCTCCAGCCAGCACATCGCCGCACTGGCCGACGGGCGATCGGCGGAGAATCTGGATCTGGATCTCAACGGTCGCGTACTGCATCACTTCGTGCTCACCGATCTGGACGGCACGCTCTGGATCGATACCGAGGGCGAGCGCGGTCCCGCGCTGCTGGAGTTTCTGCGGAAGATGGTCTTCTGGGCCGATGCCAAGCCGCAGGCCGAGCCCGACCACGCCGTGCTGAGCCTGCTCGGCCCGCGGGTGCGCGAACTGCGCGCGGCGCTCGGGATCGAGGATCTGCCCGAGGTGTACGCCGCGACGCCGCTGCCCGGCGGCGGCTTCCTGCGCCGGATGCCTTGGCCCACCGACGATTCCTACGATCTGGTGATCCCGCGGGCGGAGCTCGCGGCGTGGTGGTCGCGCCTGACCGCGGCCGGAGCCGAACCCGCCGGGCTGTGGGCCTTCGAGGCGCTGCGGGTGGCGGCCCTGCGCCCGCGCATCGGCGTCGACACCGACGACCGGACCATCCCGCACGAGGCCCGCTGGATCGGCGGGGTGACCGAATTCGGTGCGGTGCATCTGGACAAGGGCTGCTATCGCGGTCAGGAGACCGTTGCGCGCGTGCACAATCTGGGCAAACCGCCGCGGCAGCTGGTGCTGCTGCATCTGGACGGCTCCGCCGACGCCCGGCCGGTCACCGGCGATCCGGTCACCGCGGGCGGCCGCACGGTCGGCCGGGTCGGCACGATCGTGGACCATTTCGAATGGGGCCCCATCGCTTTGGCGCTGGTCAAGCGGACCATTCCCGCCGATACCGCACTCGAGGCGGGCCCGATGGCCGCATCGATCGATCCGGATTCGCTTCCCACCGACGATCAGCCCCAGGCGGGCCGCGTCGCGGTCGACAAGCTACGCGGCCGATGACCAGGCAGAGGGGAGCAACCGGCCGGGTGCTCGCGGTCTGCGTCCTGCATGCCGAACTCGAGCTGCCCTCGAACGTGAGCCGGGTGGGGCGCACGGCGATCGATAAACGTCCGATGCCGGACCGGGTACGGGCCCGGCCGCTCGGGCTGGACGGCGATCACGTGTGTAACACCAAGGACCACGGCGGAATTCACCAGGCCGTCTACGCCTATGCCGACGAGGATGCGCGCCGCTGGGGTGCGGAGCTGAATCGCGAGCTGCCGCCCGGCTGGTTCGGCGAGAATCTGCGCATCGCCGGCCTGCCCGTCAGCGATGCGGTGATCGGCGAGCGCTGGTCGATCGGCGACGCCCTGTTCGAGGTGAGCGCCCCGCGCGTGCCCTGCGCCACCTTCGGACATTGGAGCGGGGAACAGCGCTGGGTCAAGCGCTTCACGCTGCGGGCCGATACCGGCGCCTATCTGCGAGTACTGACCGAGGGCAGCGTCGGCGCGGGCGACGAGGTCCGGGTCGAGCACCTCCCCGGCCACGGCGTGACCGTGCGCGAGGTGTTCCTCGGCGCGGATCCGGATCGGCTGCGCCTGCTGCTGGCCGCCGAACCCTCCGTCTCCGACGATATTCGCAGGCAGGTGGACCGGCATATGCGCCGGCAACAGGAAAGGGATCAGGTGATCGAGGCGAGCGGGGCGCAGGCATGAGTGTGGATCTGGTGGAAGTGGTGCGGTCCGGATTCCGCGAATGCGTGCATCGGGGCTCGGTGGTCGTCCTCGATTCCGACGGCGAACCCGCGCTCGTGCTCGGCGAGGTGCATCTGCCGATCTTCCCGCGCTCGACCAATAAGCCGATGCAGGCGATCGCGCTGCTGCGCAACGGTTTCGAGCCGGTCGACGACGCCGAGCTGGCGATCTCGACGGCCTCGCATTTCGGCGAACCCGATCACGTCGCGCTGGTGGCACGCCTGCTGGACCGGTTCGGCCATACCGAGGACCAGCTCGAATGCCCGCCCGACCTGCCGGTCGACGAGCGGGCCCGCGCCGAGGCGCTGGCCGGTAAGGATCGCGCGACGGCCGCCCGCCGGATCTATATGAATTGCTCGGGCAAACACGCGGCCATGCTCGCCACCTGCGCGATCAACGGCTGGCCGACCGAGGGATATCTGGATGCGGCGCATCCGCTGCAGCGGGCGGTGACCGCGACCATCGTCGAGATCACCGGCGAACCGGAGACCGATCTGGGCATCGACGGCTGCGGCCTGCCGATCGTGCCGGTGTCGCTGGTGAATCTGGCCCGCGCCTATGCGAGCTTCGCCACGGCCGAACCCGGCTCCCCCGAACGCCGGGTGGCCGATGCGATTCGGGCCCATCCGCGAGTGATTTCGGGCACGGATGCCCCGGACCTGCTGACCATGGGCGCGACGCCGGGCCTGGTCTGCAAGATCGGCGCCGACGGCGTGCACGTCGGTGCGCTGCCGGACGGACGGGCCTTCGCCTACAAGATCGATGACGGGCACGATCGCGCGCGAATGCCCCTGACCCAGGCGATTCTCCAGCGGATGGGAATCGAATGGACCGACGTACACACGGAATTGGCGGCACCCGCGGTACTCGGCGGCGGCGCCAGAGTGGGTGTGATCCGGGCGATTCCGGGCGTGCTCTGAGCTCCGCGTCCCAGAGGCGACAACCGGGCAAACTCGGCTAGTTCCGGAGTCAACCCCCACTCCTGGAAGCGCGACCGCCGGACACACGCTAAAGTGTCTGTCAGGAAGAGTATTAATTCGAACGGGGCCGCCAAACCACCCCAGGCCGCCCCGCAGTGACGCGAGGGGGTCAGCCATGGGCCGTGGCCGGGCTAAGGCAAAGCAGACCAAGGTCGCCCGCGAGCTCAAGTACAGCTCGCCGTCGACCGACTTCGCGAGCCTTCAGCGCGAGCTGTCGGGACACTCGCACGATTTGTTGTCGGGTCATTCCCGCGACACGTCGCAACGGAGTGACGTCCTTTCCGACGAGCACGACGCGGATGACGCGCCGTCGCGCTGGGAAGAAGACGACAAGTACGACGACTGGCGCCGCTGACTCGGATCGACGTGCGAAAGGGGAGGCCGGAGGAGGCCTCCCCTTTCGCACGTCGATACATCATCCGGTCCCTGCCGTCGGCAGTTCCGCTCTCCGACTGAAGGTTCGCCGCACACCGATCCGACTCACCTCGGATATCGGTGTGCCAGCCGTATCACCATCGTTCCAAAACCATGCCCGGACATCGGGTTTGGCGGATCGGAACGAGTAGAAACGACAAACGCCTCCGACGTACAGGCCAAACCTGCCGCGCCGGAGGCGAAGTCGTCTTCATGCCGCTCAAAAACGCGGGTGTTCACCCAGCAGCACGACGCGATCGGCGTCGGCGTCCTTGGCCTTCTTCACCGTGCCCAGCGTCCAGCAGGCGATGTGCCGGGCGGTCAGCACGGCCAGGGCGCGGTCGGCGTCCTCCGGGGCGACCACGGCGACCATGCCGACGCCCATGTTGAAGGTCTTCTCCATCTCGACCCGCTCCACGCGGCCGCGCTGGGCGATCATCTTGAATACCGGCGCGGGGTTCCAGGTGCCGCGGTCGAGTTCGGCGACCAGGCCGGCGGGCAGCACGCGGGCCAGGTTGTTGGCCAGTCCGCCGCCGGTGACATGGGCGAAGGTCCGCACATCGGTCTCGGCGACCAGGGCCAGGCAGTCCTTGGCGTAGATGCGGGTGGGCTCGAGCAGCTCCTCACCGAGCGTGCGGCCGAACTCCTCGACATGACCGGACAACGACATACGGTCGATCTCCAGCAACACCTTTCGCGCCAGGCTGTAGCCATTGGAGTGCAGGCCCGAGGAGCCCATGGCGATCACGACGTCGCCCGGACGCACCCGATCGGGCCCGAGTACGGCATCGGCCTCGACGACGCCCACACCGGTCGCGGAGATGTCGTAATCGTCGTTGCCCATCAGCCCGGGATGTTCGGCCGTCTCGCCGCCGAGCAGCGCGCAGCCCGCCTGCACACAGCCCTCGGCGATGCCGGAGACGATCTGGGCGACGCGCTCGGGCACGACCTTGCCCACGGCGATGTAGTCCTGCAGGAACAGCGGTTCGGCGCCGCAGACCACCAGATCGTCGACGACCATGGCGACCAGGTCCAGGCCGACCGTATCGTGCTTGTCCATCGCCTGCGCGACAGCGATCTTGGTGCCGACGCCGTCGGTCGAGGCGGCCAATAGCGGCTCGCGATAACCACCCTTGAGTGCGAACAATCCGGCGAAACCGCCGAGGCCGCCCTGCACCTCGGGCCGGCTGGCCTTGCGCGCCAGGGGCGCGAACAGCTCGACCGCGCGGTCGCCGGCCTCGATATCCACGCCGGCGGCGGCGTACGAGGCGCCACCCACCGGGCTGTCCACACTCGGGGTCTGCTCAGTCATTTTCGGGGAAAGCTCCAAACCGAATCGGCGGATAGATGCCTGATCACGCTACCGGAGAGGGATAACGAGACTGCACCGGTATGGGCTGTTCTTTAGCTGGACCTTCACTTCGGGTGGGGATCGATGTCGAGCCCCGGCGACAGATCCACTCGCGGGATGATTGACATACATTCTGTATGTATGTGAGCCTGGAGTCGTCGTCCCGCTCTCTCGGAGGCAAATATGGGAATCAGCAGCGCACTCGGCCCGGCCGCGCAGGTGGATCTGCCCGGCGCCCGGATCAACTACCACGAGATCGGCTCCGGCGCACCGGTCATCTTCGTGCACGGATTGCTGGTCAACGCCGATCTGTGGCGCAAGGTGGTGCCCGAAGTGGCCGCGGCCGGACATCGCTGCATCACGCCGGATCTGCCCTTCGGCGCGCATTCGATTCCGGTGCCGGAGGCGGATCTGTCGCCGACGGGAGCCGCGGATCTGCTGGCCGCATTCCTGGATCGGCTCGATCTGCACGATGTGACCTTGGTCGCCAACGACACCGGCGGCGCGATCACGCAGATCATGTTGACCCGTAATCGTTCCCGGGTCGGCCGGGTGGTGCTGACCGACTGCGATGCCTACGACAAGTTCCTCCCGCAGCCGTTCACGCCGCTGCCCCGGCTGGCCGCGGTCCCCGGTCTGCTGCGAGTAATGCTGGAGCTGCTCCGGTTCCGCCCGGCGCAGCGGCTGCCGGTCGGTTTCGGCCTGGTGACCAAGCGTCCGGTGCCACCCGAGATCGCCGATTCCTATCTGCTGCCCAGTCGCAACTCCGCCGCCATTCGGGCCGATCTGGTGCGCTTCCTCCGCGGCGTGCACAAGCGGTACACCCTCGCCGCGGCCGAGCGGTTCCACACGCTGGAGTTGCCCGTGCTGCTGGTCTGGGCGCGGGAGGACAAGGCGTTCAAGGTGTCCTTCGCCGAGCGGCTGGTCCGCGATCTGCCCGATGCCACGCTGAAGGTGATCGACGATTCCTACACCTTCATCTCCGAGGACCAGCCGGAGTTGCTCACCGAGTTGATCGTGGAGTTCACTCGGCTACATGCCGCGCCGTAGTCAGGAGGATCGTTCCCGCACCACCCGTGCCGCGCTCGAGGAGGTCGGTCGCCGACTGTTCGCCGAGCGCGGCTACGTGCATGTCTCGGCCGAGGAGATCGTGACCGCGGCCGGGGTGACCCGCGGAGCGCTGCATCACCACTACGGCGATAAGCGCGGGCTGTTCCTGGCCGTGCTCGAACGGCTCGAGGGCGAGAACGCGGCCGAGATCACCCGTGCCCTCGCACAATTGCCCGATCCCGGGGATCTGCCCACCGCGATGGCGGTCGGCCTGGGCATCTTCCTCGAGCAGTGCCGCCGACCCGAAACCGTGCGTATCGCGATGTCGGATGCCCTCGCCGTACTCGGCTGGCAAGGCTGGCGCGAGCTGGAGCGCCGCTACGGGCTCGGCCTGATCACCGACATGCTGGACAGCGCGGAGCGCGCCGGACTGATCACCCCGGCGCCCGTCCATGTGCTGGCCCAGCTGATCCTCAGCGCGGTCACCGAGGCGGGCCTGATCATCGCCCACGCCGACGATCCCGAAACCGCCCGGCTGCAGGCCGAACAGAGCATGCTCCTGCTCATCAGCGGCATCCTGCGCCCGGCCTGACCAGGCGGCGAACACCCGGACGACGGCGTCCGGCACCGGCCGTCGAACCGAGTGTCCACCTGAAACCGGTTGTGCCGGGCACACCGGGAAGTTCGTTCGGGGCGAAATCCCCGGCGGCACAACCGGTCCCGCCCTCCGCCGCGGATGCGGCGGAGGCGCTTTCTACTCGGTGTGATCCGTGGCGAACAGCGCGGCCGTCGCCGCGCGCCGCCGTCGCTGCTCGACCGGATCGGGCACCGGGACCGCCGCCACGAGCCGCTGCGTGTACTCCTCGGCCGGATTACGCAGGATCTCGTCGCGGGTGCCCTGTTCGACCACGGAACCGTTGCGCAGCACCGCGATTCGATTCGCGAGCTGGTCGACCACGGCCAGGTCGTGACTGATGAACAGGCACGCCCAGCCGCATTCGCGCTGCAACTGCGCGAACAGCTCCAGCACTCGGGCCTGGACCGATACGTCCAGGGCACTGGTCGGCTCGTCGGCGATCAGCAGATCCGGTTCCAGGATCAGTGCCCGTGCCAGGCTCGCCCGCTGCCGCTGTCCGCCGGAAAGCTCATGCGGATAACGGTTCTCGGTGCCCGCGGGCAGCTGCACATCGTCGAGCAGATGTCGCACCCGCGTCCGCAGCGCCTCACCGTTGGCGGTGCGGTGCACCATGAGTGGTTCGGCCACGCACTGCCCCACGGTCAAGCGGGGATTGAGCGAGGTCGCCGGATCCTGGAATACGAAGCCCAGTCGCTTGCGCACCGGCCGCAGCTGCCGCTCCGACAGTCCGGTCAGCTCCTGGCCGTGCACTGTGATCACACCCGAGGTCGGCCGTTGCAGCCCGGCCACGCAGCGGCCGATCGTGGACTTGCCCGATCCGGATTCGCCGACCAGTCCGAGGGTTTCGCCGCGACCGATGGTCAGGCCGACCTCGTCGACCGCCCGGAAGGCCGGGCGGCCCAGCGCGCCGGGGAATTCCACCACCAGACCGGAGACCTCGAGCACGGTCTCGGCGGCGAGCCGCGGATCGGCGGGCGCCTCGTCGGCCGGGCGCTCGGCGACCGCCGAGATGCCCGTCTCCGGTTGCGGCCCGAGGGGAGACACCGGACCGTCGGTCGGGGTCAGTCCCGCACCCAGATGCGGGACCGCGGCCAGCAGGTCGCGGGTGTACTGCTCCTTCGGACTGCCGAAAAGCTCGTCCACCGTGGCGGTTTCGACGACCCGGCCCGCCTTCATCACGACCACGCGATCGGCGAGGTCGGCGACCACGCCCATGTTGTGGGTGATGAGCACGATGGCCGAGCCCAGCCGGTCGCGCAGATCCCGCAGCAGCTCCAGGATTTCGGCCTGCACCGTCACGTCCAGTGCCGTGGTCGGCTCGTCGGCGATGATCACCTTGGGCTCACACGAGATGGCGATGGCGATCATCACGCGCTGCTTCTGCCCGCCCGAGAGCTGATGCGGGTAGTAGTCGACACGATGCTCCGGATCGGGCAGCCCGACCATGCGCAGCAGCTCGATCGCCCGCGCCTTGGCCGCCTTACGGCTCATGCGGCTGTGCGCCCGCAGCGCCTCGGTGATCTGGAAGCCCACGGTGAACAGCGGATCCAGCGCCGAGCCCGGCTCCTGGAAGATCATCGAGATCTCCCCGCCGCGCAGCGCGGTCAGCTGCCGCTCCGACATCGAGGTGATCGTGTCGGTGCCGACGGTGACCAGACCCCGCACACGAGCGGTCTTGGGCAGCAGGCCCATCGCCGTGCGCGAGCTGACCGACTTACCCGAGCCGGATTCACCCACGATGGCCAGCACCTCGCCGGGGAAGACCTCGTAGGACACGTCCGAGACCGCGTCGACGGCCCCCGCATCGGTCGCGAAGGTCACCGAGAGCGACCGGATGGCCAGTGCCGAATCCTTCTGCACCACAACGGTTTCAGTCATCAGCGGCACCCTCTCCCGCGGCGGGCCCGGCGACCGCGCGCCGGGTCCGGAGCAACGGATTGAGCACCTCGTTGAGGCTCTCCCCGACCAGTGTCATGCCCAGCACCACCAAAACTATTGCCACACCGGGGAATATGCCGGTCCACCAGATCCCGTTCGACACATCGGCCAGCGCCTTGTTGAGGTCGTATCCCCACTCCGCGGCCTGGGTGGGCTCGATGCCGTAACCCAGGAAGCCCAGGGCCGCCAGGGTCAGGATCGCCTCCGAGCCGTTGAGGGTGATGATCACCGGCAGCGACTGGGTGACGTTGGGGAAGATGTGGCGGAACAGGATTCGCCCGATCGGCGCGCCCGTCACCCGCGCGGCGTCGACGTACGGTTCGGTCTTCACCGCGACCGTCGCATTGCGCACCACCCGGAAGTACTGCGGTACATAGATCACCGTGATGGCCACCGACGCCGACAGCACACCGCCGAAGCTCGACGACTGCCCGCCGGCCACCACGATCGACACCACGATCGCCAGCAGCAGCGTCGGGAACGCGTACATGGCGTCCATGAACAACACCAGCACCCGGTCCACCCAGCGCCCGACATAACCGGACACCAAACCCAAAGGCACGCCGACGAACAGTGACAGCACCAGCGATATCGCGATGACGACCAATGCGGTTCGCGCACCGTAGATCACCCGGGAGAACACATCCTCCCCGCGCACCGAGGTACCGAACCAGTGCTGCGCCGACGGCGCCTGCTGCCGCACGAAATCCACGCCGTGATCGGAGATCTGGGCGAAGCCGTACGGCGCGATCAGCGGTGCGAACACCGCGACGATCACGAACATGCCGATCAGCCCGAGACCCAGGATCAGCGTGGCCCGCTGCAGCCCCGAGGTCATCGTGAACAGTCGCAGACCCGGAATTCCCTTGCGCGGCACCGGCGGGACGAGCGCCGGCTCGGCCGCGATCATCTCGGATGCGGTCATCAGAACCTCACCCTCGGATCGATCAGCGCGACCAGCACGTCGACGAGGAAACTCATCACCGCGACGATCAGCGCCAGGAACGCCACGATCCCTTGTACCGCAACGAAATCGCGGGCCTGCAGATACTGCGCGAGCTGATAGCCCAGACCCTTCCATTCGAAGGTGATCTCGGTCAGCACCGCACCGCCCAGCATCATCGCGATCTGCATGCCCATCACGGTGACGATCGGAATCATGGCGTTGCGGAAGGCATGCCGGCCCACCACCACGCGCTCACTGAGCCCGCGGGCGCGGGCGGCGTCGACGAAATCGCTGCGCAGGGTCTGGATCAGATTGATTCGCACCAATCGCAGGAACACACCCGCGGTCAGCAGGCCGAGTGCGATCGCGGGCAGGATCGCGTGCCGGACCACATCCCACAGATATCCGCTGTCGCCGTAGAGGATCGCGTCGATCACCAGGATGTTGGTCTTCGGCGAGACGTGCTGCAGCGCCAGTTCCACATTGGTGCTCGCCCGTCCGGCCACCGGCAGCCAGCCCAGTTTGACCGCGAAGACCAACTTGAGCAGCAGGCCGACGAAGAACACCGGTGCGGCGTAGACCAGGATCGCGAACAGCCGCAGGCCCACATCGGCGGCCTTGTCCCGCCGCCGGGCCGCGTACCGGCCCAACGGAACTCCGACGATGAACGCGACGAGCAGCGCCCACACCACCAGCTCCAGCGTCGCGGCGCCGTAGTTGGTGATGATCTCGCTGATCGCCCGATTGTCCTGGGAGTGACCGAAATCCCCGCGCAACAGGCCGGAGATGTAGTCCCAGTACTGCGACAGGATCGGCCGGTTGAATCCGGCCGCCTCCTTACGCGCCTCGATCTGGTCCGGTGGGAGCCGCCCGCCCAGGGCGGCGCTGATCGGGTCGCCCACGACCCGCATCAGGAAGAACACGACCGTCACCAGGATCCAGGCCGTCGGCAGGATCAGCAGCAGTCGCACACCCAGATAGCGAGCCAGCACGCCGTAGCGAGACCGGCCGCGGCCCGGTGTTTTCGGAGCGGGAGCGGGGGCAGGGGGCTCCTGCTCCAAAGCGGTCGCCGTCACTTGCTCAGCACGCTGTAGCGGAACTTGGTCGACGGGTCGAGGGTGGATTCGACGCCCTGGACGCCCTTGGCCGCGACCGCGACCTGCTTACCGGACAACAGCGGCAGGATCGAGATGTGCTTGGCCGCCATATCCTGCTGGATCTGCTGGATGATCGCGATGCGCTTGTCCTTGTCGGGCTGGGTCACCTCGGCGGCCAGCTGGGCGGTGATAGCCGGATCGTCGAAGTGGTTCTGCAGGAAGTTGTTCGGGCCGAAGAACGGGCTCAGGTAGTCGTCCGGATCCGGATAGTCCGGGAACCAGCCCATTTGGTAGACCGGGTAGCCGTCGCGGGCGCGTTCCTTCTGGTAACTCACCCATTCGGTGGACTGCAGATTGATCTTGAACAGGCCGGTCGACTCGAGCTGATTCTTGATCGCCGCGTACTCCTCGGAGCTGGAGGAGCCGTAGTGGTCGGGGTTGTACTGCAGGTTGATCTGCACCGGGGTCTGCACACCCGCGTCGGAGAGGAACTTGGTCGCCTGCTCCTTGTTGGGCTTGGCGCCGTAGATATCCTTGAACGGCGTCGTCGCACCCGGCATGCCTTGCGGCACAGCCGAATACGCCGGCTGGTAACTGCCCTTGTACACCTCGCTGGACAGCGCGTCGCGATCGACGCTCGAGGCCACCGCCTTGCGGATCGCCAGCTTCTGGTCCGGGGTGTTGCCGGGCATGGTGTTCAGGTTGAACACGATGTAGCGCAGCTCGCCGCCGAGGCCCTCATGGATGGCGACCTTGCTGTCCTTGGCCAGCGACTCCATATCGGTCGGGCTCAGGCTGCGGTAGGCGACATCGATGTTGCCGTTCTGGATGTCGAGCTTGAGGTTATCGCTCGACGCGTAGTACTTGGCCGAGACGGTGCTGGTCTTCGGCTTGCCGAGGATGCCGGTATAGCCCGGATTCGCCTCGTACTGAACGAGTTTGTTCTTGTCGTAGCTGCTGATCGTGTAGGGGCCGGAGAACGGCTTGGCCTTCACGATGGCGCCGTCGTCCATGACCTTGTCGGCCGGGAAGACCTTCTCGTCGACGATCGGACCGGCCTGGGTGGCCAGGATCGCCGGGAAGGTCTGATCGTTGGCGGCCTTGAGGGTGAACGCCACCGTCGTATCGTTGACGGCGTCGGTCTTGTCCAGATTGCCCAACAGCGAGGCGGGGCCGTTCGGATCGTTGATCTTGAGCATCCGGTCGAACGAGAACTTGGCGCTCTGCGCGGTCAGCGGGTCACCGTTGGCGAACTTCAAACCCGGCTTAAGGGTGCAGGTGAAGACGATCGGCGTGGTGAACTCGCACTTGTCGGCCGCATCCGGCTTGGGGGTGGTCTCACCCGGCGCGAAGTTCAGCAGATGCTGATAGATCTGTGTCTCCGGCACATAGGAACCCTGATCGTAGGCGGCGGCCGGATCCAGGGAGAAGATCTTGTCGGTAGTGCCGATCACCAACCCGTTGTCGCCGCCGCTCCCGGTCCGGCCGGAGCCGCATCCCGCGAGCGACAGCAGGGCGAGGCTCGCAACCCCCACTGCCGCAAGGCCTCTGACTCGACCCGGCCGGGTCAACGACCCCTGTGTCGAAAACCGCATGACTGTCCCAACTTCTCGCATCGCGACACACCCACCCTGGCTGACAGGATGGGTGCGGCCGCGTGAACCACTTATGGCGGGGACAGTACCGCCAGTGCGTTTCGGATATGTTGCGTTTCGCAACAATTAGTTTCAGGCCGCGGCGAAAATTGACGGCGGGGCCGCGTTTCCGCAGGAAAACCTTCAGGGACGACTGAGAGCGCTCGCATTCGCGTTGTCGCCCAGCAGTTCCGACTCCGGCTTGCCGCCGAGGATCCCCTCGAGCACATTCTTGCCGATGGCCGCCTCGGTCGGCAGCGGAATCGGATACTGGCCGTCGAAGCAGGCGCTGCACAGCCGCGTCGCGGGCTGTTCGGTGGCCGCGATCATGCCCTCGCGCGAGATGTAACCGAGAGTGTCGGCGCCGATCGAGCGGCGCACGTTCTCGACCATCTCGTCGAAGGAGTCCTCGGCGTTGTCGGGTCCGGCCCCGTTGGCGACCAGCTCCGCGCGCGAGGCGAAGTCGATGCCGTAGAAGCACGGCCACTTCACCGGCGGCGAGGCGATGCGGACGTGGATCTCCAAGGCGCCCGCCTCGCGCAGCATGCGGATCAGGGCGCGCTGGGTGTTACCGCGCACGATCGAATCGTCCACGACGATCAGACGCTTACCGCGGATCACCTCGCGCAGCGGATTGAGTTTGAGCCGGATGCCGAGCTGACGGATGGTCTGACTGGGCTGGATGAAGGTACGCCCGACATAGGCGTTCTTCATCAGGCCCTGGCCGTAGGGCACGCCCGAACCCTGGGCGTAGCCGACCGCGGCCGGGGTGCCCGACTCCGGCACCGGGATCACCAGATCGGCGTCGACCGGATGCTCGAGGGCCAAGCGGCGGCCGATATCGACGCGGGTGGCATGCACCGAGCGGCCGGAGATCGTGCTGTCGGGGCGGGCGAGATAGACGAATTCGAAGACGCAGCCCTTGGGTTCGGGATTGGCGAAGCGCAGCGACCGGACGCCGTCGGCGTCGATCGCCAGCAGTTCGCCCGGTTCGATCTCGCGGACGAACGAGGCGCCCACGATATCGAGTGCGGCAGTCTCGCTGGCTACCACCCAGCCACGATCGAGCCGACCGAGGCACAGCGGCCGCACCCCGTGCGGGTCGCGGGCGGCGTAGAGGGTGTGCTCGTCCATGAAGGTCAGGCAGAACGCGCCGCGCAGGGTGGGCAGCAGTTCCATCGCCGCCTGCTCGAGGCTCTTATCGGTGGCGGCGTGGGCCAGCAGCGCGGTCATCACATCGGAATCCGAGGTGGCCGCGATCGAGCCGTCCCGCAGGCGGGTCGAGATCAGACCGAATTCCCGTGCGCGCGCGGCCAATTCGGCGGTGTTGACCAGATTTCCGTTATGGCCCAAGGCCAGTCCGGTGCCGACCGCGGTGGTGCGGAAGATCGGCTGGGCGTTCTCCCAGGTGGTGGACCCGGTGGTGGAGTAACGGCAGTGGCCGATGGCGACGTGGCCCGGCATGGCGGCCAGCGTCTGCTCGTCGAAGACCTGGCTCACCAGGCCCAGATCCTTGAACACCAGGATCTGCTGACCATCGGTGACGGCGATGCCCGCGGCCTCCTGGCCGCGGTGCTGCAGGGCGTAGAGACCGTAATAGGTGAGTTTGGCCACATCCTCACCCGGCGCCCAGACGCCGAACACGCCGCACTCCTCGCGCGGTGAGTTCTCGTCCTGATCCGGGGTCCTGGCGGCCTCGGATAGCAGCAGGTTGGGCGTGTCGACGGACAGATCGGCGTTGGTCACCGTTTGCTCCCTGTTCGGCGGGCGGGGGGCGAAACACATTCTACGGGTCATCCGTCCGAAACCTACGGCGGGATCACGGAGATGGCAGATGGTTTGCTGCTACGGTGCGACCGTGACGACCACCGAGAGTGCGGAAACCACCCCGAACCCCCGGCGCCTGACCCCCATCCGATGGGTGTTCCCGATCGTCGTGGTGACGCTGCTGGCGTCGTTGCTGGGCGTCATGTACCTCGATTACGTTGTCGATCCCGAGAAGAATCTGCACAACTTCCCGATCGCTCTGGTCAATCAGGATGTGGGCGATACCCTCGGCGCGCCCGGCCAGCAGAAGTACGTCAACTTCGGCGATCAGGTCGTCGACGGGCTGAGCAAGGCCGTGCCGACCGACAAGATCGATCTGCGCGTGGTCGGGCTCAACGAGTCCCAGCAGCAGATGCAGTCCGCGCAGGTCTACGGCACGATCATCGTCCCCGGCGACTTCTCCAAACGCCTGGGCAATCTCGGCGTGGGCAGCGTGGTGCCCGGCGATATCGAGCGGCCGATCATCACCCTGCAGACCAATCCGCGCACCGGCGCCTTCGCCACGGCCATCGCGCAGCGCTTCGGTAACGAGGCCCTGACCCAGGTCGACGCCCTGGTCGGCAAGCAGCTCACCGATCAGGTGCGCGCGCAGCTGGCCCCTCCGCCGGGCGGACCGCCCGCGCCCGAGCTGTCCGGCGCCACCCGGATCACGCTGTCGCATCCGCTGAATATCGTGGTGGATCAGTATCGGCCGCTGCCGGGTGGTTCGGGTGAGGGCCTGACCGCGTTCTTCTACAGCCTGCTGCTGCTGTTGGTCGGCATGGTCGGCGCGATGATCATCCATCAGCTGATCGATTCGGCGCTGGGCTATCTGCCGACCGAATGGGGTCCGTGGACCGTGCACAATCCGCCCACCCAGATCTCCCGGCTGCGGACGCTGCTCCTGAAATGGGCGGCGGTGGCGACGCTGGCCGTGATCGTCTCGGCGGTCTACCTCGGGATCGCCGATGCGCTGGGCATGCAGATCGATAGACCCTTGGCGCTGTTCCTCTACGGGGCCTTCGTGATCATCGCCGTGGGCTTCACCTGTACCTCGGTGCTCGCCGCCATCGGCACGGCCGGACTGATCGTGAATCTGATCATCTTCATCGTGCTGGGCCTGCCGTCCTCGGGCGGGACGGTGCCGATCGAGGCGACCCCGAGGTACTTCGGCTGGCTGGCGAATTTCGAACCGATGCACCAGGTCTTCCTCGGCACCCGGGCGATCCTGTACTTCAACGGCAACGGCGCGGCCGGGCTCAGCCGCGGCGTCTGGATGACCGTGCTCGGCCTGGTGATCGGCATCGTGCTCGGCCTGGTCGTCACGCGCTACTACGACCGCAGAGGGTTGCAGCGCAAACCCGTCGGGGCGAAGCAGATGGCCTAGAGCCGCACGATCGGTAGCCAGTGGGCCAGTTCGCCGGTCCGGATGCCCGAGGCGCTGACCGCGGCGGATTCGACGGCGGCGGCGTACTCGAGCAGGCCCGTGGCCAGCAGCAGCCAGGTGCGGGGATCGGTCTCGATCACATTCGGTGGCGTGCCGCGGGTATGGCGCGGCCCCTCGATGCACTGCACCGCCACGAACGGCGGCACCCGGACCTCCACCGACGATCCGGGCGCGGCGGCCGCCAGCGAGCGTGCCGTCGCGCGTACCGCCGCGGCCAGTTCCGTGCGCGCGGGTGCGGCCGCGGTCTCGTCCCGCAACCACTCGCCCACAGCGGCAACCGCATTGCGCACCGCGGCGGGATCATCAGCCGTATGTCGTGCCACGTTCTCGAGGTTAGCGCCCGGGACCGATCCGAACGGCCACGGCGGGCGCGAGCGCACCGCCGACGTTGACGGCCAGGTGCAGCAGGGCCGGGGCGAGCACGCCGCCGGTGCGGCGGTACTGCCAGCCGAGCACCAGTCCGCCGACGGTCGTGACCGCGATCGCCACGGGCACGTTATCGCCCGCGCCGCGGGCGGGTGCGATATGCCACAGGCCGAAAACGCCGGCACCGAGCCATGTTCCGAGCGGGCCGACGGTCTGGTCGAGCAGCGGATCGAGAGTGGCGCGGAAGATCAGCTCCTCGCTGCACACGGTGCCCAGCAGGATATGCACCGCCGCCCATTCGACGAGCGGAACCTCCGGCGCGCGATCGCCGAATCCGGCCAGCCGAGCGCGCAGCGCCGGAACCGCCAGGGCCACACCGTAACCCGCGATCACCGCGGCCGCGGGCCCGAAGGTCGCGAGCGGGCGGCGGGCCGGACTGCCGATCGGGACGCCCCGGCCGAAGATGCGGGCATACGCGGTGGCGACGGCGGCGTTGACGGCCGTGCGGCCGCGCATGCCGAGTCCGAGGCGGGGCAGCACCAGATTGCTCCACAGCGTCGGAATGCTCACGGCGGCAAGGGCAATCGGGATGCGACGCAGGTTCACTTGGTGGCGTGTTCGTAGGCCCCCGACAGTTCGATCTGGGTGCGGATGGCCTCCACCTTCTCCGGCGTGAGATCCGGCGGCGGCGCGACGGCGCACCAGCCGTCCAGGACCAGGGTGCCGTAGTTGTGGCCGTGCCCGTCGCTGACGCCCTGGGCATTGGTCAGATCGGCGGCGACCTGCCAGAACGTCACGAACGGCCACCAGCGCATCTGCGTGGAGACATCCGAACCGCGCGGCTCGGACAGCCAATCCGGTTGGGAGAAGATCAGATCCGGCGACCACCACACGATCGGATCCGAGGCGTGCTGCAGATAGGCGATGCGCGGCCGCCGCCACTCCGGTGACGGTTTGTTCAGATCCGGTGCGGTGGAGGCGAATCGGACCACCAGGCCGTCGGCGTAGAGGGGTTCCACCTCGCGGGTGCCGGGATCGCGGCGCGAGACGAACTGCTCCCACAGGCGATTGGAGTTCGGCGGGCCGACCCACAGCGCCCCGTCGACCTTGCCGCGCAGATCGGCCAGCCCGTCGAAGGCCGACTCCGAACCCTGCGAACCCAGACTCTCCCCGTACACCAGCAGCTTCGGCCGGGATTCGGCCGGGCGCTGCGACCACGCGGCGTAGATGGCGTCGAACATCTTCTTACCGGCCACCGCGACCTTCTGCCGGTCGGCCAGAAACGACAGCACGCTGGGCAGATACGAATACTGCGAGGCCACGATCGCGGTATCGCCGTGATAGAGGTATTCGATCGCGTCGGCGGTCGCGGAGTTGACCCAGCCGGTGCCGGTGGTGGTCACCACGACCAGGACCTTGCGATCGAAGGCATGCGTGCGCTCCAGTTCGGCGACCGCCAGATCCTCTTGTGTCACACCGTTTTTCGCCGAATCCAGGCCGACGTACACCCGGATCGGCTCGCGCGCGGGCGCTCCCGAGACCGCACCGATACGGAAGGCGTCGGGTCCGTGCGAGACGAACCAGCGGCCCTCCGAGCCGAGGGTCTCCCATTTGGCGAAGGAGTCCGCACTACCGGATCGTTCGGGGCCACTCGGCTGCACCGCGTACGAAGTCATCTTGTTGTTGCGCACGCTGAACGCGGAGTTGGCCACGGCGAAGAACGCCCGCGTCGCCACGCCGTTGAAGAGCGTCACCACCAGCACCACCAGCACGATCGCGCCCACGGTCGGCGCGAGCGTGGACGGGATCCGCACCCATCGGCTGAGCTGACGCGCCAGGAATCGCACGATCTCGCGCACGGTCCGATAGGCCGCCACCACGATCGCCCCGACCGCCACGCTCAACGCGCCGGTACGCAGATACGCCGCCCGGGTCGTGCCCCGCATATCCATCAGCGCGAAGATCTGCCGTTGCCAGTCCGCCGACAGCACCAGCATCCAGATCGCCGCGAGCAGGCACAGGATCAGCACGGTCACCTTGATGGCGTATTGCCAGCGCAGCGAGGGCGTTCCGATCGGCAGCCGCGGCCGCACCCAGCGCCGGAACAACCACTCCAGCACACAGCCGACGCCGTATCCGATCGCGGCGTTCAGGCCGCTGATGAGTCCCTGGAACAGCCAATCGCGCGGCAGCAGCGACGGCGTCACCGACCACGCGAAGAACACCGTCGCGACCACCAGCCCGACGTAATTCAGGTCGATGACATCGGTCTCGACCCGGCTCAGCACCCGCGCGCCGCGCCGGGCGACGACGCGACCACGCACGCGCAGCGTTGTCAGGGCCTCGGCGGTGTCGAGCACCCGTCAAGTATGGCGGGCGACCATCCTCCCGTCCGCGACACGCCACGCGGGAGTGACCTTCCTCCCTGAATTCAGCCGAACAGCTTCGGCAGGGTGCCCTCGAATGCCGCGCGCAATTCCGCCAGCGGCACCGAGAATTGGCCCTGCACCTCGACGGAGTCGGTGCCCGAATCCGCGACACCGATGCGCGCCCACGGCAGTTCGCGCGCATCGCACATCTTGGTGAACCGCGTCTCCTCCGAGCGCGGCACCGCGACCAGCACGCGACCGGCCGATTCGGAGAACAGCGTCACGAACGGATCGGCATCCTCGGGAAGTACGATGCGGCAACCGATTTCGCCCGCCAGCGCGGATTCCACGACCGTCTGCACCAGCCCGCCCTCGCTGAGATCGTGTGCGGCGCTGATCATTCCGTCGCGCGAGCCCGCGGTCAGCACCTCGGCGAGCAGCTGCTCGCGGGCGAGGTCGACCTTGGGCGGCACGCCGCCGAGATGATCGTGTTCGACCTGCGCCCAGATGGATCCGCCGAATTCGTCGCGGGTGTCGCCGAGCAGGATCAGCGTCTCGCCCGGTTCGGCGCCGAAGCCGGTCGGAATGCGCCGGTGCACATCGTCGATCACGCCCAGTACGCCCACCACCGGCGTCGGCAGGATGGCCGTCTGCCCGGTCTGGTTGTAGAAGCTGACATTGCCGCCGGTCACCGGAATGCCCAGGGCCACACAGCCATCCGCGAGACCGCGCACGGCCTGCTGGAACTGCCACATCACGCCCGGATCCTCCGGCGAACCGAAGTTGAGGCAGTTGGTGACGGCCTTCGGGGTCGCGCCCGTGCTGGCGACGTTGCGGAACGCCTCGGCCAGCGCGAGCTGCGCGCCGGTGTAGGGATCGAGCTTGGTGTAGCGGCCCGAGGCGTCGGTGGCCAGCGCGATGCCGCGACCGGACTCCTCATCGATGCGGATCACACCGGCGTCGGCATGTTCGGCAAGCACGGTGTTGCCGCGCACATAGCGGTCGTACTGTTCGGTGATCCAGCGGCGGCTGCACAGCTGCGGGCTCGCGATCATCTTCAGCAGCGTCGCGCGCAGTTCGTCACCGGTCTTGGGGCGGGCCAAGGTATCCGGGGTGTCGGCGATCAGCGCGTCCTGCTCGGCGGGGCGCCGCACCGGCCGCTCGTACACCGGACCCTGATGTGCCACCGTGCGCGGCGGCACGTCCACCACGGTGTCACCGTGCCAGGTGATCACGAGCCGATCGCCGTCGGTGACCTCGCCGATCACCGTCGCCAGCACATCCCACTTACGGCAGACGGCCATGAACGCGTCCACGTTCTCCGGCGTGACGACCGCGCACATGCGCTCCTGCGATTCGCTCGACAGGATCTCCGCGGGGGTCATGTTGGCCGCGCGCTGCGGCACCAGGTCCAGCTCCACGCGCATGCCGCCATCCCCGGCCGCCGCGAGTTCGGAGGTGGCGCAGGACAATCCGGCGCCGCCGAGATCCTGGATGCCGACCACCAGCCCCGCGTGGTAGAGCTCGAGGCAGCATTCGATGAGGACCTTCTCCGCGAACGGATCGCCCACCTGCACGCTCGGCAGCTTCTTGCGGCCGGTGCCGGACTCGTCACCGGAGAAGGTGTCCGAGGCCAGCACGGAGACGCCGCCGATGCCGTCGAGGCCGGTGCGCGCGCCGAACAGGATGATCTTGTTGCCGGTGCCCGATGCGAACGCCAGATGCAGATCCTCCACCCGCATCACACCCGCGCACAGCGCGTTCACCAGCGGATTGCCTTGGTAGGAGGCGTCGAAGACGGTCTCGCCGCCCACATTCGGCAGGCCCAGCGAATTGCCGTAGCCGCCGACGCCGCGCACCACGCCGTCCACCACGCGCCGGGTGTCGGGGTGATCGGCCGCACCGAAGCGCAGCTGATCCATCACCGCGATCGGCCGCGCGCCCATGGCCATGATGTCGCGCACGATGCCGCCCACGCCGGTCGCCGCGCCCTGATACGGCTCCACATACGACGGGTGGTTATGGCTTTCGACCTTGAAGGTGACGGCCCAGCCGTCGCCGATGTCGACCACGCCCGCGTTCTCACCGATACCGGCCAGCATGGACTTGCGCATCTCGTCGGTGGTCGTCTCGCCGAAGTAGCGCAGATGCACCTTGGAGGACTTGTAGGAGCAGTGCTCGCTCCACATCACCGAATACATCGCCAGTTCGGCGTCGGTGGGCCGGCGGCCGAGAATCTCCCTGATGCGGGCGTATTCATCGTCCTTGAGCCCGAGTTCCTTATAAGGCTGCGGGGTATCCGGGTTTGCTGCGGCGGCGCTGACGGTGTCGACGTGGGCGGTCACAGGCGCAGTCTAATGTGTACCAAACGTGCCCCCACCAGCGAGCTACGCTCGACCCGATACGCTGAGCCCGTGAACGATCGATCCAGGGTCGCGGATCCGGACGAATTGCCCGTGACCAATTCAGCAGGGCAGTCCACCGTGAGTCTGGCGGCCCGCCAACGACGTTTGCTGTCGATTGCCATCGGGCTGCTGGTGGTCTCGGCGATCGTGTCCTATCTCACCAAACAGTGGCACGGCTATATCGATCTCCAGGTCTACCGCAACGGCGCGCGGGTATGGATCGACGGCGGTGACCTCTACGGCCCGCTGCCCAAATCGGGCGGGATCGGGCTGCCGTTCACCTATCCCCCGCTGGCCGCACTGTTCTTCGCGCCGCTGGCGCTCATGCCGCTGTGCTGGGCCGAATGGCTGGTGCTGGGGGTCTCGATCACCTGCCTGGGCGCCACGCTGTGGGTGGTGCTGAATCGGCTGCGCCCGACCCTGGACCGAACCACCCAGTGGGCGTTCGTGATCGGGGCGGTCGCGATCCTGGGACTGTCGGAGCCGATCCGGCAGACCTACAACTTCGGGCAGATCAATCTGGTGCTGATGGCGGCGGTCACCCTGGATGCCCTGGTGCGCAAGCCCTTCTGGCCGCGCGGAATGCTGATCGGCGTCGCGGTGTCGGTCAAGCTGATTCCGGCCGGATATCTGCTGTACTTCCTGCTCTGCCTGGACTGGCGGGCCATCCTGCGCCGGGACCGACACGTGCTGCGGGGCGAGGCGGGTAAGGCGATCGTCACCCTGATCGCCTCGGCGGCCGGGGCGATCGCGCTCGGATTCCTGCTGTTCCCGCGGGATTCGTCCAACTACTGGTTCCACACCCTGTTCGACACCGGCCGGATCGGGCCGCCCCAGTTCGCGGGCAACCAGTCGCTGAAGGGCTTCGCCTTCCGTCTCGGCGTCGCCGATTCGACCGCGACCGCGATCTGGATCCTGTTGTCGCTCATCGCCTTGGCGCTGGCGGCGGTCTGGATGCGGCGGTTGATCCGCGAGGACCGGCATGTATCGGCCTTCCTGGTGAACGCCGCCGCGATCCTGCTGGTGTCGCCGGTGTCGTGGTCGCATCACTGGGTGTGGATCGCCCCGGCGTTGCTGGTCGTCGCCGATGCGATCGCCCGGGGTATGCGCCAACCGTGGTTCCTCGCCGCCGCGGCCGCGATCGCCGTGCTGTTCATGGTCGGCCCGCAGTGGCTGCTGCCGCACCACGACAACCGCGAGCTGGGCTGGTCGTGGTGGCAGCAGATCGTCGGCAGCAGCTACGTGCTGGTGACCCTGGCGGTGCTGGCGGTCGGCGCGCTCGTCTACCGACCGGCTTCGGCCGGGCTCAGGAAGGCCGTCAGCGCGGCCGAATAGGCCGCCACATCGTGCGCGCCCATGAGTTCGCGCGCCGAATGCATCGCCAGCTGCGGCGCGCCCACATCCACAGTCGACATGCCGGTGCGGGCCGCGGTCATCGGGCCGATCGTGCTGCCGCACGGCAGATCCGCGCGATTGACGAATCGCTGCAACGGCACCTCGGCCCGCGCACAGGCCAGCGCGAATGCGGCCGTGCCCACCGCATCTGTGGCGTAGCGCAGATTCGGATTCACCTTCAGTACCGGACCGCCGTTGATCTCGATGCGATGGCTGGGCTCGTGCCGCTCGGGATAGTTCGGATGGGTGGCATGGGCCATATCGCCGGAGGCGCAGATCGAGCCCGCCAGCGCCGCAAAGTATTCCGAACGTCCACCGCCGCGGGCCAGCACGATCCGCTCCAGCACCGCGGGCAGCAGATCCGACTGCGCCCCGCGATCGGATTGGCTGCCGACCTCCTCGTGATCGAAGATTGCCAGCACCGGCGTCGCCGCGCCGGGACGTTCGGCGGCGGCCAGCAGGGCATGCAGGCCCGCATAACAGGTGCCCTGATTGTCCAGCCGGGGCGCGCTCACCAGATCGCCGTCGCGGCCGACCAATCGGCTCGGGGTCAGATCGTGGGTCATGAGTTCCCAGCCCAACAGCTCGCGGGGCGTGACCCCGGCATGCTCGGCCACATAGGCCAGGAACGAGCGCGGTTCGGCGCCCACGCCCCATACGGCATTCACATGCCGCTGCGGATCCAGCGTCACCCCGCGCCGATCCTCGGACAGGTGGATGGCCAGCTGCGGTATGCGCAGCAACGGCTCATCGATGCGAATCAGCTTCTCCGCCATGCCGTTTCCGGAGCGCACCGTGATCCGCCCGGAGATACCGAGCTCACGGTCCAGCCAGGAGTTCAGCCACGGGCCGCCATAGGGCTCGAGCGCCACCAGCTGCCAGCCCGCGACGGCCAGATCCGGATGCTGTTTGACCCGCAGATTCGGGCTGTCGGTATGCGCGCCGACCACCCGGAACGGATCCGCGGGACCGGCCTCGCCACTCGCCCACGCGACCAGCGATCCGCCGCGCACCACGTAGTAGCGCCCCGGGCCCACCTCGGCCCACGGCCGGGACTCCGGCAGTTCGGTGAAGCCCCGCGCGGCCAATTCGGCTGCGGCGGTACGCACGACGTGGAACGGGGAGGGCGAGGCGTCGACGAAGGCACAGAGCCCGGACGCGGTCGCGGTGGTGGAGACCGGCATACCGGAAATCCTAGACACCGTTGATCTCGTGGACCTGCTCCTGCGCCTTGATCGCATCGGTCACCCAGGTCCGATAGAAATCCAGCGGGCATTCGGCCAGGCCGCGCACGCCGACGTTGACCTTGCCCAGTCCGGTCGCGCCGCGGTGCAGCAGGGCGTGTAGTGGATTGCGTCCGGGTTCGTAGCGGCGCGCGTCGCGCAGGGCGCGCATCGACAGGCCCGCGAAGCGCATCTCGTGCGGTTCGGCGCCGCATTCGCCCAGCAGCCGGCCGTCGAAGCCGACGAGAGCCGAACGGCCGCTGTAGGAATGGACGCCGTCGAAGCCGGTCGCCCCGGCCGCGGCGACGTAGACGTTATTGGCCCAGGCCATCGTCTTGGCCATACCGACCTGCTGTTCGGCATCGCAGGCGCGCAGCGCCATACAGCGCACGATCAGTTCGGCGCCCTTCATGGCGCAATCGCGCCACAGTTCGGGATAGTTGCCGTCCTCGCCCAGCAGGATCGAGATCTGCAGGCCCTTGGGGCCGTCGCAGACGAAGGTGGTCTCGCCCGGCCAGGACAGCTCGCCCTCGGGCGCCGGGGCGATCTTGCGATAGCGCTGGACGATCTCGCCGCGGTCGTCGATCAGCACGGCGGTGTTGTACGGCGGGCGCAGCGGATGGGCCTCCTGGCACTCCGCGCCCAGGGCGAACACACCCCACACCCGGTTGCGGCGGCAGGCGGCGGCGAAAACCTCCGTCTCGTCGCCGGGAATGGCCATCGCCGTCGAGTAGAGCTCGGTTTCGTCGTACATGACGCCGGTGGTCGAAAACTCCGGCAGCACAATGAGATCGAGTTCCGGATGTCCGGTTTTCAAACCGTCGACGATATGTCCGATGCGATAGCAGTTGGCGAGCACTTCACCCCGGGAGTGCAATCGAGACATGGGATGATTGACCACGGCAACGGAAACCGTGTCCGGATTAGACGCACCATTTTCCCAACCCATGCTCGCTCCTCGGCAATAAGTACCAATGGCTCCGGCACTCCCAGACGGAAAGATCATCCGGATCCATAGTTACCGAGGGGCAAGCAGTCAGCAACCGCACTCGAGGCCGAGCGTCAGTCGGCGACGGGCATCTCCGCGACGAGCTCGAGCAGCCGCAGCAGGTCGGTGTGGTTGCGGGCGCCGATGCGCTTACGCAGATCCTCCTCCGCACGCCGCTCCTCGGCCCGCACCGAATCCACCAGCTCGGCGCCGCGTTTGGTGAGGCCGATCAGGATTCGACGCCGGTCATCCTCGGCGGCGATCCGGAAGATCAGACCGCGTTCGGCCAGGGCATCGGCATGCCGGGTGGCCGACGACGGCGGCAGCTGCGAACGCGCAGCAAGCTCGCTCATCGTGATACCTGCCTGGTCGGACAGGTTGGACAGCATCGACCACTGGTCGGCCGACAGCTGCCGCGCGCACAGCGCCGCGTCGAGGTGACGTAGCCAACTGCGCTCGGCAGCACGCAGCGCTCCATGCAAAGTGGAAAAGCCGCTTACAATGGTCGACATATTTTTCCCGCCCATCATTTTCGCTCGGACAAGAAGAGGGTACCGAATGTTCCCGTTCAGCGAGAGTCCGGACGACGTGATCGAGGTCCTCAACATCGTCCCACTCCAGGGTCCGGCGGGAATTGTTGCCCCCTCCTGTGAGGCGGCAATTGCACTCGCCGTCGAAGAAATCAACAGCGGCGCAGGAATTCTCGGCCGTGAGGTGCGTGTCACGACCCTCGATGGCGGCCGGGCTCCGCGGGAGGTCGCGTCGGAGGTTTCGGCCCTGTTGTCGACCGGCATGGTCGACGCGATCACGGGCTGGCACATCTCCGCGGTCCGCCGCGCGGTGGCGCGGGCCGCCGACGGGCGGGTGCCCTATCTGTTCGCGACCACCCACGAGGATCTGCCCAACGAGCCGCCCGGCGTGCTGATGATCGGCGAGAACCCGGCCGGGCACATCCTGCCGGCCATGGAGTGGCTGGAGCGGGAGTTCGGGGCCCGGCGCTGGGCGATCATCGGCAACGACTACATCTGGCCCATGGCGACCGGTAAGGCCGTCCGCATGGCCCATCAGGGCTCCATCACGCTGGAGAAGTACTTCCCGCTGGGTACCGAGGACTTCAGCGAGTTCCTGGGCGATCCGCGGCTGGACCGGGCCGATGGCATCGTGCTGCTGCTGGTCGGCACGGATGCGGTGCGGTTCAACCAGCAGTTCGCCCATACCGGGCGCTCCGAGCGGCAGGTCCGGGTCAGCCCGGGCATCGACGAGGGCGTACTGCTGGCGGCCGGGCCGCAGGCCAACGACAACCTCTACGTCGTCTCGAGCTTCTTTCCGGACAATCGGACCGGCGATCCGGACCGGATGGCCCGCTATCACCGCCTGCACGGCCGCTTCGCGCCGCAGCTCACCTACTTCGGAAATACCAGCTACGAGGCCATGTACACGCTGCAGTCGCTCGCGCACAACTGCGGCTCGCTGGATGTCCCGCGCATGCAGGCCGCGCTCGACGACGGCGTGGTCCTGGAGACGCCCTCGGGAGGACGGGCGTTCCAGGGCAATCACTCGCAGGAGTTCTCCGCGCTGATCGCCCGCGCCGAGGGCGTGGACCTGCAGATAGTCGACAGCGTCCGCTAGCCCCTAGCGCGAAAACCCCTACGCCGAGACGAGCGAGTCGACCGCCGACAGGAAGATGCCGAGACCGTCGTCGCTCGGACCCGTGAGCGGTTCGGTCGCATGTTCCGGATGTGGCATCAGGCCCACGATGCGGCGATCGGCCGAGCAGATGCCCGCGATGCCGCGCTGCGAACCGTTGGGGTTGTCCCCGGAGTAGCGGAAGACCACCCGGCCCTCGCCCTCCAGCTCGTCGAGCACCCGCGGCGCGGCCTGAAAGCGGCCCTCCGCGTTCTTGATCGGGATGAGGATCTGGGCGCCGGATTCGTAGCGCGAGGTCCACGCCGTATCGGTGCGCTCGACCGTCAGCCACTCGTCGCGGCAGATGAAGTGCAACCCCTCGTTACGCGTCAGCGCACCCGGCAGCAACCCGGCCTCGCAGAGCACCTGAAAGCCGTTGCAGATCCCCAGCACCGGCATACCCCGCCCGGCCGCCGCGACGACCTCGCCCATCACCGGGGCGAAGCGGGCGATCGCGCCGGCGCGCAGATAGTCGCCGTAGGAGAAGCCGCCGGGCACGACGACCGCGTCGACCTTCTTCAGATCGGCGTCGGCATGCCACAGGCCGACCGCCTCGGCGCCGGCCAGCCGCACCGCGCGGGCGGCATCGACATCGTCGAGAGTGCCCGGAAAGGTGATGACACCGATGCGCGCGGTCACAACCGCACGACCTTCCAGTCCTCGATGACCGTATTGGCCAACAGGCTCTCGGCGATCTTCTCGAGCTCCGCGTCGCTCACGCTGTCGTCGACATCGAGTTCGAATCGCTTGCCCTGCCGGACATCCGAGACACCCGGAAGTCCCAGGCGCCCCAGCGCACCGACGATGGCCTGACCCTGCGGATCCAGGATCTCGGCCTTCGGCATCACCTCGACGACGACTCGTGCCACGCGCTTGCTCCTCACGCTGCTGGGGGATTACCTGATCAGCCTAGTTGGACCGGTTCGAGCACGCCCAGCCGGGTCACACCCGATACCGGTTCACCCGCAGCGAGAGACAAGCTTCCGCGATCCGTAGTGGATCGGCACGGCCGTGGACTACTCGCTGCTCGACGAGAGCGCACTCGCGACACTGCAGGTTTGCGGCCGCCCCGTGGGGGGGGGGGGGGGGGGGCGGCGCCCCCCCCCCCCCCCCGGGGGCCCCCCCCCCCCCGGGGGGCGGGGGGCCCCCCCCCCCCCCCCCCCCCCGGCCCCAAGACAACAAGC
>NZ_JBITDI010000009.1:0-213115 GCF_044454005.1 Nocardia sp. NPDC051570 | reverse complement strand
TCCCCCATATCGTTTGTGTCCCGCCCCCCGCCGCCCCCCACCCCCCCCCCCCCCCCCCCCCCCCCGCGCCGGGGGGGGGGGGGGGGGGGGGGGGGGGGGGGGCCCCGCCCCCCCCCCCCCCCCCCCCCCCCCCCCCCCCCCCCCCCGACGGGGTTACGAGGCCGCAAACCCGCGCCGCCGCAGGCGGCGCAAATAGACATCAGCGCAAATAGACTCAGCCTATGCGCATAGCCCACTTCGGCCACTCCTGCGTTCTCGTCGAGCTGCACGGCACGAAGATCCTGTTCGATCCGGGTAACTTCTCGCACGGGTTCGAGGGGATCGACGGACTCGACGCGATCGCCGTCACCCATCAGCATCCCGATCACATCGATGCCAACCGCATCGACGCGCTGATCGAGAAGAATCCGGGCGCCCGCCTGCTGTGCGATCCGCAGACCGCCCAGTTGCGGGGCGGGCCTTGGGAAGCCGTACATGCGGGCAATGTCCTCACCGTCGGCGAGGTGCGGATCACCGGTGGTGGCGGACGGCATGCGGTGATCCATCCGGAGATTCCGGTGGTCGACAACACGGTCTTCCAGCTCGGCACCCCGGACGATCCCACGCAATTCGTCCATCCGGGCGATTCGCTGTGGGTGCCGCCGACCAGCGTCGGCGTGCTGGCGCTGCCCGCGGCCGCGCCGTGGATGCGGATCAGCGAGGCCGTCGACTATCTGCGCGCGGTGGCGCCCCGCACGGCGGTGCCGATCCACTACGGGATCATCGCCGACGCCGCGCAGGGCATCTACTTCGGCCGACTGTCCGAAATGCGGCCGGCCGACACCGAATTCACGGTCATCGAGCCGGAGGACCATGCGGAGTTCTAGGCCGTTCTAGGCCCCGTAACTGGTGAGGAACAGTGCCTCGGTCAGCGCGATGCGCTCGATCTCGCTGGGATCCACGCTCTCGTTGGGTGCGTGGATGAGGCATTTGGGTTCCTCGACGCCGATGAGCATGATCTCCGCGGTGGGGTAGGTCTCGGCGAAGGTGTTGCACAGCGGGATGGAGCCGCCCTGGCCCTGGGTGGTCGATTCGCGACCGTAGGCGGTGTGGAAGGCGGCCTCCATGGCCTGGCGGGCGGGGCCGTCGGTACCGGAGCGGAATCCGGAGGCGAGGCCCTCGGTCTCCACGGTGACCCGTGCGTGCCAGGGCGTATTCGATTCCACATGCGTGGTAATCGCTTTGAGGGCCTGCTCCGGCTCGATCCCCGGCGGGATGCGCAGATTGAGCCGGGCCCGCGCCTTGGGCTGGATCGAGGCGGTGGAGCCGACGACCGGGGGCACGTCCATACCCAGCACCGTCAGCGCCGGGCGCGCCCAGATCATGTCGGCGATCGTGCCGTCGCCGAGCAGATCCACCCCGTCGAGCACATCGGCGTCGGCGCGGAACTGTTCGGGCGCGTACTGCTGGCCGTCCCAGATCCCGTCGCCGGGCAGGCCCGCGATGGTGGTGTTGCCGTGCGCGTCGCGCAGTGTGGCCAGCACATGGATGAGCGCGGCCAGCGCATCGGGCGCGGCGCCGCCGTACTGACCCGAATGCAGCGGTCCCGCAAGAGTTTCCACCGTGACGATCACATTGACCGTGCCGCGCAGGGTTTGGGTGAAGGTCGGGATGCCGACCTCGGCATTGCCGCAGTCGCCGATCACCAGGGCGTCGGCACGCAGCAGGTCCACGTTCTGCGGGACGAACGCCTCCATGCCGCCGGTGCCCTGCTCCTCCGAACCCTCGGCCACCACCGTGATGCCGACCGGAAATCCCTTGCCGCCCAGGCTGTCCCGTACCGCGCGCAGGGCGGTGAGATGGGCGACGAGATTACCCTTGCAGTCCGCGGCGCCGCGCCCGTACCAGCGGCCGTCGCGCTCGGTGAGCTGGAAGGCCGGGGATTTCCAGGCCGATTCGTCCATCGGCGGCTGTACGTCGTAGTGGCAGTACAGCAGCACCGTCGGCGCACCGGCGGGGGCCGGATAGCGGGCCACGACGGCCTGACTGCCGTCGGGCGTCTCGTACAGGCCCGCATCGGAGAGCCCGACCTCGACGAATGCGTCGAGCGCCCACTGCGCCGCCTTATGGCATTCCTCGATCGGGAACACTCGCGGGTCGTATACCGATTTGTACGAAACCAGCTCCGCCAGATCGGTTTCGGCCTTCGGCATCAGCGACCGCACCTTGTCACGCAGTGCGTCCGCACGGGAATCTTCGGTCATATCAACTCATTTCGTCGTATTGCCCGGGTTCAATCTATCGACTCGTCGAAGCTGTGCGGGCGGATTATCGGAGTAATCTCCTCGGTCTTCCAGTGCGGCTTACGCAATCGGAAGAACAGATACGGGATCAACAGGCCCACCACGCCCAGGCCCAGGCCGACCAGCAGGATATAGCCGAGCCGGTTGCCGCTGCCGTACTGGTCGGGCGGGATGAAGCCGATCAGGAACGCCGCCACCGACGACACCGTGCCGAGCCCGCAGAGGGTGACGAGCGCCGGTGCGCGATAGCCGCGCGGATGATCGGGCCGGTTGCGGCGCAACCGAATCGCGGCCGCGAACATAAGCACGTACATGATCAGATAGACCTGCGTGGTGATCACCGACAGGATCCAGTACGCGCTCGACACATCGGGAATGAACGCGTAGAGCAGCGCCAGGATCGTGGTGAGTACGCCCTGGGCGACGAGCATGTTGCGTTGCACGCCGTTCGCGTTGACCCGGGTCAGCAGCGGCGGCAGATACCCCTCGGTGCGGCCGATCAGCACCAGCCCCTTGGACGGTCCGGCCAGCCAGGTCAGCATTCCGCCCAGCGCGGCCGCGACCAGCAGCACGCCGAGAACCGGTGTGAGGAAACCGATTCCGAAATGCGTGAAGAATCCGTCGAAGGCCTGCATCACCCCGGCGGTGAGGCCGATATCCCGCGCCGGGACCACCCAGCTGATCACCACCGCGGGCACGATGAAGATCGACAGCACCAGCAGCACGGCGAGCGTCATCGCCCGCGGATACTGCTTACCCGGATCCCGTAGCGCGGAGACGTGCACGGCGTTCATCTCCATGCCCGAGTAGCTGAGGAAGTTGCCGACGATCAGCACCAGGCTCGCCACTCCGGTCCACGCGGGCAGCAGATGGCCTCCGTCCATCGGGGCGGCCGGTGAATTGCCCTGTGCCAGAAAGACGATGCCGAGGGCCACCAGCAGCACACCCGGGATCAGGGTGCCGATGATCAGGCCCGTACTCGACAGTCCCGCAACCGTTTTCGTCCCCTTCGCCGAGATGTAGACCCCCGCCCAGTAGACGACCACGATGACCAGGGCGACATACGGCCCGTTCGAGGCCAGCGCGGGATCGATCAGGTAGGCGAAGGTGCTCGCCACATAGGCCAGCAGGCTGGGGTAGTAGAAGATCGTCATCGCGAACTGGCACCACACCGCCAGGAATCCGAGAGGCTTCGACAGGCCCTCGCCGACCCACCGGTAGACCCCACCCTCCCAGCCCGAGGCCAGTTCCGCCGCCACGAACGCCGTGGGCAGCAGGAACAGCAGCGCGGGCAGCAGGTACAGGAATACGCAGGCCAATCCGTAGACGGCCATCGTCGGCGCGGACCGCAGGCTGGCCACCGAACTGGTGGTCATCAGGGCCAGGGTGATCCAGGACAGATGGGTCGTGGCCGGTGCGGTGGTGGTCGCCGATCGGGAGGTCATTCGTTAATCATCCGCAATCGCGATTCAGCGGAGCGAACCGGCGGCCACGGCGGCGATGGTGGCCGCGACGGCACTCAGCGCCGAGGAGTCCAATCGCCAAGGGTGCGGCAGAACCGAAGCGGCCCCGAGAGAGCCGCACCCTTTCTGATGCTTCGCACCCGTTCCAGGCGCCCGCAGAGGGTGCGAGGCGCGGGAAAGGGTGCGAGGGGTTAGGCGGCGCGGGCGGGGGCGAGGGGCTCCCAGCGGTAGGTGTCGGGGGTGGCCTCGTGGAACAGGGCCAGGTCGATGGCGTCGAGGAGGGCCTGGTGGGGGCCGGAGCGGGAGAGTTGGGCGGCCGAGATGGCCAGGCGGAGTAGGCCGCCGCGGCGGGCGGTGCGAGCGGCGCTCAGGACCAGGGCGTGGCACCACCAGGGTTCGGCGCGGAAGCCCTCGCCGATGCCGTGCACCCAGGAGCGCTGGGAGGTGCCGCGTTCCAGGTCGTAGACGGCGGTCAGGCCCATGGCCAGGCGGAAACCGACATCGGGCAGCGCGGCCATCGCGCCCTCGGAGGCATTCCAGCGCGGGGCGGCGAACAGCCGGGTGCGCAGGCCCACCCGTTCCATCACGCGGTCGGCGGCCATGAGACGCAGCCGCGCTTCATGTTTGGGCAGTGCGGCGAATTCGGCCCGGCGGCGGCGGGTCGCGGCCTGGTCGTAACCGTGCAGCACGATCGCATCGCCGGACTCCCGGCGCTCGCGCAGCCACTGCTGGGTCTGCGGATCGTCGGTGAGCCGGTACTTCCCCTTCAGCCGGGGCGCCACCAGCAGGGACAGCGGAACCTCTCGCCGATCCATCTCCGCGGCGAAGGCCATCGCCGCCTCGCGGGTCATATCGCGGATACCGGACACCGAGACGATCAGTCGCGCATGCATGAGCGATCCCCTGTTCGTGCTGTTCACCGACCCCGAACTGGTCATAAACCCACTGTGCGGGCGCGAGATGTCCACCTCGTGCTGATCGGGTGACGGCGCGACGAACTCGAGCTACCGCACACATAACCCGTAGGATCGGCCGGATGAAGGCAGCCCTGTTGACCGCCCTGGCCGTTCCGCTGATGATCGCGGCTCCGGCGATCGCCCACGCCGACGAGGGCGATCCGCCGCCGATCTTCACCCGGCAGGAGCAGTGCGACACCACGAAATCGTTCGTCGATGCCGTCCGCAAGCAGCGTCCCGATGCCACACCGGAGCAGATCGCCGATGCCTACACTCGAATCATGGACTCGCACGGCGCCTACAACGGCATCGAATCCGCCCGCGAGCGCGATCGCCAGTTCCTGCTGGACAACATCGCCACCTGCGGCTTCTGATCCCTACGCCGCGCCGAGGCCGAGTGTGTCCAGCACCCAGGCGTATTCGAAGGCGACCTCCCGCCACTTCTCGTAGCGACCGCTGACGCCGCCATGCCCGGCGCTCATCTCGGTCTTCAGAAGTAGCGGGGAGTCACCGGTTTTGGTGGCGCGCAGCTTGGCGACCCACTTGGCCGGTTCGACGTACAGCACCCGGGTGTCGTTGAGGCTGGTGATCGCCAGGATCGCCGGATAGTCCTTCGCCTCGACGTTCTCGTACGGCGAATAGGCCTTCATGTATTCGTAGACTTCCTTGTCCGCCAGCGGATTTCCCCACTCGTCCCATTCGATGACGGTCAGCGGCAGCGACGGATCGAGGATCGAGGTGAGCGGATCCACGAACGGCACATTGGCGAGGATGCCCGCGAACAGCTCCGGCGCGAGATTGGCGACCGCGCCCACCAGCAGCCCGCCCGCGCTGCCACCGTCGGCGATCATCCGATCCGGCGCGGTCGCCCCGGCATCGATGAGATGCCGTGCGCAGGAGACGAAGTCGGTGAAGGTGTTCTTCTTGGTCAGCGTCTTGCCGTGCTCGTACCACAGTCGGCCCATCTCACCGCCGCCGCGCACATGCGCGATCGCGAACACCATGCCGCGGTCCAGCATCGACAGCCGCGACACCGAGAAGCCGGGATCGATACTCGCCTCATAGGAGCCGTATCCGTAGAGCAGCAACGGTTTCGGACCGGGGGGCAGATCCTTGCGCCGTACAATCGAGATCGGCACCCGGGTGCCGTCCTGCGCGACCGCCCAATCCCGGTGCTGCTCATAGTCGTTCGCGTCATAGCCGCCCAGCACCGGCTGCTCCTTGCGCAGCAGCAACTCGCCCGTGGCGGGCACATAGTCGAATACCTGCATCGGCGTGATGAACGAGGTCACCCCGATACGCAGTGTCGGCTGCTCCCATTCCGGATTCGAACCCACGCCGGCGGAGAACAGCTCCAGCCCGAATTCGAGTTCCTTCGGCTCGCCGTAACCGTCGGAGGTCAAGGGCCACACCGCGACTCGCGGCAGCGCCTCGCGTCGATAGGACAGCACCAGATGGTCGGCGAAGCAGTCGATATCCTCGAGCCGGACGTCGTCACGGTGCGGGATCAGGATCGTCAGGGCCGCCGGATCGTCGACCGGGGCCTCGGCCAGGACGAAGTTCTCCGCCTTCACACCGTCCACGACATCGTTGTGCAGCACCAGGAATCGGTCCTGCCCGCCGATCACGGCGTGTTCGACCGAATACTCCACGCCCTCGCGGCGCGGCAGCAGCAGCCGGAATTCGCCCTCGGGATCATCGGATTCGAGTACCCAGCCCTCGCTGGTGATCTTCGAACCCACCCAGATCATGAGGTACTTCTCGGAACGGCTCGCGCCGATGCTCACCCAGTAGCGCTCGTCCGGCTCGTGGAAGACCTTGACATCGGAGTCCTGCGGGGCGCCCAGCCGGTGCCGCCATACGGTGTCGGGCCGCCAGGATTCGTCGACGGTCTGATAGAAGACGTGGGTGCCGTCCAGCGACCAGGTGGCCCCCGGCGCGGTCCCCGGAATCTCGTCGCCGAGCAGTTCGCCGGTGCGCAAATCCTTGAACCGCAGCACATATCGCTCATCGCCGACGTTGTCGACGGAGAAGGCCAGCAGCGTGCCGTCGTGGCTGATCGAGAACGCGCCGAGCGCGAAGAAGTCGTGGCCCTCGGCCAGGACATTGCTGTCCAGCAGGATCTGCTCGCCCGCGACCTCGGTACCGGCCTCGAGCGGCGGAGGCGTCCAGTCGTCCCGATCGTCGATCGGGCGGCGGCAGTGCACGCCGTACTGCTTACCCTCGAAGCTGCGGGAGTAGTACCAGTAATCGCCCATCCGGGCCGGTACCGACAGATCGGTCTCGAGGGTGCGCGACTTGATCTCGTCGAAGATCTTGTCCCGCAGCGGCTGCAGATGGGCGGTCTGCGCCTCGGTGTAGGCGTTCTCCGCCTCGAGATAGGCGATCACCTGCGGATCGTCCTTATCGCGCAGCCACTCGTACTCGTCGACGAATGTGTCGCCGTGATGCACGCGCCGGGTCGGCACCTGCTTGGCGATCGGGATCGTTCCGGTACCACTGTCGAGAGCCATGCGGTCCACCGTAACCGGCGCGCCGCGCCGTTCGTGGTCAGGCCGCCCGAGTCGCGCCGACGGGTCGGCCGCTACGTCAATCCGGTCGAGTTGCGGGACGCGGACCGGCCGGTGCCGCGCCCCTTGTCGCGCGGCACGCGGCGCGCGGCCATCAGGAAATACAGTGCGGCCTTACGCCGCGGACATTGATCCCTGGGACAGCCGCTGTGGATGTGCAAGATGTTGTGAGCTTGCTCGACGGTGAGGTGCCGGGGCACCACCGCGCAACTGTCGAAGACGGGTGCCATGCGGTGCTCCATCCTGGTCGTGCGTACAGTGTGGCTCGTCGCACAATTCCCGGACGTCGGATCGGAGCGATCCTGCCGGTCCGCTCGACGCCGTAAATCAGCCACAGTGATGTGTGTTTCCGATTCGGTTGCCGGGTAAACCACGAGAATTGTCGCGATCGCGAGGTAAATGCCCGAACGCCGGTTGCCGGGGCCAGGGCCGGCTGGTTCGAGGGGGTCTTCCCGGACCGCCGGTACGTCGGCCGGGCCAGGTCGGGGCGGGTGGGCGCCGCCCGGCAGCTCGCGCGCGGGCGTGCCGGGCAGTGTCCGAGGGCCTCGAGGGGATGGCGTTGTGTCCATCGCCACAGCGCATCGCTCGCCTCGATGCGCCGCGCATGACGGGTGTGGTTCGGATCAATTCGGCGATCGTTTCGGAATGGCCGCGGAATTCGTGAAACCCGATAACCGAATGCGGTCGAATATCGCGATTCCGGAACGCCCCGCACGCCCGGTTTCCCATGACTACTGTCGTGCACGGGGGCCGCACCGCTGATCGCTCCCCGCTCGAGACGACCGCAACCGAGAAGGAGCACGCGTGGAACAGAAGAACCGTGAGATCGAGCCCGACGCGGTGTGGCATCGCAGCGGCGACGGCGACGGGGGCGTCGAGGTGGCCTTCCTCGCCAGCGGCAATATCGGCCTGCGCGATGCGAAGAAGCCGGACGGCCCCACGTTGATCTTCACCCCGGGCGAGTGGCGCGCCTTCGTCCTGGGCGCCAAGGACGGCGAGTTCAACCGGCCGGGGGCATAGGGATTCGCGCCCCTCGCTCACGTCCTCGCAGGCGGGAGCAAGGGGCGGATCACTCGTCCAGCGCGCCGCGGACCGAGGCCGCCAGATAGTCGAGATCGGCGCGCGGCGGGGTGGTCGGCCGTCCACGCAGCCCGAAGCCGTCGCCCGGCGTGCGCGGAATGACGTGCAGATGGACGTGGAAGACCTCCTGCCCGGCCGTCACACCGTCGGCGAGGAAGAAGTTCACCCCGTCGCAGCCGACCTCCGCGGCCCGCAGCGCCGCGGCCAGCCGCTGCCCCACCTGGAACAGCTTGCCGCCGATCGCCGGATCCAGTTCGGCCAGGCTGCGCGCGGGCGTCTTCGGGATCACCAGCAGATGTCCGGGCGTCCACGGCCGAATGTCCATGAACGCCAGCACATCCTCGTCCTCGTACACCTTCGACGAGGGCGCCCGGCCGGCGATGATGTCGGCGAAGATCGTGTACGGGTTCATCTTCCGGGCTACAGGATCGGCGACGGGGTGTAGCGGGCGGCCTCGGGATCGGCCTCCACCAGCTTCTGCACCTGGGCGATGACGTCGGCGACCTGCGCATGCGCCGCACCGATGAAGGCCGACTTATCGGCAAGGGCCGCATCGAGATCCGCGCGCGAGAGCGGCAGGCGCTCATCGGCGGCGAGGCGATCCAGCAGATCGGGTTCGCGGCCCTGTTCGCGCATCGCCAGGGCGACGGCGACGGCATGCTCCTTGATGACCTCGTGCGCGGTCTCGCGGCCCACTCCGGCGCGCACGGCAGCCATGAGGATGCGAGTGGTCGCCAGGAACGGCAGGTAGCGGTTCAGTTCGCGATCGATCACCGCCGGATAGGCGCCGAATTCGGCCAGCACCGTCAGGAATGTCTCCATCATGCCGTCGATGGCGAAGAAAGCGTCCGGCAACGCGACCCGGCGCACCACCGAGCAGAACACATCGCCCTCGTTCCATTGCGCCCCAGCCAGTTCCGCGGCCATCGAGGCGTAGCCGCGCAGCACCACCTGCAGGCCGTTGACGCGCTCACACGAGCGCGTATTCATCTTGTGCGGCATGGCCGAACTGCCGACCTGGCCCGGCTGGAAACCCTCGGTGACCAGTTCGTGCCCGGCCATCAACCGCACCGTGTGCGCGAAAGACGAAGGGCCCGCACCCATCTGGACGAGAGCGGAGAGCACATCGTGATCCAGCGAGCGCGGGTACACCTGCCCCACACTGGTCAGCACGCTGGCAAAACCCAAGTGCCGCGCCACCTTCTGCTCCAGCTGCGCCAGTTTGCCCGCATCGCCGCCGAGCAGATCGAGCATGTCCTGCGCGGTGCCCATCGGACCCTTGATACCGCGCAACGGATATCGATCGATCAGCTCGCGCAGCCGGGTCAACGCGAGCAGTACCTCATCCGCGGCCGAGGCGAATCGCTTGCCGAGCGTGGTCGCCTGGGCGGCGACATTGTGCGAGCGGCCCGCCATCACCAGGGTCTGATATTCGGCGGCCCGTTCGGCCAGCCGCGCCGCGATCGCGATGCCGTGGCCGTAGACGTGCTCGAGCGAGAGCCGAATCTGCAGCTGCTCCACGTTCTCGGTGAGGTCGCGGCTGGTCATGCCCTTGTGGATGTGCTCATGTCCGGCCAGCGCGTTGAACTCCTCGATGCGGGCCTTCACATCGTGGCGGGTGACCCGCTCGCGCTCGGCGATCGAGGCGAGATCGACCTGTTCGAGCACGCGCTCGTAATCCTCGACGACGCCCGCGGGGACGTCCACGCCCTGTTCGGCCTGCGCCCGCAGCACCTCGAGCCACAGCCGTCGCTCGAGCACGATCTTGTGTTCGGGTGACCACAGCCGCACCAATTGAGGGCTGGCGTAACGGGTGGCGAGGACATTCGGAACGAGGGTCACGAGCAGCCAGTTTAGTGCCGCAGGCTGTCCAGGCTGACGCCGACCGGTTCGGGACCGCGGGCCGGGGGCGCGATCACGTCGATCAGCTCGAGCAGCGCGCCCCGCGCGACCCGGCGGGGCTGCGGATCCTGTTCGGTCAGGGCGGCCACGACCGCGCCGTCGACCACCGCCACCAGCCGGCGTAACTGTTCGGTCCGTACCGCCCGATCGGACCGGCGCAGCACATCAGCCAGCAGCTCATCGAGCTGGCTGCGTAGTCGGAGCTGCACATCGCGTAGTTCGGGATGGCGGGCCGAGGCCACCGACCGCTCGTAGCGCGCGATCAGGCGGCCGCGCTCGTCGTGACCGTCGGTGCCGACCAACAGGTCCAGCACCAGGTCGACGGTCGCCTCGGCGCCGCGGCGGCGATGGGTCACCTCGCCCACTCGCCGACGCATGGCCTCGAGTTCGGCGTGACCGCTGAACTCGACCGCGCGGGCGATCAGATCCTCCAGCGACTCGAAGTAGTAGGTCGTCGACGCCAGGGGCAGATCAGCGCGCGTGGCCACCGAGCGGTGCCGCACAGCGTCGAAACCACCTTCGAGGAGCAGTTCGGCGGCAGCCGCAACCAGAGCTTGGCGACGCCGTTCACCTTTCGGGGTCGTCGCGGTGATCACCGTGTCATCGTGCCAGTCATCATCGGTTCATCCGTGCCAAATCGGTGCGATCTATGGGAAATCCAGTTCGCTCGGGCAAACATCGGACCGGTTGAAATAACAACCTACGTTTTTCTACCGCATTCCGGAGCGCTGGGTGGGCCAGAACGGAAAGTCTTTGCGAGACAATCCGGCTCAGGGCTCGAGGTAGCGGCCCAAACGGACCAGTGCCTCCTCGATATCGGCCGTCGCGCCCGCGAACGATATACGGACCGTATGGTTTCCATTGCGGGTGTCGAAGTCGACGCCGGGCGCCAGCGCCACGCCGGTGTGCGCCAACAGATCAGCGCACCAGCGCGTCGAATCATCGGTCAGATGCGCGATATCGGCATAAGCGTAGAAGGCGCCGTCGGCGGGGGCCAGCTCGGTGATGCCGAGTTTGGGCAGACCCTCGAGGAGCAGGGCCCGGTTCTCGCCGTAGCGGCGGACATGGCCGTCTAGCTCGCGGCGGGCCTCCGGGCCGAAGGCGTGCAACGCGGCGTACTGCGAGATCGCGGGCGGGCAGACCGTCATATTCGAGGCCAGCCGCTGCAGGGCCGGGCGCAGGCCGGGCGGGACAAGCATCCAGCCCAGCCGCCAGCCGGTCATCGAGAAGTACTTCGACACCGAGCCGATGACCACCGCCTCGGGCGAGGTCTGCCAGGCCGAGGAGGTGGATTCGGTATCCAGGCCCGGATAGACCACGCCGTGGTAGATCTCGTCGGAGATCAGCAGGGTGCCGTGCTCGTCGCACCAGCGCGCCAGGGCGGCGAGTTCGGCCGGGGCGATCATGGTTCCGGTGGGATTGGCCGGGCTCGCGACGATCAGACCGGCGGGCGGTTCGGGCAGGGCCTCGAGCATGGCGACCGTCGGCTGGAAGCGGGTCTCGGGGCCGCAGTCGAGTTCGATCACATCACAGCCCAGCGCGGTCAGGGTATTGCGATAGGCCGGGTAGCCGGGGCGGGCGACCACCACGGCATCGCCCGGATCGAAGGCGGCCAGGAAGATCAGGGTGAACGCGCCCGACGAACCGGTCGTGATCACCACATCGTCGGCGTGCACGTCGTAGCCGTAGGTGTCGCGGTGATGGCCGGCGATCACCTGCCGCAGCGGCAGGATGCCGAAAGTCTCTGTGTAGCCGAGTAATTCGTCGTCCAACGCGGCCTTCGTCGCCCGCAGCACCGGAATCGGCGCGGGGGTGGACGGCTGCCCCGCGGCCAGCACGATCACATCTCCGTGGGTGCGGGCGCGTTCGGCGGCCGCCTTCCAGACATCCATGACATAGAAGGCGGGCACGGTCGACCGGCCGGATTCACTGCGCACGTCGACGACGGTAGAACACCCGCCGCCGACGCGCCCGAGGTATCTCGAGCCATTTCCTGAGACCACCCTGAGTTCTGTCCGGGCCGACTGCCACTTGGGCAATCGTCCTGTTATCGTCGGCAGAATGCCTGACCAGGCGCGCCGCCCGAGGCTGTCCGAAGGGGGTTGGACGGTGATCCGGCCCGACTGGCGCAGCGAGCTGCGGCGGGACCGGGAATCCGGCCTCGAACGGGCGCGGCGAGTTCGACAGCGAGCGCTGCGCCCGGTGGCGCGGGCCCGAATCCTGGTGCGGCGAGCGGCCCGGATCGACTGGCGCACCTATCCGCGAGAACAGTGGCCGATGCTGCGCGCGTGGATGTTTCAGCATCGGGTGCTGCTCGCGGGCATGGTCGTGATCGCCCTGTTCGCGGCGGCCGACACCGTCGCACCCCGTCCACTGGACGGCTCGCCCGCACCGGGGACCGCGCAGCGCGTTCCCGTCTCCTATCCGCTGCAGGTGCTGGCGGCCTCGGACTTGAGTAAGCGCTATCTCAACGCGATCAACAACGGCGAGCGTCTGCGTGAGGCACAGGTCGTCGCCGCGGCCGCCCGCACGACCCTGGACCGGGCCAAGGCCGAGGCCGCCGCGGCGGTGGCGGGCGATCCGCAACCCTGGCTGACCGGGCCCGTCACGACGCTGCCCGGCGGAATCCTGCCCGGCGCAGGCGGTTTCGTGCTCCCGGCGCGCGGCGTGTTCACCTCGGGCTACGGACAGCGTTGGGGCTCTTTCCATTACGGCATCGATATCGCCGCGCCCATCGGCTCACCGATCTATGCCGTGGCCGACGGCACCGTCATCGATGCCGGCCCCGCGCAGGGCTTCGGGCTGTGGGTTCGCGTGCGGCACAACGACGGCACCATCACCGTCTACGGCCATATGTACGACTTCTCGGTCTCGGTCGGCGAGCGGGTCCGCGCGGGCCAGCAGATCGCCCGCGTCGGCAACCGCGGCGATTCCACCGGCCCGCATCTGCATTTCGAGGTCCTGATCGGTGGCCAGCATGTCGACCCCCAGCCCTGGCTGGCGCTGCACGGCCTGAAACTGGGGTGAGCGCCATGCGATTCGTCCGCCGCGTCGACGGCCTGACCTACGAATTCGCCCGCGAGGGAATGTATTCCGGCTATCCTTCGTACAAGCGCGTGGACGCCGAACTGTGGTGCCGGCGACTACCCGACTTCGGCTGGTGCGTCTGCGCCCCGACCGGCGAGGTGTTCAGTCGCCCCTTCGACGATCCCGGCCTGGGCGATCTGCCGCCGGAGGGCACCTGGGTCGGGCGCAAGGGCGACCGCTGCTACGTCTACGACCTGGTCCGCTAGACGCGGGCCGGAATCGAGATGCGGTCCTCGACGGCGGCCAGGGCGATATCGGTGCGGTAGTGGCCGCCGGGGAGTTTGACCTTGGCGATGCGCTCGTAGGCCCGGGCGCGCGCCTGTGTGAGGTCGGAGCCGGTGGCCACCACGTTGAGCACCCGGCCGCCCGCGGACTGCAGCGCGCCGTCCTCGCGCAGGGACGTACCCGCGTGCAGCACTTCGGTATTCGCCGCCGCGGTGTCGGTGCCGGAGATGACATCGCCGGTGCGGGGGCGGGCCGGATAGTTCTCGGCGGCCAGCACGACGGTCAGGGCCGAACCGTCCTTCCAGCGCGGGCGCTCGGCCCGGGCCAGGGTGCCGGTGGCGGTGGCGTACAGCAACGCGCCGAGCGGACTCTCCAGCAGCGCCAGCACGGCCTGGGTCTCGGGATCGCCGAAGCGGCAATTGAATTCGACCACGGCGGGGCCGGCCTGCCCGATCGCCAGCCCGGCGTACAGCAGTCCGGAGAACGGCACCCCGCGCCGGACCATCTCCGCCGCAACGGGTTCCACCACACCGGTGACGATCTCCTCGAGTGTCTCGGCGGGCAGCCAGGGCAGCGGGGTGTAGGCGCCCATGCCGCCGGTATTGGGTCCGGTATCGCCGTCGCCGACGCGCTTGTGATCCTGCGCGGGCAGCAGCGGCACCACGGTCGCGCCGTCGACCAGACAGAACAGCGAGACCTCCGGGCCGTCCAGGAACGACTCCAGCAGCACCGGATGACCCTGCTCCAGCAGTTCGGCGCCGTGATCGCGCGCGGCCAGGCGGTCGGCGGTCACCACCACGCCCTTACCCGCGGCCAGACCGTCGTCCTTGACCACCCAGGTCGGGCCGAAACGGTCCAGTGCGGCATCGAGTTCGCCGGGATGATCGACCACCTCGCTGTGCGCGGTGCGCACACCCGCCGCCGCCATCACATCCTTGGCGAACGCCTTGGACCCCTCGATCCGGGCCGCGGCCGCCGACGGCCCGAAGCAGGCGAAGCCCGCCGCGCGCACCGCATCGGCGATGCCGAGCACCAGCGGCACCTCGGGCCCGATCACCACCAGATCGGCATCGATCTCACGGGCCAGCCCGGTCACCGCCTCGGCGCTGCACGGATCCACCGGCCGCACCTGGGCGTGCTGGGCGATCCCGGGGTTGCCGGGCGCGGCCCAGATATCACTCACCCCGGGATCCCTGCGCAGGGCTTCCACCAGGGCGTGTTCACGGGCTCCGGAGCCGATCACGAGTACGCGCACGCACGACAGCTTAGAAGACGCGCATCCCGGCCGACCGCGGGTACCGACCGGACAACCCGATGTCATCGGCTCGCGCCCATAGACTCACCCCATGGCTTCCGTTTTCAGCGCGATCATTGCCGGCCAACTTCCGGGACGGTTCGTGTGGGAGGACGACGAATTCGTCGCCTTCCTGACCATCTCGCCGGTCACCCAGGGACATACGCTCGTGGTGCCGCGCGCCGAGATCGATCAGTGGCAGGACATCGATCCCGAGGCGTTCGCGCGGTTGAACGGGGTGGCCCAGAAGATCGGACAGGCGGTGCGTGCCGCGTGGGACGCACCGCGCGCGGGTCTGCTCATCGCGGGTCTCGAGGTTCCGCATCTGCACGTGCATGTCTTCCCGGCCTTCGAAATGGGCAACTTCGATATCTCCGGAGCCGATCCCGAGCCGAGCAAGGAATCCCTCGACGAGGCCCAGGCCAAGATCAAGCAGGCCCTGCGGGATCTGGGTTATGGGACCAACGTTCCCGACTGACTTCGTCAGCCGGGAGCAGGGGTGATCGTTGATCAGCCGGGACCAGGGGTGATCGTTGATCAGCCAAGACCTGGGCTGGCCGTTGATCAGCCGAGACCAGGGGTGGCCGTTGATTCAGCCGGAACCCGGGGCGGCCGTCGACAAGTCAGGATCCGGGGCGGCCGTTGACAAGCCGGTACCCGGGGCGGCCGTCGATCGGGGCAGCCGCACGGTGAAGACGGTGCCCTCCCCGACCATGCTCGACACCGATACGATGCCGTGGTGCGCGGCGACGAGGGCCTGCACGATGGACAGGCCCAGCCCGGTGCCGCCGCTGTCGCGGCTGCGTGAGGTGTCGGTGCGATAGAAGCGTTCGAAGATCCGCTCGGCCTGATCCGGCGGCAGCCCCGGGCCGGTATCGGCGATCTCGACCAGCACATGATCCGCGGCCGGGGTCAGCCGCACCGCCACCGAGGCGCTCGGTGGGGTGTGGATGAGGGCGTTGTTGATCAGATTGGCCAAGATCTGCCGCAGCCGCGCCGCATCGCCCGAGATCTCCAAAGTCCCTCGGCCGGGCCGGATTTCGAGGTCGATCGGCCGCCCTGGTCCATCCGGCCGCTGGGCGGTGTCGACGGCCCGCGCACCGTGCACGGCATCGCTGGCCAGCGCGAGCAGATCCACCGGCCGCTGCTCCAGCGGCCGCTGCGCGTCCAGCCTCGCCAGCATGAGCAGATCCTCGACCAGCAGGCCCATCCGATTGGATTCGCGTTCGATGCGATCCATGAACATCGCCGGATCGGCCAGCGCCCCTTGCCGATACAGCTCCGCGAAACCCTTGATGGTGGTCAGCGGGGTCCGCAACTCGTGGCTGGCGTCGGCGATGAAGCGGCGCATCTTCGCCTCCGAGCGCCGCGCCGCCTCCTCGGAGGCCTCGGTGGTGGCGAAGGCGTGCTGAATCTGGGTGAGCATGCCGTTCAACGACTGGGACAGCCGATCCACCTCGGTATTGGTGCCCTGCACCGGAACTCGGCGATCCAGATCGCCCCCGGCGATGGCCGCGGCCGTCTTCTCCACCTCGCGCAGCGGACGCAGGCTGCGCCGAATCACCAACTGCGCCACCACCCCCAGCGCCGCGAGCACGAGCGCGCCGACCACCACCTCCAGGCCGACGAGCCGGTCGACGATGTTCTCGGTCTCGTTGAGTCGTTGTGCCACAATGGCCGTCGTGCCCTTCGGGGAGACGATCCGGACCGCGCGCCAATGCAGATCCGGATCACCGATCGAGCCGACCGTCTTCGGATAGCGGTCCAGATCGGCGGGCACCTGGGGCGCGAAGTTGCGATCGGGCGCCTCCAACCGGAGCTGATTCCCGGCCGCATCCTTGACATCGATGTAGAACGGGATGAAGCCGCGATCGAAGGCCGGGCGGGGCGACGGCGGCCGATTGGGGTCGGCCACGCCGTGCGCGACCTGCATGATCTGCCGGTCCACGCTGTCCAGCAGCACCCGATGCATGGCCGAGGTCACCGCGACCCCGGACACCAGCAGACCCAGCGCCGCCAGCAAGACCAGCGCGACCACCAATGTCACCCGCAGCGGCACCGACGCCAAACGATGCGCGATCGCCCGACGGGCACCGCTCATTTGGCCGTCGTTCGGCTGCGGCTGGGCGCGCGCATCACATACCCCACGCCGCGCAGCGTATGGATCAGCCGATCCGGTCCGGTGTCCACCTTCTTGCGCAGATAGGACACGTAGGTCTCGACCACGCCGACCTCGCCGCCGAAGTCGTAGCGCCACACGTGATCGAGGATGCGGGGTTTGCTCAGCACCGTGCCCGCGTTCACCATGAAGTACCGCAGCAGCGTGAACTCCGTCGGCGACAGCGACACCGGCTCGCCCGCCTTCCACACCTCGTGGGTGTCGTCGTCCAATTCGATGTCCTCGAAGGACAACCGCGAGGACTTCCGTTCGGTCACCGCGTGACCGGAGCGGCGCAGGATCACCCGCAACCGCGCCACCACCTCCTCCAGGCTGAAGGGTTTGGTGACGTAGTCGTCGGCGCCCAGGGTCAGTCCGGTCACCTTGTCCTCGACCTCGTCGCGGGCGGTGAGGAAGAGTACCGGCGCCTCGATCCCGTCGGCGCGTAGCCGGCGTAACAGGCCGAAGCCGTCCATACCGGGCATCATGACATCGACGATCAGCGCATCCGGCCGGAAGGTCTTGGCCTTGTCCAAGCCCTCGGCACCGTTACCCGCGCTGGCCACCTCGAATCCCTGATATCGCAGGCTGACCGAGAGCAGCTCCACGATCATCGGCTCATCGTCGACCACCAGCACCCGAGCCTCGGGCATCCGATCCGGCACACCGTTCATGATGCCCATGGTCCCCCCTGGGGTGGGTAGCTCGCTGAGCCTTCGCTGGGAGTTTCCTGGGAGCGATTGATCCTCACGCGCTGACCCCTACCGTCTCGATCATGATCGAAATGTGGTCCGGCAAGCACAACTGGAGCCCCTTGTCGGGCGGCGTGACCGACACGCCTCTATCGAGCCCCCTGTCAGGATTGAACTGACGACCTTTCGCTTACAAGGCGAGTGCTCTACCACTGAGCTAAGGAGGCGGAAAACGGAGCCATCATAGCCGGGCGCACCGGCTATGCGGAAAGCCGCAGCTTCCCCGCACAGCCGGTGGCGCGCAGTATCGGAACTATCGAAGGTTCAGGACTGCGCAGCCTGGCGGGCCGCATCGTCGGCGGCCATCGCGTCACGAAGGCTCTTGGGCCGCATATCGGTCCAGTTCTTCTCCACGTATTCGACGCAGGCAGCGCGGCTGTCCTCGCCGAACACCACTCGCCACCCTGCGGGGACCTCGGCAAAGGCCGGCCACAGGGAGTGCTGCTCCTCGTCGTTGACCAGGACGAAGAAGCGGCCGTCCTCGTCGTCGAAGGGGTTGGTGCTCATTTCACCTCACTGGATACTGGCGCTGGGTAGGGAAACGCTCGGGTGGGCCGTTCAGCCGGAGCCCTTCAGCGTTGTGTCGACCCTAGCAAGGCCGACGTTACGATTGGGCGGTTACCTGGGCACCGCGAAGAAATCGAGCAGAACCTTGTTCACGGCCTCGGGCCGCTCCAGGTAGCCGTAGTGCCCGGCATCGGGAATCTCCTGATACCGGGCGCCCGGGATGGCCTCGGCCACCTCGCGGGCCAGATACGCCGGAATCATCCGGTCGTCGGCGAACCCGATCGCCAGGCTGGGCACCTTGATGCCGCGGTAGGCCTGCAACCGATCGAAGTCGTGATCCATCCGCCGCTGCGCCCGGACGCCGGGCGGGACCGGGCCGCCGGTGAACTCGAACAGATCCAGCCAATCGCGCGCGGCGTGCGGATCGGCCAGGGTCGCCGGGGACAGGTTCAGCGCCGCGGCCATCGACGCCTCGTACTTCGCCGGCAGCTTCACCCCGCTCGCGTCGAGTTCGTGTTCGCCCAGCGACAGCGTCTTCTGGAACAGGTCGAGCCGCCCGTGCCCGGCCATGAACACCGCCTTGCGCACGAGATCGGGCCGGGCCAGCGCGAGTTCCTGCGCCACCCGCGCACCCATCGATGTGCCCGCCACCAGCGCGGGACCCTCGTCGAGGAGTTCGATCAGCGCGGCGGTATCGCGGACCATGTCATCGATGTGCATGCCGGTCGCGGCCTCGTAGGAGGGCGCGATGCCGCGATTGTCGAAGGTGCAGACCCGGTACCCGGCCGCGAGCAACGCGGGCACCTGATGCAGCTCCCACACCCGCCCCGGGCTGCCCGTACCCATGATCAGCACGACCAGCGGCGCCGCGCCCTTGGTGTCGGTGCCCTTGGCCTTGTCACCCTTCACCTGATAGTTCAGCGCGATTCCATTCACCGTGGCCAACGGCATAATGCTGATCCCTTTCCCGCGACATTAGACTGCCCTCCACGGTATAGCTTTGCCGTACGAGGACGCTTCCCGGTGTCGAGTGGATATTGCGGTTAGGGCGCGGTCGGCACCGAGGCGAAGGCCCCGGAGACCGCGACCGATACCATTGACTTCCGGTAACCGTGACAAAACACCCGAGCCGAGAGGACACGATGATGGCCGCGAAGGGCGCCAACGACATCGCGGACGACGACCTGGAACCGCTCGCCGACGAGACCGCACGGCAGGCGCAGCGCGTGGTCGCCGCCTACGCCACGGACGCAGACGAGTGCCGCATGCTGCTCTCGATGCTCGGCATCGCTCCGATCAACCGGAGCGACTAGCGGGTCACCGTCCACAACTACAGCGGGCCCGAGCGGAGGATCCAGTGACCGAACCCGATACCGACAGACCCGAGCGCGCTGTACCCGAGAGGGAGCCGAAGGGGTATCAGGGCGAGGGCGCGGGCTCCGGATTCGTCGTCGTCGCCAATCGACTACCCGTCGACCTGGAACGACTACCCGACGGCTCCAAGCGTTGGAAGCGCAGCCCCGGCGGGTTGGTGACCGCGCTGGAGTCGGTGCTGCGCAACAACAACGGCGCTTGGGTCGGTTGGGCCGGCGTGCCCGATGTCGACCTCGATCCGATCATCGAGGACGGCCTGGAACTGCACCCGGTACCGCTGACGGCCCAGGAGGTCGGCGACTACTACGAGGGCTTCTCCAACGGCACGCTGTGGCCGCTGTATCACGATGTGATCGTCCGGCCGGAGTACCACCGCGAGTGGTGGTCGGCCTATGTGAACGTCAATCGCCGCTTCGCCGAGCACACCGCCAAGGTGGCCGCCGAGGGCGCGACGGTCTGGGTACAGGACTATCAGCTGCAGTTGGTCCCGAAGATGCTGCGCATGCTGCGTCCCGATCTGACCATCGGATTCTTCCTGCACATCCCGTTCCCGCCGGTGGAGCTGTTCATGCAGCTGCCGTGGCGGACCGAGATCGTGGAGGGTCTGCTGGGCGCCGATCTGATCGGCTTCCACCTGCCCGGCGGCGCGCAGAACTTCCTGTATCTGGCGAGACGGCTTGCCGGACAGCCGACCTCGCGGGGCAATGTGGGCATCCGCTCGAAACTCGGTGTGGTTCAGGTGGGTTTCCGCACCGTCCGCGTCGGCGCGTTCCCGATCTCGATCGCCTCGGCCGAACTCGACGAGCTGTCGCGGCGGCGGTCGGTGCGCGAGCGCGCCGCCCAAATCCGTTCGGAGCTGGGCAATCCCAAGAACATCCTGCTCGGCGTCGACCGTCTGGACTACACCAAGGGCATCGATATCCGCCTGGGGGCACTCGAGGAGCTGCTGCAGGAGGAGCGCATCGATCCGACCGAGACCGTGATGGTGCAGCTGGCCACCCCCAGTCGCGAGCGGGTGGAGAGCTACATCCAGATGCGCGGCGATATCGAGCGTCAGGTCGGCCGCATCAACGGCGAGTTCTCCCGGGTCGGCTTCCCGGTCGTGCACTATCTGCATCGGCCGATCCCCCGCGAGGAGCTGATCGCCTTCTTCGTCGCCGCGGATGTCATGCTCGTCACCCCGCTGCGCGACGGCATGAATCTGGTCGCCAAGGAGTACGTCGCCTGTCACAGCGGCCTCAACGGCGCGCTGGTGCTGAGCGAATTCACCGGTGCCGCAGCCGAACTCCGCCAGGCCTACCTGTGCAATCCGCACGATCTCGACAACGTCAAGGACGCCATCGCCCACGCCCTGTCCGATGAGCCGGACACCAAGCGCCGCCGCATGCGTGCCCTACGCCGCCAGGTCCTCACCCACGATGTGGACCGTTGGGCCCGAGCATTTCTCGACGCGCTGGCCCAGGATCGGGTGGCGGGCAGCGCACTGCTCACCGACGACGATGTGGATCCGGGCGGGCATTGAGCGCTCGCCTCAGATCGGGGTCACCTGGGCGGCCAGCCAGCGGCCGCCCGCCTTATCCATATTCACCCGGACGCGGCTGGAGGTAACGGTGCCCTTCGGGGCGTCCTTGCTGGTGGTGACCTGATTCAGGAAGACCAGGATCACGGCGTGGTCGCGCTGGGCGGAGATGACGCCGGCCGCCTGGGCGGTGGCCTGGACCGTGAGCTGTTTCTGTTTGGCGCCGGGGATGATCTCGTCGTGGATGATCTTCGCGTAGATATCGCGGAAGCCGCCGTCGAGGTTGTCGACGACCTTCGGCAGTTCGGTGTCGACACTGCGGAAGTCGTAGGAGAACATCGCCTCCATCGTGTGCCGGGCCGCGGCCGCCGAATCGGTGCGGGCCTGTTCGGTCTGCCGATCCGACCAGTACCGATAGCCGGTCAGCGAACCGGCCACCGCGGCCGCGACGAAAAGCACCGCCGCGGTGGCGAATACGAGGGGACGCAGCCTGATTCTCATGGCACGAACTCCACATCCGAGGCGGTGAGACCGCCCTTGTCGTCGCGGGTGACGGTCACGCGGAAGCGGAAGTTGTGCTCCTGCGGCTCATTCGTGCCGGAATTGGTCACCGTCTGCTTGGCCACCACCAGTACGCGCGCCGAGGTGGCGTCGTCGGATTCGATCGCCGCCTCGGGGACCTCACCGGTGGACTTGACCTTGATCTGCTGCACGACCTTCTGATACGCGTCCTTGTTCTGCGTCAGATCGTTCTTCAGCTGTCCGGACAGGGTCGCCAGGGTCCGGTCGAGGTCCTTGCCGGCCGTATCGTCGGAGATGGTGGTCAGATTGATGATCGCCTGCTTGGCGGTCTGCAGATAGTCCGCGCGCCGGTCGTTCTCGGCGTCCACGCGATGCTGATGGACGAGGTAGAAGCCACCGGATCCGATGAGCACCAGGGCCGAGAGCACCGCGACCACGGCCGCCGCCCAGCCCAGCCTGCCCAGCCGCACGGGCCGGGCCACATCCTCGGATTCGGTTGCCGCCCGGACCGTTTCCGGTTCCGCGACCGCATCGACCTTGTCGAGTGGCGCCACCGGGGCCACCTCGTCGACGGCCACCCGGATCTCGACCGCCGGTGGCTCGTCGACAGGTGGGCCGGGCCGCCGCACCGCGCGCCGCCGAATTCGTCCGCTCGCTGTTGATTCGCTCATGTGATCCGCTCGCCGCATGTGCTCATTGCTGCTGCTCCTCGAGCATCGCCTGCCAACTGGACGGTACCTTGGCCGAACCTCCGGCCGTGACGTCCCCTTGCCGGTAGGTCCGGCCGTCGGGTCCGAGAAACGTCCCGCTGCCGGGATCGTAGTGTTCGATCACGGCCGCCGGATGGGTTTGCCCCGGAGTTTCCGGGCGGCCGGAGTTGTCGACCGGCCGCGGCGGGCCGAACGGCGGGTTGTCCCCCTCGGGCACATAGCCATTGGCGTCGCGGCACATCTCCGGCGTGGGCGCCCGCTTACCCGGCACCTCTTGACACGGGGTATTGCGGATGCCGCGCACCGCCTCCGGCGCGTTCTGGGGCACCTTGCAGTACAGATTGCCGGGCGTGTCGATCGGAGAGTCGTCCTCCGGTGACCGCCGTTGATCGGGCGGCAGGAATCCGGTGGTACATCCGGGCGGGTCGTTGAGCCCGAGCATGAAGTCGACCATCGCACCGTATTCGGCGGGCCCACGGATGACGGTGAGCAGCGCCGCGAGCAGCGGCGGATACACGACCAGGATCTGTTCCAGGCCCGCGTGATAGGTCACCCCGACCTGACCGACACTGATCAGATTCGCCAGCAGCAGCGGCAGCGTCGGGCGCAGATCCTGGAAGGTCTGGCTCACCTTCTGCGCCGCCGAGGGCGTGCGCGCCAGCAGCCGGCCCAGTGCCGGATCATGTTGGCGCAGTTGGTCGGTCACCGTGGCGAGGTCATGGGTCCACGATCGAATGGCATCGGCGGACCGGTTCTGGGTGTCGAGCAGTGGGCCGAGCTTGGTCAGCAGATCCTTGGTCGGCGCGGTGTTCTTCTGGGCCTCCTGCACCAGCAGCGATGCGGAGTCGATGAACTTCTGCAGATCCGGTCCGGCCCCGTTGAACGCGACGAACGCATCGTCGATGACCTGGCGCAGTTTGGTGTCCGCGACCGAGGACAGCAGTCGATCGGCCTGATCCAGCATGGCGCCGACATCCTGGGGAAGCTTCGTCCGCTCGACCGGGATCACCGATCCGTCGCGCAGATCGCCGCCCTGCGGATGCTGCGCCGGAACCAGGTCGACGTACTGCTCGCCGATCGCGGAGACGCTCCGGACATAGGCCTCGACATCGCCGGGAATCTTGTAGTCGCTGTTGATCAGCAGCTTGGCGTCCACCCCGTCCGAGGTGAGCCGGACCTGTTGCACCTTGCCCACATTGGTGCCGCGATAGGCGACATTCGCGGTCGGATACAGCCCGCCGGTGGCCGTGAGCCGGACGGTCACCCCATAGCGGCCGATGCCGAACATGGCGGGCAGATGCACATAGCTGCCCGCCATCACGACCAGACCGACCACGGTCACCAGCGAGAAGATGATCAGCTGAACCCGGACGAACTTGGTGAGCTTCATCGGCCCGGGCCCCCCTGCTGCGGACCAGGAACCGTGATCCCGGGAATGGCGGGCAGGCCCGGAATCGGTGGCAGCCCTGGGATACTCGGCGTCGGTGCCGGTGTGGCCGGCGGGGTCTGCAGGGGTCCGGTCACGGGATCGCCCTTACCCTCGGCGGTTCCGGCGAAGGTGCCCAGCGCGCCCTCGACGCCGCCGAAACGACCGCCCAGCGGAGTACCGGTCAGGAAGTTCGAATCCAGCCGGGCGCCGGTGGCATCGACCGTCATGAGCAGATTCATGTAGTCGCCCTTGATGACCCGCGGGATGTTCTTCATCGGGAACGGGAAGGTCAGCAGCCACTGCAGCGAATCGGCCAGCTTGGTACCGGTATCGGCGAGCGTCTTCAGCGTCGGATGCAGATTCGCCAGATCGGCCTTCAGATTGTCGCCGCCCCGATCGATGATGCGCTGCACGACATCGCTCAGATCACCCAGTGCCGTCAGGGTTTTGGTGATGTTCTCGCGGCGATCGGCGAGCACGGTCAGTGCGGGATGCAGCTTCGTGATGGCCGTGGTCACCTGATCCTTCTGCTGCGCCAGCTGCCCCGCGAACCGGTCGAGACCGTTCATCGCGGCGATGATGTCGCCGGTCTGCTGATCCAGGGTGCTGGTCAGCTGGGTCAGCTGCGGCAGCAGATCGCGGATGGCGTCGGTGCGGCCGATGAAGGTCGCATTCAGTTCGCGGGTAATGGTTTCCAGCTGCGAGATACCGCCGCCGTTCAGCACCACCGACAGCGATGAGAGGGTCTGTTCGGTGGTCGGATAGGCGCCCGCGCGATCGAGCGGTATCAGGTCGCCGCCCCGCAGCTCGCCCGCCGCGGGAACATCCGTCGGCGCCGCCAGCTCCAGGTGATTGCTGCCGAGCAGGCTGGTCTGGCCGATCCGCGCGATCGCGTTCCCGGGCAGCTTCACCCCCTTGTCCAGGCTCACGGTCACCAGCGCGTGCCAGCCCTGCACCTCGATGCCGGTCACCGTGCCGACCGTGACGTCGTCCACCTTGACCGGCGAATTACGGGTCAGGGTGGTCACATTCGGCATCTGCACCTTCACCTGCCAGGAACCCGAACCGGTTCCGGCCGCACCCGGCATGGGCAGGGTGTTCAGCCCATCCCACTGACACCCCGACACACCGAGCACGAGCGCCAGACCAATTGCGGCAGTGAAAGCTCGTAAACCCCGCAGGTTCGCGGCCCGGCTCGTTTCTGGGCTGACGGAGCGGGGGAGCGAAGCGGAGGAGCGGAGGAGGGAAGAAACGAGCCTCAGGGGCCGCGAACCCGCCGAGCGAAGCGAGGCCATAGTCACTGCCCACCTCCCGGCATTGCCAGTCCGGCAAGGCCTTTCGGCACCGTCACCGGCGGCGGGCTCTGTTGCGACTGGGCCTGCGCGGCCACATCCGGCGTGCTGTAGGTGAGCTGGTTGGGGAAGGCCATCTGTCCCGTCACCGGATTCGCCAGCAGCGGTGGGTAATTCATCATCAGGGATTGGATGATCGGCGCGAGATACTGCTTGCACAGGTCGGCGCTGCGCTGGGCTTGGTTGTCCTCCTCGGCCTCCACCGCGCCGCACAGGAAGGCGAACGGGTTGGCGAAGTTCGGTGCGGCCACCGATCCGGTCAGCGTGCCCTGTGCCGGTTTGTAGAGCTGATAGAAGTTCACCAGTGCCGTCGGGCCGGAATGCATGATCCGCTCCAGCTCGGGGCGCTTATCCGCGAGCACCTGGGTCGCATCGGCGAGCCGCTGCACACTCTCGGTCAGCTGTCCGCCGCGTTCGTCGAGGAAGCGCTTGATATCGGCCACGGCCGAATCCAGATTGTCCAGGCCCGCACCGAGATCATCGGAGACGCCGGCCAGCACCGACGACACCGAGGCCAGCCGACCGCCGAACTGCACGATCTGCTCATTGCTCTTGGACAGCACATCGACGAACTGCGCCAGATTGCGCACGGTTCCGAAGAGATCGGTGCGGCCGTCCGACAGCGTGTTCAGCGTGCTGGACAGCTCCTTCAGAGTGTCGCGGAACGCCTGGGCATTGCCGTTGCCGAGGTTGTCGGCGGCGGTGTTCACGAACCGCCCGAGCGAACCCTGCTTATCCTCGCCGACCGGGCCCAGCGCCACCGACAGCTTCGTCAGCTCGGCCTTGATATCGTCCCACTCCACCGGAATCGCGGTGTGCTCCACCGGAATCTCGGCGTTGTCGTGCATCTTCGGCCCGCCGGTGTAGGCGGGGGCCAGCTGGATGAACCGCGCCGACACCAGCGACGGCGAGATGATCACCGCACGCGCGTCGCCCGGCAGGTCGATACCCCGGTCGACCGTCAGGGTGACCTTCGCCCGGTCCTTACCCGGCTCGATCGCATCGATCCTGCCGACCTTCACCCCGAGTACGCGCACATCGTCACCGGCGTACAAACCGGTGGTGGCCGGGAAATACGCGGTGATACGGGTCTTTCCGATCTTGGTCACCGCGCCGTAGACCACCCACGCACCCAGTGCGACGACCAGTGCGGCAGCGATGATCTTGGCCCAGCGCGGCACCTTGCGGACGGCGTTCATCGTGGCGGCTCCTGCACCGAGGGTTCGGCCGACGGCGGCGCCGGGTCGAGGAAGAAGTTGCGCAGCGAGTCGGGCACATGCTGCGGCCAGACCATGGCGTCCACCAGGATCTGCAGACCCTTACTCGTCGCATTGGCCACATACGCCTGGAAGTACGGCCCGCTGCCGACCTGCTCGCCCAGCGCCGCCTCGAACGGGCCGAGCTCATCGAGAGCCTTGGCGAGGTTGTCCCGGTTGCGCTGCAGCAGCGCCAGGACCGAATCGAGTTTGTCCAGTGTCGGTTTCAGCTGGGCCTCGTTATCGTTGACGAAGCCGGTGAGCTGCTGCGCGAGGCCGTTGATGTAGACGATGAGCTGGCTGAGCGCGGTGCGCCGGTCGTTCAGCTCGCCGAGCAGATTGTTGCCGTCGAGCAGCAGCGCATCGATCTGATTCGCGCGATCGGACAGTACCTTGGTCACGTTCTGCGCATGCGAGAGCAGATCGATCAGCGCCTTGTCGCGGGCGTTGAGGCTGCGCGAGAGCGCGGTGACGCCGTCGAGCGCCGAGCGCAGCGGCGCGGGCGTATCGGCGAAGGACTGCGACAGCGTATCCAGTGTCTTGTCGACCTGATCGGTGTCCAGTCCCTTGACCGTCGAGGACAGATCCTCGAGGGCGCTCTCGAGCGAATACGGAGAGGTGGTGCGCTCCAAGGGAATCGGCTCATCACCGTGCAGGACGCCGTCGCCGGAGGGCGTCACCGCCAGGGACTTGCGGCCCAGCACGGTATTGGTCTTGATCGCCGCGGAGGTCTTGCGCCCCAGCACGATCGCCTCGTCCAGGCTGAACAACACCTTGACCTTGGCCCCGTCGAGGCGCACCTGTTCGACCCGACCCGAGCGCACCCCGGCCACCTGGACCTGATCCCCGGGCATCAGGCCGCCCGCGTCGGCGAAGTAGGCGCTGAATTCGGCGCCGGAACGGATGAACGGCAGCCGGTCGAACTGCAGGGCCGACAGCGCGATCGCCACCGCGAGCACGAGGCCGACGACGCCGACATTGGTCAGCGAGATGCGGTTTCCGTTCATTTGTTCGAACACCTTCCGGTCACCTGCATGCCCGGCATGTTCACATGCAACGGCTGCCCGTTGGGGCCGTCGACGAGGAAGTTGGTCCCGCAGATGTACATGTTCAGGAACGAGCCGTAGGAACCGATCCGGATCAGCTTCTTGTAGGTGTCGGGCAGTTTCGACAGGACGTACTGCACATCGTCGGACTGACCGTCGAGATTGGCCGACAGCCGACCCAGCTGATCGAAGGTCTGCTTCAGGTCCGGGCGGGCCTGGGTGAGCAGATCGGTGAGATCGCCGGTGGCCCCGGCCAATCGGGGCAGGGCGGCGCCGATCGGATCCTTGTCCGCGGCCAGGCCGCTCACCAGCCGCTGCAATTCGTCCAGCGTGGTGGTGAACTCCTTGTTGCGATCATCGATGGTGGACAGCACCGTCTTCAGGTTCTCGATCACGCTGCCGATCAAGGCATCTCGATCGGCCAGCGTCCTGGTGAACGATCCGGAGCTGTTCAGCAGCGCCACCAGCGTGCCGCCCTGCCCCTGGAACACCTGCAGCAGCGCGCTGGTCAGATCGTTGACCTGAGTGGGATCCAATCCACGCAGCAGCGGCTTGAAACCGCCGAGCAACAGATCCAGATCCAGGGCCGGTTTGGTCCGGTCGACCCCGATGGTGGCACCGTTGGACAGCGCCTGCGCGGCGCCGGGCCCGTCCATCAGCTCGAGGTACCGATCGCCGACCAGATTCTCGTACCGAATCGTCGCCTGCGTGCTGGCGTAGATCCGGTACTGCCGGTCGACGGCGAAATCGACATGCGCCAGATGGTCCTCGCCGACGTACACCCGCTGCACCGTGCCCACCGGCACGCCCGCGATGCGCACCTTCGACCCCGGCAACATCCCCGAGGAACTGGTGAAGATCGCGTGATATCCGTTCTCCCGGGCGAAGCGCATCTGGCTGAACACCACGCCCAGTCCGGCGAGCACCAGCACCATCACCAGCGTGAAGATCGCCAGCTTCACCGTGCTGGCATGCACCTTGATCCTCATGGGTTGGGCACCCCCGGTAATCCGGCGAACAACAGCTGGAACACCCTGGGCCCGTTGAGATGGGTGTCCGTCGTCGGCTGCCACACCTCGCCCTGGGAGGTGTCGGTCACGAGGTAGTCGGCGTGGCTGCCCGGCACCCGATCGAGGATGCCCTCGCAGTGCGGTCCGCCGGTGGCATTCACCTTCGGTAGATCCTCGGGATAGTGATACGGGGTGCCGCCGGGCATGAAACTCGCGTTCAGCTTCACGTACGGTCCGTCGCCGCCGAAGACCCGGTTACCGACCGGCAGCGCGTCGGCGGCGCCGACGATCAGGCAGTACAGCGCGGGGCTGTACTCGTTGAGCAGGGTTGCCGTGGGCCGCAACAGATCCAGGGCGGTCACGATCTGCTGTTCGTTGTCGCGCAGCACTCCCCCGGCGGTATCGGCGAGGCCGATCAGGTTCAGCAGCATCGCGTCCAGATCGCCCTGATGATCGACGATCGTTCCACTCGTCACCGCCGCATTGTCGGTGGTACGCAACAGATCCGGCACGGTATCGGCATACAGATTGGTCACCCCCACCGAGGTTTGCAGATCGCGTTGCAGATCCGGCAGGCTCGGATTGATATCTCGCAGATACTGATCCGAATCGGCGAGCAGTCGGCCGAACTTGTCGCCGCGGCCCTGCAGCGCGGTGCCCAATGCGGTGAGGGTGGCATTCAGCTTCTCGGGCGCGACCTTCGACAGCACATCGGACAGATGCTGGAACAGCGTATTGAACTCGACGGTCACCGATTGCGCGTTCACCGTCACGCCGGGGGTCAATTGCTTCGACGACGGATGCTGCGGCACAACGAAATTCACGTACTTCGCGCCGAATACCGTCGTGGAGCTGATATCGACGCCGACGTTGGCGGGCAGCATCTTCATCTGGTCGGGGTCGATCGCCAGTTTCAGGCGGGCATTGTCGCCGGTGTACGAAATCGCCTTCACCCGGCCGATTTCCACGCCGCGCAGTTTCACCTTGGCGTCGGGATCGAGGACCAATCCGGCCCGCTGGGCGTCGATATACACGGTCTCGGTCGAGGTGAAGCCGCCGGCGAACATCGTCAGCGCGACCGCCACGACGGCCGCCAGACTCAGCACCATCGCCAGCCCGGCCAGTTTGACGCCCCACCCCGCGCCGAAAATCTTTCCGGCGCCATCCTTTTCGACCAGTGTGTTTGCCGCCATACCGCCTACCCGGAGAGATGGAAATTGCCGGTGGTGCCGTAGATGGCCAGCGAGACCAGCAGGGTCACGGTCACCACCGCGACCAGTGAGGCGCGCACCGCGTTGCCCACCGCCACGCCGACGCCGACGGGACCGCCGGAGGCGTGGTAGCCGTAGTAGGTATGGATCATCATGACCGCCAGGGCCATGAAGATCGCCTGGACGAACGACCAGAGAATGTCACTGGGGATCAGGAACGTCGAGAAGTAGTGGTCGTACACACCGGCCGACTGCCCGTAGATCACCACGGTCGCGAACCGGCTGGCGATGAACGAGGCGATCACCGCCAGCGCGTACAGCGGCACGATCGCGATCATGCCGGCCAGCACCCGCGTGCCGACCAGGAACGGCACCGGCCGGATCGCCATCGATTCCAGCGCGTCGATCTCCTCGGCCACCCGCATCGCGCCCAGTTGCGCGGTCGAGCCCGCGCCGATGGTGGCGGCCAGGCCGATACCGGAGATCACCGGTGCGGCGATGCGCACATTGATGAAGGCGGCGAAGAAGCCGGTCAGCGCCTCGACGCCGATATTGCCGAGCGAGCTGTAGCCCTGGACGGCGATCGTGCCGCCCGCGAACAGGGTCAGGAATCCGACGATCACCACCGTGCCGCCGATCACCGCCAGCGCGCCGGTGCCCATGCTGATCTCCGCGATCAGCCGGATCGTCTCCGTGCGGTAATGGGTCAGCGCACGCGGCACCGAGGCCAGTGACTGTGCGTAGAACAGGGCATGTCTTCCGACATTGTCGAGCGAGTCGGACATCCGGCGCACCCGTCGAACAGTACGCGGGAACCGGGATTCGATCACGAACGCCATACCGTCACCGAGCCGTGAACTTGATCCCAACGGCGGTGACCACGACATTGACCACAAACAGGGCCATGAAGGAGAACACCACCGTCTGATTGACCGCATCGCCGACGCTCTTGGGCCCGCCCCGGACGTTCAGGCCCAGATAGCAGGCCGTCAATCCGGCCACCAGGCCGAACAGCGTGGCCTTGACCTCGGAGATGACCAATTCCGGCAAATGAGTCAGCAGCGTGATGCCATTGACGAACGATCCGGGATTGACACCCTGCAGAAATACCGAGAACAAGAAGCCGCCGACGATACCGATCGTGCAGACCAGACCGTTGAGCAGCGCCGCGACGAACATCGAGGCCAGCACGCGCGGCACCACCAGCCGATGCACCGGATCGATGCCGAGCACCCGCATCGCGTCGATCTCCTCGCGAATGGCCCGGGCGCCGAGATCCGCGCAGATGGCGGTCGCCCCCGCACCGGCGACGATCAGAACCGTCACGATCGGGCCGACCTGGGTCACCGCGCCGAAAGCCGCACCGGCGCCGGACAGATCGGCCGCGCCGATCTCACGCAACAGGATGTTGAGCGTGAAGCTCACCAGCACGGTGAACGGAATGGCCACCAGCAGAGTCGGAATGATGGATACGCGGGCGACGAACCAGGCCTGGTCGACGAATTCGCGTCGTTGAAACGGGGGCCGCACAGTGGCTCTGGCCACGGCGGCGGTGAGTTCGAAGAACCCGCCGACCGCCCGTAGCGGCACGGCAAGAACCTCGTTCATACGCGATTCCTCCTTGCCCTGCCTTACGGTACAGCCTGCGACGGCGAGCCTCAGCAGCCCCGCCCGTCCCGAAGATTAGAACACGTTACTGGTACTCAGGTTCACACATTGACCGGTTTTGAACTGCAATTTTCTTCCAGACATGCACTGGAAGCTGGAACGTGTTCATAGCAGATATGAATCGCCTTTGTGAGGCAGAGCACAACCGACCCCCATGTCTACCAACTACCGGACCACCGATCAACAGATTGTCGCGGTCGGTAGGCACGCGTCGCGACTCAGCCGAGATCGAGCAGTGATGACGCGGAAAACGTACGCCCGGAAGGCCGCTGCGCGAAATGATTTCCGAGCGTGTCGGCCAGGCCGGCCGGTGTCCATTCCGCGCCGTCGGCGTCGAAGCGCCGTTCGACCTCGGGCGCGGCCATGAGCGCGACCATCGGTCCGTAGACGACGAACACCTGACCCGAGATCGCATCGGCGGCCGGTCCGGACAGATAGGCGACCAGGCGCGCGACATGATCGGGCGACAGCGGATCCGGACCGTCCGCGGGCGCGTCGGCGAACACCTGCTCCGTCATCGCGGTGCGTGCCCGGGGGCAGATCGCGTTGGCGCGCACGCCATACCGGGCCAGGGCGCGCGAGGCCGACAGCGTCAGCGCGGTGATGCCCGCCTTCGCGGCCGCGTAGTTCGCCTGCCCCTCCGGACCCAGCAGACCCGCCTCGGAGGAGGTGTTGATCAGCCGCCCGTACACCGGGCCGCCGGCCTGTTTGGACTTACCGCGCCAGTAGGCCCCGGCATTGCGGGAGAGCAGGAAATGCCCGCGCAGGTGGACCGCGATGACCGCGTCCCACTCCTCATCGGACATGTTGAAAAACATTCTGTCCCGGACGATTCCGGCATTGTTGACGACGATGTCGACGCCGCCGAACGCCTCGTCCGCGGTGCGGATGAGCGCATCGGCCGTGGTCCGTTCGGCCACCGAACCGCCGACGAATTCCGCCTTCGCGCCGAGGGCCCGGATCTCGGCCAGCGTCGCCGCGACCGCCTCGCTCTCGGCCAGATCGTTGACCACCACCGCGGCCCCGGCACGGGCGAGCGCGAGCGCCTCGGCCCGCCCCAGCCCGGCCCCGGCTCCGGTCACAATCGCCACTCGACCGGACAGACTCAGTTCGTTGTCTCCCACGCCGCGACTCTAGAACGTGTTCCAGTTCACTGGCAAGGGCCGATTCACGCCAGCCGCAACGCGGCCTTCGGACACTGCGCGACCGCGGTCGCCACATCGTCGACCCGGTCGGAGGGCACCTCGGTCAGCCCGAGGTGCAGCTGATCCTCATCGTCGAGTTCAAAGACGTCCGGGGCGATTCCAACACAGATCCCGTTCGCCTCACACTGATCGAAATCCACACTGAGCTTCATAGATGACTCCTTCGCCGCAGATATCGCGAGACTAACAAGCCAGCACCGGTCGCCGCGGCCGAAACAACCGGATCCACCCCTCATACTGGAACATGTTCCACCCACTATGCAATGATCGCCTAACCGGAAAAGGTTCGCGGCCCGGCTCGTGTTTCAGCGCCCGGCGCGATGCGACGAAGGAGCAAGCGCCGGGCGCTGAAACACGAGCCTCAGGGGCCGCGAACCCGCGGCGCCGGAGGCGACGCCAAAGACACAGGAGCGCGCGATGCGGATTGCCTTTAACTCGCAGCAGGAGCGGCTGCGGGCCGAGCTGCGTGAGTACTTCGCCGAGCTGATCACCCCCGAGCGGCGTGCGGCACTGAGCGCGCAGACCGGCGAATACGGCCACGGCACGGTCTACCGCGATGTCGTGCGGGAGATGGGCCGTGCCGGGTGGCTCGCGCTGGGGTGGCCGACCGAATACGGCGGGCAGGATCGGCCGATGCTGGATCAGCTGATCTTCACCGACGAGGCCGCGGTCGCCGGTGCGCCGGTGCCGTTCCTGACCATCAATTCGGTGGCGCCGACGATCATGCACTACGGCACCGAGGAGCAGAAGCGGTTCGTCCTGCCCAAGATCGCCGCCGGGGAGCTGCACTTCGCCATCGGCTATTCCGAACCGGGTGCGGGCACCGATCTGGCCTCGCTGCGCACCACCGCGGTGCGCGACGGCGACGACTGGATCATCAACGGACAGAAGATGTGGACCAGCCTCATCCAATACGCCGACTACATCTGGTTGGCCGCGCGCACCGATCCGAATGTCCGCAAGCACAAGGGCATCAGCATGTTCATCGTGCCGACCACGGCCGAGGGCTTCTCCTGGACCCCGGTGCACACGATGGCCGGACCGGACACCAGCGCGACCTATTATCAGGACGTGCGAGTGCCAGCCTCGGCCATGGTCGGGCCGGAGAACGGCGGCTGGTCGCTGGTCACCAATCAGCTCAATCATGAACGGGTGGCGCTCACCTCGGCCGCGCCGCTGCAACTGGCGCTGGCCCAGACCCTGGACTGGGCGCGAAACAACGAGGACTCCACCGGTTCCCGGGTGATCGACAGTGAATGGGTGCGGATCAATCTGGCCCGCGTGCACGCCAAGGTCGAATACCTGAAGCTGCTCAACTGGGAGATCGCCGCGCGCGCCGATGCGGGCGGCGACGGAGCGCCGCGGCCCTGGGACGCCTCCACCTGCAAGGTGCTCGGCACCGAATTGGCCACGGAGGCATACCGATCGCTGATGGAGGTGCTGGGCCCGCAGGCGTATCTGAGGCAGGATTCGCCGGGTGCGGCGCTGCGCGGACGGCTCGAGCGCATGCATCGCGCCTGTCTGATCCTCACCTTCGGCGGGGGCACCAACGAGGTGCAGCGCGACATCATCGCCATGACCGCCCTGAAGCAACCCGCCGCCGCGCGCTGATTCGAAAGCTGGTTAGTCACCATGGATTTCACTCCCACCGAGGCGCAACAGGATCTGGCCCGCCTGACCGGCGAGGTCTGCGAGAAACTGGTCACCGCCGACCGGCTGCGCGAGCTGGACCGCGCCGAGGTCCGCTTCGACGAATCGCTGTGGCGGTCGCTGGCCGAGACCGGCGTGCTGGCGGCGACGCTTCCGGAGGCGGTCGGTGGCAGCGAGCTGGGCCCGCTGGAACAGACCGCGGTGCTGCGCGAGCTGGGTAAGGCCGTCGCGGCGGTGCCGTATCTGTGGTCCGTTGTGCTGGGCGCGGGCGCATTGGCCCGATTCGGCTCCGTGGCGCAGCGCGAGCTGGCCGCGAAAGCCGGTGCGGGCGAGACGATTCTGACCGTGGCGCTGGCGGAGGAGCGCAACTGGGAGCCCGCCCATCCCGTCACGACCGCCACCGACGACGGCACGGGCTGGACGCTGACCGGGGCCAAGACGACCGTGCCGTTCGCCGGTCTGGCCGAGCGAATCCTGGTGCCCGCCAGGACATCCGGAGTACCCGCGGTATTCCTTGTCGATCCGGCCGACCCCAGCGTGCGGATCTCGGCCCAGCAGGTGGTGGACCGCTCCCCCGACGCCGAACTCGAATTCGATCGCACCCCGGCGGAATTGGTGGGCACGATCGAATCGGGCGGCGAAATCCTGAACTGGCTGCTCGAACGCGGCTGGCTCGGCCTGGCGGCCCAGCAGCTCGGCACCCTGGAACGCGCCCTCGACCTGGTCGCCGAATATGCCCGCGAGCGTGAGCAATTCGGCCGTAAGATCGGCGGCTTCCAGGCCGTCGCCCAGCGCCTGGCCGACGGCTACATCGACCTGCAGGGCCTACGCCTGGCCGTCACCCAGGCCGCGTGGCGGCTCTCGGAGGGCCTGACCGCGGCCCAGGAGATCCACACCGCCAAGTTCTGGGCGGCCGAGGCGGGCCACCACCTCGCCCACTCGGTCGTCCACATCCACGGCGGCGTAGGCATCGACCGAGACCACATCGTCCACAACTACTTCACCGCGGCGAAGCACAGCGAATTCGCGTTGGGTGGTGCCACCGACCATCTGCGCGCCCTGGGCGCCCTACTGGCCGGATAGTCCACCCTTGGGCCGATCGCCGCCTGAATGCAGTTTTGTACAGTTTCTCAGATCAGATGTACAGTTCTTCCATGACTGCAGCATCGAGGCCTGAGTACTGGGAAGTACCGGTGAGCGAAGCCAGAGAAAGACTGGCCGAGGTGATCGCTGCGGCCGAGGCCGGCACGATAGTCCATCTGACGCGCCACGGTCGCAGGGTAGCGGCGGTGGTGCCGGAGGAGATGGCTGAGACCGCCGACAGCGAGGTTCGAGCGCTCTCGAAGAGATTCAGCGAAAGGCACCGCTCGCTGCTCGATCGGCTTGCCGAATGACGGAACCGGCGGTGTACTACCTGACCGTCACAGACCTGCGGGTCATAGCCATCGATGCCGTGGGCAATGTCGTTTTACGCGATCCGGGCCTACTCGCGTCGGCTGCAGCACGCCCGCAGGCAACGGTCTTCGGCATGGATGCCTATCCGACGATCTGGGAGAAGGCTGCCGCGCTACTGCATTCGATTGCGAGCAACCACCCTCTCATCGACGGGAACAAGCGGCTGGCGATCGCCGCAGCGATCGTGTTCCTGGCACGCAATGGAATCGACGTCGACACTCTGGACGAAGATCTGGCCTACGACTTGATGATCGAGGTAGCCAAGGGGGAATTGCGCGAAGTGGCCGAGATCGCCGCACGCCTCGTTTCCGTCCTCGCGCACACGCCTCCCTCCTCTTGACGTAGGCGGCCGATGAGTTTGGGCCGCCCAGTTCGTCGGTATCGGCGTACCTGTACGCGACTGCGCAGTCGAGAGGATCGGGCATGGCCAGCAGGATGATCTTCGTGAATCTTCCCGTCGACGATCTGGAGCGGTCCACGGGCTTCTACGAGGCGTTGGGGTGGAAGGTGAATCCGGCGTTCACCGACGAGAACGCGGCGTGTGTGGTGGTGGATGACAATATCTGCGTGATGCTGCTGGTGAAGGGGTTCTTCTCGACCTTCACCGAGCGGCCGATCGCCGATACCGCCGCTGGCACCGGGTCGATCTACGCGCTGGCGCTGGGCAGCGCGCGGGAGGTCGACGAGCTCACCGCGGCGGCCGTGCGGGCGGGCGGCGACGAACTGGTCAACGAGGACAAGCGTTCTCAGGAGGCCGCTGTAGGCATGTATGGGCGGGCCTTCCGCGATCCGGACGGGCATCACTGGGAACCCTTCTGGATGGCCCGTTAGGCCCGTAGTTCCGGCGGCAGACCGAACAGCGGGAACAGGCGCTCGGCGTCGAGGAAGAAGTTCAGGCCGCTGATCTTGTCGCCGTCGAATTCCAGCACGGTGATCGACCAGGGCGTGAAGACACCCGGCACCGCGGAGGGCTTGTACTGGCCGAAGGCGGGCAGACCGTTGGCGCCATCCAGTGGAATCAGGCGCGAGCCGCGGCAGGCCGACGGGCCCTCCGACAGCATGAACGCGGCCACGTTGTCGGGACCGGAGATCCACAGCTCGAGCGGCGGCATGGACAGCGCCACATCCTGTTTCAACAGGGTGGTGAGCGCGTCCATATCGTAGGACTCGAAGGCCCGCACGAAGCCGTCGACGAGTTCACGCTGCCGCTCGTCGTGCTCGTCGTAGGCGCCCGACTCGCTGGGGCGCACCTTCGACATCGTGGCGCGCGCCCGCTGCAGGGCGCTGTTCACCGAGGCGGGCGACATCATCAGCATGTCGGCGGTCTCGTTGGCCGAGAACCGCAGCACCTCGCGCATGATCAGGATCGCGCGTTGGGTGGCGGGCAGATGCTGCACCGCGGCCACGAACGCCAGGCGCAGTGAATCCTTGGTCGAGGTGTGCTCGGCCGGATCCGCGCCGAAGGCCAGGCCGTTGGGGATCGGCTCGATCCAGACGTAGTCCGGCTGCGGCGGGGGCATGGGACTGTCCGGGGTGGAGGGTCCGGACAGATCCATCGGCCGGGCGCGGCGCTGCGGCCCGTCCAGCATGTCCAAGCAGACGTTCGTGGCGATCTTGTACAACCAGGAACGCACGCTGGCCCGGCCCTCGAACGAGTCGTAGGCCTTCCACGCCCGGGTGAACGTCTCCTGCACGGCATCCTCGGCCTCGAACGAGGACCCCAACATCCGGTAGGCGTAAGCGCACAGCTCCCGCCGGTACCCCTCGAACCGCACCAGCACCTCGTCCACGGCGCCGGCGGAACCGCCCGACTTGCTCATGCCACACACCATGGCATAGGGCACCGACAAGAAACAGTCCGAACTTGATGTCCCGCAACGGGTCCTACCAGCTGGAACCTAACGTCACTTCGTCGCGGGCGCGGGGGCGGCCTCGTCGGCCGGACGCGATTCGGCATGGGCGTGGGCCCACTTGTAATCGGGCTTACCCGCCGGGGAGCGCTTGATCTCGCCGACGTACCAGAGGCTGCGCGGCAGCTTGTAGGACGAGATCTCCTTGGTCAGCACCGGACGCAGCTCGTCGAGGGTGGGGCGCTTATCGCCGCGGCACTGCACCACCGCTGCCACGTGATGACCCCAGCGCTCGTCCGGAACGCCGATCACCAAGGCGTCGAACACATCCGGATGCCCCTTGAGCGCGGCCTCGACCTCCTCCGGATAGATCTTCTCGCCGCCGCTGTTGATGCTCACCGAACCCCGGCCGAGCATGGTGACCGTCCCGTCCTCCTCCACGCGGGCGTAGTCGCCGGGGATGGAGTATCGAATCCCGTTGAACTCCTTGAAGGTCGCGGCCGTCTTGACGGGATCGTTGTAGTAGCCGACCGGAATGTTGCCCCGGCGGGCGAGGAATCCGACCTGACCGGAGCCGGGCACGACCGGATTGCCGTCGTCGTCGAGAACCTCGGTGGAGGCATCGATCTTCACGCGCGGCCCGCCGGTATGTGTGGCGCCCTTCGTGGCCACGGCCAGCCCGCCGAAGCCGGTCTCGGTGGCGCCGATGGAGTCGACGATCATCGTATTCGGCAGCAGATCGATGAACTCGTCCTTGAGCGCGGGCGAGAACAGCGCGGCGCTGCTGGCGAAGGACCACAGGCTCGAATGCTGGTACGGCTCACCGGTTTCCGAGTTACCCGTCTTCAATGCGTCGAGCATCGGCCGGGCCATCGCATCGCCGGTGATGAAGACCATGTTCACGCCGTGCCGGTCGATGGCCTGCCACACGCCGTGCCCGCTGAACTCCGGCAGCATGATCGCCTTACCGCCGTCGAACAGGCTGTGGAACGTCGCGGTGAGCGAGCCGCCGTGGATCATCGGCGGAATCGGATAGCGGACCATCTGCTGATTGCCCGCGCCCTTCTTCGACTGTTCCCATTCATCGGAGATGAATTCGCCGTTGTAGAAGTTGATTCCGCCGCCGAGGACTCGCCACCAGTCCTCGTGGCGCCACATCACACCCTTGGGCATGCCCGTGGTGCCGCCGGTGTAGATCATGATGATGTCGTCGGGTGAGCGATCGCCGAAGTCCCGCACGCCCGACGAGGCGGCCAGCGCCCCTTCGTATTCCGCCGAATCGGCTGCGGTCGGGAACCGATCCTCGGTACCGTCGTCGATGACGACGACCGTCTTCAGTTTCGGCGTGTTCGGGCGCACGCCGGCGACTCGATCGCTGTATCGACGCTCGTGAATCAGCGCGACCATATCCGAATTGTCGAAGATGTATTGCAACTCGTTCTCGACGTATCGGTAGTTGATGTTCACCATCACGGCGCGCGCTTTGAAGATCGCCACGATGGCCTCGACGGCCGCGAGGGTGTTGCGCGAGTACAGACCGACCTTGTCACCCGGTCGCACACCCTGTTCTTGCAGGTAGTGCGCGAGGCGGTTGGCCCGGTCCTCCAACTGCGCGTAGGTGACCGAGCGGGTGTCGTCGGCCAGCGCGACGCGGTCGGGCATGAGGTCGATGGTGTGTTCGACAAGGTCCGCTATGTTGTAGCTCACAGGTCAAAAATAGAACGCGTTCTCATGGCTGACAAGCCTCAATTCACACCGTTTACGAATCTCAACAGACAAACATAACCGTTGACAGATCCCCGCGTCCCGGAAATGGCGAAAGCATTTGCCGCCGAACGCCGAATGCCCGCCTGGCATGCCAGGCGGGCGAGGGGTTTACCACCCCTATGCGGTCACATACCGCTCACGCAGCTTGCGCTTGTACAGCTTCCCGTTCGGATCGCGCGGCAGCTCGGCCAGATAGTCGATACTGCGCGGCAGCTTGTACTTGGCCAGCCGCGAGGCGGCGAATTCCAGCAGCTCCCGGGTGAGCTCCGCACTGCCCTCGACACCGGGGGCCGGCTGCACGACCGCCTTGACCTCCTGACCCCAATCCGCGTGCGGGATACCGAAAACCGCGACATCGGCGACCTTGGGATGGGTGATCAGCTCGCCCTCGATCTCGGCCGGATAGATGTTCACCCCGCCGGACAGGATCAGATCCGAGCGACGGTCGTGCAGGAACAGGTAGCCGTCGGAGTCCATATGCCCGATATCGCCGACGGTGAACAGGTCACCGACGCGGGAGTCGTCGGTCTTGGCCTTGTCCTTGTGATACTCGAAGCTGGAGCCGCCCATCTTCATGTAGACCTGGCCTGTCTCGCCGGGCGGCAACTCCTGCCCGTCGTCGCCGAGCACCTTGACCACCGAATACGGCCACGCCTTACCGACCGAACCCGGTTTGCGCAGCCACTCCGCGCCGGTGATCATCGTGCCGCCACCCTCGGTCGCCGCGTAGTACTCGGTGACGACCGGGCCCCACCACTCGAGCATCCTGCGCTTGGTCTCCTGCGGGCACGGCGCGGCGCCGTGGATCATGCAGCGCAGCGACGAGACGTCGTATTTCGCCCGCACCTCCCCCGGCAGCGCCAGCAGCCGATGGAATTGGGTAGGCACCACATGACTGTGGGTCACGCGGTACCTGTCGATCAGCCGCAGCATCTCCTCCGGATCCCACTTGTCCATCAGAACGACCGTGTGCCCCAACTGGATCGAGATGGCGGAATGGTTCAGCACCGCGGTGTGATACAGCGGCGAACCGCAGATATGCACATGGTCGTCGAACGGCTTCAGGCCGAACAGGCCGAAGTAGCCGGTCGCCGCCTGCGCGACGACATCCGGATCCGCGCCGGTGAGCTGTCGCCGAACTCCCTTGGGGCGCCCCGTGGTTCCGGAGGTGTAGAGCATCGGCGCGCCGGTGGTACGGATGTCCGGGCGGCCGGTCTCCCCCGCTCCCAACTCCGCCAGCGGACGGAAGCCCTCGATCGATCCCACCGAATACCGGTCCGCGACAGGCACTTTCGCCTCATCCGCGGCGAGCCGGGCGGCCTGGCCGAAGCGCTCGTCGGCGATGAACACCTTGGCCTCGCTGTTATCGAGGATGTAGGCGATCTCCGGAGCGGTCAGATGCCAGTTCACCGCGACGATGTACAACCCCGATTCGAAGGCCGCGAAGTACACCGCCAGCGCCTCGACGCAGTTGTGCACCATCGAGACCAGTACGTCTCCGGGACGTAATCCCTTGGCCTGCAACCCCCTTGCGATGCGATCGGCCTGTCCGGCCAGATCTCCGTAGCTGATCTCCCGCCCCGAGGGATCGACGACCGCGATCCGTTCGGGTGCAGTGGCAGCGATATTCCACAGTCCCAGCTGCTGCGCCGGCTCCATCGAAGTCACCTCTCGAATCTAGAACGCGTTCTACATATGAACAAGGGGGGCGAGCCCGCGCAACTGTTCGGCCGAATGAGCGGATACGAGCAGCATGCCGACCCCCGCCTTCTCCCAGACCCGAAGCTGGGAGCGGACCTGCGCCTCGTCGCCGATGATCGTGGTGTCCAGAATCAGCTCATCCGGCACCGCCGCCGCGGCCTCAGCCTTGCGGCCGGACCGGAACAGCCCGGTGATCTCGTCGACCACGCCGCCGTAGCCCATCCGCCGATACACCTGAGCGTGGAAGTTCAGTTCCTCCGCGCCCATGCCGCCGATATAGAGCGCCAGCACCGGCTTCATTCGATCGAGCTCGCCGCGGGCGTCGTCGGTGATGACGACCTGACAGCTCGCGGCGATCTCGAAGTCTTCCCGCGAACGACGGGCACCCGGCCGGGCGAAGCCCTCGTCGAGCCATTCGTCGTACATGCCCGCCAGCCGCGGCGTGTAGTAGATGGCCAGCCAGCCGTCCGCGATCTCGGCGGTCAGCGCGACATTCTTCGGACCCTCGGCACCCAGCCAGATCGAGATATCGGCACGTCGCGGATGGGTGATCGGCTTGAGCGGCTTACCGAGTCCGGTCGCGCCCGCGCCTCGATACGGCAGCGGATAGTGCGGCCCCGCGCTGGTGACCTTGTCCTCGCGGGCCAGCACCTGCCGGACGATATCGACGTATTCGCGCGTCCGCTGCAACGGCTTGGCGAACGGTTGCCCGTACCAGCCCTCGACCACCTGCGGACCCGAGACGCCCAGGCCGAGTACGGCCCGTCCCGCGCTGAGATGGTCCAGCGTCAGCGCGGCCATCGCGGTCGCGGTGGGTGTGCGCGCCGACATCTGCACCACCGAGGTGCCCAACCGCACCCGCCACGTCGCCGCACCCCACCAGGCCAGCGGGGTGAACGCGTCCGAACCCCAGGATTCGGCGGTGAACACCGCGTCGAACCCGATCTCCTCGGCGGCGGCCACCAATTCCGGCGCGTTCGCCGGTGGCTGCGCGCCCCAATAGCCGAGCTGCAATCCGAATCGCATTACCGGTCTCCCAACGTCCAGTCCCCGGCATTCTCCTCGCCGGGGCGTAGTCTTGCCACCAGAATAAGAACCTGTTCTACTCGATATCGTGACTCAGGGGAACACCATGACCGGCACAATTCCCGATATCCTCGCCGCAGAACTGCGCATGAAGTTCGACTACACCCGCTCGGTCGGGCCGACCATCGGGCGGTTCCTCACCGGCCTGCGAGCCGGGCGCATCGTCGGGGTCCGCGGCTCGGACGGCCGAGTGCTCGTGCCACCGGCCGAATTCGATCCGGGGACCTCCGCGCGGCTCACCGAATTCGTCGACGTCGCCGACGTCGGCACGGTGCAGACCTGGTCGTGGGTGCGAGACTCGTTGCCGGGTCAGCCCTTCGACCGCCCGTTCGCCTGGGCGCTGATCAAGCTCGACGGCGCCGATACCGGCCTGCTGCACGCGGTCGATGTGGCCTCCCCCGACGATATCCACACCGGCCTGCGTGTGCGGGCCCGCTGGGCGGCCGAGCGTACCGGCGCCATCGGTGACATCGCCTGCTTCGAGCCCGGCGAAATCTCCACGGCCCCGGCCGAATCCGAGCCCGGCGAGCCCGTGACCGGCATCGTCACGCCGATCGACCTGCGCTACAAGCACACCGCCGCCCCGCAGGAGACGGTATTCCTGCGGGCCATCGCCGAGGGCCGCCTGCTCGGTGCCCGCGCCGCCGACGGCAAGGTCTACTTCCCGCCGCGCGGGGCCGATCCGCGCACCGGCGAGCCGACCGACGATTACGTCGATCTGGCCGATACCGGCATCGTCACCACGTTCTGCATCGTGAACGTGCCGTTCCAGGGCCAGCGCATCAAGCCGCCGTATGTGGCCGCCTACGTCCTGCTCGACGGCGCGGATATCCCGTTCCTGCATCTGGTGCTCGGCTGCGAACCCAGCGAGGTGCGCATGGGCCTGCGGGTCAAGGCCGCCTGGAAGCCGCGCGCGGAATGGACCTATGACGGCCTGGACAACGTCGCGCACTTCGAACCGACCGGCGAGCCCGACGCCGAATACGAGACCTTCGCGCACCACCTCTAGAGAGGCGCTGAAAGACCTTGAGCGACAACGTAACCGACATCGCGGTGGTGGGCTTCGCGCACGCACCGCATGTGCGAGAGACCTACGGCACCACCAACGGCGTCGAGATGCTCGCCCCCTGTTTCCGAGCGCTGAAGGACCGGCTCGGCATCGGCGTCTCCGATATCGACTTCTGGTGCTCGGGGTCATCGGATTACCTTGCTGGGCGGGCCTTTTCGTTCATCTCGGCGATCGACTCGATCGGCGCGGTGCCGCCGATCAACGAATCGCATGTGGAGATGGACGCGGCCTGGGCACTGTACGAGGCCTGGGTGAAGATCCGCTCCGGACAGGTGCGGACGGCCCTGGTGTACGGATTCGGCAAGCCCTCGGCGGGCACGCTGCGCCAGGTGCTCACCCTGCAGACCGACCCCTATCTGGTCGCACCGCTGTGGCCGGACGCGGTATCCATCGCCGGATTGCAGGCCCGCGCCGGGCTGGACGCCGGGACGTGGACCGAACGCGATCTGGCCGCCGTCACCGCGACCGACGACGCCGACCTCGAAAAGCGCTTGGCCGCACCATATGTGGCCGATCCGCTGCGCGCGCACGATATCGCCCCGATCACCGACGGCGCCGCGGCCATCGTGCTCGCGGCGGGCGACCGGGCCCGCGAACTGTGCGAGAATCCGGCCTGGCTGACCGGCATCGCCCACCGCATCGACACCCCGGTGCTCGGCGCCCGCGATCTGACCATCTCCACCTCCGCCGCCGCGGCCGCGCGCGACGTTATCGGCAGCGGCGCAACGGATTTCGATATCGCCGAGCTGCACGCCCAGTACAGTCACGAACAACTGATCCTGAAGCGGGCCATCGGCCTGGGCGAGAGCACCCGCATCAATCCCTCGGGCGGACCGCTGGCGGGCAACCCCATGTTCGCCGCGGGCTTGGAGCGAATCGGCTTCGCCGCCACCGAGATCATGAACGGCAACGCCCGGCGTGCCCTCGCCCACGCGGCGAGCGGCCCGGCGCTACAGCAGAACCTCGTGGCCACATTGGAGGCGCGATGACAGTCCACAGCGCCGCAGGATCCCGGCCGCGCCGGGACCATCAAGGATTTCTGGAGGCACGATGAGCAACCCCACCGCGGTGCTCGGCACCGGACAAACCCATCACGTGACGAAACGATCCGATGTCTCGATGGCCGGGATGGTCAGGGAGGCAATCGATCGCGCGCTCGCCGATGCCGAGCTCACGATGGCCGATATCGATGCGGTCGTGGTCGGCAAGGCGCCGGACCTGTTCGAGGGCTCCATGATGCCCGAGCTGTTCCTCGCAGATGCGTTGGGCGCCACCGGAAAACCGCTGCTGCGAGTGCATACCGCGGGTTCGGTCGGCGGCTCGACCGGCGTGGTCGCGGCCAATCACGTGCAGGCCGGAGTGCACGGCAGGGTGCTCGCGGTCGCCTGGGAGAAGCAGTCGGAATCCAATGCCATGTGGGCACTGTCGAATCCGGTGCCATTCACCAAACCGGTCGGCGCCGGGGCGGGCGGTTACTTCGCCCCGCATGTGCGCGCCTACATCCGCCGCGCCAACGCGCCGCTGCATATCGGGGCGATGGTCGCGGTGAAGGACCGCCGCAACGGCGCCAAGAATCCGCTGGCCCATCTGCAGCAGGCCGATATCACGATGGAATCGGTGTTGGCCTCCCAAATGCTCTGGGACCCAATCCGTTTCGATGAGACCTGCCCCTCCTCCGACGGCGCGTGCGCGATCGTGCTCGGTGACGAGTCCGCGGCGAAGGCGGTGGAATCCTCAGGCCGGAAGGTCGCATGGGTACACGGCACCGCGATGCGCACCGAACCGCTCGCCTATGCCGGACGCGATCAGGTCAGCCCGCAGGCGGGTCGCGATGCGGCCGCCGCGCTGTGGCGCCAGGCGGGCATCACCCATCCGCTCGAGGAGATCGACGCCGCCGAGATCTATGTTCCCTTCTCGTGGTTCGAGCCGATGTGGCTCGAGAACCTCGGCTTCATGCCCGAGGGCGAGGGTTGGAAGCTCACCGACGCCGGGGAGACCGAGATCGGCGGCAAGCTGCCGATCAATCCGTCCGGCGGCGTGCTGAGCTCCAATCCGATCGGTGCTTCGGGCCTGATCCGCTTCGCCGAGGCCGCCAAACAGGTGATGGGCCGGGCCGGGGCCTATCAGGTGGACGATGCGCGCAAGGCGTTCGGCCACGCGTACGGCGGTGGCTCGCAGTACTTCTCGATGTGGGTGGTCGGCAGCGAACGGCCGTAGTTTCAGTCGGAACCTATTGAGAGAAAGCACAATTCGAATTCGGCAGCAACCTTGGTGCAGAATTCAAGCACATTTGCAAAATCATCAGCAAACTCATCCGAGGCCGCATGACTACCACCACCGATCATCCCGCACGACTGGCCGGCCGCGCTTCCCAAGCCGCGGTGCGCGCCCGTGACAAGCAGGCATGGCTCGACCTGTTCGCGCCCGACGGCATCGTCGAGGACCCTATCGGGCCCTCGGTCTTCGATCCGGAGGGCCGCGGGCACCGCGGGCGCGAGGCCATCGCGGCGTTCTGGGATCGGGCCATCGCACAGACCGAATCCATCGAATTCCTCTTCGAGGACTCCTTCGCCTGCGGTAACGAGGTCGCCTTCACCGGGCGCATCCGCACTCGGCTGGGCGGACGCGTGATCGACGCCGAGGGGGTGTTCACCTACCGGGTCGACGAGGCGGGCCGGATCGCGGCACTGCGGGCGTTCTGGGAGACCGACCGCGCGATGGCGACGATGACCAAGGCCTGAGGCGAAAGACGATGGGCGGGTACCGATTCGGTACCCGCCCATCGCCACGCCTACCCGGTGGTCACCGATAGGACACCGGGAACTCCTTGATCCCGTTCAGCCAGGCCGAATGCAGGCGCCGGGGATCACCGAGCCTGGTGATATCCGGCAGATGATCGGCGATGGCATTGAAGATCAAATCGACCTGCAGGCGAGCCAGATTCGCCCCGACGCAGAAGTGCGCGCCGGTGCCGCCGAATGACAAATGCGGATTCGGATCGCGCAGAATGTCGAATTTGCCCGGGTTCTCGAAGACGTCCTCGTCGAAGTTGGCCGAGCGGTACGACATGATCACTCGCTGGCCCTTGGCGATCCGTACGCCACCGAGTTCGACATCCTCGAGCGCGGTGCGCTGGAACGAGCTCACCGGAGTGGCCCAGCGAATGATCTCGTCGACCGCGGTCGCCGGCCGCTCACGCTTGTAGAGCTCCCATTGGTCCGGATTCTCCAGGAATGCGATCATGCCGTGGCTGGTGGCGTTTCGGGTGGTCTCGTTGCCCGCCACCGCGAGCAGGATCACGAAGAATCCGAACTCCTCCGAGGTCAGCGACTCGCCGTCGATATCGGCGTTGACCAGTTCGGTCACGATGTCCTGGGCCGGAGAAGCCTTGCGCGCCTCGGACATCTGATAGGCGTAGCCGAGGATCTCCATCGACGAGGCCAGCGGGTCGATGTCGGCCATATCGGGATCGTCGTAGCCGGTCATCTCGTTGGACCAGCGGAAGACCTTCATCCGGTCCTCCTGTGGGATGCCGATCAGCTCCGCGATCGCCTGCAGCGGCAGCTCGCAGGCGATCTGGGTGACGAAATCCCCCGAGCCCGCGGCCGCGGCGGCCTCGACGATCGAGCGGGCGCGCGCCGACAGCTCCGCGCGCAGGCCGTTGATCGCGCGCGGGGTGAAACCCTTCGCGATCAGCTTGCGCAGTTTGGTGTGCTCGGGGGCGTCCTTGTTGAGCATTACGAAGCGCTGCATCTCGATGTTCTCGCGCTTGATGTCGTCATTGAACCGCGGGATCGCGGTGTTCTCGAAGCTGGAGAACACATCGCCGCGCCGCGAGACCTCCTTGACGTCCGCATGCTTGGTGACCAGCCAGAAGCCGTCGTCGCGGAAGCCGCCGACCTCCGGCGACTTGGGACTCCACCAGATGGGCGCGGTGCGGCGCAGCTCGGCGAGCTCTTCTACCGGAATCCGCTCCGCCCACAGCGTCGGATCGGTGACGTCGAACCCGTCCGGAAGATTGGGCTCGCTGCGAGTGTGTACCACCAGGTGTCTCCTTCGACAAACTGAAACACGTACCCGAACGCGTGTTGTAACACGTTCTACCTTCATTGCAACATAGGTGGTATCACTAGTAAAGAAGCCGTCTCAGGCAGTCCCAGTACATAGAGAACTTGTTTCATTTTTGGTCGAAAGGATGGACCATGGGCACCCCCGTCATCGTCGAGGCCGCGCGCACCCCGATCGGTAAGCGCGGCGGCTGGCTGGCCGGCCTGCACGCCGCCGAGATCCTCGGGGCCGCCCAGCGCGGTGTCCTCGAGCGCGCCCATCTCGACCCGGCCCTCGTGGAGCAGGTGATCGGCGGCTGCGTGACCCAGGCCGGGGAGCAGTCCAACAACATCACCCGCACGGCCTGGCTGCACTCCGGACTGCCCTGGCAGGTCGGCGCCACCACCATCGACGCGCAGTGCGGTTCGGCGCAGCAGGCCAATCATCTGGTCGCCGGGCTGATCGCGGCCGGTGCGATCGAGGTCGGCATCGCCTGCGGCGTCGAGGCGATGAGCCATGTGCCGCTCGGCGCGAACGTCGGCGAGAACGCCGGACCGCGGCGGCCCGCGAGCTGGGATATCGATCTGCCCAACCAATTCGAGGCGGCCGAGCGAATCGCCAGGCGGCGCGGGATCACCCGCGACGATATCGACGAATTCGGCGCTCGCTCACAGCGTCTGGCCGCCCAGGCGTGGGCCGAGGGCAGGTTCGATCGCGAGGTGCTGACCGTCAACGCGCCACAGGTGGACAAAGAGGGCAAATCGACCGGCGGGACGCTCGACGTCGGCCGCGACCAGGGCCTGCGCGAGACCACGCGGGAGGGGCTGGCCAAGCTGAAGCCGGTACTCGAGGGTGGCATCCATACCGCGGGCACCTCCTCGCAGATCTCCGACGGCGCGGCCGCGGTCCTGCTGATGGACTCCGAGGCGGCCGACCGGGCCGGACTGCCGCCGCGGGCGCGCATCGTCACGCAGTGCCTGGTCGGCTCGGAGCCGGAGTTCCACCTGGACGGACCCGTTCAGGCATGCGCCCGGCTGCTGGAGCGCTCGGGGATGAGCATGTCCGATATCGACCGGTTCGAGATCAATGAGGCATTCGCGGCGGTGCCGCTGTCGTGGGCGTCGGTGCACAAGCCCGATCTGGACCGGGTGAATGTCAACGGCGGCGCGATCGCCCTGGGACATCCGGTCGGGAGCACCGGATCGCGGCTCATCACAACGGCTTTGCACGAACTCGAACGGTCGGATACCTCGATCGCGATGGTCCTCATGTGCGCCGGTGGCGCACTTGCGACCGGCACGATCATCGAACGACTGTAGGACACCGGCCTTTTCGGCCCAAGTTGAACGTTCATCCCCAGAGCCGCAGAACGTGGCGTACGCCACACAAAACACGGTACAGACGGGAAGATGAGACGTCAGCTATCTCACGGTTATCGGCAGCCCGTCGCGCAAGACGCTCGCGACGGGCCAGAACCGCTCTGCGCCAGCGCTTCCCAACAACCGGTGCGGTGGCCCGCAAACGTACCGTCTATCTTCCGTTCCCGAACCGGGCACCTGGAAGCTTCAAGGAAATCACGAATCAGGCGTAGGTTTTCAGTTACTTAGCCGCTAATATCAATGATACGTATCCGAGATAACGACTGTTAGTACAGCGAAGGGAATTGGGCGGCTCACAATGGCTGATTTCGCGGCGCGGCTGAACAAGCTGTTCGAAACCGTGCATCCCCCGGGGCGTAAGCCGCACACCAACGCGGAGGTGGCTGCCGCGTTGACGGCAGCAGGGCATCCGATCTCCAAACCGTACCTCTCGCAGTTGCGGTCGGGACAACGGACAAACCCGTCCGACGAGACGGTGGCGGCACTGGCGAAGTTCTTCAAGGTCAAACCGGACTACTTCTTCAACGACATCTATGCTGCCAAGATCGATCATGACCTGGAGCTGCTGTCGCAGCTGCAGGGCTATGGGCTGCGTCGCCTGTCGAGTAGGGCGTTCGACCTCTCCGAAGAGTCACAGAACCTGCTGACCTCGATGGCCGAGAAGCTGCGAGCAAGCGAGGGTCTGCCCGAGATTCCGCCGGACGGCACGGAATAGGAAGTACCCCAAGGCAACACAGTGCGGCAACTCGGAGCCGCACTGTGTTTGTTTAGGGCTATGGGACCGAAGCGTGGTGTCCGCTTCGGTCCTCTTCCATGCCCGGATGTGACCTACGACTCCATACCGGCCGGTTGGGCGAACCTCCGGCGTCTTGTGATGTCAGCGACTGTGGTGGCTGGCCGTGGGCCGATTACTGTCCGTGTTCTCGAACGCTCGGGCTATGGCCTGGACCCATCCGCGCGGGCTCAGGCCCTCGGGTGGGGCGATCCAGCGCGCGTCCACGATCGCATCGCCGAGGGGATTACGCGCCCAGCGCGCGACCCGGTCGGCCCGCGCGCCGACCGAGGCGGGTGGCGGCCCGGCGGCCGCCAGCTCCACACCGCCGCCGGACTGCAGATATAAGGCGTCCATGATCTGCGCCACCTGATCGGAGGCCTTGAGCTGGGTGGCCGAACCGGTCTGATCGTGCGCCACCACCTCCGGGAAGCGTTTGGTCATCACCCGGTGCAGGACGCGAATCTGCCGCAGCAGCAGGCGGGCTCGCGCCCACAGCTCGATCACGATCCACACCGCGCCGACCGCGATCAGCAGACTGGCCGCCTGCCAGGCCGGCCAGAACCAGCCCGGATCCCCCGGCCGCGCCGCGGCCTGCTCGATGATCAACCGCCGCATCGACAGCACGGCGAGCACGCCGACCAGCATGGTTCCGGAGGTGTAGAGCGCGATACCGCGGCCCAGGGCGGTCCAGTCCAGATTGCGCAGACCGGTCAGCGCGATGAACGCGCAGCCGAGCAGTACCGCGACCCAGCCGAGCGTCGTCGACCAGGCGAGCGTGACGGCCACGACGATCAGACCGGCGGCGTAGATCATCGCGCCGATCTGGCGCAGATTGCGGCGCGAGACCACCGGCCACGCGGCGGCCGCCACCACCGAGGTGGCCACCACGAACAGCAGCCACGCGGCGACCTGCGCCTTATCGGCCAGCGCCTGACCTCGAATCCCATGCGGCATCAGATGATCCAGTGCGACGCCGACCTCGGGAATGGACAGGGTGGCCGCCACCGCGACGGCGGAGACCGCCACCACGATCGCGACCCGAGCGGTCGTGGCCGGCTTGACCAGCACGCGTCCGACGCGCGCACCGGCCGCCACCCAGACCAGTAGGGCAGTCAACCAGAACGTCATGCCGCGTCCCCCTTCACGCTGCCTCCTCCCGGCCCGCCTCGGTCACCCGAGCGCCTCATCGAATCGAAGGACCGAGACGCCTGCGCCCCGGTTGTTGAACACCCGCAGCCTCGTCATCAACATGTTCGCGAAAGTCTCTGCCTCCCACTCACACTGGTCGTCCTCGCCGTCATCGAAGATCTGCTGATGGGCGCGCTGGCTCAGCATGTACGCGATGAGATCGTCGCTGGCCTCCAGGGTGACCTCGGCCGCGGGCTCACCCGGATGGTCGAAGATGATGTGCCCCAACTCGTGTGCGAGCGTGTGCTCACGGCTGGGCAGTGCCGAGGCGATCACGATCACGTCCCGCTCCGGATAGCTGCGCCGCTGGCCGCAGACGCCGGGGCCGAGATGTGCGCTGGCGATCTCGATGGGGCGGCGGCGCTCGGCCGAAATCGCCTGCACCACTTCGTCCAGTGTGGTGGCGTCGAAGTCGGCGGCCACCGCGCAGACCGCGTCGACGGCCGCGGCGACGCGACGATAGGAACGGCTGCTCTGCGCACGGCTCTCGGTCATCTCGTCACCCCCTTATGCCCTCGGCCCGAAGAACTCCGCGCGGGCGGCGTCGATCCGCGCCTGCGCGGCCGAGGCACTCTGGAAGCTGACCGCACCGGATCCGGCCGCCGCCAACGCCATTGCCGCGAGACCACCGGCGACGGCCAACACCTTGATCGGCGGCAGCGGGCTGCTGGCCGAGGTGGGCTGCACGGCCGGGGCGGGCTGCGCGATCACCGGCGGCGGTGGCGGGGGCGGTGGGGGTGGCGGTGCGGGCGGAGCCGGGGGTGGCGGCACGGGCGCGGCGACGGGGGCCGGAACCGGCGGCGCGAGCGCGGGCAGCGCCGGGACCACGGGCGGTGCGGGCACCGGTGGAATGGCCAGCGGCGGCGCGGGTACGACCGGGGGCGGTACCGGAACCGGTTGCAGCAGAAGCAGAAGGAGCAGCGGGGAGAGCACCGCGGCCGAGCCGACGGCCGCCGAACCCACCGCGGCCGAACCGGTCGCGGCCGAACCGACTCCCGCGGAACCCACCGCCGCCGAACCGGTGCCGAACAGCGTCGCCAGCGCGGATCCGGTGGCCGAACCCGTGCCCAGCAGGGTGGCCGAACCGGTGCCGAACAGAATCGTGAGCGCCGAACCCGTCGCCGAGCCGGTGCCCGCGAGCGCGGAACCCGTTGCACCACCGGCCGATCCGACCGCGCCCGAACCGGTGGCCACTCCGGCCGAACCCGCGCCGAGCACCGCCGAACCGGTGGTCGAATCCGCAGAACCCACTGCGGCGGAACCGGTTCCGCCGACGGCCGAACCGACCGCCGCCGAACCCACCGCGGCAGAACCGGTCGCCGCGGAGCCGAGTGCGGCCGAACCGCTACCGAGCAGACCGGCCGAGCCGGGATCGAGGATGGCCGCCAGGCCCGCGAAACCGGCCGCGGGCTTCGATTGCGCCGAACCGGTCTGCCCCGCGACGTCCGCGGGGTCGTGGGCCCTGGTCGAGGTATCGGTGGAGCGGGTGCGGCCCGGAATGGCCAGCGGAGTGCCGTTGTCGGGGCCTCCGATCGCACAGCGGGGGCAGCCGCCGTTGGGCTGCGCCTGTGCCGTGAGGGGGCCGAGCAGGCCGCAACCGGCCACGATCCCGGCTGCTGCCACCACGCGCGCTATGCGACCAAAGGTCATGCGCCAAGCCTTCCCCTCATCCCACCTACAGCGCAGATCTTCTCCCGGCTGCCCTACACCCGAGAGTTTTGACGGATGTCGATCATCATAACTGCCAATTGTTTGCCCGCGCAGAGCAAGTATGTGAGCTGACCCACTTTCACCGCGCAGCGAACATCACACGGCGAAGACGTGCACCGAGCCGCGAACGACGAACGAGGGCGAGCGGACCGCCTGCGCCGGAGCGCATCGACGCGGTTCCGGATCGCTCTCCATTATCGCCGGTCGCACAAGGTTATTCGGTGCCGACGGGCATTCGGATCGCTCGCACTGGCAGCGGATGATCATAGGGGTGCCGAGGGGGCCGCGAGGGGTGCGGCCGATCCGGAGAACCCGGTGATCAGGCCCCGTAGACCGGTTCGGGCGGGGTCGCCTTGGCAATCAGCTCGCGTACCGCCGAACCCAGTTCGGCCGGATCCCAGCGGGCGCCGCGATCGACGGGCACGCCGTGGCGCCACCCGTCGGCCACTGCCACCTTGCCGCCCTCGACCTCGAACATGCGTCCGGTCACCCCGGCCGAATCGGCGCTGCCCAGCCAGACCACCAGCGGGGAGACGTTCTCGGGGGCCATGGCGTCGAAGCCGTCCTCGGGCTCGGCCATCATGTCGGCGAATACGGCCTCGGTCATGCGGGTGCGCGCGGCCGGGGCGATGGCGTTGACCGTGATGCCGTAGCGGGCGAATTCCGCGGCGGCCGTGAGGGTCAGCGCGGCGATCCCGGCCTTGGCGGCGGCGTAGTTGCCCTGCCCGACGCTGCCCTGCAGGCCCGCGCCGGAGCTGGTGTTGATGATCCGGGCATCGACCGCGCGGCCCGCCTTGGCCTCGCCGCGCCAGTATTCGGCGGCATGCCGCATGGTGGCGAAGTGACCCTTGAGGTGCACGCGCACGACCGCGTCCCACTCCTGCTCGCCGAGGTTGACCAGCATCCGGTCCCGGACGATCCCGGCGTTGTTGACCAGCACGTCGAGGCGTCCGAAGGTGTGCACGGCCTGCCCGATCATCCGCTTCGCACCGGCCCAGTCGGCCACATCGTCGCCGTTGACCACGGCGTTGCCGCCCAGTTCCAGGATCTCCTCGACCACCTGCGCGGCCGGCGAACCGCTGCGGCCCGCCCCATCCAATTCCGCGCCCACATCGTTGACCACGACATCGGCCCCGGCGGCGGCGAAGGCCAGCGCATGCGCGCGGCCGATGCCGCGGCCCGCGCCGGTGACGATGACGGTGCGGCCCGCGCAGATCTTCTCAGCCATATCCACTGCTCTCATTTCCGTTGTGCTGCTGGATCGTTGACGGTGGCCGCGGTCAGGAACGCCGGGCGTTCGCCGCCGCCGTGCACCGTCAGCGCGGCGCCGCTGATGTAATCCGCCAGCGGTGAGGCCAGGAATGCCGCGACGCGGCCGATGTCCTCGGGCGTCGCGAGCCGACCGAGCGGGACGGTGTCGGCAACGGCCGCGATGCCCGCCTCGTCGCCGTAGTGCAGGTGGCTGCGCTCGGTGTGCACCAGGCCGACGACGATCGAATTCACCCGCACCCTCGGCGCCCATTCCACGGCCAGCGAGGCCACGAGGTTGTCCAGACCGGCCTTGGCCGCGCCGTAGGCGGCCGTGCCGGGCGAGGGGCGGTGGCCGCTGACGCTCGAGATCATCACGATCGAGCCGCCGCCGGACTGTGACTGCATCACACGATTGGCCGCCTGCGAAACCAGCAGCGGGGCGAGCAGATTGAGTTCCACGATCTTGGCGTGGAAGTTGCGGCTCGCGGTGGCGGCGGGGGCGAAGGGTGCGCCGCCCGCATTGTTGACCACGTGGTCGAGCCGCCCATGCCGGTCGACCACGGCATCGATCAGCGCATCGACGGCCTCGCCGTCGCGGATATCGCAGGGCAGGAATTCGGCGGTGTGGCCCGCACTCTCGATCGGGGCGTCCGCCGGGCGGCGCGCACAGGTGACCACCACTGCCCCGGCATCGAGGAAGATCCGGCTGATTCCGGCCCCCACGCCCCGCACCCCGCCGGTGACCAGAACGACCGCTCCGGAGAGGTCCACTTCGATTGCCACCATGCTAACCTACCAAGCACTTGCTTGTTTGGCCAACGAATGGACATGCGATGGGCATCTACCGTCACACCGAGAGCTCCGGCATCGAGGTCGTCACGATCGACTACCCGCCGGTCAACGCCCTGCCCACCGCCGGCTGGTTCGCACTGGCCGATGCGGTCCGCGCGGCCGGGCGCGATCCGGAGACCAAGGTGGTGGTGCTGCGCGCGGAGCACCGCGGTTTCAACGCGGGCGTGGATATCAAGGAAATCCAACGGGATTCGGGGCACAGCGCGCTGATCGATGCCAATCATGGTTGTTACGAGGCATTTTCGGCGGTCTACGAATGTCAGGTTCCGGTGATCGCGGCGGTGCACGGCTTCTGCCTCGGCGGCGGCATCGGCCTGGTGGGCAATGCCGATGTGATCGTCGCCGCCGAGGACGCCACCTTCGGCCTGCCCGAGGTGGAGCGCGGAGCGCTCGGCGCCGCGACACATCTCGCGCGGCTGGTGCCCCAGCATCTGATGCGAGCGCTGTTCTATACCGCGAGCACCGTGAGCGCACAGCAGCTGCACCACTTCGGCTCGGTGTACAAGGTGGTGCCGCGGGCCGAATTGGATTCGGCCGCACTGGAAGTGGCCAAGAACATCGCCGCCAAGGACGGGCGGGTGATCCGGGCGGCCAAGCGGGCGCTGAACGGGATCGACGTGCAGGACGTGCACCGCAGCTACCGATTCGAACAGGGCTTCACCTTCGAGCTGAATCTGGCGGGCGTCGCGGATGAGATCCGGGCCCGATTCGACACCGATCTCGCGGCGAAGCGGGAGGGGAAGTGACCATGCGGGACAAGCGAATGACGCTCGACGAGGTCGTCGGCGAGCTGCGTAGCGGTATGACGATCGGCATCGGCGGCTGGGGGTCGCGGCGCAAGCCGATGGCGCTGGTGCGGGCGCTGCTGCGTTCGGAGGTCACGGATCTGACCGTGGTCACCTACGGCGGCGCGGATCTGGGGCTGCTGTGCTCGGCGGGCAAGGTACGCAAGGCGTATTACGGATTCGTCTCCCTGGATTCGGCGCCCTTCTACGATCCGTGGTTCGCCAACGCGCGGACCGCGGGCGAGCTGATAGCGCGCGAGATGGACGAGGGCATGGTCAAATGCGGGCTGCAGGCCGCGGCCGCGCGGCTGCCGTTCCTGCCGATCCGCGCCGGGCTGGGATCCGATGTCCCGAACTTCTGGGAGGGCGAGCTGCGCACGGTACGGTCGCCGTATCCGGACGCCGACGGCCGGACCGAGACGCTGATCGCCATGCCCGCACTGACTTTGGACGCCGCGTTCGTCCATCTGGATCTGGGCGATAAGCACGGCAACGCCGCCTACACCGGTGTCGATCCGTATCTCGACGATCTGTTCTGCCTGGCCGCCGAGCGCCGCTATCTGTCGGTGGATCGACTCGTGGAGACCGAAGAACTGGTGAAGTCCGTTGCACCGCAGGCGCTTCTCCTCAATCGCATGATGGTCGACGGTGTGGTCGAGGCGCCCGGCGGCGCGCACTTCACCTTCTCCGGCAGCTACGGCCGCGACGAACGGTTCCAGCGCCACTATGTGTCCGCGGCCGGAGATCCCGAGACCTGGGCCGCGTTCAAGGCCCGCTATCTGGACGTCACCGAGGCCGAATACCAGACGGCCGTGCGCGAATTCGGCGAGGAGCAGGCGAAATGACCGACACCACCACCGCGACCCGCGCCGAGGTCTGCGCGGTCGCCTGCGCCGAGATCTTCCGGGGCGCTGGGGAAATCATGGCGAGCCCCATGTCGCCGATCCCGACCCTCGGGGCGCGGCTGGCCCGGCTGACCTTCGAACCGGATCTGGTCCTGTCCGACGGCGAGGCGCTGTACCTGGCCGAGGTTCCCGCACTGGGCGCGAAAGCGCCTGCGGAGGGCTGGATTCCGTTCGGGAAGGTCTTCGATGTGGTCGCCTCCGGGCGGCGGCATGTCGTCATGGGCGCGAATCAGATCGACCGCTACGGCAACCAGAATCTGTCGGCGTTCGGCACGCTACAGCGGCCCACCCGCCAGATGTTCGGCGTGCGCGGCGCACCGGGTAATACGATCAACCATCCCACCAGCTACTTCGTGCCGCGCCACGGGAAGCGGGTGTTCTGTGAGCGGGTCGATATCGTGAGCGGAATCGGTTACGACAAGGTCGATTCCGAGAATCCGGCCTATCGCTTCCATCATCTGCACCGGGTGGTGAGCAATCTCGGCGTCTTCGACTTCGGCGGACCGGATCACACGCTGCGGGCGCTGTCACTGCATCCGGGCGTCACCGCCGACGAGGTCGCCGAGAACACCTCCTTCGAGATCGCCGGGCTGGCGGCCGCGCAGACCACGCGGTGGCCCACCGAGGAGGAGCTGCGGATCATCCGGACGGTGCTGGACCCCAAGGGGATTCGCGATAAGGAGGTGTCGTCGTGACCCTGCGCACCGCGCTCACCGAACTGGTGGGCATCGAACATCCGATCGTGCAGACCGGCATGGGCTGGGTGGCCGGGCCCCGGCTGGTCGCGGCCACCGCCGAGGCGGGCGGGCTGGGCATTCTGGCCTCGGCCACCATGACCTATCCGGAGCTCGAGGCGGCCATCGCCAAGACCAAGGCGAATACCGATAAGCCGTTCGGCGTGAACATCCGCGCCGATGCCACCGATGCGCCCGAGCGCATCGAACTGCTCATCCGGGAGCGGGTGCGGGTCGCCTCGTTCGCGCTGGCACCGAAGCTGGAGCTCATAGCCCGGCTCAAAGATGCTGGGGTGGTGGTGATTCCGTCGATCGGCGCGGCCCGGCACGCGGTGAAGGTCGCGTCCTGGGGTGCTGATGCGGTAATCGTGCAGGGCGGCGAGGGCGGCGGGCATACCGGTCCGGTGGCCACCACGCTGCTGCTGCCGTCGGTGCTGGACGCGGTCGATATTCCGGTGGTGGCGGCGGGCGGCTTCTTCGACGGCCGCGGCCTCGCCGCCGCCCTGGCCTACGGCGCGGCCGGGGTCGCGATGGGCACCCGGTTCCTGTTGACCCGGGAGAGCACGGTCCCGGCCGCCGTGAAGCAGGAGTATCTGCGCCGCGGCCTGCAGGACACCGTCGTCTCGCTGAAGGTGGACGGCATGCCGCATCGCGTGCTGAATACGGATCTGGTCGACCGCCTGGAACATTCGGGCCGCTGGCGCGGCCTGACCGCCGCGGTCGCCAATGCGGCCCGCTTCAAGGGTATGACCGGCATGACATGGTCCACCATGGTTCGCGACGGCCTGGCGATGCGAAAGGCCAAGGACCTCACCTGGTCTCAGGTCGTCATGGCCGCCAACACCCCCATGCTGCTGCGGGCGGGCCTGGTCGAGGGCAATACCCAGGCCGGGGTGCTGGCGGCCGGACAGGTCACCGGCATCATCGAGGATCTGCCGACCGTCGCCGAACTCGTCGAGCGCATCGTCGCCGACGCGATCGCGCGGATCGACGCGATCGCGGCGCTGCGATAGCTCGGTCCGCCTCTCCCCCATGGGGGAGAGGCGGAGAGCATCACGCGCGGGTGAGGGTGCAGAAGCGAACGAGTGCGTCGACCACGGCCGCCGGACGTTCCTCGGCAATGTAGTGTCCGCTGCCCTCGACCACCACGACCTGCACGTCGGTTCCCCTGTCCGCCATCTGTTCTCGCAATTGCGCATAGGACTCCTCACCGGCGAGGGTGAGGATCGGCAAGGTCACCGGCGCATAGGTCGCGAGGTCCGCGATGTCCTGGCGCATGGTCCGATACCAGCCGTTGCCCGCCCGGATCGCGTCCGGACGGTCGTAGGCGGCGGCGTAGACGCGACGCGCCTGCTCGTCGACCGAGGACTGATCGCGCAGCATATGACCGTAGAGCCAGTCGATGACCAGCCGGAAGCGGTCCGCGAGCAGCTGTTCGGGCAGTTCGTAGAGCTGGTTGAAGGCGAACCACCAGGGGTAACCACCCTTGCCGTGCACCAGGGCCGCCTGCTGCTCGTCGGTGGCCGGGAGCATGGGGATGCGCAGCCACGATTCGACCGGGACGCCGAGATCCATGGTGACCAGTCGGCGCACCGACCGGGGGAAGTTGGCCGCCAAGTGATAGGCCAGCGAGGCGCCGATGTCATGGCCCGCGACGAACGCCGATTCGTGGCCGAGATGCCCGATCAGTTCGTGAATGTCGCGGGCCATCGTCTTCTTGTCATAACCGCTCTCCGGTTTCTGCGATCCGCCCATGCCGCGCAGATCCACGGCGGTCACCCGGAAGTGCCGGGCGAGCGCCGGAAGCACCTTGCGGAACTGCCACCACGTCTGCGGCCACCCGCCCAGCAGGATCAGCGGTTCACCCGCGCCGCCCGTGACATGGTGCAGGCGAACGCCGTTCACGTCGGCGTATCCGCTGACGAAATCGCCGTCCAGGCTGGCCGCCAGTTCGGCATCGGTAGCAACGTCGATCACGCTCATGTCCTTCTTTCTTTAACGTACGGTCCAGAATGTGGGCACGGCAAAGCCGCCGACCGAAGGCGGCGGAATCAGGCGAGAGTAGTGAGCGCCTGTTCGACGGCGTCCTGGAGCAGACGTTCGCGCAGCGAGGTCTTCCCGACCACGCGAATCCCCTGCAGCACCGTCACCAGATATCGTGCGAGCGCGGCCGGATCCCGATCGGCCGACAACTCCCCCTGCGCGCGGGCGCGCAACAGCGCACTGGTCAGCATGGTCTCCAAGAGGTCGAGCCCACCCGCGACCACCCGCACCGCCGCATCATCCCCGGGCAGCTCGACGGCGGTATTCGTCAGCAGACAACCCTTATGATCGCTGTCCGCCAAGGAATCCCGCGCATACCACCGCACGAAGTCCCGCACGCCCTCCAGCGGCGAGTCCGTCCCCGACAGCCGATCGAGCATCCCCTGCCGAGCGTCCTCGGCATACCGCTCGACCGCCTTCAGATACAACTCCCGCTTCCCGCCGAAGGCCCCGTAGAGACTGCCCTTCCCGAGCCCGAGATGCTCGACCAGATCCTGCACGGAAGTGGCCTCATACCCCTTGCGCCAGAACAACTCCATCGCCGCCCGCAACACGACATCCGGATCGAACTCCTTCGCCCTACCCACCACGACAGCCTATAAGATCTGGACCGATCGTTCAATAAAGCTCAGCGCGGCGCGATCTCGACGCGATTGTCGTGGAAGACCGCGCCGCCGGCGAAGTCGGCGTCGCGCTCGGCGACGGTGGCGTTGACGGTGGCGCCGCCGGAGAGTTTGGCCCAGCGGCCCTTGGTGGTCGCCGCGACGCCCGGGCGGACCCGGTCGGAGATCTCGGCCAGCGCCTCGAAGGAGCCGCGGGCGTTGCTGACGAGAATCTTTGTGCCGTCGATGATTCCGCGGGCCGCGGCATCGTCGGGATGGATCGTCACCGTGGGTTCCCCCGCGCGGCGGAGCAATTCGGGGTTCGAGCCGAAGGTGGTGTTCAGGAAGTGGTGCGACGCCGCGGAGATGAGGATCAGACCGTCGCCCTGGTCGCCGGGCGGGGTGTACGCGGGTAGGGCGTCGTGTCCGGCCGCGGCGGCGCGGTCGGAGACGAATGCCAGCTTATCGGCGGGGACCGGGCCGGGCTCGACCTTGAGATAGCCCTCGGCGCGCAGGCGATCCAGGTCATAGCCCTTCAGCAGCTGACGGGCCAGCTCCTCGTCGGAGTCGTAGAGCGACGGTTCGGTCAGGCCCAGCCGATGCGCGAGGCGGCGGAAGGTCTCCGTGGTGGACAGGCATTCGCCGGGCGGTTCGACGGCGGGCTCGTTCCACACCAGATACAGGTGGCCGTATCCGGCGATCACATCCAGATGTTCGGGCTGCATCGTCGCGGGCAGGACGATATCGGCATAGTCGACGGTATCGGTCGGGAAGTGTTCCAGCACAACGGTGAACAGATCCTCGCGGCGCAGCCCCTCGATCACCCTGCCCTGCTGCGGATTCGAGCCGACCGGATTGGCCGCGATCACGAACAGCGCCTTGACCGGCGGCTCGTCGGCCTCGAGCAGCCCCTCGGCGAGCCGGGTCATCGACAGGGTGCGCACCGGATTCGGCAGCAGATCCAGCCGGATCAGGTCGGGCAGATTCAGCTTGAAGTGCCCGCTGGTCGAATAGTGCAGTCCCCCACCGGGTATCGCCCAATCACCGGTCACGCCCGGCAGGCAGGCGAGCACGCGCAGCGCCATACCGCCGCCCGCATGCCGCTGCATGCCCTGGGAGGCGCGGATGGCGGTCGGCCGGGTGCGGGCGATCCGCTCGCCGAGCGCCAGGATCTGCTCGCGCGCCAACCCGGTGATCTCCGCGGTTCGCTCGGGGGTGAATTCTGCTATGCGACTGCGGAATTCGGGCCAGCCGACGGTATGGCGCGCGATGAACTCGTCGTCCTGGGCGCCCATCGACACGATCACATGCATCAATCCGAGAGCGAGCGCGGCGTCCGTGCCGGGCAGCGGGGCCAGATGTTCGTCGCAGCGCTCGGCCGTGCGGCTGCGCACCGGATCGATCGCCACCAGATAGGCGCCGCTGTCCTGGATGAACTTCCACAGATGATGGCCGGAGGTGAGCGGATTGGTGCCCCACAGCAGGATCAGCTTCGACTTCGCGAAATCCTCCGGATCCATACCGCCCGCGGTGCCGAGGGTGTACTTCAGCCCCTCCGTGCCCGCGACCGAGCAGATCGTGGCGTCATGCAGCGAGGCGCCGAGCATATTGAACAGCCGGCGGCCCGAAAGCCCTTCCAGCCCTTGGATATAGCCCAGGCTGCCGGTGCCGTGGAACGGCCAGATCGCCTCGCCGCCGAACTCGTCGACGATGCCGCCGAGACGTTCGGCGATCTCGTCGAGCGCCTGGTCCCAGGTGATCCGCTCGAATCGGCCCTCGCCCTTACGCCCGACCCGTCGCATCGGATAGCGGATCCGATCGGGCGCGCCGACCTGTTCGAGATAGCGATTCACCTTCACACACAGCGCCCCGCGGGTGACCGGATGCTCCTTGTTTCCCCGCAGCCCGACGGCCACCCCGTCCTCCACGGTCACCACCCAGGAGCAGGCATCGGGGCAGTCCAGCGGGCAAGCACCCAGAACCTTCACATCTCGATCGTAGAGGCCCGGCTCAGGACATGCGCTCGATGATGGTGGCGTTCGCGGTGCCGCCGCCCTCGCAAATGGTGAGCAGGCCGTAGCGGCCGTCGACGCGTTCCAGCTCGTTGAGCAGGGTGGCGAACAGCTTCGCGCCCGTCGCGCCGAGCGGATGCCCCAGGGCGATCGCGCCGCCGTTGACGTTCACCTTCTCCGGATCGGCCCCGGATTCCTTCAGCCAGGCCAGCACCACCGAGGCGAAGGCCTCGTTGATCTCGATGACGTCCATATCCTCGATCCTCAGGCCGGTCCGCTCGAGCGCCCACCGAGTGGCGGGGATGGGGGCGGAGAGCATGTAGATCGGGTCGGCACCGCGGGCGCTGACGTGATGGATGCGGGCGCGCGGGGTGAGCCCGTACTCCTCGACCGCCCACTGCGAGGCCAGTAGCGTCGCGCTCGCGCCGTCGGAGATCTGGCTCGCCACCGCGGCGGTCAGCGGGCTGCCGTCGCTGAGCGGTGTGAGGGCGGCCATCTTCTCGAGGCTGGTCTCGCGCGGGCCCTGGTCGATCCAGAAGTCGCCGACGGGCACGATCTCACCGTCGAATCGGCCCTGCGCGATCGCCTGTCGCGCGCGGTCGTGACTGCGCAGCGCCCAACGCTCCATATCCGCGCGGCTGATGCCCCACTTCTCGGCGATCAGCGTCGCGCCGTGGAACTGCGAGACCTCGCCGGTGCCGTAGCGGTGATCCCAGCCCTGCGCGCCGACGAACGGTGAGTCGAAGCCGTATTCGCGACCCGCCAGCATGGCCGCCGAGATCGGGATGGCGCTCATGTTCTGCACGCCGCCCGCGACGATCACCTCGGCGGTGCCGCTCATGATGGCCTGCGCGCCGAAGTTGATCGCCTGCTGACTCGAGCCGCACTGCCGGTCAACCGTCACGCCGGGAATCTCCTCCGGATATCCCGCCGCCAACCACGCTGTGCGCGCGATGTTTCCGGCCTGCGGCCCGATCGCGTCGACACAGCCGAGGATCACGTCGTCGACCCGGCCAGGATCGATCGGGTTGCGCGCCAGCAGACCTCGCAGGGCGGTCGCGCCCAGATCGGCCGGATGCACACCGGACAGCGCCCCGCCACGCTTGCCGACGGGAGTACGCACGGCATCGATCACGTACGCCTCCCGCAGCGGGGCATACCGGCGGGTGGACGGTGCGGACATGGTGAAACTCCTAGGGAGACTTGGACTCCTGGGCGGTGAGTCCGTCGAGCACAATGGTCAGGTACTGCTTGGCGAGGTTGTCCACGGTGATGCGGCCGCCGGGCTGATACCAGCGCACGGCCACCCAGACCGTGTCGCGCAGGAAGCGGAAGGCCAGCTCGATATCGAGTTCGGGACGGAAGCTGCCGTCCTCGACGCCCCGGGTGAGCACGTTGTGCCAGAGCTCGCGGAACTCGCGGTTGTACTCCGCGATGTAGCCGAAACGCTCGGTGTCGCTGAGTCTTTTGGCCTCGGCCTGATAGATCGACACCGCGGCATGCCAGTGGTCGAACGACTCGTAGGACGCAATCACCAACGCCTCCAAGGTATCTCGGGCCGACAGGCCCGAGGCCACGATCTCGCGATAGCGTCCGAACAGATCCTCGAGGAAGCCGCGCAGGATCTCGTCCACCATCGACTCCTTGGAATCGAAGTGGTGGTAGAGACTTCCGGATAGGATTCCGGCCGCATCGGCGATATCGCGGACCGTGGTGGCGCGCAGCCCTCGCTCGGCGAACAGACCGGCCGCCAGGGCGAGCAGCTCGTTGCGACGTGCGGACTTGGAGGTGTCGGGTGCGGTCACCCGCCCATCGTACAACCAAGCATTTGCTTGGTCCACGGCACTCACCGCACCGAATAGCGCAGCGGCGAGGAGACCGACAGATCGGCGAGCAGGCGATCGCAGATCACCACCGGGGAGACCCCCGCCCGGGCCATCCGGGCGACCAGCGCCAATCGTCGTTCGCAGCTATCCCATTCGACGATCAGCGGGCCGCGGCCGGGGCCCGCGTCGACGGTGGCCATGGCGCGCGGCGGGCCGCCCGGCATGGGCTCCTCGCTGATCTTGAGCACCATGCCGCGCTGCCAGGCGCGATAGGTCTCCATATCGGCGCCGATGACCAGCTTGTCGGTGGCCGCGCACAGCCCCTCGGCGATGCCGTCGGCGAACGCGACGCGATCGAAGCTGAACGAGCGGCAGCGGCGCACCACCTCCAGCAGATCGGCGCGGACCTCACGCAGCAGCGCGGACTGCTTGCGCCGCCGGCGATCGCCCTCGGATTCGGGACCGCCCGGCTCACGGACCATTCCGATGCGCTGCGCGCGCTCACGGTCGCGGGCCATATCCTCGCGCAGCGCGCCGCGCGGATCGCGCGCGACATCGTGCTCGTCGACGGCATGCTCCTCGAGGATCTGCGTGGCGCGCATGGCGGTGGCACATTCCGAGGAGTGATCGAGCAATTCCGCGCCGAACGTCAGCGCGGCGAGCACGATGCTGTCCAAGCGCCGACGGGCCAGTACCACCTCGCGTACCAGCTCGAGTTCCAGCTCTTCGTTATCTTCCTGACGACGGTCCAGACCCATGGGTCGTGGTCCCTTCGAAATCCGGGAACCGGCCATTCTCAGGATTGCACAACTCCGGGTGGTCGGCGCCACCCAATTTCGCCGGCGCGAGTCGCCACGCCGAGGCGAGACCTCAGGCGCGCTGGCTGCTCACCGAAACGACCTCGCCGGTCATATACGAGGTGTACTCGCTGGCGAGCATGGCGATGGTGGCCGCCACTTCCCACGGCTGCGCCGCGCGCCCGAAGGCCTCGTCGGCGGCGAGGCGGTCCAGCAGATCGGCCGAAGAGACCTTGTCCAGGAACGGATGTCGCGCGATGCTCGGGGCCACCGCGTTGATGCGCACCCCTAGCGCCGCGGCCTCCACCGCGCTGCATCGGGTCAGCGCCATGACCCCGGCCTTGGCCGCCGCGTAGTGGGCCTGACCGTGCTGCGCGCGCCAGCCGAGCACGCTGGCGTTGTTCACGATCACACCGCCGTGCCCGGCGGAGCGGAAGTAGTTCAGCGCCGCGCGGGTACAGCGGAACGTGCCGTTGAGGGTGATGTCGAGAACGCGATCCCACTGCTCGTCGGTCATATCGACAACCGGTGTCTCCCCGCCCAATCCGGCGTTGTTGACCATGATGTCGATGCGGCCGAATCGTTCGGCCGCCGCGCGCACCAGCTCGTCGACCTGCTCCGAGCTGGTCACATCGCAGATCACCGCCGCCACCCGGCGCTGCGGATGGGCCGCGGCCAGCTCCTCGGCGGTCTGCTTCATACGCCGCTCGTGCCAATCGGATACCACCACATCGGCGCCCTCGTCGAGCATGCGCCGGGCGGTGGCCGAGCCGATGCCGGTGCCCGCGGCGGCCGTCACCACGGCGACCTTGCCGGTGAGCAGGCCGTGGCCCGGAATCGGTTGCGGCGCAATGGAGAGATCTGTCACGGATGGTCCTTCCTATCGAGCCTCACGCGGCAGTCCCAGCACGCGTTCGGCGATGATGTTGCGCTGCACCTCGTTCGAGCCGCCGTAGATGGTGTCGGCGCGGCTGAACAGGAACAGCCGCTGCCAGTCGGTCAGGTCGCCGGGCGGCGCGATCAGCCCGGGCGCGCCCAGCACGTCCATAGCGAGTTCGCCCAGGCCGCGATGCCAGTTGGCCCACAACAGCTTCGATACCGACGCCTGTCCCGCGGCCGTGCGCGCGTCGACGGTCGTATGCGCCGATTCCAGGGTGCGCAGCGCATGCGCGCGCAACACCCGCAGCCCCACCCACGCCTGGTCGAAGCGGTCCGCGAGCACCGGATCATCCAGGGCGCCATTATCTTTCGCGACAGCCTCCAGATTCCCCAGCTCCCGGGCGAAACGGATCTGCTGGCCGACCGTGGAGATGCCGCGTTCGAAGGTCAAGGTGCCCATGGCCACCCGCCAGCCGTCGCCCGGCGCGCCGACCACCAGATCGGCCGCGGTGCGGGCATTGTCGAAGAACACCTCGTTGAATTCGGCCGTGCCGGTGAGCTGCACGATCGGGCGTACCTCGATACCCGGCTGCCGCATCGGCACGAGCAGATACGACAGCCCGTGATGACGGCTCGACCCGGATTCGGTGCGGCACAACACGAAACACCAATCGGCCAGATGAGCCAGCGAGGTCCAGATCTTCTGCCCGTTGAGCACCCACTGGTCGCCGTCGAGCCGCGCCGAGGTGGTGACCGCCGCCAGATCCGAACCCGCGCCCGGCTCCGAATAGCCCTGGCACCACAGCTCGGTGACCGACCGGATGCCGGGCAGGAAGCGCTGCTTCTGCTCCTCGGTGCCGAAGGCCAGCAGCGTGGGGGCGCACAGCTCCTCGCCCACATGCGAGACCCGGCTCGGCGCATCGGCGGCGGCGTACTCCTCGTGGAAGATCACCTGCTGGCGCAGCGTCGCCTCCCGGCCGCCGTAGCGCTTCGGCCAGCCCAGGCAGGTCCACCCGGCCGCGGCGAGGTGGCGATCCCATGCCAGCCGCTCCTCGAATGCCTCGTGCTCGCGGCCCGGACCGCCGCTGCCACGCAGTTCCCGGAACCGTCCGTTCAGATTCTCGGCCAGCCATGCGCGAACCTCGGCCCGGAAGCGGGCATCATCCGAGGTATCGGTGCCGGTGGCCGAATCCGGGGTCTGGATCACACTCACTCCGGTAGAGTAACCTACCAAGCACTTGCTTGTTCACCGATCGAGGACGGCCGTGACGACCCTGGTCCAGACCACCCCGCTCGCCCTGCACCAGGCGGCGCGCGAGTTCCGCGACGAGATCGCGATCAGCGACGGCGAGACCCGCCTGAGCTGGGCACAGCTGCTCGACGCGGTCCGCCGGACCGCCGGGGCGCTCATCGCGCGCGGCGTCGAGCGCGGGGACCGGGTGGCCATCTGGGCGCCCAATACCTGGCACTGGGTGGTGGCCGCCCTCGGGGCGCAGTACGCGGGGGCCGCGCTGGTGCCGCTGAACACCCGGTATGTCGCCGAGGAGGCCGTCGATGTGCTCGAACGGGTGCATGCCGAGGCGCTGTTCGTGGTGGGGCCGTTCCTGGGCAGGGATCGACTGACCGAATTGCGTTCCGCCGCGCCCGAATTGGCGATCGACACGATCATCGTCATTCCGGGTGACTCGGCCACCGGCACCCCGGACGGGGTCCTCGCCTGGTCGACGCTGGCCGAGCTCGCCGCGGCGGTCCCGGCCGAACAGATCGTTCGCCGCGCGGAATCGGTTGGGCCCGAGGATATTTCCGATATCCTGTTCACCTCCGGAACCACCGGGCGCAGCAAGGGCACGCTGATCGCCCATCGTCAGGCGCTGAGCGTCGTGCGGGCCTGGGCGGAGCGGTCGACAGTGCGCAGCGGCGACCGGTATCTGGTGATCCCGCCGTTCTTTCACAACTTCGGTTATAAGGCCGCCATTCTCGCGTGCCTGGTCACCGGCGCCACGATCGTGCCGCAGGCGCGGTTCGATGTGCCCGAGACGATGCGGATCGTGCGGGATCAGCGGATCACGGTGCTGACCGGTCCACCCACGATCTACCAGACCCTTCTCGACCATCCGCGCCGCACTGAGTTCGATCTGAGCAGCCTGCGGGTCGCGGTCACCGGGGCGGCGACGGTGCCGGTGGTGCTGATCGAAAGGATGCGCGGGGAACTGGAATTCGATGTGGTGGTCACCGCCTACGGGCTGTCGGAATCGGCCGGATTCGGCACCATGTGCCGACCGGACGACGATCCGCGGACCATCGCCAACACCTCCGGCGAGGCCATCGCCGGATTCGAACTCCGGATCGGCGACAATGGCGAGGTCCTGCTGCGTGGACCGAATGCCATGCTGGGTTATCTCGACGATCCGGAGAACACCGCGACGACGATCGATGCCGAGGGCTGGCTGCATACCGGCGATATCGGAATCCTCGACGAGCGTGGCTATCTGACGATCACCGACCGACTCAAGGACATGTACATCAGCGGCGGATTCAATGTGTATCCGGCCGAGGTGGAACAGGTCCTGGCCCGGCTCGACGGCGTCGCGGAGTCGGCCGTGATCGGCGTGCCGGACGAGCGGATGGGCGAGGTCGGCAAGGCCTATGTCGTGCGCAAACCCGGTGCGGCGCTGTCCGAACAGGATGTGATCGACCACGCCAAGGGCACTCTGGCGAACTTCAAGGTCCCGCGCCGGGTCGAATTCCGCGATCGACTGCCCTACAGCGCGGCCGGGAAAGTGCTCAAACGGCAACTACGTGAGGAGATTTCGTGAGTACCGATCCGATTCCCGATGAGGGTGAGGTCGTCACCTACGAACGGCGCGGACCGATCGCGATCGTCGCGATGAATCGGCCGGACTATCGCAATGCGCAGAATTCGGTGATGACCTATGCGCTCGACGCCGCGTTCACCCGGGCCGTCGAGGATGCCGAGGTCACGGTGATCGTGTTGGCGGGCAACGGAAAACACTTCAGCGCCGGACACGATATCGGCACCCCCGGCCGCGATCATCATGTGCACTACGAGAACAAGGCCGCGCTGTGGTGGGACCATGTGGACCGCCCCGGCGGCGATCAGCGCTTCGCCCGCGAGCTCGAGGTGTATCTGGGCATGTGCCGGCGCTGGCGCGAGATGCCCAAGCCGACCATCGCGATGATCCAGGGCGCCTGCATCGCCGGTGCGCTCATGCTGGCGTGGACCTGCGATCTGATCGTCGCGTCCGAGGATGCGTTCTTCTCCGATCCCGTGGTGCGGATGGGCATTCCGGGCGTCGAATACTTCGCGCATCCCTGGGTGCTCGGACCCCGCCGCGCCAAGGAGATCCTGTTCACCGGCGATCGCTTCACCGCGGCACAGGCCTACGAATGGGGCATGGTCAATCGCGTGGTGCCGCGCGCGGAGCTGGAGTCCGAGACGCTGGCGCTGGCCGAGAAGATCTCGGCCATGCCGCAATTCGGGCTGGCGCTGACCAAGAAGGCCGTCAACCAGTGCGAGGACCTGATGGGTATGCGCGCCGGAATGGATTCGGTATTCGGTCTGCATCACTTCGCGCACGCCCATAACGCCGAGGTCGGCGCCGATTCGCTGGGCGGCATGGATGCCCGGTCCATGAAGGCGAGCGCACGCACGGACGGGGCGACGTAGATGGATCTCGAATTCGACACCGCCGCAGAGCGATTCCGGCTCGAGGTACGGGAGTTCCTGCGCGCCACCGTACCCGCGACACCGCTGCCGTCGATGGATACCGAGGCCGGCTTCCAGGCGCATCGGGAGTGGGAGCGCACCCTGGCGCAGGCGCGGCTCTCGGTGGTCTCGTGGCCGGAATCCTTTGGCGGGCGGGAGGCTTCGCTGCTCGAATGGGTGTTGTTCGAGGAGGAGTACTACGCGTCCGGCGCGCCGGGGCGGGTCGGCCAGAACGGCATCTTCCTGCTCGCGCCGACGCTGTTCGAACACGGGACTCCCGAACAGCTGCGGCGGATCCTGCCGCGCATGGCGCGAGCCGACGATATCTGGGCGCAGGCCTGGTCCGAACCGGAGGCGGGCAGCGATCTGGCGGGCATCCGCTCCACCGCGCGCCGCGCGAGCGGCGGCTGGATCCTCAACGGGCAGAAGACCTGGAGTTCGCGAGCGTCGTTCGCGGACTGGGCCTTCGGGTTGTTCCGCAGCGATCCCCAGGCTGCGTCCGAGGTGGCGGGCGCGGGGCCCTCCGTGGTTACGCAGGCTGCCTCCTCCGGGCCTGACCGCCCCCGCCAGGCGCGGCATCGCGGGCTGACCTATGTGATGTTCCCGCTGACCGCCGACGGGGTGAGCGTGCGGCCGATTCCGCAGCTCGACGGCGAACCGGGTTTCGCGGAGATCTTCCTGGACAATGTCTTCGTCCCCGATCGCGACGTGATCGGGGAGCCGAACGAAGGCTGGCGGGTGGCGATGAGCACCTCCAGTAACGAGCGAGGCCTGTCGCTGCGCAGTCCCGGCCGGTTCAATGCCACCGCCGCCCGGCTCGTGGAGCTGTGGCGCGACACCGCCGACCCGGCCGATACCGCGGCCCGAAATCGAGTGGTGGACAGCTGGATCGGGGCCGAGGCATACCGGCTCAACACGCTCGCGACCGTCACCCGGCTCGCCGAGGGCGGCAAGCTGGGCGCGGAATCGTCGGTGAACAAGGTGTTCTGGTCCGAGCTCGACATCGCCATGTACGAGACCGCACTGGATCTGCTGGGCGCGGCCGCGGAACGTGCCGGTGCGTGGACCGACGGCTATCTGTTCGCGCTGGCGGGCCCGATCTACGCCGGTACCAACGAGATTCAGCGCAACATCATCGCCGAACGCCTCCTCGGCCTGCCCCGGTGATCGCACCCTCGAACGGATTGTCGATGAGATTTGCCTTAGCACCCGAACAGCGCGAATTCGCCGGAAGTCTGCGCAAGATATGCGATGCCGCGGGCACGCCGGGGCTCGTGCGGGCGTGGGGCGGCGGCGCCCATCGCGGCGGGCGCACCCTGATCCGCCAGCTGGCAGGCGCGGGCGCGCTCGGCCTGACGATCGCCGAGGAGTACGGCGGGCTCGGCGCGACGCCGATCGATCTGGTGGTGGCGGCCCAGGAATTCGGCCGGGCCGCGGTGCCGGGTCCCCTGGTGGAGACCGCGGCGGTGATTCCCGCTCTGCTGCAGGGACTTTCGGAGTCCGAACCCGCGGGGCGGTGGTTGGGCGCGTTCGCCGAGGGCCGGGCGCTCGGAACCATCGCGCTCGAGCCGGGACTGCCCGCGGTCGACGCCGATATCGCCGAGGTGGTGCTGCTGGCCGACGGCGATCGGCTCTACACCGCGCGCGCCGAGGACCATATCCGCTCGATCGATCCGCCCCGGCGGCTGTTCACCGTGGCCGCGGATGAGCTGGTGGCCGAGGGTGATTCGGTGCGGTCGGCGCTCGCGGCGGCCCTCGACGCGGGCGCCCTGGCCACGGCCGCGCAGCTGCTCGGCGCGGGCCGGGCGCTGCTGGACCGCACCGTCACCTATGCCAAGCAGCGGCATCAGTTCGGCAAGCCGATCGGCCAGTATCAGGCCGTCAAACATCAGCTGGCCGATGTGCTCATCGGCCTCGAGCTGGCCGAGCCGCTGCTGCTGCGCGCCGCGCTGACCGCGGACACCCCCGACCGGGCCCGCGACACCTCGGCCGCGAAGATCGCCTGCGCCGACGCCGCACAGCGCGCCGCGCGCACCGCGCTGCAGGTGCACGGCGCGATCGGCTTCACCGCCGAATACGATCTGTCGCTCTGGCTGACCAGGGTCCCCGCGCTGCGGTCCGCCTGGGGCACCAACGATTTCCATCGCGCCCGGGTTGCCGAGGCGCTGCGAACGGGAGCACGGGGATGAGCGACGCCACCGAACTCAGGGAGCTTGCCGAGACCGTGCGGGCCGTCCTCGCCAAACACGGCGATCGAGAGGCGTTGCGGCGGGCCGTCTCCGGCGAACTCGGCCACGACGAACAGCTGTGGAAGCTGCTGTGCGAGCAGGTCGGGGTCGCCGCATTGGCGATTCCCGAGGAGTACGGCGGGATCGGCGCCGGGCTCGAGGCGGCGCTGGTCGTGGTCGAGGAGTTGGGGCGCACGCTGCACGCGCCGCCGATGCTCGGTTCGGCCGTACTCGGCGTGCGCGCGGTGCTGCTGTCAGGCGATGCCGAGGCCGCCGGGCGATTGCTGCCGGAGGTCGCCGAGGGGTCACGCACCCTGGCCGTCTGCTGGGCCGATGCACGCGGCTGGGACGAGCCGGGCGTGCGGGCCGCCGACGGAAGGCTCAGCGGCACCGCGCATTACGTGCTAGACGGCGCGAGCGCGGATACGCTGATCGTCGTCACCGCCGACGGCCTGTTCGAGATCGATACCGCCGCACCGGAAGTGACGCGCGTGGTGTCGCCGACCATGGACCCGACGCGGCGGCTGTCGGAGATCACCTTCGCCGCCGCACCCGCTCGCGCGCTCGGCGGCGATTCGCGGGCGATCGCCCGGCTGCGCGAAACCGCCTGGGCCGCCGTGGCCGTCGAGCAGGTCGGCGCCGCCGAGCACTGCCTGACCATGACGGTGGAGTACACCAAATCCCGAGTACAGTTCGGCCGCCCGATCGGCGGCTTCCAGGCGCTGAAGCACCGCATGGCCGATATGTATGTGCTGGTCGAATCCGCGCGTTCGATGGCCTACACCGCGATCGCGGCACTGGACGACGAGAGTCCGTCGGCGGCATTGGATCTGGCGGCCGCCCGTCGCCACTGCACGCGGATGTTCGATACCGTGGCCGGCGAGACGATGCAGATGCACGGCGGCATCGCCATCACCTGGGAACACGACGCCCAGCTGTACTTCAAGCGCGCCCATGCCGACGCCCAGCTGTTCGGTTCCCCGGCGCGGCCGCTGGCGCGGCCCGCCTGAGACCTCCCTCGGTATCGGCCGTCAGTGCTCGAGCACATGCACCTCGCGCACCGGCGGCGTCTTGCCGAACTTCGCGCGCAGCGGATAGGCCGCCGCGACCACCAGCAGGCTGAGCGTGGAGGCGATCAGCTGCGGGCGCAGCGCGGGCATGACCGCCTCGGAGACCAGCACCACCAGCAGCGCGATGATCACCAGCCAGCTCAGATACGGATAGCCCCACATCCGGAACTTCAGCGCGGCGGGATCCTCGCGCTGCAACCGGGCGCGTAACCGCAACTGCGAGAACATGATCGCCAGATACATGAAGGCCAGCAGGACGCCGATGGAATTCACCAGGAAGGTGAACACCCGGTCCGGGGAGACATAGGACGCCAGCACCGCACACCATGCGGCCACGGTGCCCAGCAGCACCGCCCGCGCGGGCACGCCGCGGCGATTCACCTTCACCAGCGCCGCCGGGGCGTCGCCGTCGCGGGTCAGCACGTAGAGCATGCGCGAGGAGACGTAGATCGCCGAGTTCAGCACCGACAGCACCGCGGTCAGGATGACCACCTGCATGATCGTGCCCGCCGCGGGCACGCCCATCTCGTCCAGCGCGCTGACGAACGGGCTGGTCAGCACCTTCGCATCGTTCCAGGGCAGGATCGTGACCACCAGGAAGATCGACGCCACATAGAACAGGCCGACCCGCCACAGCACATTGCTGGTGGCCCGCGCCACCGCCTTACCGGGTTCGGCGCTCTCGGCCGCGGCCAGGGTGACGATCTCGGTGCCGCCGAAGGCGAAGATCACGACCACGATCGCCGACAAGAGCCCGCTGACGCCATTGGGCACGAATCCACCGTGCTGAGTCAGATTGCCCAGTCCGCCATGCCCGTTCGGCCACATGCCGAGCACATAGAGCGCGCCCAGGACGAGGAATACGATGATCGCGGCCACCTTGATCGAGGCGAACCAGAACTCGAACTCACCGAACGAGCGCACCGAGATCAGGTTGACCGCCGTCATCACGATCAGCAGCGCGGCCGAGAGCATCCACTGCGGCAGGTCGATCCACTGCTCCAGGATCGCCGCGCCCGCGGTCGCCTCCGCGCCGACCAGCACGACATACAGGTACCAGTACAGCCAGCCCACGGTGAATCCGGCGAACGGCCCGACCGCCAGGCGCGCGTATTCGGCCAGCGAACCCGCCACCGGGCGGGCCACGACCATCTCGCCGAGCGCCCGCAGCACGCACAGCACCAGCGCGCCCGCGGCCGCATAGGACAGCACCGCCGCCGGGCCGGCGGTCTTGATCACCGAGCCGCTGCCCACGAACAGGCCGGCGCCGACCGCGCCGCCGATCGCGAGCATCGTCATATGGCGACGGCGTAGGCCGGTGCGCAGGCCCCCGCGCTCGGCGCCGCTCGTCTTCGTCATGCAATTACCTCTTGTTCGGTCATGCAGTTACTTCTTGTTCGCCCCGGTGTTGCGGTCACAGCGTAGCCAGCGATCGTTTACGCCCCGGGAGTACCGTCGGGAGGTATGACCGAAACGAATCGGGGGCGGGTCCGGATCGAACCCAGCCCGAAGCGGGTCCGGACCTACGTCGAGGGTCGCCTGGTGGCAGATACCACCACACCGCTGCTGGTGTGGGAAAGTCCTTATTACCCAACGTATTACCTACCGGTCGCCGATCTCCACGCAAAACTGGAGCCGTCCGGCTCCACCCGCCACTCGCCCAGCCGTGGTGAAGGCCTACAGTACGACGTGATCGTCGACGGCGTGACCAAATCGGCTGCGGCCCTGCGCTATCCGGACTCTCCCATCCCCGAGCTGCGCGATCGGGTCCGGCTGGACTGGGATCTGATGGACGAGTGGTTCGAGGAGGACGAGCCGATCTACGTCCATCCCCGCAATCCCTACACCCGCGTCGACGTCCTGACCAGCTCCCGACACGTCCGGGTCGCGATCGGCGGCCAGACCGTCGCCGAATCCCACGCCCCGCACATCCTGTACGAGACCGGCCTCCCCCCGCGCTACTACCTCCCGATGACCGACGTCCGCATGGACCTGCTCACCGCGTCCCCCACCCGCACCAGCTGCCCGTACAAGGGCACCGCCGAATACTTCACCATCCACATCGGCGACGCCGAATACCCGGACCTGGTCTGGCTCTACCGCACCCCCCTCCCCGAGAGCCAAAAGGTAGCGGGCCTGGTCTGCTTCTACAACGAGAAGGTCGACCTCTTCATCGATGGCGAACTCCAGGACCGCCCGAAGACCCCGTTCAACTGACCGGCGGAAACAAGACGGAACCGGCCCGCTCGAACGATTACCACTTTTAGGTACAGAATTGCGTACGTGATCGCTATCATGGAGGCGTAGAGAAAGGACACGTCCATGCGCGCGATGCACGCAACCGACGCACGAAACAACTTCGCCGCGGTCCTCGACGCCGCCACCGAGGACAACGAAGAGGTGGTGATCACCCGCAGCGGCGGCAAGGAAGCGGCCGTGGTCGTCTCCCTTCGCGAGTGGGAGGCAATGAAGGAAACCGCCTACCTGCTGTCCAACCCGGCCAATGCCGCATGGTTGGCGAAGGGGATCGCGCAGGCCGAGGCCGGGCAGACGACTCCGCGCGAACTGATCGACGCCGACGACGACGAACAGGCCGCCGACCTTTGAGCCGCAAGCTCACGTTCACCGACACCGGGTGGACCGACTATCTGTACTGGCAGGCACAGGACCGGGCCATGCTCCGAAAGCTCAACCGGCTGATCGAGGACATACGCCGCAACGGCAACGCCGAGGGCATCGGAAAGCCGGAACCGTTGCGACAGAACCTGACCGGATGGTGGTCGCGGCGCATCGATCATGAACATCGCATCGTCTATCACGCCGACGAGGGCGGCGTGATCGTGATCGCCTGTCGCGGCCACTACGAATAGGGCTCAGGCCGAGAGGGTCTCAGGCGGCCGCCCGGGTCTGGGTGCGGCGGTACTGGCCCGGGGCAAGGCCGAATTCGCGCTTGAAGGCCTTGGCGAAGGCGAATTCGGAGGTGTAGCCGATCCGGTGGGCGATCGCGGCGAGGGCGGCGTCGGTCTCGCGGAGCAGGCGGGCGGCGGTGAGCATGCGCCAGCGGGTGAGGTAGGCCAGTGGGGGCTCGCCGACGAGGGCGGTGAATCGACGGCCCAGCGTCGCCCGGGAGACACCCGCGACCGAGCTCAACGCCGATACCGACCACGGATGGGCCGGATCGCCGTGGATGGCACGCAATGCGGCCGATACCGCGGCATCGGCGAAAACGCCTGACCTGCCGCGGCTTTCGGGATTCTCGAACCAGGCCCGCAGGATGAACAGCAGCAGCATGTCCAGCAGGGCGGGCAGTGCCGCATCGCCGCCCGGCCGCGCCTGCGACAACTCGCCGCGCAACAGCTCGACCGCACCGCGCAGGGCCGGATCCTCGGAACGCGCCGGGAGATGGACGAATTCGGGTAGGCCCTCGAGCAGCGGATGACGCCGCCCGAGTTCGTATGCGCCGCAGAGCACTTCGGCGCGCTCGCCGGTTCCGGCGATCTCGTGCGGCGCGCCGGGCATCGCGATCTCGGTCACCGCGACGCCGGGATCGCTGGCCAGAAGGTGGGCCGCACCGCGCGGCAGGAACAGCACATCGCCGGGATCCAGTGCCAGCGGTTCCCGCTCCGGCGCCAGCAGCCAGCACGAGCCCCGCACCATGACATGGAATCCGGCGCTGGGCACCAGCGGATATCGACGGCCCCAGGGCGCGTGCCGGACGAACACCCCGGATACGGGACTGCCGGTGCGCACGGCCGCGATGGTGTCGCTGAGAACATCCACCAATTCAGCGTAACCGAGGTTTGATACGCTCATGTATCCGATCACCGACGGAGAGGACTTGCTCATGGCGATGTCCACCGAGGCCGATCAGCCGACCGCCTATCCCGGCGTGCGCATGACCAAGCGCCGCGCCGAGACGCGGCAGCGCCTGCTCGACGCGGCCTTCGACGCCTTCGCCGCCGAGGGGTTCGGCCGCTGCACCGTCGAGCAGATCTGCGAGCGCGCGAGCTACACCCGCGGCGCGTTCTACTCCAACTTCGCCTCCCTCGAAGAACTGTTCCTGGCCATGTGGGAGCAGCGATCCGAACGCATGCTCAGCGAGGTGACCGCGCTGCTCGACGAGGGCCACGCCGTCGAGGTGACCGATCTGCGGCGCGGCGTCGAACGCGCGTTGCGCGTGATCCCCCTGGACGACAAGTGGATTCGCATCACCTACGAATTCACCGCCCACGCGCTGCGCAATCCGGAGCTGCGCCGGATCATGGCCGCCCGCGAGGATGCGATCACCGCGGCGTTGCTGCCGATGGTCGAGGCGCTGCTGAGCCTGGCCGACCGCCGGGTGACCGATGCCGCGGCACTGGGCCGGGCTCTGGTGGCCGTGCACGACGGCACCGCCACCCAATGCCTGCTCGAACCGGACAGCGCCACCGTGCGGACGCAGCGCGTCGACCTGTTCCATCATGTGGTGCTGGCCTACAGCGAGCCGTGCTGATGTTCCCGCCCGCCCGCGCCCCGATCGGGGAATTCGCCGACATCGGCGATATCCGCGTCCATCTACGCGACGATGGTGCTCCTGCGGCGAAACCCATTGTGCTGCTTCATGGTTTCAGCGGATCGATGCACTGGTACGACCGGGTGGCCCCGCTGCTCGCGCCGCGGCACCGCGTGATCCGGATCGATCTGCGCGGGCACGGGCATACCGGCGGCGATCGCGATCTCGACGCGCCCGCACAGGGCGCGACGATCGCCGCACTGCTCGACGAGTTCCTTCGCGCGCCACGGTAATTCGGCTACCCGGCGGCGACGGATCAGGCGGTGGCGTCGTGCCGCACGCGGCCGAAGCCGCGGCTCGCCCGCAGCGGATCGGCCTCGATGGGGTAGCGGCCGAGGCGGCTACGATCGGCGAGTACCAGACCCGCCTGCACCTCGGCATCGAGATCGCGGTCGAGAATCGCACCCGCCGCATGCATTCCGCTGAGCATCGCGCCGAGCGTGCCCGGACCCCAGGCTGTGCTCGCACCGGCCAGGAACAGGCCCGGGATCGGGGTGGCCGAGCGCGGCCGGAACATGCCGAACTGGCTGGGCCGCAGCTGCAGACCGGCGGCGCTCTGCGTTCCGGTGTAACGGAAATGCGTTGCGGAGGTGGCGGCCTCGCGGAAGCGCACCAGCGATCGGGCCCCGGGGTAGACCTGCTCGACCCGGTCCAGCATGCCCTCGAGGAGGATCTCCTTGACCTCCTGGTAGATGCCCGACCGGCGGTAGGAACCATCGGCCAGCTCCTGCGGCTCGATGCCCCACACCGGTCCCACGGGCGGCACGATCGACAGCATCTCCACGGAACCGCAACCGGGCGGGGCGGATCGGAGGTTCCCCGGATCCCGGGTCGTCCCGGAGAACAACATCCCGGGCATGCGCGCCGCGTGGTCGCGCGCCCACTCCTGGGGAACACGGCCCTGCGCATCGGTCGCCAGATCCGGGATGATCCGCGACAGATTGCGGACACTGGTGGCATCGTCCCAGCTGGGTATGACGTAGTAGTTGGCGTTGCGCTGCTGTCGCATATCGAGTTCCAGCCCGAAGTACGCGGCCAGATAGGGCGTCGCCATCTTCCAGCGGTCGACCCGCCGGGCCAGCCGCCACGGCAGCCGATCGCGGCCGATCAGGTCCAGATAGGTCTTCTTGATATCGATATCGGACACCACGACCGGGGCGTCCAGCGTCTCACCGTCGTCGAGCCGCACACCACACACCCGCCCACCCTCGACGCGGATCTCCGAAACACTTGTGCTGGTGCGTATTTCGCCGCCATGGGCGACGATGACATCGGCGAAGTTGGCGGCCAGCGATTGCGCTCCGCCCTCGGGATACCAGGCGCCGCCGGAGATGAAGCCGTCCATGAATCCCGCATGCAGGCCGACGGGGGCGGCGGTCGGGGCCGACGCGTACGCGCCGGAGTACTGCGAAAGCACCTGGATCGCACGGGGACTCAATCCGCAGGCGGCCAACAGCACCCCATGCGGCACATAGCGCCAGGGCGCGGCCGCCCCGCCATGCCGCCAGGCTTGTGCCTCACCACGCAGTGAGGCCGCCGCCCGGCTGCGGTCGACGCCGCTGCCGAGCTTGCGCATGACCGAGAGGTAGCGGCGCAACGCCCGCTCCTCCCCGGGGAAGGCCGCGATCAGGTTGTCCAGGTAACCATCCCAGTCCGAGGGGATCCGCAATTCGAAGTCCGGTCCGACCACGATGTCGTAACCGTCGCGGTCCAACGGCCGGAAGGTGATCCGGTCCTCGAGTCCCACACCGCGCAGCACCCGCGCGGTCAGGCCGTCGGGTCCGCAGTCGCCGATGTAATGCATGCCGATATCGAATTCCCATTTACCCTGCCTGCGGAACACATGCGAGAAACCACCCAGCACCTGGTAGCGCTCGAGCAGCAGGGTGCGCTGTCCGGCGGCGGCGAGATAGGCGGCCGCGGACAGCCCGCCCAGGCCCGCGCCGACGACGATCGCATCCCAGCGCGCCGGTCCGACCCTGTCCATCTGCCGAGATTCGTTGAGCGTCACCGATTTACCTCCTGGGATTCGTCGGACAGCAGATCAACCCGCTTACGCGGTATCGCGGCCCCGGCCGCCGCGCCGACCATCAGCACACAGACCGACAGCCACAGCGCCGGGCGCATGCCGTTACTGAACGACATGCCGATATCGGCGAACGAATGGATCGGGGTCGCATAGTGCGCGACCACCGAGGTACTCACCGCGATGCCGAGCGCACCGCCCACCTCCCGCACGGTGCTGTTGGCGCCGGAGGCCTTACCGCGTTCGTCCGGGCGCACCGAGGCCAGCACCACCGCGGTCACCGGCGTCCACACGATTCCCATGCCGATGCCGCCGATCACCAGCGCCGGAATCGCATGCGTATAGGGCAGGCCCTCGCGGCCGATCAGGGCCAGCCAGCCCAGTGCCACCGCGTCCAGCGTCATTCCGATCGCCATCAGCCGCCCGCCCCCGACCCGATCGGTCACCAGCCCGGCCAGCGGCGCCGTGATCAACGGCCCCAGCGACCACGGCAACGTTCGCAATCCGGCCTCGAACGCGTTGAACCCCTGCACTATCTGCAGATACTGCACGAGCAGGAAGATCGCCCCGAACAGCCCGAAGTAGAAGGTCGCGGACACCACATTGCTGAGCACGAAACTCGGGATCCGGTAGAAGCGCAGCGGAAGAAGCGGATTGGTGGTGCGACGCTCCCAGAACACGAAGGCGATCAGCAGCGCCACCGCGGCCACGAAGGCGCCGTCGATCCGCGCCGAGGCCCAGCCGTATCGGTGGCCGCTGACGATCGCCCAGACGAACAGCAACACCGACGCGCCGCCCATGACCACACCCGGCAGATCCACGGCCCGGTCGGGACCCTCACTTTCCCGCACCGCCGCCACAATCAATACGACCGCGACGACACCGACCGGAATGTTGATCCAGAAGATCCACTGCCAGGCCAGCCCCTGGGTGATGGCGCCACCGATGACCGGCCCCAGCGCGGTGCCCAATCCGGTCATCGCGCTCCACAATCCGACCGCGGCGCTGCGCTTTTCGGGGCGTACCGATTCGGCGATCAACGTCAGCGACAGCGGCATCGCCGCGGCCGCGCCCGCGCCCTGGATGACCCGGCCCAGGATCAATATCTGTACCGTGCCCGACAGCCCGCACACCATCGATCCGACCATGAACAGCACGAGTCCGGCGAGGAAGATGCGGCGTCGCCCGAACCGGTCGCCGAGGGCCGCGCCGGTGAGCAACAGGCTGGCGAACGACAGCGTATAGGCGTTGACCACCCACTGCAGCTGCGCCTCATCGGCATGCAAGCTGTGTGAGATCGGTACCAGCGCGTTGCTGACCACCAGATTGTCCAGGGCGACCATGAATTCGGGAATCGAGCAGGCCAGAATGGCCAGCAGCGCTCGCCGCCGGGTCCGGCTCGCACCGTCGTCACGAATGTCCATCCGCGCCTGCGCGATTGCCATCACACCACCTCCGCGATGATCGGCGCCACGGGCCGATAATGGCGCAGGTGCGCGGGCAAGCCCACGCCGAGCAATGCCAGCTGATTGATCCGCGCACCGTAGGCCGCACCCTGAAGCAGTTGCCGCGCAACGTCTCCGGCGCGCCGATCGTGCTCCAAGTACGTACCAGCCGCCCATTCGTTGAACGCGCCCATCGAAGGCCCGCACCAGATCTGGTAGTCGGCCACGCGATCGGCCTCGCCGGAGCTGGCCCAGCGCGACGCCAGGCCCAGGTACCACCGGAAGATCAACGCCATCGCGCGCTTGGCGTCCCCCGTCGCCCGCTCGACCTGAGCCGGATCGCGCGCCTGGAAGTGGGCGACCACATCCGCCCAGACGTCCTCGACGGGGCGGCGCAGGATCTGCTGCTCGAGCTTGGTCCGTTCGGCGTCGGGCAGCGCGTCGATTCCGTCGTAGCCGCGATAGAGGCTGTAGAGATGTTTGGCCCGCATCGCGAACATGGTGCCGCGCTTGAGCACCTGCACATCGACGCCGAGTTCGAACATATCCGAGGCGGGGGCCATCTCACAGTCGCTGACCTGGGCCGCGCGCAGCAGTTTCCGTGCGGCATCGGAGGTTCCCGACTCCGCACAGGATTGATTGACCGAACCGGTGACGACATACTCCGCGCCGAGCGCGAAGGCGGCCGCGACCGCGGCGGGAGTGCCGAGGCCGCCCGCCGCACCGACCCGAACCCTGCCCGGATACCGCCGCTGGGCCTGGACAGCATCGCGCTGGGCCGCGATGGCGGGCAGGATCACCGACAGCGGACGACGATCGGTATGCCCGCCCGAATCGGCCTCGACGGTGATGTCGTCGGCCATCGGCACCGTCGCGGCCAGCTCGGCCTGTTCGCTCGAGATCACACCGGACGACAGCAGCTGGGCGAGGATCGGTTCGGGCGCCGGGTGCAGGAACCGCGCGGCGACCTCGGCGCGAGACACCTTGGCGATCACGCGGTTGCCGATCCGCGTCCGGCCGTCCGGCCCCCGCGTCAGCCCGGCCACGCGATAGCGGACGAGGGCGGGCGTCAGATCCATGAACGCCGAGGCCTCCACACAGTCGACACCGCGACGCAGCAACAGCTCGACCAGGGCCGTTTCCATGGCGGGTTCCTGGGGGCTGTGGATGAGGTTCACGCAATAGGGCAGGCCCGGGATCTCGGCGGCGAACCTGGTCAGGGCGGCGTCGACGCGATCGACGGAAAGACCTGCGGCGCCGAATGATCCGAGACATCCGGCCCGCGCCATCGCGATCACCAGATCCGCCGAGGCGATGCCCCCGGCCATCGCGCCGGACATGTACGCATAGCCGACCCGGTGCGCGGTACGGAAGTCGCTGGAGCCCAGCCGATTCGGCGGCAGGGGCGCGGCCACGGTGAGAATCCGGGCGCTGGGGCCGGGCACCTCGTTGGTCAGCACGATGCCGTCGGATCCCTCGACGACGTAGCAGGGCGCCTCCAGCCGACTCAGAACCGCATACGGATCCGCGACGCCGGATGCCTCGTGACGCGCCGTCTGGCCGATCGTCTCGATCGTCATCGCGCGATCACCTCCCAGGTGGGGCGCACCTCGACCGCGACATCGCTGACCTCGTAGATACGCAGACCCGGTTTCCAGACGTTCGCATCCGCGATGACCAGCAATCGGTCCGGTTCGCGACGGATCTCCTTGATGCTGAGGTCGAAGGTCATCTGCTTGTCGTGGACCTCGACCTGCCCCCGGTAACTCCAGCGCACCTGCACTCCCACGGGAGCCTCGAAGGTCACCGGACCCATGCCCGCGGCGAGGCCGGTATCGAGCACATAGGCCTGCAGGGCCTGGACCAGCGACTCGATACCGAGCGTGCCCGGCATGACCTTGTCCAGGTCGTTGTGGACATCGAAGTACCAGTCGTTCGGATCGATCGCCCGGCAGCCGTGCACATACCCCTTGCCGTGGACGCCACCGCCGGGAACGACGGTGATCTCGTCGACCAGGCGCAGCCGCCCCTTCGCCAGCCGCAGTCCGGTCCCGGCTTGCGGCTCGCGCCATCGATCATCGGTACGCAGCGAAAGGGTATGCGCCCCGGTCGGATTCGGATGCTCCTCCAGCCAGCTCGGCCGGTACGTGCCGCCGTCGAGCCCGCGCTGGGATCTCAGCCACTCCCCGGGGAAGTAGCCGTAGAGCGTCTGCCCCTCGTAGAACAGCTCGCCATCGGTGAACAGGCGGAAGGCGAACCGCTGCAACAGCACACCGGAACCCGGCAGATGCGTCCGCAGCGTCGTCTCCTGCCGAATCGTCTTGCCGCGCAGATTGATCGGCCGCGTCAGCGTGGCGTAGCCGTCCAGGTTGCGGACGAACAGATCATCTTCGGGAAACAGCAGCGGACCGCCGAGCAGATAGCCGAGCAGCAGCGAGGACTGCAGCGCGATCTCCTGGAAGATGAAGTTCGGCGTGGTCGGGGCCCCGTTGTCGTGGTAGTACCACCACTCCGGCGCCGAATCGTATTCGGTCACGATCGAAGCGCCCTCGGTGAATTCCCCGGGCGTCCCGTTGAACAGCTGAATCCGGTCGAACCGCTGATAGTCGCCGCCCGGCGTCCGCGGCACGCGATTACCGATTCCGGTGGCCTCGCTCAGCTCCGCCCCGATAGCCGCGGCGAATTCGCCGACCCCTGCCAGGGCCAGATGGAATTCGTTCGAATGCGTGGCCTCGCCCTCGTGATTGCGGCGGCCGAGGAACGGCATGATCCCGTCCGCGCCGGGGCCGATCGGCGTACCCGGCTTCTCCCGGACCTGCACCGCGAGATCGGTCAACCGCAGCACCGGTTCGCCGTCGGCGCAGACCGTGACATCGGCGACCACGGTCGGCCGCGGCAGCAGGGAGACGTCGGTGATCTCCGCGCGATAGGAGACCCTGCGGATGTCCGGGGTCACCTGCCCGAGCAGATACACCCCGGCGGGAATGTCGAACGCGGGCTGGAATTCCCCGTCCGGGAATACCAGATGCAACCCCGTGTACATCGCGAACACCTGCAGCAGTTGCGCCGCGCCCTCGGCGAGCAGGGTGGCGGGCACCGCCGAATCCCCCTGCACGCCACGGAAATACCAGCCGTTCGGATCCACGGCCCGGCTCGCGATCAGCTCGCCGAAACCGCGGGAGCCGCCGTGCCGATCGATCATATCGATCTCGTCGAGCATCCGAATTCCGCCGTGGGCGAGGCGAATCGACCGATTGCAGCCGTCGGCCCGTTGATCCCAGTACCGCCCGAATACCGTCGCGAGCTCACCCCGGGTGAGTAGATCGATATCCTCGTCCACCAGGCACGTCCGGACGCTGCGTTCCAGCGGCTTGAATTTCGTCGGCGCCCTGGGATCGCGGCGATGACTGCCCTGTCTGTCGGCCAGTTCCCGACGCCCGGCCAGTAGTTCGGTCGGTGCGCCGAATCCGGCGCAGGCGTCGGTCATCTCCATGACGAGGGTGTCACCGATATGGCATCCGAAGGTGAAATGCACCAGCAGAATGCCGCCTCGGGCCTCGAATCGCGTGATGTCCGCGCGGAATCGGATCGTCTGCCCCACGCGCGGCAACCGACCGTGGAAGACCGGATCGGCGGACAGCAGCCGGAACACCTGCCCGGTGCCGAGCCGGAGACCGAGATGCTCGATCAGAGTGCGCACACAGTCGGTGGTTTCGACAACGACACCGGCCGCGACCACACCGTCGAGGGTGTACCAGGCATGTTCGGGGACATCGTATTCGGCGGTGATCGAGGCGGGCGGCTCGAATCGGCCCGGCGCGCCGCGCATTTCGATCACTCGCGAGACGAACTGATACAACGGCAGATCCGGCGATTGCACACCATCGGCGACGGAAGGACGTCCGGCGACCCGATCGAGCTGCTTCAACAGCCGCTGCTGCAGGGCGACCTGTGCGGTGAGTTCGTTGAGCATGGCATTCTTCCTAACGAGCGACCGGCCGAACCTCGACCGCGATATCTGTGAGCTGGTAGATGCGCAGTCCGGGCTTCCAGACGTTCGCATCGGCGATGATCAGCAGCCGTTCCGGTTCGCGCCGGATCTCCTTGACGCTGACGTCGAAGGTCATTTCCTGATCGCCCTGATCGATCTGGCCCCGGTACCGCCAGCTCGTCGGCACGCCGACGGGCAGCTCGAAGGTCACCGGCCCCATGTCCGCGGCGAGGCCGCTGTCGATCACGTACAACTGCAGCGCCTGAATGAGCGCCTCGACACCGAGCGAACCGGGCATCACCGGGTCGCGGTGGAAATGGCAGGCGAAGTACCAGTCCTCCGGATCGATCACCCGGGTGCCGTGCACATAACCCTGGCCGAACCGGCCGCCGCCGGGGACCACCGTGGCGTTCTCGATCATGCGCAGATGCCCGTCGCCCAGCCGCAGTCCGGTTCCGGGTTGCGGCGCGAACCAGCGATCGTCGGAGCGAACCGCGACGGTATGCGCCCCGGGCGGATTCGGATTGCCCTCCAGCCAGGGCGGCTGATACTTGCCCGCGTCGAGTCCGACCTGATGGCTCAGCGCCGCGGCGTCGAAGAAGCCGAACAGCGATTCGCCCTCGTAGAAGACCTCTCCGTCGGCGAACAACCGGTAGGAGAACCTCTCCAGCACGGCGCCGGGGACGCTCTGATGCATCTGCAACACCGATTCCTGCCGAATCGTCTTGCCGCACAGATCGATCGAGCGCAGCACGGTGGCCACACCGTCGAGATTGCGGACGTACACATCCGGCTCGTCCGACAGGAGCAGGGGCCCACCGAGCTGGACGCCGAGCAGGATCGCCGACTGCAGCGACGTCTCCATCAGGACGCAGTGCGGCATATTCGCCGTCCCGTTATCGCGGAAGTACCAATCCTCCTGCGCCGCATCGAATTCGGTGACCAGTTCGATACCCCTGCCGAATTCGCCGCGGGTGGCGGGCAGGCGCTGGATGCGGTCGACGAATTGGAAGATCCCGTTCGGCAGCCGCGGCATGACCCGCTCGTCGAATCGGGCGAAATCCTGTCCCAGCGCGGCGGAGGCCGCGCCGCGCGCCGAATGCGCGAGATGGTATTCGGTGCCGATACTGGCCTCGCCCTCGTGATTGCGCCTGCCCAGGAATCGAACCGCGCCGTCGGGGGCGGCACCGCTCGGCGTACCCGGCTTCTCCCGGACCTGCGCCGAGAGATCGGTTATCCGCATGATCGGTTCGAAATCGGCGTAGACGGTCACGTCGGCGACGACGGTCGGCCGCGGCAGCAGAGTGACGTCGGTGATCTCCGCGCGATAGGAGATCGTCCGGATCTCCGGGGTCACCTGCCCGAAGACGTGCATCGCGCGGGCGATATCGACCGCGGGCTGGAATTCGCCGTCCGGGAACACCAGGTGCAGCCCCAGATACATCGCGTAGACCTGCAGCAGTTGTGCGGCACCCGCGGCCACCAGCGTGGCCGGCAGCACATCGTCTCCGGCCGCGCCGGTGTGGAAGTACCACCCGTGCGGATCGACGGTGCGGCGGGCGGTGAGTTCACCGAGGCCGCGGGGTCCGCCCAACCGGTCGATCGCGGTGATGTCGTCGAGCATCCGAATCCCACCGGGGGCCAGGCGGATCGAGGGATTGCAGCCGTCGGCCCGCTGATCCCAGTTGGGACCGAATACCGCACCGAGCTCACCGTTGGTCAGCAGATCCACATCCTGGGAAAGCAGGCTCACCCGGTCGGTGCGCTCCAGGGGTTTGAACGGGGCGCCCGCCGTGGGAGTGCGCTGATGCCTGCCCCGCAAGGCTTTCGCGGATTCGCGCCCGGTCAGCAGTTCGCCGGGTGTGCCGGATCCCGCACAGGCGTCGGTCATCTCCATGAGAAGGGTGTCGCCGGTGTAGCACCGGAAGGTGAAGTACACCAGCATGCTTCGCCCGCGTGCCTCGAATCGTGTTGCCTCGGCGCGCAATCGGAGGGTGCGTCCCTCACGCGGCAGACGGTCGTGGAAGACCGGATCGGCCGACAGCAGCCGGTAGACGTTGCCGTTACGGGTGTCCAGGCCGAGATGTTCGAGCAGGGCGAGCACGCATTGGGTGGTTTCGATGACCATCGCGGCGGGGACCGTGCCGTCGAGGGTGTACCAGGCATGTTCGGGGATGTCGTATTCGGCGGTGATCGAGGCGGGGGGTTCGAATCTGCCGGGTTCGCCGCGGATCTCGACGATCCGCGAAATGAATTGGTACAACCGCGAATCCGATTCCACCGCGATCCTGGCCGGCGCCGGGACGGGCACATCGACGGGCTCATCGCGCAGCAGTTGTTCCATTCGCGCGTGCGCGGCCAGGAAGGCGTGGTGGCCCGTAGCGGTGCTCGGCGCGATCGCCGCCACGGCCACCGCGGCGGGCGATCCGTCGATGGCGCGCTCGCGAGCCGCGATCGGCATATCGTGCGCCGGCGCTCGATCGACCGCAGCGGCGGCGGCGAGATAGTCGGCGATCGGCACACCGTCGAAGGTGATGGCGTCGTATTCCTCGGACACGGGAGACCTCCTGCGGCTGCGCACCCGGACCCGGGCGCACTGGGGTGTGCCGGCGGGCCACGGCTCGCCCAGCAGTTGTTTCAGATCGACGGCCAGGCCGTGGCTCATCAGTTGTGCGACGGCGCGGGCGAGCGCCGATCCCAGGGGCATGCCGCGGCGGTCGATCGCCACGGCCAGATGGTTCCTGTCCCGCAGCGAATCATCGGCCCACCGTGCGCAATTGGCGCTGGGACCGACGTCGACGAAGTAACGGAACCCACGATCGTGGGCCAGCCGCGTCAACCGGGGAAAGTCCACGGTATGGCAGACGGTGTGCGCGACATGGTCGGCCAGGCGTCCGCGATCGCCGATGTCGACCCGGTCGTAGCTGTAGGCGGTCAGCAGTTCGCCGGGATGTTCGGTCGCGATGATCGGATGGTCGGCCACCCGCGCCAGCGCGCCCGCCTCGGCCTCCGACGGCGGGCAATGCGCCACCAGGGCGTCGGGCCCCCGCACCGACGGGCAGCCCACCCGGTCGACGACCGCCCTGCACTGCTCGGGCCAGCCGGCGATGACGACCTCGCGGGGGGTGTTCACGTGAGTGATGTAGACGCGGTCGAATTCGGCTACGACAGTGGCGATTTCGTCGGCATCGCCCAGTAGCACCAGGACCGTCCACACCTCCTCGTCCGGCGTCTCCTCCGGCACCGACCACGGCTGGCGCACACTCTGTTTCCGGCCACCCAATCGCTCGGTGAACAATCCGGGCGCGGGACTGACCAGATCGACGATCGCGCTGTGATCCCACACCCCGAGCGACATCAGCATGCTGCACTCCCCCAGGCTGTAGCCGAATCCGCCGTCGACCCGGATGCCGAGCAGATCCCGCAGCAGCGCGGTGTGCACGATCCCGAAGGTGATACCCGTGCTGAGCAGCCCGGCGACATCCTCCTGCATGGCGGCCTCGTAACGCTTCAGCGCCTGCCGGTCCAGCCCGTCGGTCGAGCGCGGACACACCAGGTGTCGACGCAACATCTCCGCCTGCCCGCTGTCGTCGAGCAAGGTCGACAACGCCGGGAACAGACGTATCAGGTCCCGGCCCGCCCCGGGATAGGTGGAGAAGGTTCCCGGATACATCAGGGCGACCCGGCCGGCCGGTCCGATCGGCGTCGCGGTGCAGAAGCTTCCGGCGGGCGTGATCCATTCCCCTTGCTGGGCAATGACATCCGGAAGATCGCGGATCGCGGCCTGGAGTTCGGTGCGCAGACGCGGCCCGTCGGAGGCGACGAGGACGGCCGTATAGCGGCCTTCGGCGGGCGCGGCGGCCCGGCGACGGCACAGCGCTACGGCGTCGGTGTCACCGGCCAACTCGGCCAGGCAATCCCGGGCGGCCTGTGCCAGCTCCGCGCCGCCCTCGGCGCTCAGCGCCAGCAGTAACGCGCCGCCGCCCGCGACCCAATCGACCGGCACGTCACGGCCTTTCGTGGTGGCCGTGGACAGCACCAGATGTACGGCCGTCGAGCCGTCGTAGGCCGCGATCGCCGCGGTTCTGCGGCCCGTCGGGCCCGGCCACATCCACGGCTGCTCATCTTCGGTGCGGCACAACGTGGTCGGGACCGATTCGATGAGCACGCCGGGCGGCGTGGCGGGCAGCATGGCCTCGTAGACGCAGCGCGCCCCGGCGACGAGCGTGCCGAGCACGGTGGTCGCGGGTGCGCCGACCACCGTCGAGAGCGGATGGCCCTCGGCGGGATAGGCCGGTGTCATCGCGGCGACCACATCGGGGTCGACCATCCCGAGCCAGCCGACCTCCCAGGGTCGAATCCCGGCCTGCCGCAACGCTGTTCGCGCGGCCGTGCCGATCGCGTCGGCGCCGGTCGCGGCGCAGACGGCATCCAGCCTGGCATATCGCAGGTCGGCCGTGCCGGAGGTTCCGGCCAGCACCACCGACGCCGCCTCGCCGGAACCGATCTCACCTACCAGGACGGCGTCGATCATCGTGTCGGACAACAGCGTTCGGGCCCGGTCCAGAAGCGACACCACCCCGGCCACCTCGACGGGCCCCGAGAGGCCGCGTTCGCGGGCGAACCGCCGCGCCGCATCGAGATCGACGCCCGCGAACAGGACGGCGACACCCTCGATCTCGAAACCCGCGGCCAGCTCGATGCCCGCATCCGCGAGCGCGGCGTCACCGACCGCCGACAGTGCCGCGCCCTGTCGCCACGCCGTCCCGGCGATCCGCACACCGACTACCTCAGACATCGGCGGGCCTCGTCCCCGCGTTCTTGAACTTCTCGACAAGCGCTGCGCTGGTGATCAATTCGATATTGCGGAAGCGCAGCAACACCCGCCCGCTCGGATCGCATGCCTCGACCGTGCAGCGAACCAGCGGCAGAGCCACCTCGGGCCGATGGACCACCAGATACATCGGCTCGGCGTCGGGCAGCGGCCCGAGCAGCTCGGTCGTGATACAGCCGGTCGGCAGGGCCGGGACGCCGACGGTCAGATATGAGCGCAGCGCCGTGCCGTGTGCCACCACATCGGCGGTCAGTGGGCGGTATCGATCGGTGCCGCAGTAGCCACCGGCCCAGTCCGGGACGGGCAGCTGAGCGGACAGGATCAACCGCTCACCGTCGTCGGCGAGGACGGCACGCAATCCCCGCATCGACGGTCCGTGGAACAGCGTCCCGTCCTGATAGCAGGTCACCGGCGTGCCACCGGTCAGCGGCGGCAGATCCGTGTACTGGTTCGTCGTGGCCGAATCCGGTTCCGGCAGAGTCGAACCGACGGTCGCGCGATAGCGTGGCCGATTCGTCTCGTCGGTGACCAGCACCGACACCTCGGTCGGTCCGATATCCCGGATCGTGAAGTACAGCCGCGGCGCGGGTGAGTCGAAGACGAGTCCCTTGAGCACCTTCAGATCACGCGCAGAGCGGATCTCCAGACCCGGATGCGTCTGCCCGACCACGTCGAAGATGGCACCCAGGGCGACCGTCGCGGGCAGCACCGGATGGCCGTCGACCATATGGTCGCCCAGCGCCCGGCTTTCGGCGATCGGCCGCATATCGCGGCTGATCCGGATCTCGCGGCCGGGGACGATGGCCTCGGGGAGTTCCAGCGGCGCGGGCGGCCATTGCCCGATCTGGCACATCACGTCCCGGGAGCGGGCCGCGGTCAGCTGTTCGGCGAGCATGGCGCCACCGTCGGTCAGCGAGATCGGGGTGATGCCGCGCATGAGCAGGAACTTCTGCAGTTCCGGCCGCAGCATGCCACCGGCCAGCGCACTCCAGTTGATCGATGTCACCGCGATCGCGGGATGGCGCAGCTTCAGCGCGCAGGCCAGATGGTTGAGCGCATCGTTGGCCACCGAATAGGACGCCTGCCCGCAGTTGCCGAATGTCGCGGCCACCGACCCGAACATCACCGCATGCCGAAGCCGATCGGCGTCGACCGCGGCGAGCAGTGCCGACCAGCCACGGATCTTCGTGGTCAGCACCGTCGTGATCGCCTCGGGCGTCAAACCCTCGATCAGCTGATCGGCCAGCACCGCGGCGCCGTGCACGAGTCCGGTGATCCGGTCCCGGTAGGGGGCCAGCGCCGCGCGGACAGCGACCGGATCGCTCACATCCACCGCGAGGTATTCGACCTGCCCTCCCTGGGCGCGCACCTGGGCCAGCGTCGCCCGGATCTCACGCTGGGCGAGCAGGGTGCCCGAGATGTTCCGCAGTTCCAGCGGCGTCGTGGATTGCCCCGTCGCCTTCCGGTGCGCGGCAACGGCTTTCATCAGTTCGGCATCCGGGACACCCGCGGCCCATTCCGGTTCCTCGGCGAGTCCGGTGCGGCCCAGCAGCAGCAGACCGCAGTGGAACCGCGCCGAGACCGCGACCGCGCAGGCCGCGGTGACGCCGCGACCGCCGCCGGTGAAGACGAGCAGATCCCCGGGACCGGGTTCGGCCGTCTCGGGAGCGTCGATGAGCGGGTCCGCGGAACTCTCGCCGAATTCGAGTGTCCGGCGTCGGGCGTCGGCGCCGTAACCGACCTGCGTGAGTTCGGTTCTCGGATCGTAGAGTTCGGCCAGCAACTGCGCCGCGCACCGATCCACACCCTGTTCGCTCGCCAGATCGATACCGCGGCAGAACAGTGTCGGCGCCTCGATTCCCAACGTCTTCACCAGGGCGAAAACGCCTCCGAGCGTGGCCTTTTCATCATCGGCGACACCGGTGAGGCCGAAGGCGCCGTCGAATTGGGTGACCGCCAGGAACGCGGCCCGGCCACCGGCCGCGGCCCGTTCCAGGATGGGTTTCGTGCGCTGCGCCAGCAGCATGACCTCCGTCAGCGCCGCGACCGCCGCGGCGCCATCGGCCGGATCCGTCGGGGCGAACCAGACGACCAGATCGAACTCGTCCGCCGACTCGTCATCGCGAACCTGCCAGCCCGAGGAGCGCAACGCCGCGGCGAAGCTCTCGGACAGTCCGCCACGGTCACCCGTGATCAGGGCATAAGGCTGGTCGCGAAACCCTGCCTCTAGGCGATCGGGAACCGGCAGTTCGCCGAGGTGTGCGAACGACCGCCCGATCAGGCTTTTGGGGCCGCCTCCGCCACGGTCGCGCCGCTCGCGCCCGCGCCGCCGCCGTAGCGCGCGAGGAAATCGGTGATCTCGCCGAGCGTGCGGATCTCACCGATCTCCTCCATCGGAACCTCGCCCACGGACGGATACTGATCCCGCATCGCGCCCATGATCTCCACCCGCTTGATCGAGTCGACGCCCAGGTCGGCCTCCATCTCCATCCCCGGCTCGAGCATGTCGGTGGGGTAGCCGGTCTTATCGGCGACGATGTCGAACACCACCCGCTGTGCGGTCGCGGGATCGAGACCGGCGGCCGGTGCCGCGGCGGGGGCAACGGGTGCTGCCGGAGCGGGTGCGGGTGCGACGGGTGCTGCCGGAGCCGGTGCGACGGGCGCGGGGGCCGGTGCGACGGGTGTCTCGATGACGAGATTCGCGGGTTGTGCTGCGTGCGCACCGTTTCCGTTGACCAGGGGTGCGGGTTGCGTTGAACCGTTTCCGTTGACGAGGGGCGCGGGTTGCGCTGCGTGCGCACCGCTCCCGTCGACGAGAGGCGCGGGTTGCGTTGCGTGCGCACCGTTCCCGTTGACAACAGGCGTCGGTGCGACGGGGACCGGGGCGACCGGAACCGGTGCGGCGGGTACCTGCGGTGCGGCCGATTCGGTCGGCGGGGCGGCGATCGCGGTGCCGCCCGCCAAGGTGTTCAGCGCATTGTTGGCGTTGGCATGTGCTTGGCCGAGTGCGACACTCTGCCAGGCCACCGCGCCGATACTGTCGAGGACGTCCTTGCGCGGGCTACCGCTGCCGATCTCGGCGGACAACAACTCGGTCAGACGCTGACCGACGCCGAGCTGCGAGGCGAGGAAGTCCCGATGCAGCGCGAGATAGTCGTTCAAGGCGCCAGCGGTGGGAGTGGAGGAGGCGACCCCGTTGGAGGAATGGCCGTTGGTCGAGGCAAGCGAGGTGGTCATGTCGAACTCATTTCCTGTATTGCGGTGAGGGATAGCCGATTCCGTCATGCGGCGGAGGATGGAACGGGACTAAGGTGATGCGAATTCACGATCGGCAGTGATCCGTTCGCCGCCACCACGCTCGCGCGGTAGCCGTTGTGCAGCAGTCGGTCGTGTTCCTCGATTCGTTTCGGCGGCACGTAATTCGCGCCGTTCAGCGGAATCCGCAGCCGTCCGGCCTGCTGTTCGGGCGGAATCGGCGCGGTGTAGCGGTTGATTCCGGTCAGGGGCATGCCCAGCACCAGCAGTCGCGCCGCCAGCTGCTTGACGGCCCGGTCGGAATCCTGTCCACGCCCGGCGTCCGCGCTCAGCACCACAACATCCTCGCGGCCCTGCAGGGTCTTGCGGACCAGTCCGGAAAGCACTGTGCCCGGCCCGAATTCGACGAAGATCCGGAACCCGTCGTCGTACATCTGCGCGATGCGAGCGGAGAAGTACACCGTCGACAGGAGCTGCTGGACCAGGTTTTCCCGATTGCCTGCCAGATCCGCCACGTACTGGGCGGTGGCCATATTCGAGTACACCGGAATGCTCGGCTCGCGAACCTCCACCTCGGAGACGGCACGCCGGAAGCCCTCGACCGCATGGGCGATATACGGGGTGTGGAATGCCCTGGACACGGCGAGCTCGCGCACCGTGATGCCGTTGTCGGCGCAGACCGCGGCGAAGGCCGACACCGCGGCCGATCCCCCGCCGACCACCACCTGATCGGGCGCATTGATATTGCAGACGAATACATCCGGATGCCCGGCCAGCAATTCGCGCACGCGATCGACACCACAGGACAGCGCGGCCATCGTGCCCGCATCGATGCTGTCGTCCGGATTGCCGGCCATGGCCGCGCCGCGCTCGGCGGCCAGGCGGCGGAATTCGGCATCGGTGAGGCTGTCGGCCGCCCACAGCGCGGTGAGTTCGCCGAAACTGTGCCCCATCGCGCCCTCGGCGCGGAACCCCAGTTCCCGCAGATACTTGTACTGCCCGACGGACAATGCGCCGATCGCGGGCTGCGCGTATTCGGTCCGGCGCAGCGCAGCGTCCTGCTCGGCACGCCGCGCGGCATCGAAGGCGGGCGGCGGGAACACCACCGCACCGAGGGATTCGGCTCCCGCGAACGCCATTGCCGTCGCATCGAATTCGAGTCGCAGCGGCGGAAGCGTCATGACCGCGCGCGATCCCATCTCCGGATACTGGCTGCCCTGCCCGGCGAACAATGCCGCGACGCGGCCCGCCGCGGGGTTACCGAGGTAGGCGGAACGCCGGTAGAAGATCGCGCGATCGACAGCGAATTCCACGACCGCGGCATCGGCGCGCAACCGCTCGACCGCCTTGGCACGCAACGCGGCGAATTCGGCCGGATCCGATCCGACGATCGCCACCCGCACATGCTCGGCGGGTATCGGCTCCATCGAATCATCCCCGGCCACACCGGATTCGAGCTGTTCGATCAGATCAGCGACGGTGGCCGCATGCCAGGAGTACACCAGCGCCGCGGGCTGCGACACCTGGGTATCGTCGCCGATCGCCTCGTATTCCTCGAGGACGCAATGGAAGTTCGTGCCACCGAATCCGAAGGCCGATACCGCGGCGCGCCGCCGAGTCCGGCTCGGATCGAGAATCCACGGCCGGGCAACCGTATTCACGTAGAACGGTGAATCGTCCAGACTCGTGGCCGGCCGGTCGACATTGATGGTGGGCGGCAGCACCTTCTCGTGCAGCGCCAGGGCCGCCTTGATCAACCCGGCCACACCCGCGGCCGCCTTCGTATGTCCGATCTGCGATTTCACCGATCCGAGGGCCACCGAATGCGTACCGGCCCCGGCCATCTCGAACACATCGCGCAGCGCGGACACCTCGACGCCATCACCGACCGAGGTTCCGGTGCCGTGACATTCGACGAGTCCCATCTGATCTGCGTCGAAGCCCGCCTCGGCGTAGGCGCGGTGCAGCGCGGTGACCTGCCCCTCGCGCCGCGGGGCGTAGATACTCTTGAACCGTCCGTCGCTCGACGAACCGATGCCACGCAGCGTGGCATAGATCCGATTACCGTCGCGCTCTGCGTCATCGAGACGTTTCAGCGCCAGCATCCCGATCCCCTCACCGCTGAGCGTCCCATCGGCCGATTCGTCGAACGGCCGGACCCGGCCCTCCGGGGAGAATGCGGGGGTCTTGGAGAAGCACAGATAGTTGAAGGTCGTGTTCTTGAACTCGGCGCCGCCGGTGAGCATGAAATCGGCCCGGCCGGACAACAATTCGTCGACGGCCAGCCGAACCGCGGTGAGCGAACTCGCACAGGCCGAGTCCACCACGAAGTTCGTGCCGCCCAGATCGAATCGATTCGCGATACGACCGGCGATGACATTACCGAGCGCGCCCGGAAACGAATTCTCTTCCCACGGCGCGAAAGACGAACTGTACTTGGTGACGATCTCCTCGGCATCGCGCTCGGAAAGTCCGCATGCCAGCACCGCCTCACGAATCTGCGGCGTGAACAATCGGGCGTTGAACCCCTCGGAAATCGAGGCGCCGCCGATAGTGCCGAGCACCACACCCGCACGGCTGGCGTCATACCAGCTCGAGCCGAAGGCGCCGGCATCGATGAAGGTCTGCTTGGCCACCGTCAGGCTGAGCAGCTGCACCGTATCGGTGACCTCGATCACGTTGGGCGGTATCCCGTATTCCATCGGATCGAAATCGACCGTCGGGACGAATCCGCCCACCTTGCAATAGGTTTTGTCGCGCGCCTTCGGATCCGGATCGTAGTAGTCGGCGATCCGCCAATGGCTTTCCGGCACGGCCTCGATGCAGTCGCGGGCCGCGATGATATTGGCCCAGAACTCCCGGACATTCCGGGCCTGAGGGAACAAACCGCCCAACCCGACGATCGCGATGGGGGTCCGCGAGAGTGACGATTCCATCTTCGCTCCTCTGAATGTTGCGCTGCGCCGGTCGATCCTGTGATGCCATCGCCCGGATCAACAGTGAAACGGAGCTGGAACGGTTCGATCGATGCGGTTACCGGAGACTTTGGCAATCAGCCATGAACCTTGTGAACATGTAATGTTCCAAATGGAAGTAATAAAGACGCTACGCCGCATCTGGTCGGTTGACCCGAACGTATACAGATTCTTTACATTGCTCCGGATAAGGCGTCTTTTCGGCTGCGGATAGGTCACTTCTCGGACAAGCCCGGCACCCCCGGACGCGGCGCTCGCTGCCTAGACTGATCGTCCATGGCATCCCGAACCGTCCTGATCACCGGCGCCTCCTCGGGCATCGGCGCCGCGACCGCCGCCGCCCTGGCCGCCCGCGGCTTCCGCGTCATCGGCACCAGCCGCAAACCAGAGGCCATGGCCGAGTCCGCGCGAATCCCGGGGGTGGAGTACCGGGCGCTGGATCTGGCCGATACCGCGGCGATCGAGACCTTCGCCGCCGAGCTGGGCGAGATCGACATCCTGATCAACAATGCCGGGGAGAGCCAGGCCGCCCCGCTCGAGGAGCTGCCGATCGATGCGATCCGAAGACTGTTCCAGGTCAACGTTTTCGGCCCGGTGCGGCTCGCACAGCTGGTGCTGCCCGGTATGCGGACGCGCGGGCGCGGCCATATCGTGATGGTCGGCTCGATGCTGGCGAGCTTCCCGCTGGCCTACCGCTCCTCCTATGTGGCGACGAAGACCGCGATCAAGGGCTTCGCCGATGCCATGCGGCGGGAGGTGTCACCGTTCGGAATCGCGGTCACCACAATCGAACCCGGTTCGGTCAATACCGGCATCACCACCCGGCGCGAGGTCTTCATCGGGGAGAACTCGCCCTATCGCGCCGAACTGGACACCGTGCTGGCCGTGCTGAAACGCAATGAGGCCAAGGGGATTTCGTCCGAGAAGACGGCGGAGACGATCCTCCGGGCGATCGAATCACGCAAGCCCTTCGTCGCCGTCGGCAGCCGCGCCCCGCTGGCGTTCGCGCTGCGGCGGCTGCTGCCGCAGTCGATGATGGAACGGATCACGGCCACCCTGCACGGCCTGAAGTAATGCGACGACCCGGAGGAGATCCGATGCCCGACAGGCCCGCGCTAGCGGCAGCACTCGATCTGCAACCGCACCCGGAGGGTGGCTGGTTCCGCGAAACCTGGCGCAGCCCGGTCGAATTCGAGCCCGCGGGCTACACCGGTCCGCGCTCGACCGGGACCGCGATCTACTTCCTGCTGCTGCCGGGCGAGAAGTCCGCACCGCATACGGTCCGCTCCGACGAGATGTGGCTGTGGCATCGCGGCGGCCCGCTCGCGCTGAACATCGGCGGCGAGGAGATCATCCTCGGCCCCGGCGTGGAACACGGTCAGCTGCTACAGGCCGTCGTCCCCGGCGGGGTCAGCCAGTGGGCCCATCCGGCGACGGATGAATACGTCCTGGTCAGCTGCATCGTCTCACCGGGCTTCGACTTCGCCGACTTCCGGATGGACTGAGGCGATCACTCCCCGACCGTGAGCATGCCCTCGCTCACGGCATGGTCGATGGTGCGGTCGAGATCGGGGCAGGACTCCGGGCGGCCGGGTCCGCCGCCCAGCTTCCGGAACATCGGGCAGTGGGCGGCCGGATCCACCGTCCACTGCACCGATTGCTGATGGGAGCTGGCCTTGCGCACCAGCACCCGGGTGCCGCAACCCGCGCAGGCGAGCGGGGTCATCCCGTCCTCGAGATAGCGCTGCCGGTCGACGACCGTCTGGGCGCGCACCTGCGCGAGCCGTTCCGGACGATCCGCGAAATCCGGTGCCTTCGCCCACTTGGTCATCCGGCGTTCGCCTCCTGCTCGGCCTCGGCCTCCCGCTTGCGCCGCAGATTGTCGGCGACCTCGGCCTCCCACACCTCGTTCGCCTTGGTGGTGTCGACCTCGAATTCGAAGCGCTGCACCGACTTCGGTTCGATATCGGCGACATCGACATAGAACTGGTCGTACCAGCGGCGCAGCTGATAGACCGGACCGTCCTCCTCGCACAGCAGCGGATTATCGATCTTGGACTTATGCTTCCAGATCTCCACATCCTGCAGGAAGCCGATGCTGATGCCCTCGGTCATCTTGGCGGCCAACTTCTTCGACGCCTGCTCGTCGATGCCCTTCGGCTTCTCCAGCGTGATGCCCCACTGCAGCATGAACGAATCCTGCGTCACCGGATAGTGGCAGTTGATGAGCGCACTGCGCACCTCGAACCCGCCGTAGAAGTTGTGCAGTGGGTTCACCATGTAGGAGGGGCCGTAGTACGCGGCCACCGACTTCAGCAGCGTCTCGCCGTACTGCGTGCCCATCCCGACGTCCTGACGGTTCTTCGTCTCCAGGAACTGGGACGCGATATGGCCCTCGAACACGTTCTTGAAGTACGTCGGATAGGCGAAGTGGATGTAGAAGAAGTGGGCCATATCCACCACGTTGTCGATGATCTCGCGGCAGTTGGCGCCCTCGATCAACATCGAGTTCCAGGTCCAGTCGGTCCATCCGCTGCCGAGGATCTCGGTCGAGTTGCCCTCGGCGTCGGTGTACGCGCCCTCGATATACGGGATGGTCACCTCGTCCGGCGGCGGATTGCCCTCGTGGTCGTGCCAGACGAACAGCTGGCCGTTGCGCTCCATGGTGATCCACGAGCGCGTGCGCGCCAGCGGGGGCACGCGGCGGGCATACGGGATCGCGGTGCATCGGCCGTTGCCGCCCCAGCGCCAATCGTGGAACGGGCAGGCCACCGAATCGCCTTTGATCTCGCCCATGCTCAGGTCGCCGCCGAGATGCCGGCAGTAGGCGTCGAGCACCCGCAACTCCCCCGAGCTGTCCGCCCATACGACCAGTTTGGTGCCGAACGCCTGCACGGCGTGCGGCTTGCCGTCCCGGAACGCCGCGGCCATGCCCAGGCAATGCCAGCCCCGCGCGTACCGCGTGGGCATGGATCCGATATCGATCTCACGGATCTTCCCGCTGCGCGCAGGTGCGGTTTCCGCCATGATGATCCCTCCTCTGAAGTACTAGAACACGTTACAAAATTGTCGGACCCAGCGCTACCTATCGCCGCGACCACCAGGCAAAGGCCCGACCATCCCGGCGACCGATACCCGTTCTCGACAGGAATAGGAACGTGTTCTAGTGTCAGTGTCAGAATCACATAGGCACCCGGTCCCAGGCGACCAGGCAGGAGCAGCCCCCGAGATGACGCGAGAAGTAACGGAGCGGGTCGATGCGCTGTTGCCGATGCTGCGCGAGCGCGCACAGGAGGCAGAGGATCTGCGCCGCATCCCCGACGAGACGATGAAGGCGCTGGCCGAGACCGGATTCTTCCGGCTCGTGCAGCCGCGGCAATGGGGCGGCCTGGCCGCCGATCCGGTCGTCTTCTACGACACGGTCCGCAAGATCGCCGGCGCGTGCGGCTCCACCGGCTGGGTCGCGGGGATCATCGGCATCCACAATTGGCATCTCGCACTGTTCGATCAGCAAGCGCAGACCGATGTTTGGGGCGAGGACACCGAGACGCGGATCGGCTCCTCGTACGCACCGATGGGCGCGGGCGTGGTGGCCGAGGGCGGCTACCTCGTCAACGGCTCGTGGAACTGGTCCTCGGGCTGCGATCACGCCGGCTGGACCTTCGTCGGCGGCCCGGTGATCAAGGACGGTAAGCCGGTCGACTTCGGCAGCTTCCTGATTCCGCGCAGCGACTATCGCATCGACGATGTGTGGAATGTGGTGGGTCTGAAGGGAACCGGCTCGAATACCCTGGTCATGAAGGATGTGTTCGTGCCGAGCCATCGGTTCCTGTCCTTCCGGACCATGGGCGAACTGAAATCCCCAGGCCTGGCGCAGAATACCGATCCGCTGTACAAGATGCCGTGGGGCACAATCCATCCCACGACGATCTCCTCACCCATCGTGGGCATGGCCTACGGCGCGCTGCAGGCCCACATCGACCATCAGGGCAAGCGCATCCGCGCCGCCTACGCCGGCGAGAAGGCCAAGGACGATCCGTTCGCCAAGGTGCGCATCGCCGAGGCCTCCAGCGATATCGATGCGGCCTGGCGGCAGCTGTCGGGCAATGTGGCCGACGAGTACGCGTATCTGGTCGCGGGCCAGGAGGTTCCGTTCGATCTGCGGGCGCGGGCGCGCCGCGATCAAGTGCGCGCCACCGGCCGCGCGATCGCCTCGATCGACCGGCTGTTCGAGAGCTCGGGCGCTACCGCGCTGGCCAATGGCACACCACTGCAACGGTTCTGGCGTGACGCGCACGCCGGACGAGTGCATGCCGCCAACGATCCGGAGCGGGCCTACGTCATGTACGGCACCCACGAATTCGGCCTTCCGGTCGGGGACACGATGGTGTAGACGATGACTTCCACAGCAGAGCTGACCTTCGAATCCACCTCCCGCTACGCGCAGGTGCGTCCCGATCTGACGTTGCACTATCACGAGGCGGGCGTGGGCAACGGCCCGACGATCGTGCTGCTGCACGGCGGCGGCCCCGGCGCCTCCTCCTGGTCGAATTTCGCCCGCAACATCCCGGTGCTGGCGCGGACTTTCCATGTGCTGGCCGTGGATCAGCCCGGATTCGGGTTATCCGATAAGCCGACCGAGCATCCGCAGTACTTCGTACACAGCTCGTCGGCGCTGCGTGATCTGCTGGACACCCTGCGGATCACCGAACGCGTTCACCTGCTGGGCAATTCGCTCGGTGGGGGTGCCGCGGTGCGGTTCGCGCTGGATTATCCGGACCGCGCGGGCAGGCTCGTGCTGATGGGGCCGGGCGGGCTGAGCACCAATCTGTTCGCGCCGGATCCGACCGAGGGTGTGAAGGCGCTGGGACGCTTCAACGTCGAGCCGACCCGGGAGAATCTGGAGCGGTTCCTGCGGATCATGGTCTTCGACCAGTCGCTGATCACGCCGGAGCTGATCGCGGAACGGTTCGCCTACGCCAGCACACCGGAGTCGCTGGCCGCCATGCGCGCCATGGGAAAGTCGTTCGCGGGAGCGGATTTCGACAAGGGCATGCTCTGGCGCGACGGCTACACGCTGCGTCAGCCGGTGCTGATGATCTGGGGCCGCGAGGATCGGGTGAATCCGCTCGACGGGGCGCTGGTGGCCCTGAAGACGATTCCCCGGGCACAGCTGCACGTGTTCGGCGGCTGCGGGCACTGGGCGCAGGTGGAGAAGTTCGACGAATTCAACCGGCTGGCGATCGACTTCCTCTCGCCGAAGGAGAAGTAGGACATGAGTATTCGCGCGCTCGGCTATATGCGCATCGAGGCCACCGATATCCCCGCTTGGCGTGAGTACGGGACGAAGGTGCTCGGCATGATGGCGGCCGACGGGCCCGATAAGGATGCGCTGTATCTGCGCATGGACGAGTTCCCGGCGCGTCTGGTGATCGTGCCGGGCGAGACCGACCGCCTACAGGTGTCGGGCTGGGAAGTGGTCGACGCCGCTGCGCTGCAACGTCTTCGGGAGCGGCTGTCGAAGGCCGGGGTGTCCTTCGCGGAGGGCACCAAGTCCGAGGTCGCCGAGCGTCGCGTCGAGGCGATGATCCGATTCGAGGATCCGGACGGCAATACGCTGGAGGCCTTCCACGGGGCGCAGTACCTCGCGCGCCGGTTCGTCAGTCCCTATGGGCATAAGTTCGTCACCGCCGAGCAGGGCCTGGGCCATGTGGTGCTGACCTGTACCGATGATGCCGCGGCACAGGCGTTCTACCAGGATGTGCTCGGCTTCCGGCTGCGTGACTCGATGCGGCTGCCGCCCCAGATGGTCGGCCGCCCCGCCGACGGCGACCCCGCCTGGCTGCGGTTCTACGGCTGCAATCCGCGCCATCACGCGCTGGCGTTCCTACCGCTGCCGAACCCCACCGGCATCGTGCACCTGATGGTCGAGGTGGAGAACTCCGACGACGTCGGCCTGTGTCTGGATCGCGCGCTGCGCAAGAAGGTAAAAATGTCGGCCACCCTCGGGCGGCACATCAACGATAAGATGCTGTCGTTCTACATGAAGACCCCGGGGGGCTTCGACATCGAATTCGGTTGTGAGGGATTGGAAGTCGAGGACGACTCGTGGATCGCGCGCGAATCCACCGCGGTCAGCCTGTGGGGCCACGACTTCAGCATCGGTTTCCGGCAGGAGTGAACGAGATGACGACGGACGACCTCCCGCAGATCGATCCGCGCCGGTTCCGCGATGCGCTGGGGCAGTTCGCCACCGGCATCACCGTGATCACCACCCTCGACGACGAGGGCGCGCCGATCGGATTCGCCTGCCAGTCGTTCGCCGCCCTCTCCCTCGAGCCGCCCCTGGTGGTGTTCTGCCCCACCAAGACCTCCCGCACCTGGGCCGCCATCGAACAGGCCGGCCGATTCTGCGTGAACGTCCTCGCCGAGGAACAGCGCGAGACCTGCGCACGCTTCGGCTCCCGCGAACCCGATAAGTTCGCCGAAATCCCCTGGCACCCATCGAACCTGGGGCTTCCCCTCCTGGACGGCGCGCTGGCCACGATCCAGTGCACAGTGGACAGCGTCGTCGACGGCGGCGATCACTACATCGTGATCGGCCGGGTGGCGGCCCTGTCGGAGTCCACCGACTCCGGCAGGCCGCTGTTGTTCTACCGCGGCCAGTACACCGCCATCGAGCCGGATAAGACCACCCCCGCGCCGTGGCGCGCGGATCTGGAGCATTTCCTCACCACTACGACCTTGGACACCTGGCTCTAATCTCGTGTTTCGCAGTCAGGCAGCGGTGTTCTCCCAGGCCAAGCGGATGGTGTGGATTTGTTCGGGGGTGGGGTCGCCGGGTAGGTCGGCACGATATTGGGCGGTGATCAGTGTGCGGCGGAGCTTGGTGAGCATGTCGGGGTAGCTGGGGTGGGTTTTGGTGGTGTACCAGCGGGCCCGGGTGCGGTGCTCGGCGACGACCGCGGGTGAGTGCCCGGCGAGGTGATACCAGAGAATCACCAGGGTCTGGGTGAGCATCCCGAACGGGACGGTGCGCTCCACCGCCGCCCGGGTGCGGTTACGGGCCTCGCCGGCACCGGTGACGTTTTTGGCGTTGAAGAATGCGACCTCGATCGACCAGCGGGCGGAATACCGGGTGATGAGTTCGGCTGCGGTGGTGGTGGTGGTGGTGTCGGTGGTCAGTAGCGCCAGTCCGGGGCGGCGGGGTTCGCGCACGACCAGGACCCGGACGGGTTGGGAGCGGAAGGCGCCGTACCACAGGCAGCGTCGTTCGTGCACGGTCACGGTGGCGGTGCGGCCGTACCGGGTCACGGTGACCGGCTGGCCCGTGGTGGTGGCGGCCAGCTCGGCTGGTGTGCCGATCCGGGTGCCCCGGGTACGGGGCCGACCTCGTCGGCCTTGCATGTTCGGCGGGTTGTCCAGGTCGGGATGCACATCGTAGAGGGCGGCGTTGCGGGGTAGCGGCCCGGTCAACGTCACGTTCATGGGCAGCTGCCGCAGGGTGCTGCACACATACGCGCCATCGGCGACGACATGGACGGCACGGTCGGGGCGCGCGGCGGCGATCCGGCCGATCAGGTCGCGGGCGAGAATCGTTTTGGTTGGCCCGCCGGGACGCCATAACCGAAACAGCACCGGCAGCGCGATCGGACGGTCTGCGAACGGCAGCTCGACCACCACGGCGGCAACCACGAACGTGGTGCCGCGCGAGAGTTTGGTTTGGCCGCTGGCAACTTGGCGGGAGCCGTCGTAGGCCTAGACCGCGCCGTGCACCTTCTTGCCGCTGCGGCGGAACAACGTGTCGTCGACCGCGATCAGCAACGGTGCACCGGTCGGGATGAGCCAGCCGATCACCAGTCTCAGCATCACCATACTGACCTGGTCCAGGTTCCAGTGTGCGGTGGCGAAGAACCGATGCGCGCGAGCGTGATGGCCGCCCATCCGGGCGGCGGTCAGCATGCCGCACACCGTCCGCCGGGCCGGGGCGGCGATCAGCCCGATGGTCAGGGCAACGAACGTGGTGAACGTCGGGGTGGTGAAACACGGCCGGAACGCATCCAACAAGGGCTGCAACGACTTCGGCACCGCAGGGATCGACACAAACCGCCGATCATCACCGCACGCACCCGTCGCTGATTCCTCGACACGCCGAGACGGTCGCCGGCCTGTCTCACACGCGCCAGCTGTCTTTCGACTGCCGACCGACTCTGACTATTATTAACTATAGTGATCGCTCATGGCTCCCCTTTATGTCAAGAGGCAGTTGGGAGGTCGCTGTTAGACTGGATGGCGGCAGGTCCGGGTTGTGGCTTGTCCGAAGGATCGGTGTGCGGGGTAGGGCCGGTCGCGCTGGAATCAGTAGTCGCTCCCGCGATTGACACGCCATCTGGTTATCAAAAAGTAATCAATGAGCTGTGCCGGTGCGCCCTGAGGCTGGTGGCGGCGCGGACCTCGCACGAATGCGCGCAATTGCCGCAACCACGCGCCAGGCCGACCACGACCAACGGTCAACCGAGCTCGTCTTGCGGACATACTCTCCTGCCGCTGCGCGAGCGTTGGTCGATCATCCAAACCAACTGAATGACAAGACCTTTCAACGCGCGGTGATGGCGCATTTCGGTCGTTCGGGAAGGAGTCTGCGATCCGTGATCGAATGAATGTTCGAGAGAGATAGCGAAAGTCGAGTCGGGATGCCGCGCACGAAATTTCTGAGTTAGGACGGCGCGAGCTCTTCGGCAGTTGCGGGGGACAGTCTGCAATCATCGCCCGTAACAGCGCCATTTCCATCACCGGCGTCGAGCTTGCAAAAGAACGTGATTCTACTAAGCTTGCGAACGGTTTTGCCGTTTTTGTCGACCATCTCCACCGTCTTACCTTCGACGAACCCCTTTGATGCGCCCGTCTTAGGAGAGCTTCCGAGCGGGTCGCAGTTGATCCCGACAGCGTTCCAGATAACGACGGTAGCTTTTTCGCCGGTATACTCCACACTGCTCGGTACGTGATCGACATCCTTCATTACGAGCTTTTCGCACAGGTATGCGGTGGCTCGCGGGCCTTTCGACGTGCTGTCGTCGCCCTGCGCGATAGCAGGATAGGCTGCTACGGTCGCAAGAGCGCCGGTTGCAATGGCAATGGATACAATCTTCGACAGATTCACTGAACTCCTTTCGCCGGGGAACAACTCACGGGCAGTTCAAGCAGAAGCACAGCATGTCCAGGAAATGTAGCCAATCAATAGGCCCCGCCTGGCTACGGTGCACCTTCCGACACCTGGCCGCTCACCCCACTGATTCGTTGCCGCTGAGCGTCCGGATGGGCGTAACCATTCCAGCACCAGGGCCGTCAGCCCATCGGCACCTGCACGTGGATCGGCGTGTCTGCCGAGCTCGCGTGTCTATGATCACCGACAGGCCCTCGCGAACGCCCCTATGTCGCCGGGCGGGCTAGGGCATCGAACACCCGTTCGTCAAGAACCGCGAAAGTCGAGCTCTAATGCAAGTCCCAGACACGCTGTAATGCTGGTAGTGCAAGTAGAGTGAACCCATGTCCCGCCTGGAGCGCATTACCTCCGACCCCGGCATCTGCCACGGTAAGCCGGTGGTCCGCGGCCTGCGCTACCCGGTCGAGACGCTGCTCGAGCTGCTGGCGGCGGGCATGGACTTCGACGAGATCCTCGAGGACTATCCGGATCTCGAAAGGGACGACCTCCTCGCCGCGCTCGAGTACGCTGCGCTGGTGACTGCCCGGAAGGCGACGATCCCCTTCGACGCCGCATGAGGTTTTTGATCGATGCGCAGCTGCCGCGACGGCTGGCGACCTTCCTCGAGACGGCAGGCCACGATGCTCGACACACGCTCGACCTTCCTCAGGCCAATCGCACACCCGATGGTGAGATAGCGGCCATAGCGGACCGAGAAGGTCGAACGGTGGTCACCAAGGACAGCGACTTCTTCATCGGACATCTGCTCGAGCGAAGCCCGAGATCGTTACTGATAGTCGTGACGGCAACATTGCCAAACAAGGAACTCATCGCCCTCTTCGAGAGGCATGTACACGAAATCGTGTGCTTGCTCGAAGAGAGTGCCGTCGTCGAGCTGGGTCGCAACGGGCTTGTTGCGCATGCCAATCGAGACCCCGACTCCGACTGATCTCCCAGGCGATCCGAATCGGCGTGCTCCGAGTCGAACCTTCCGCCTCAGAGATCGGCGTGATCCGGCGGCGGAAGTATGAGGATCATGGCTTCAACGTTGCAGGACGAACGAATCATCGGCGGTGACAATCTGTCACACCGCTGATCCGGTCATTCGATCAGCGGGAAGTCTCGTTGTCCACATCGTTCCGATTCGCGTGCCAAGCATCGTGAACGATGGTGTTGATATCGGAATGCACGGGACTGAACACCTCACCTTCGCAGGCCGCGCAGGATCTTTCCCTCGGTGGAGAGGTAGAAGTCGGCTCGATCGAATCTGGGTGTCTCGGTGAAGGTCAGGTACAGGTACTTGAAGTTCTCGGCGAAGCCGTATGCGGGGAACAGGTCGCCGAGCCGCATCGGTGAGGTGGTGACGTCGTCGATGATCGTGTATCCGTTGGGGACTCGCGCGTGGGTCCGCATTCCGAGGAAGTATTGCCATGCGGTGGTCGCGTAGTAGCGGTCGTGGGTCTGCAGATAGAGGTCGAAGGATGCGTTCGGGTATTCGGGGCGGAACTGATTGCTCTTCGATGTGACCGTCATCGTGGTGTAGTCGATCTCCTCCGGCAGCACCGGGTACTTGTCCAATATCGCGGTCCAGGTTTCGTAGTAGGCACGACCCAGGGACAGCTGGCCGGCGTGGCCGAGCACCTCCGGCCAGAACGAGGCCAGTTCGGACTGTCGCCGACCGGTGACCGCGCCGGTCTCGAAGTCGACCTGCCGGTACCAGACCCGGCCGCGGTAGGTCTCCACCTCGTAGCGGGTCAGCGCGTCGTTGAGCAGATGAAACCAGTCGAAACAGTCCCGATCCCCGAGCAATGCCCAACCGCCCCAGAGGTATTCATAGAACGAGTCGCTCGGGGGGTTGGGCGCGAGATCGGTTCTGTCCGCCCAGACACCGGTTTCCACATTGAGGTTGGTGGCCATCAGGTTGATCGGTGACCGCTTCGCGATGGCCGCGCGGTAGGCCTTCTTCGCCGCCTCGAGATACTTCGGGTCCTTGGTGAGCTGGGACAGCATGCCGAATTCGAGGATGTTGGTCCCGATCTCGGCCAGCGGCGGGGTGTTTCCCGAGACCGCGCCGGTGTGCAGGTTGACGTACTGATACGGCATGCCGGTCGGTGACGCGAACGCGGGCATCAGCCGATCGGCCAGATCGACAGTGAGCGCGAGCAGCTTCTTGTTGTCGGTGGCCAGGTATCCGGCCAGCAGGCCGCCGACCACTCGGATGATGGCCTCGAAAACATGGAAGTCGCCGTCGATATCGAAATCGAGGTGCTGCTCGATCCAGGCGACCGCGGCGGCCAGCTCGGTATCCAACTCCATCACATACAGGGTGTCCAGGGCCTCGATGATGGACAGTCCGATCGGCCGACCGGGCACGAAGAACTCGCTGTAGCCGCCGGAGAGAGGTGTGAGTTCGTCGTGGCCCCAGGCGAATTGCCCATAACCGTTCCAGGCGTGCAGGAATTCGGCACGGATCTGAGCGCCCTCGACACCGCTCGCCTCGGCGACGCCCGCCGTGGCGGCCAGCACGCCCGCCGCGAGGGCGACGAGCGCCCCACGCCGGGACAAGCCTCGCCCGATCCTGCCCGCCGATTCAACAGACATGTTCCAGGACGGTACTGCCAACACTGGTCGTCGATCGCCGTATCAGAGCTCTCGACGGCCCGGCCCCCTACCCGGTGCTCTCAGGAGGTCGCCGCCTGCTGCTCCCGCTGAAGTTCCAAGGCGATGTCGATGAGCTGATCCTCCTGCCCCCCGACAAGTTTGCGCTGTCCCGCTCGGACCAGCATCTCCGCGGCCGAGACGTGCCTTCGTCGGCCAGCAGGTCGACGTAGAAGGTCACTAGGCCGCATAGTCCCGGACCACGACGGTGCGGGCGACTTTCTGCGGCGCACCGCCGATGAGACCGCGCCACGGCAGGTACGGCAGCAGGCGCACATTGGCGTTGCGGACCCGGATCATGGTGTTGCTGGGTGGGGCGTACCAGGTGCCGACGCCCTCGGCGAACTTCTGACAGGCGTCGACCATGGGCCGCATCTCCTGCTCGTAGCGGGCGAAGGCGACGGTGTGATCGCCTGCGGCCGCGGCCAATTCGCCCGCCAGCAGATAGGCGCCGACGAGCGAGAGATCCGCGCCCTGGCCCGACAGCGGCGCGGCGCAGTATCCGGCGTCGCCGACGAGGGTGACGCGGCCGCGGTGCCAGGTGTCCATGCGGATCTGGGCCATGGCGTCGAAGTAGAAGTCCTCGGCGTCGTCGAGGTGGGCCAGCAGTTGCGGCACCTGCCAGGACTGGTCCGCGAAGGTCTCGGCGAGCATGCGTTTCTGGCTCTCGACGTCGCGGTAGTCGTAGTCGAGCTGATCGCTCGCCCACGCGAAAATGGCCTTCGCCTCGGTGTTTTCGCGGATGCTGTAGGCACCGGCCACCTTGCCCGGGGTGTTGTAGTCCTGCTCCCAGTGGTCGAGATTCAGGAAGTTCGGGATCGTGTAGATCGAAATGTAGTAGCCCATGTGCCGGATGAACTGGGATTCCTGGCCGAAAACCAGTCTGCGCGTGTGGGAGTGGACGCCGTCGGCGCCGATGACCAGATCGAAGGTGCGCGGGGCGGCGTGTTCGAAGGTGACATGCACGCCGTTGTCGTCCTGTGCCAGTTCGGCGATGAAGTCGCCGAAGAGGTACTCCACGTCGCCGTGGGTCGCCTCGTAGAGCATTCGCGCCAGATCGCCGCGCTGGATCTCGGTGTCGCCGCCCGCGCCGACGCCGTTGAAGACCTCGCTGCTGATGGTGGCTCGGGCCCGGCCGTCGGCATCGACATAGGACGTGCCGCGCTTGCCGGTACTGAACTCGTGCACTCGCTCCAGCAGACCCATCCGCCGCACCACCTCGGTGGCGGTGCCGAGCACATCGATGGCCTGGCCGCCTTCGCGCAGCGCCGGCGCCTTTTCCACCACGGTGGGATTGAACCCGTAGCGCTTCAGCCAGAAGGCGAGGGCCGGGCCCGCGATGCTCGCGCCGGAGATCAGAGCGTTCTGGTTCTTTCGCATGCCCAGAACTGTACAAATGTCTTAGGCAAACGCGCAATACGTTTGTCTGAGGCATTTGCGCTACCCTGGTGAGCATGGGAAACCGCGAGGATCTACTGTCCGGCGCCCGCCGCTGCCTCCTGGACAAGGGCTACGCCCGCACCACCGTCCGCGACATCGCCACCGCCGCGGGCGTCAGCATGGCCGCCATCGGCTATCACTTCGGATCGAAGGAGGCCCTGCTCAACGAAGCCTTAGCCGAGGCCACGCGGGAATGGGGCGACGAACTGGAACGCGCCCTGGCCGAAACCCCCGATTCGAGCCGAAACCCCTTGCAGCACTTCACCCGTCAGTGGCAGGCCATCATCGATTCCATCAGCGCCCACCCCGACGTCTGGTCGGCCACCTTCGAATCGGTGGCCCACCCCGAAACCCGAGCCCACCTGGCCACCGACCAACAAGAGGCCCGAGCGGGCCTGGCCCGGCTACTCGCAGATACCGACCCCTCCGACGATTCCGCCGCCCGCACCACGGGCGCCTTCTACCAGGCCCTACTCACCGGCCTGGCCGTTCAGTACCTGATAGACCCCGCCTCGGCCCCCACCGCCGAAGACCTGACAGAGGGGTTGCGCCGCATTACGACCAAACGCCGCGCGACACGAACCCGTTCCCTCCCCCACGTCGATTACGCCGAGATGCGCCAAGAAGTCGACGAGTTCTTCGGCACGGAGGATCGCATCGGCGATGACGATCCCTGGGAGCGGAACTCATAACTTGTCGTTCGACCGGGCGTACTGATGTAGCCGACTACGCCACTCGCGGGCGCACCTGAACAACCAGATCGGCATCGAGTGCGTGAGCAAGCCGTTCCAACACCGGGAGGCTCGGGACCGTCCCACCTGCCTCGAACCGGGCGACCGCGGACTGCGTCATACCGGCAGCCTCCGCCAGCCTGCTCTGGGTCCACCCGTGATGTTCCCGCATCTGCCGGATGGTCCGCCCGAGCTCGTACGCCAATCGCGTTGTCTCATACGCTTCGACGGCACCCGGCTCCCGCATCCGACGATCCCGGAGCTCTGCCCAATCGGCGCCTTCAACCATCGTTCCCATCCTCCTCAGCAGAGTGCCGCGCGGCAATGCAGCGCGCCAACGCGAGTCGCGCACGCTCGATCTGCGCACGCTCGCGCATCCGCGTCTTCACGAAGACTGTCAGCAGTATGATTCTTCGCCCCGGAGCAATCCAGTACGTGACACGCACCTGCCGATTGTCGAGATGGAACCGAAGCTCCCGCAGCTTGCCGTCGAGCTGCTTCGTGTACGGCTCGCCCAACAACGCGCCTTCGTCCGCCAGCAGGTCGACGTAGAAGGCCACTCTGGCGAACAGATCTGCAGGGAGCTTCTCCAGCCATTCACACACCTCGGGTTCCAGCTCGACAGTACCCCATCCCATAGCATGGATGCTATATGCCCAGGTGGAAGGCCATAGCACTTTTGCACGAACCGGATCTCAGGCCGTGACCGACTGCTGCTCCCGTTGGAGCTCCAAGGCGATATCGATGAGTTGATCTTCCTGCCCACCGACCAGTTTGCGACGGCCTGCTCGGACGAGCATTTCCGCGGCGGAGACGCCGTAGCGTTCCGCTTGGCGTTCGGCGTGTTTGAGGAAGCTGGAGTAGACGCCTGCGTAGCCCATCATCAGGGATTGGCGGTCGAGGAGGCATTCCTGGGGCATGGCCGGACGGACCACGTCTTCGGCGGCGTCGGCTATGGCGTAGAAGTCGACGCCGGTCTTGATGTCGAGTTTGTCGCAGACCGCGATCAGGGCCTCGACGGGCGTGTTGCCCGCTCCCGCTCCGAAACGTCTTGCGCTGCCGTCGATCTGGGTGGCTCCGGCGCGGATGGCGTAGATGGAGTTGGCGCAGCCCAGGTCCAGGTTTTCGTGGCCATGGAAGCCTACTTGGGCGTCGGTGCCGAGTTCGGCGACCAGGGCCCCGACGCGGTCGGAGACCTGGTCCAGGACAAGGGCTCCCGCGGAGTCGACTACGTAGACGCACTGGCAGCCCGCGTCGGCCATGATGCGGGCCTGCCTGGCCAGGATCTCGGGGGGCTGGGTGTGCGACATCATCAGGAAGCCGACGGTTTCCAGGCCCAGATCCCTTGCCAGACCGAAGTGCTGGATGGAGACGTCGGCCTCGGTGCAGTGGGTCGCGATGCGGACGATCGAGGCGCCGTTGTCCTGGGAGATCTTGATGTCCTCCTTGACGCCGACGCCGGGGAGCATCAGCACCGCGATCTCGGCGCGCTGGGCCGTCTCGGCCGCGATCGTGATCAGTTCCTGCTCAGGGGTTTTCGAGAAGCCGTAGTTGAACGAGGAGCCGCCCAGGCCGTCGCCGTGGGTCACCTCGATCACCGGCACGCCAGCGCCGTCGAGGGCGGCGACGATATCGCGCACCTCGGTCGCGGTGAACTGGTGGCGCTTGTGATGAGAGCCGTCGCGCAGCGAGGTATCGGTGACGCGGATATCGAGTTCATTCGAGAAAGGCATTGTCCGGTAACTCCTTACACCCGAGCCGAGACGATCTGGTCCGCGATGACCTCGCCGACGCGGGTAGCGGCGGCGGTCATGATGTCGAGATTGCCCGCGTACGGCGGCAGGAAATCGCCCGCGCCCTCGACCTCCACGAATACCGACACCTTCGCCAGCCCACCGGAAATCACCGAGGGCTCGTCGAACTGCGGCTCGTTGAGGAGTCGATAACCGGGTACGTACTGCTGGATATCGGCGACCATCCGATGGATCGACTCCCCGATCGCGTCGGTGTCGGCATCGGTGGGAATCGCACAGAAGATGGTGTCGCGCATGATCATCGGCGGCTCCGCCGGATTCAGGATGATGATCGCCTTCCCCCGCCGCGCGCCGCCGATGGTCTCCACGCCCCGGCTGGTGGTCTTGGTGAACTCGTCGATATTCGCGCGCGTTCCGGGCCCGGCCGAGACCGAGGACACCGAGGCGACGATCTCGGCATAGGACACCTCGACCACGCGCGATACCGCCGCCACGATCGGAATCGTCGCCTGCCCACCGCATGTGATCATGTTGACGTTCGGCGTGTCCAGATTCGCATCGATATTCACCGGCGGCACCACCGCGGGACCGACGGCGGCGGGGGTCAGATCCACCGCGCGGATTCCGGCCTCGGCGTAGCGCGGCGCGGCATCGCGATGCACATACGCCGACGTCGCCTCGAACAGCAAATCCGGCAGCTCGGGCTGCGCGAGCAGCCAGTCCACCCCCTCGTGCGAGGTCTCCAGCCCGAATCCGGCCGCGCGCTTCAAACCCTCACTGGCAGGATCGATTCCGATCATCCATCGCGGTTCGATCTTCTCCGAGCGCAGCAGCTTGTACAGCAGATCGGTACTGATGTTGCCGGAGCCGACGATGGCGGCCGCGACCTTTCCCTTGGCAGGCACTCCAGGTCTCCTCAGCTGAATTCCACACGGACGGAACCGAGTCCGGCGAACTCGGCATGGAAGGCGTCGCCGGGCCGCGCGTCGATGGCGCGGGTGCACGAGCCGGGCAGCACGATGTCACCGGCCCGCAGTCGCACGCCGAAGGAGGCGACCTTGCGGGCCAGCCACGCCACCGCGATGGTCGGGTCGCCGAGCACGGCGTCGCTGCGGCCCTCGGCGACCACCTCCCCGTTACGGGTGAGCCGGGCGTCGATCTTGGCGATATCCAACAGATCCGGCCGCACCCGCGCCGGCCCGAGCACCCACCCCGCGGAGGACGCGTTATCGGCGATGGTGTCGCAGAGCGCGATCTTCCAGTCCGTGATCCGGGTATCGATGAGCTCGATGGTGGGCGCGTAGGCGACGGTCGCGGCGAGCACATCGGCCTCGGTGCAGTCCGCACCCGGCAGATCCGCGCCCAGCACGAAGCCGACCTCCACCTCGACCCGCGGATACAGATACCGGCCCGCCTCGACCGGCGCGTCCTCGAACACCTGCATCTCGGCGAGCAGATGTCCGTAATCGGGCTCGTCGACGCCCATCATCTGCTGCATCGCCTTCGACGAGAGTCCGACCTTATGCCCGATGATCCGCGCCCCGCCCGCCACGCGCGCGCGGATGTTGATCAGCTGGATCTCGTAGGCATCGACCACGTCGATGTCCGGATACCGCGCGATCAGCGGGTCGATCGGCACCCGGTCGCGCTCGGCGACCGCGAGCTGGGCGGCCAGTTCACTCCGTACCGCATCCGACAGCACGCTCAATTCCTTCCACCGGGGCCGGGACAGCGCCCGAGACTGTAACGCGTTTTCCTGGATCTTCTCGCTCCAGCAGTCCCATCTGCCAGATCAATATAGACCGAAGCTAGCCCGATTCTATAACGTGTTCTACATGAGTGATCGGGAATACGATGTGGTGGTGGTCGGCAGCGGCGCCGCCGGAATGACCGCCGCCCTCACCGCAGCGCATCACGGCCTGCGCGTGGTGATCCTGGAGAAGGCCGCGCACTACGGCGGGTCGACCGCGCGCAGCGGTGGCGGCGTGTGGATCCCGGGGAACAAGGCGCTGCTCGCGTCCGGGCGTCCCGATGACCGCGAAGAGGCACGCCGCTACCTGTACAGCATCATCGGCGATGCGGTGCCCAAGGAGCGGATCGATACCTACATCGATCGCGGCCCCGAGGCACTCGGGTTCGTCCTCGATCACAGCGCGCTGAAGCTGCGGTGGGTTCCGGGTTATCCCGATTACTATCCGGAGGCTCCGGGCGGTCAGCCGCTGGGCCGCTCCTGTGAGCCGAAGCCGTTCGATGCCATGGTGCTCGGCGACGAGCGGTTCAAGCTGGAGCCGCCGTATGCCAAGACGCCGCTGAATGTCGTGACGACACAGGCGGATTTCGTCCGCCTGAGCCTGATCCGACGCCACCCCAAGGGCATGATGCGCGCACTGCGGGTCGGCGCCCGGACCTACTGGGCCAAGGCCACCCGCAAACATCTGCTGGGCATGGGCCAGGCCATCATCGCGGGGATGCGCAAGGGTCTGCTGGACGCGAATGTCGGTGTGCTGCTGGAGACTCCGATGACCGGCCTGGTGGTCGAGGACGGTCGTGTCGTCGGCGTCGAGGCCACGCGGGCGGGCGAGAGCGTCACCTTCCGGGCGCGCTACGGCGTGGTGCTCGGGGCGGGCGGATTCGAGCACAACGCCGAGATGCGGCACAAGTATCAGCGCGAACCCATCTCCACCGACTGGACCACGGGCGCGGCGGCCAATACCGGCGACGGGATCCGCGCGGGCCAGGAACTCGGTGCGGCCGTGGACTTCATGGAGGACGCGTGGTGGGGGCCGACCGTGTTCAAGGGCAGCCGGCCCTGGTTCTGCCTGGCCGAGCGCAACCTTCCCGGCGGCCTGATCGTCGATATGGACGGCAACCGGTTCTTCAACGAATCCCTGCCCTACGTCGAGGCCGTGCACAAGATGTACGGCGGGGAATTCGGTCAGGGCGACGGCCCGGGTGCACATGTGCCCGCATGGCTGGTCTTCGATCAGCGCTACCGCAACCGCTACATCTTCGCCGGATTGCAACCGGGACAACGCTTCCCGAAGCGCTGGCTGGAGAAAAGCAACATCGTGCAGGCACCCAGTCTCGCCGAGCTTGCCACGAAAATCGGTGTGCCGGAACAGAATCTGGCCCAGACCGTCCAGCGGTTCAACGGTTTCGCCGAGACCGGGGTGGACGCGGATTTCGGCCGCGGCGACAGCGCCTACGATCGCTACTACGGCGATCCGACCGTCAAGCCGAATCCGTGCCTGGCCGCGCTGGTGCGGGGTCCCTACTACGCCGCCAAGATGTTCCCCGGCGATCTGGGCACCAAGGGCGGCCTGGTCACCGATACCGCCGGGCGGGTGCTGCGCGAGGACGAGACCGTCATCGAGGGCCTCTACGCCGCGGGCAACACCTCGATCCCGGTCATGGGCCACACCTACGCCGGTCCGGGCGCGACCATCGGACCGGCGATCACCTTCGGATATCTCGCGGTATTGGACATCGTCGAGCGCGCGCACCGCCAGCCTGTATCCAGCCGCGCGGACCACTGAGGAGAGCGTTATGCCGATCGACCCGAAAGTCGCACTGGGCGCGGCACTTCCGAGCCAGGAGTTCGCCTGGTCGCCGTCGGATGTGCAGCTGTATCACCTGGGCCTGGGCGCGGGCGGGCGCTGGACCGACCCGGCCGAACTGCGCTATCTCGACGACCGGGCGCCGCAGGTGCTGCCGACCTTCGCCACGGTCGCGGCGACGCTGCGGGCGACCGAAGCGCCACGGGTGAGCTTCCCGGGCGTAGAGATCGACCTGGCGAAGGTGGTGCACGCCAGCCAGGAAGTGGTGGTGCATCGCCCGATTCCGGCCGAGGGCAAGGCGTCGAGCACCGGGCGGATCAGCGAGGTATGGGACAAGGGTTCGGCCGCGGTGGTCGTGCAGGAGACCGCGGTCACCGGATCGGACGGTCATCCGCTGTGGACGGCTCGCTCATCCATCTTCGCCAAGGGTGAGGGCGGCTTCGGCGGCGAGCGCGGGCCGAGCACCCGCTCCGAACTGCCGGATCGCGCACCGGATTTCGACGTCACCACCCCGACCCTGCCGCAGCAGGCGCTGCTCTACCGCCTGTGCGGGGATCGCAATCCACTGCATTCGGACCCCGAATTCGCCCACGCCGCGGGCTTTCCCGATCCGATCCTGCACGGATTGTGCACCTACGGCATCGTCTGCAAGGCGGCGGTCGATACGGTGCTCGGCTCAGATACCGCCCGGGTCACCGGATTTCGGGCGCGGTTCGCGGGCGTGCTCTATCCGGGCGAATCGATTCGCTCGCGGATGTGGCTGGAACCGGGTGAGGTCCACATCGCCGCCTCCGTGCCGGAGCGTGAGCACGCGCCGGTGCTCGGCGACGTGCGACTGACGTACGACGTCTGATTACGAGGGGCGGTTCATTCGGGGAAGCCGGTCGCGAACAGGATCGCGATGGCGATGGAACTGGCGACGGCAACAACCGGGATAAGCCACATGGTCCGAATACTACAGTATGTAGTATTACATGCCGTCGTCACCACTCTACTGGTCGGTCGACCGATCCGTTCGCTGGGGTAACAGCCCCTGCACGATGAGGGCGTACCCCAACACCACCAGAACGGGCGCGACCAGCGGTAACCAGGCAAGATGCGCCGGCGCCAGGCTCGCCGCCACGGCCGCGCCCGTGGCGATCAGCGCACCCGCGACCGAGGGCAATGTGGTAGGAACCACACCGCGCGGGGCGCGCACGGTCGCGGTATTGAGCAGATATGTGGTGGCCACCACCCCGGTCGCGGCGGCGACCGGGGCGCCCGTGTCGTCCCATGCCACGGCCGCCAGTGCGACCAGCACCGCGCCCATCGCGCAGATCCGCCACCACCAACCGGCGACCACGAACACCAGCGCGGGCAGCACCGCCCACGGCAGCACGATCGCCACCGCCCCGGTCAGCAGCAGTCCGGACAGCACCGCGAGGAATCGGGTCATCGCCGCACCCGCACGAGCCGGCGGTGCTCGGGCAGCAGCCGCATGATCTGATCGAGCCGCGCATCCGCGGGCCAGCCCACGATATCGACGCCGACCGTGCCCATATCCCGGTACATCGCCATCCGCTCCAGCTGCCACATCCGGGCCAGGGTCGAGTCGAGATCCTCGCGAAAGGGCGTGCCGCGCAACACATCCACGACCACCACCACATGTCCGCGCTTGCGCAGATCGATCAGCGCCAGCGCGAACTGGGTATCGAGCAGGGTCGAGAACGCCACCACGATCGCGCCGAGCGGCACCGCCGCATGCGGGGCGAGCGTGCCCGAGGTGACGATATGTTCATCGCCCACGTCGAGCACGGTGTCGACGATGCGGTAGAACTGCCGCCTGCCGATATCGGGCCGCAGCCAGCGCGGCTCCTGTCCGAGGCAGACCACCGCGGTGCGGTCCCCGGCCTGCAGCGCCGACTGCGCGACCTGCGCCGCGCCGCGCACCGACAGCTCGAGCGAATCCGAGGCCGGGCCCGGCGCCTGCAGCGAGGTGTCCACCAGCACAACCACATCCGCGGCGCGGTTGGTCAATCGCTCGGTGACGTAGAGCCGTCCGCGGCGGGCGCTCACCGGCCAGTTCACCGTGCGCAGCGGATCACCCGGGGTGTAGGCACGGATATCGGCGTATTCGACGCCCGGTCCGTGGCGGCGGGTCAGATGGGTGCCGATCCGCTCGGGAAGTTCCGTGCGCGGCAACCGCATTCGCTGCGGATCCGCGATCGGGTACACATACACCTGACCGGCGGGCAGCGAGACCGACGCCACCGCCAGCCCGGCCGGGCTGAGCGCGGTGATCCGGACGGTCATCGGATAGCGGCCCCACCGTCGGGTCGACAGTGCCAGCCGCAGACCGGCCGGCGCCGCACCGGAATCCACCGCCTGCTCCACCCGCACCTCGAGGCCCTCGACCGGTTCGGGCCGGCAGCGCAGCAGCGCCTGGCCCTCCTCGACGAGGGCCACGACCGTCAACACCACCTCCTCGGTCTCGAAGCAGCGCAGCACATCCGCGCCGTCGACCTGAATCCTGGTGCGCGCCAGCTGAATCGGCGCGGTGGCGAGCACGCCCAGCATCGGCGCGGCGAAGATCACCAGCTGCCAGCGGCCGAGGATCACCGCCAGCGCGAGCGCGACCGCGGCCACACCGGCCAGCATGAACACCAGAGCCGCGGGCCGCCAACGCAGTTCGGCCTCGACGACCGATGCGGTATCGCGATGCCTCATGTCACGGTCGCGCGCGGAACCGGCAGGCGGCGCAGCAGTTCGGCGATCACGTCCTCGCCGCGAATGCGGCGCACCCACATCTCCGGACGCAGCGTGATGCGGTGTGCCATCGCCGGAATCGCCAGGGCCTTCACATCTTCCGGGATGACGTAGTCGCGGCCCATGAGCAGCGAGCGGGCGCGGGCCATCTGCACCAGATCCAGTTCCGCGCGCGGACTGGCGCCGACCTCGACCTGGGGATGCCCGCGGGTCGCGCTCGCCAGCGCCACCACATAGGTGACGACATCGGGATGGACGGTGACGAATTCGACGGCCTGGCGCATCTCCATCAGCCCCTTGGCATCGACCACCTGACCGACCTGCGGCGGCACCGCACCGCGCTCGAGGCGGCGGCGGATCATCTGCGCCTCGTCCCGTTCGGACAGATAGCCCAGTCGCAGCTGCATGGCGAAGCGGTCCAGCTGGGCCTCGGGCAGCGGATAGGTGCCCTCGTATTCGATCGGATTGTCGGTGGCCAGCACGATGAAAGGCTGTGGCAACGGGAAGGTTTCACCGTCGATGCTGACCTGACCCTCGGCCATCGCCTCGAGCAGGGCGGCCTGCGTCTTGGGCGGGGTGCGGTTGATCTCGTCGGCCAGCAGCATGTTGGCGAAGACCGGACCGCGGCGGAAGGTGAAGCGGCCCGAATTCATATCGTAGATGGTCGAGCCGATCAGGTCCGCGGGCAACAGATCCGGGGTGAACTGCACCCGGGTGAACTGCAAACCCAGTGCGGCGGCGAAAGATCGGGCGATCAGTGTCTTACCCAGTCCGGGCAGATCCTCGATCAGCACATGCCCACCCGCCAGCACCGCGATCATGATCAGCTGCAGCTCTTCGCGTTTGCCGACGACCACTCGCCCGATCTCCCGCAGCACCGTCTCGGTCCGCTTCACGGCGGCGTCCATCGGTGTCGTCATATTGGAACTCACACTCGTAGCACCCTTTTCACATCGACTGGAGACGGCGCAGGATTTCGTCGAGGGCCGCGCGGCCGGGGGCCCGGGTGTGCTGATCGCGCAGCGCCGAATCGGCGGGATCCACCCAGCGCCACAGCTCGGGCCCGAACTGCATCAGCCCGGCCGATTCGGTGGCGCGGCGGTTCTTGGCTATCCGGTGCCCGCTGGACAATTCGAACTGCTTGGCCAGCAGCGGGCGCAGATGCCGGTCCCATTCCGCGCGCGAGCCGTCGGCCCGCTCGGCCAGCATCTGCGCGCGGGCCCGCCAGCGACGCAGCATCTCGGCCGGACCGTTATCGATCTCGTCGTCCGCCGGGTCATTCCGGCTCTCGGTGCGGGTGCGCTCGAGCAGCGACCAGATCAGCAGCGCGAGCGCGCCCACCAGCGGCGCCCCGACCAGCAGCGGGATCAGCGCGCGCTGATCGGCGAGCGCGATCAGCTCGATGAGCGCGATCATCACGATCGCGCCGCCGACGATCACCGCACGCGTCATCGAACTCCCTCGCCCTGCAGGTCTTTCAGCACGATGCGCAGCAGCTGCTCGGCCCGCATGCGCTGCCATTCCAGCATCGCGTGCGGGCTGAAGCGGGCCTCCTCGAACAGCGCCACCAGTTCCCGCGCCGAGGCGTCGTGCAGCGCACCGCGATCGAAGGCGCGGGCGAGCACCTCCGCGGGGGTGTCGGAGATCAGCGGGGCGACCTCGCGGGCGCGCGCCAGGCCCTGTTCCATCGCCACATAGCAGGCGATGATCGCCTCGCGGGCGGCCTGGCCCGGGGCGGTCATGGCGGCCAGACCCATCTCGGCGACCTCGGCCAGCGAAACGGGCGGCCCCGCCGAAGCCGGTGCGGGCGTGGCGGATTCGGCGGCCGGGGGGCGGCGGGCGCCGAGTGCGACGACCACCAGACCGAGGACGGCCACGGCGACCAGGGCAGCGGCCGACGCGGCGACCAGGATCACCTCGCGGCCGGTGAGTCGCGGGGCGCCGGAGAAGGGGTTGGGCGTGGGTGGCGGCGTTTGCATCGAGGCGGTCGTTATCGGATTCGCGGACGGTCCCGGCTGGGTCGCCGAATCGCCGGGGGCGATCAGGTGGATCGCCCAGACGGCCGCGGCGAACAGGGCCAGCAGCGCGAGCGCCACCAGGACGATCAGAACCGTCCGCCGCAGATGCCGGGGCGTGCGTTCGCGGTCTCGTTCGCGCGCGGGCAGGGCCAGCTGCGCCCGATGCCTGCTGGTGATCACCCCGGCCAGCAGGATCACCACCGACACCAGCGATAGCACCGGCATGAGTGCGACACTCACCGCCGACGGCGGCGAGACGGCATGCGGCCCACCGGTTCCCGGCACGAAACCCCGCAGGGCGAGCACGGCCAGCGCCAGCAGCACGATCGAACCGATCGCGCGCGGTATTGCCGTTCCCACCCGGCCCACTGGCCTCTCCCAAGAACCTCGAAACTGCCCGAAACAGCCATATCGTTACATGCCGAACGGTTCACCAGCAGGGAAATCGAAACACCGATCGACGACCGATACGACGTACTCCTCTGGCTCCTGGTTGATTTCGCAATCACCTGTGAAATCACACAAGCAGTTACCCCTACCGATTCGGGTGCGGCACAAACGGATTCACATCTGTTTCGCTTCCGTACGGATGCAATTCCGCGTTCGCTCGAGTGCGGTTCAGACGACCACTAGTTCACGCAATCGACTGGCGGTCCGATACAGATCGCGCACCGCCGCGACGTCGCGGGTGAGGTCCTCGCGCGCGGTCTCGGCATACAGGGTCAGCTCCGAATCGGCGTCGTAGAGGATGTCGACCAGGTTCACGAAGCGGGTCCCCCAGTCCATCGGCACCGTGCGCAGCGGCGGCACCGCGCACAGCGTCCAGCGCCGGAATCGCCGCGACATTTGCAGAAAGTCGGCGGCGGACAATAGATTTCCGCACAACTGATCGAAATCGATGATTATCGCATCCTCGGTCACCGCACGGGCACGAATCCACCCATGCCCGACCGGCATTTCCACCGCACCCACAATCGACGCGGCACCGACGATGTAGCGCCCCGCGGAGAATCCGGCCCGATGCGCGCCGCCGCCCCGATAGTCGCGGGGCCCGTCCACCGCCACCACCGCCATATGCGCCCGAATTCGCTCGATGGTCGGCGCGAACCGCTCGTGCCACAGCGGATTGGACAACAATTCCTCGGGCGGATAGTTCGAGGTGACCACCACCGTGACTCGCCGCGCGAACAACCGATCCAACAGTCGCGCAATGAACATCGCATCGCCGATGTCGTGCACATGGAATTCGTCGAAGCACACCAGCTCGGCATCTCCGACCATGGCGGCGAGCCCGGCCTCGAACGATCCGGCGGCCCCGGATTCGGCGTGCAGATCGGCGAAGAACTCGTGGAAATGCCAGCGGCGCTTGCGATTCGAGCGCACCCCGGCGAAGAAGTCGTTCATCACCATGGTCTTTCCGCGCCCGGCGGGACCGTGGAGATAGACGCCACCCGGCCGCCGCCACCGCTTGCCGATCCGCTCCGCCACCGTCCGCAATCGAGCCGCGGCCGCTCGCTGCCGGTCGTCCAGAATCAGTTCGTCGAGAAGCACCTCTACAGATGTAGAGGATCTCGGCGTCGAGAGCGAGCGAAGGTGACCATGCCCACGATCTGTAGCGGCAAGGGGTGGATGGCGCCGACACACCCGCCCTTACACTCGGAATCGTGACTCGGCCGATGAATTCGAGCAGGTCCGCGTCGGATCGGCGCGCGGCGATCGTCGACGCGGCCATCGATCTCATTGCCGGCCAGGGACTTCGAGCGCTCACCCATCGCGCTCTCGATACCGCGCTCGGCCTGCCGCCCGGATCGGTGTCGTACTACTTCCGCACCCGGCGCGCGCTGCTCGAGGGGGTCGTCGATCGGATCGCGGAGCGCTCGCGGGCCGATTTCGCCGCGGCCGAGCTGCCGGTGCGCGAGCCCGATGCGATCGCGGCGGCGGTCGCCGCGTGGGTGGATCGACTGCTCACCGAGCGACGCAATCATCTGATCGTGCGGCATGCGTTGATCATCGATCTGCTCGGTGACGCGGAGCTGCATCGGCGACTGAGCGGATGTCTGTTCTCGCACGAACATGCCCGGGGGCTGTTCGAGGCACTGGGAGCCGACGATCCGGCCGAGGCGGCCGCCGACTTCATCGCCGTGCTCGAGGGGCTGGTGTTCGACCGCTTCGCCGGACATCGCCGGGATATGCCCTCGGGCTCATCCGCCAGCGTCCAACAGCTGGCGGGAGTCCTTGTGGCACAACTCAGTTCGCGCTGAGCACCAGGCCCGAGGTGGGGACGCCCGTGCCCGCGGTGACGACCACATTGCGGAGGCCTTCGACCTGGTTCACCGAGCTGCCGCGGATCTGGCGGACGGCCTCGGCGATGCCGTTCATGCCGTGGATGTAGGCCTCGCCGAGTTGGCCGCCGTGGGTGTTGAGGGGCAGGCGGCCGCCCAGTTCGATGGCGCCATCGGCGATGAAGTCCTTGGCCTCGCCGCGGGCGCAGAAGCCCAGTTCCTCCAGTTGCATCAGGACGAAGGGGGTGAAGTGGTCGTAGAGGATGGCGGCCTGCATATCCTGCGCGCGCAAACCGCTCTGCGCCCAGAGTTGTTCGCCGACCAGGCCCATCTCCGGCAGGCCGGTCATGGCGTCGCGGTAGTAGCTGGTCATGACGTACTGGTCGGCGCCGGAACCCTGTGCGGCGGCGGCGATCACGGCCGCGGGCTGCCGAAGATCGCGCGCCCGTTCGGCACTCGTGACGACGATCGCGACCGCGCCGTCGGTCTCCTGACAGCAGTCCAGCAGATGCAGCGGCTCGGCGATCCAGCGCGAATTCTGATGCTCCGCCAGCGTGATCGGCTTGCCGTAGAAGTGTGCGGCCGGATTGACCGCGGCATGTTTGCGATCGGCCACCGCCACCCGGCCGAAATCCTCGCTGGTCGCGCCGTAGACGTGCATATAGCGCCGGGCCACCATCGCCACCTGCGCGGCGGGGGTACCCAGGCCCTGGGGATAGCCCCAGCCCGCGTCCACGCCCGAGGACGTCACCGCGGTCGCCACATGCGTGGCGAATTGGCCGAATCGGTGGCCGGAGCGTTCGTTGAAGCCGCGGTAGGCCACGACCACATCCGCGATCCCGGTGGCCACGGCCATCGCCGCCTGCTGCACGGTCGCGCAGGCCGCGCCGCCGCCGAACGGGATATTGCTGAAGAACGTCAGATTCGGGATGCCGACCGCCCGGGCGACCGCGGCCTGGGTGTTGTTATCCATCGTGAACGTCGTCAGCCCGGTCACCTCCTCCGGCCGCAGCCCGGCATCGGCCAGTGCGGCCGTGACGGCCTCTGCCGCCAAACGCAATTCGCTGCGTCCGGAGTCCTTGGAGAAGTCGGTGGCGCCGATGCCGACGATCGCGGCCGCGCCGTTCAATGCGCTGCTCACGCCGGTACCTCACTGACGCTCGGGAGATGTTGTGCGATAACGACTTTCGCCTGAATGTGCTCACCCAGACTGTCGCGCCCGAGCACCTCGATATGGATATCGTCGTCCTCGACGGCGGTCACCGTCCCGGACAGCGTCAGCGTATCCCCGGCGTAGAGCGGCACGCCCAGCCGGACGGCATTGGATTTCACGACCACCCCCGGCCCGGCCCAGTCGGTGACGAACCGCTGCACCAACCCCATATCGGTGAGGATGTTGACGAAGATATCCTTCGAACCGCGCGCCAGCGCCTTGTCGCGGTCGTGGTGCACATCCTGAAAGTCCCTGGTGGCCAGGGCCGTCGAGACCACGAAGGTCGGATCGGCATGAATCACCAACTCGGGCAGGACCGTTCCGACCTCGATGCTCACTGTCGCGGTCATGCGCTCACCTTCCAATACGGCAGAACGTTGTCGTCGTCGAGTGTTTCGAAGGCCACCTCGACGGGCAGATCGACACGCACATCGGCGGGCTCGACCCCGCGCAGCTCGCCCAGGAACCGCACGCCCTCCTCCAGTTCGACCAGCGCCACCACATACGGCAGCGCGCGGCCGGGCACCTTCGGAGCGTGATGCACGACGTAGCTGAATACGGTGCCCCGGCCGGAGGCGACCACATAGTCGGGCGTCTCGGACTTGTCCTGCCACAGCGCCGGAATCGGTGGATGCCGCAGCGATCCGTCGGGCAGGCGCTGAATCCGCAGCTCGCCGAGTTTCGCGCCCGCCCAGAAGAATTCGGTGTCCCGCGACACGATGGGCCGCACCTGCTGGCTCGAATCATCCTGCGGCTCCGCCGATTTCCCCGTGCCCGGTGCGAACTTCAGCATGCGGAAACGCATCTCGGTGACCGCCTCGTCGCCCACATACCAGGTCAGCACATAGGTCGCGAACCAGCCCTCGCCGAGCGCGGTGCGCTTGGGCCCCACCAGATCCCGCAGCCGGGTCCGGGCCCGCACCTGCTCACCGATCTCCAGATACCGGTGATAGGTCTGCTCGCAGTTGGTCGCCACCACCGAGGTGTATCCCGCCGCGTCGAGCAGATCGTTGACGGCGTTCATCGGATCATCGGACGGGCGCGCGCCGTGCAGGCCGGGCATGGTCCAGACCTGGGCCATGGCGGGCGGGGCGACGATGCCGGGATGTCCGGCCGCGCGGGCCGCGGCCTCGTCGACGTAGATCGGATTGCGGTCGCCGATGGCCTCGACCCAGTTGTTGATCATCGGCTGGTTCACCGGATCGCGGGCCACGCGCGGGGCGCACTCCCCCGATGCCTCGATCCGCTCGCCCGCGGCGCGAATCTGCGCCGCTGTCATGGTCTCCGGCACGGGAAACTCCTATCTCGGTACGCGCGGCAGCTTCAGTCCGGCGGTGGCGATCAGCTCGCGCATGATCTCGTTCACGCCGCCGCCGAAGGTCACCGTCAAGTTCTGTTTGGTACGCCGGTCGAGCCAGGTGACCAGTTCGGCGGTGGCCGGATCGGCGTAATCGCCGTGGCGGCCGACGATCTCCTCGGCCAGTCGACCGGCCTCCTGCAGCGCCTCGGTCGAGAAGACCTTGGTGGCCGACGCCGAGGCGATCACGTCCGCCGGATCCTCGGCGGCCCGATCGGCATTCGCGGCGACCTGCCAGTTCAACAGCTCGTTGAGCCGGACCATGGCGCGAATGCGGCCGAGCGAGCGGCGTACGTCGGCATCGCCCAGCGCTCCCTGCCGCAGCGCCCAATCGCGCACTCGGTCGTAGAGCTGCTCGATCTTGCCCGACGGGCCGAGGCTGATCCGCTCGTGATTGAGCTGGGTGGTGATCAGCTTCCAGCCACGGTTCTCCTCGCCGACGAGCATGTTCGCCGGGACGCGGACGCTGTCGAAGTAGGTGGCGTTGGTGTGATGCGCGCCGTCACAGGTGATGATCGGCGTCCACGAGTAGCCCGGATCGGTCGTATCCACGATCAGGATCGTGATGCCGCGATGCCGCGATTCGGTGGAACCGGTGCGGCAGGCCAGCCAGATATGGTCGGCCTCGTGCGCTCCGGTGGTGAACACCTTCTGCCCGTTGACGATCCAGTCCCCGCTCGTATCGCGCACCGCGCTCGTGCGCAGCGCCGCGAGATCGGTTCCGGCCTCCGGCTCGGAGTAGCCGATGGAGAAGTGCACCTCACCGGAGAGGATGGCGGGCAAGAACTTTCGCTTCTGTTCCTCGGTACCGAACTGCTGCAGGGTCGGGCCGACCGTCATCAGCGTCACCAGCGGCAGCGGCACATCCGCGCGCGCGGCCTCGTTGTAGAAGATCTGCTGTTCGACCGGGCCGAAGCCCTGCCCGCCGTACTCCGTGGGCCAGCCCACGCCGAGCTTGCCGTCGCGGCCCATTCGGCGCACCACCGCGCGATAGGCGTCGCCGTGCCGGTTGAACGCCATCTCGGACTCCTCCTCGGGAGTGACGAGATCGGCGAAGTAGGAACGCAATTCGTCGCGCAGCCGGCGCTGCTCGGCGGTCAGGTCGATGAACATCGGGCTCCCAAACGATCCAGCCGGAACGACGCGCCGCCGAGCCAACGGGCGATGTCCTTGGCCTGTGAGTAGTAGCGATGCAGCGGATGGGTCACATCGACCCCGATGCCGCCGTGCAGGTGATGGCATTTCTGCATGGCCGCGGGCAGTTCCGAGGCGACCGCGAAGGCCAGCACGTCCAGATCATCGTCGATCCGGTCCTGATGCTCCCGGCTCGGATCCGGCTGGGCCAGCGCCCAATTCGCCGAGGCCGCGGCCACGTGCAGGGTGCGCGAGATGACGTACAGATCGGCGATCTGCTGTGCCACGGCCTGGAATTCGGCCAGCGGGCGGCCGAATTGGTGCCGGGTGCGGACATGTTCGGCGGTCAGGGTGAGCGCGCCCTTCACCAGCCCGTCCGCGACCGCGCCGATCGAGGCCAGCGCGAGCCGGTGCAACTCGCCGAGGCCCTCGGGCAGCAGCTGTTCGGCCGGGATGCGGACATCGGCCAAATGCACGGAGAATTCCGGCATTCCGGTCGAGGTCGGAGTCTCCAGCAGCGTGACGCCCGCCGCATCGGCCTCGACGACCGCGATGCCCGCATCCGTCGGCACCAGCAGCCACCGCGCCTGCGCGGCATAGGGCACGCCCACCTTGTGTCCGGCGATGCGCACGGCACTGCCCTCGGCGACCGCGACCGTCTCCGGCTTCACCGCGAACGGCGAACCCGGTTCGCTCAGAGCCGCGGTCAGTACCGCACCCTCGGCGACGGCCGGAAAGATCTTCTCCGCCAGCGCATCCGGGGCGATATCCAGCAGCGGCAGCACCCCGAAGCCCAGCGTCGTCAGCGCGGGCACCTGCGCGGCATCGGTGGCCAATTCGGTCAGCATGGCCGCGACCTCGGGCAGGCCCATGCCGTCGCCGCCGAATCGCTCCGGCAGCGCCACCATCAGCAGCCCGCTGTCCACCACCGCCGGCCACAGTGCCATATCCCGTGCGCTGTCGCGTTCCAGCAAACTCACGACAACCTCGGCGACCGCGTCCTGGCTCTCGTCGTAGTCGAAATCCAATTCATGCTCCCGGGTGAGGTGTGGTCTCAACTGTGCGATTCGCGCGGGAGTCCGAGAATCCGTTCGCCGGCCACGGTCAAAAGGATCTGCTCGGTGCCCCCTGCGATCGACAAACAGCGTGTCAGCAGGAATTCTTTCACCACATCCGATTCCTGCGCGCCCGCCACACCAGCGAGTTCGACAGCGAATTCGGCGACCTGTTGCCGGTGTCGGACACCGACCAGTTTGCGTACGCTACTTTGCGGTCCCGGATCGACTCCGGCCAGCATGCGCTGGGCGGCGCGGGTTTCCAGCAGCAGTCCCGCGACGGCGTCGGAAACGAGTGCGCCCAGTCGATCGGCGATCAATTCCGCGCCCGGTCCCCGCGTCGGAGCGATGTCGATCAAACGCTCGAGTTCATCGCCGATACCGCTGCCACCCATGGCGACTCGTTCCGACGATAATGTGGAACGCGCGATTTTCCAGCCGGCGCCCAATTCGCCGACCAGGCAGTCGTCGGGCACGAAGACGTCGTCGAGGAACACCTCGGAAAACCGTGCCTCGCCGGTGATCTGCACCAGCGGACGCACCTCGATACCCGGGATTGTCATATCAACCAGGAAGTAGCTGATACCGCGATGCTTGGGCACCGAGCCATCGGTGCGTGCCAGGCATATCGCCCAATTCGCCACGTTCGCAAGCGAAGTCCAGACCTTCTGACCGCGCAGCCGCCAGCCGCCCTCGGTCCGGGTGGCCGTCGTGCGCAGGGCTGCCAGATCCGAACCGGCATCGGGCTCGCTGAACAGCTGACACCAGATCGCCGCGCCGCGCAGGGTCGGATCCACGAAACGCTCGATCTGTTCCGGGGTGCCGTACTGCAGCAGCGTGGGCACCGCCCAGTTGCCGATCTGGATGTCGGGCACCGTGATTCCCGCACGGCGCACCTGTTCGTCGATGAGCGTACGCAGGATCGGGCCCGCGCCGCGGCCGTAGGGGCGCGGCCAGTGTGGTGCGAGCAATCCGTTGTCCACCAACGCATCTCGCTGACGTTCGGGCGGTAGCGCGGCGATCCGCGCGAGATCGGCGGCCAGTTCCGCGGCTCCGGCGCCGTCGAGCCCGACCGCATCCCACGCCGCCGCGGCGGGGCCCTCGTCGAAGCCGAGATCCATTCCGACGGTTCGCCGTTCGCCGCGGCACACCAGCTCCGCGACCCGGGCACGCCAGCGCGCCGAGCCGCCGAGCAGCTGCCGCAGCGCGACCGCCCGACGCAGATACAGATGCGCGTCGTGTTCCCAGGTGAAGCCGATACCGCCGAGCACCTGGATGCAATCCTTGGCGGTCTCGACGGCCGCGTCCAGGGCGATGGTCATCGCGATGGCGGCGGCCAGCGGCAGTTCGTCGGTGCGGGCGTCCACGGCCGCGGCCGCGTCGGCGGCCACCGCGCGGATCAGCTCGGTGCGACACAGCATCCAGGCGCAGAGGTGCTTGACGGCCTGGAACTGTCCGATCTTGCGACCGAACTGCTCGCGCACCTTCGCATAGGCGGTCGCGGTCTCGAGGCACCAGGCGGCGATGCCCGCGGCCTCGGCGGCGACCAGGGTCGCGAGCAGATCGGTGACGTCATAGGAGGTTTCGAAGAGCTGGTCGGGCGTGATCGGCACGCCGGTGCAGGCGACGCGGGCCAGCGGCGTGCTCGCGTCCAGCGGTGTCGACGGTTCGATGCGCAATCCGTCGGTGTTCGGGGGCACGAGACACCAGCGATCACGCTCCACGGGCACGAGGATCGCGGCGCCCTCGGCGGCGCCGAGCACCGTATCCCAGGTCCCGGTGAGCTCGGTCGCGTTGGCGGACAGGGCAACCGGATCGCCCAGCGCGACGCCGCACGGGGCATCCTCGTCGAGCGCTCCGGCGGTGACCAGGCCCGCGAGCGCGGTGGCCAGGACCGGCCCGCCGACCAGATCGTGGGCCGCCTGTTCGATGAGGACCGCCAGGTCACCGACGGATCCGCCGGCGCCCCCGGCGACCTCGGGCACGGCGACGCGGAAGATGCCCAGGCCCGCCAGACTCGGCCAGTAGATGCGCCAGTGGTCGGGCGTGCCGTTGCGCATGGTTGCAATCGGTCGTATCGATGCGGCCCATCCGCGCATCGACTCCTGAACGGCTTTATGCTCGTCAGTCGTGGCGATGCTCACAGTGCATACCGCCTTTCCGGCGTGACTCCCACACCTAGAACATGTTCTAATATTCAAGCCGGGCGGAAGTCAAGAGACGATCCCGCTGCGGGCAGCGACGCATCAGCCGCGAGGAAACACGTGCAGGAAAGGACTTTCACCGATGGCCAGTCCCTCCCGAGAGCAGGCAGCCGACTCGGGTGCGCCGAACGGCAACCGCGCCCGGGCCACCCCGGTCAGCACGCTCAGCGAGGACGAGCTGAGCTCGGCGGCGCAGCGGGAGCGGCGCAAGCGGATCCTCGACGCCACCCTCGCGCTGGCCTCCAAGGGCGGCTACGACGCGGTGCAGATGCGCGCGGTCGCCGAGCGCGCCGATGTCGCCGTGGGCACGCTGTACCGGTACTTCCCGTCCAAGGTGCATCTGCTGGTGTCGGCGCTGGCGCGGGAGTTCGAACAGTTCGAGAGCAAGCGCAAACCGGTGGCCGGGCAAACTCCTCGCGAACGTATGCATCTGTTGCTCACCCAGGTGACCCGGGCCATGCAGCGCGATCCGCTGCTGACCGAGGCCATGACGCGGGCGTTCATGTTCGCCGATGCCTCGGCCGCCGCCGAGGTCGACCAGGTGGGCCGGGTGATGGACCGGTTCTTCGCCCGCGCCATCGAGGACGGCGGCGACCCGACCGATCGCGATCTCGCCATCGCGCGGGTCATCAGCGATGTGTGGCTGTCGAATCTGGTGGCGTGGCTGACCAGGCGCGCATCGGCGACCGACGTCACCGAGCGGCTCGAACTGACCGTCGACCTGCTGCTGGGCGATAAGGCATAAGAAGTTTGCGCACCGTTCCGCGTGGCAAGCCAGCTAACGTACGCCAGGGGACCGCACAATCGGGGATGCGCACGGCGAGGCGTCTGTAAACGTCTCGTATCACTGCCCGAACATGCGAGCAAACCTGACCCAGTAGAGTTTCTCGCGCCCTGACATTTCTCCTCCGATCACTAGGTTGGATGCGTGAGCGCACAGGATTTGCCACAGGAACTTCGCCGTGCCTTGTCGGCCGTTGCCCGCATGCCGCGGCTACTGGTCGCTTCGGACTACGACGGGACGATCGCGCCCATTGTGTCCGACCCCGCGAAGGCCTATCCCCATAGGGAATCGGTGAGCGCGCTGCGCGCCCTCGCCGGCCTCACCGCCACCACGGCGGCCGTCATCTCCGGACGGGCGTTGCGGGATCTCGCGGCGCTGTCCCGGCTACCCGTCGAGGTACAGCTGATCGGAAGCCATGGTTCGGAATTCGACGTCGGTTTCGTGCACGCCATCGACAACGACGCCAAACAGCTACTGCAAGAAGTACAGAACGCCCTGAGCCACATCGCCGAGGACAACCCGGGCGCTGCCGTGGAGATCAAGCCGGCCAGTATCGCGCTGCACGTGCGCAACGCCTCCCCCGAGGTCGGTCGCCGCGCGCTGCAGCAGGCCAGGCAGGGACCGGCCAGCTGGGTCGGGGTGGAGGTCACCGAGGGCAAGGCGGTCATCGAACTGGCGGTCATCCAGACCGATAAGGGTGACGCGCTGGACATCATCCGCCATCAGGAGGGCGCCTCCGCGGCGGTCTTCTTCGGCGACGATGTGACCGACGAGAAGGCGTTCTCGCGGCTGGCCGGCCCCGACGTGGGCATCAAGGTGGGCGAGGGCGACAGCCTCGCCAGGTACCGCGTGGCCAGCACCGAGGAGGTGGCCAAGGCCCTGGCGTTCCTGCTCGAAGAGCGGCGCACCTGGTTGGCCGGTGCCTCCGCCCCCCGAATCGAGCGGCTGACGATGTTGGCCGCTCCCCGATCCAAAGCCCTTGTCACACCGGACGGCACGGTCACCTGGTTCTGCCATCCCGAACCGGATTCGGCGGCGGTGTTCGCCCATTTGCTGGGCGGGCCGCAGGCCGGGCATTTCACCATCTCGCCCGAACGGCCCGGGCTGCCGCTGTCGCAGCGCTATGTGGACGGCACCATGACCGTCGAAACTCGTTGGTCCAGTTTGCAAGTGGTCGACTATCTGCCGCACGATGTGGCGCCCGAGCGCACCGATCTGACCCGGGTCATCACCGGTGACGCGCGCGCGGTGGTGATCTTCGCGCCGCGGCCGGAATTCGGTCAGGTTCCGGTGACCATCCGTCGCGAGGCCGCGGGCCTGCGGGTGCACGGCACCAACGATCCGATCGTGCTGCGCTCGCCGGGCGTGCACTGGGAGATCACCGAGGAAGGCATCCACCAGACCGCCCGCGCGGTGATCGATCCTTCACTCGGACCGGTCGTGCTCGAAATGCGCTGCGGTACCTCGGATCTGGCCCCGGCCATGGCCGGAGAGGCCGACCGCCGCCGCGAGTCCGAACGATACTGGCGGGACTGGGCCGAAACGCTGGAACTGCCGCCGCTCAAGCCTGATCTGATGAAGCGCTCCGCGCTCACGCTGCGCGGGCTCGTGCATCAGCCCTCGGGGTCGATCATGGCCGCGGCCACCACCTCGCTGCCCGAGGACATCGGCGGCGTGCGCAACTGGGATTACCGCTACTGCTGGTTGCGCGACGCCTCGCTCACCGCGCATGCGCTGGTGACCCTCGGCTCCCTCGGCGAGGCCGAGGATCTGCTGGCGTGGGTGCATCGGGTGCTGGAGACCCTCGCCGGGCCGGAGCGGTTGCATCCGCTCTACACCCTCTACGGCGAGACGCTGCCGCCCGAGGCGGTCATCGATTCGCTGCCCGGCTATGCCGGTTCGCGGCCCGTGCGGGTCGGTAACGCGGCGAATATGCAGGTGCAGCTGGATGTGTTCGGTCCGATCGTGGATCTCATCGCCGTGCTGGCCGACGCGCGGGAGCGCAAGGGCATCACCGATCCGGCCAAGGCCCTGCCCGATCAGGACTGGGAATTGGTGCACGCCATGGTCTCCGCGGTGCAGCGGCGCTGGCGCGAGCCCGACCACGGTATCTGGGAGATCCGTGGCAATCCGCGCCATCATGTGTATTCGAAGGTGATGGGCTGGCTGACCGTCGATCGCGCGGTGAAGCTGGCGCAGAAGTTCGACCGTCGCGTGGATCCGGCCTGGACGCCGCTGCGCGACACGATCGCCGAGGAGGTCAAGGCCAAGGGCTGGAACGACGAGGTGCAGTCCTATACCGCTGCCTACGACGGGACGGATCTGGACGCGGCGACCCTGCACATCGGGTTGAGCGGCTTGATCGATCCGTCGGATCACCGGTTCGCCGCGACCGTCGTGGCCACCGAGGCCGAGCTGCGCAGCGGCTCGACCGTGTACCGGTATCACCACGACGACGGATTGCCCGGCGGCGAGGGCGGATTCCACCTCTGCGCGGCGTGGCTGGTCGAGGCGTACCTGCTGATCGGCAAGCGCTCCGATGCGGAGGCACTGTTCGCCCAGCTGGTCGACGTGGCCGGGCCGACCGGCCTGCTGAGCGAGGAGTACGACCCGGTGGCCGAGCGCTCCCTGGGGAACCATCCCCAGGCCTACAGCCACCTCGGCCTGTTGCGCTGCGCGCAACTGCTGAGCCAGCCGGTTCCCGCGCTGGTGCAGTAGTAACCAACGCCCCGGCCTCGCGCCAGCGGGGCGGCCGGACACACTGTCTCCGGCCTCCCGCTGGCCAGGCTGCCGGACACTCTGTCCCCGGCAGGCTTACGCCCTGTCCCCAGCCTCGGCAGGCTTACACCCTGTCCCCCGCCTCGGCTGGCTTACACCCTGTCCCCCACCTCGGCAGCCTGACACTCTGTCCCCGCCCTCCCGGCACGCTTTTCGCCGGGAGGGCGGGGCCGTGTCCAGGGCCACAGGGCAAATCGGGCGGATCGATGTCAGCGGATATGGACACGTGCGCTACATTTAAATGGAAATCGTTTCCGTTAAGTGTGCTGTGCAGGAGTACCCCCGCGTGACCAGAAGTCTTGTCGTTCGAATAGCCGCTGTTGCGATGGGGGTCGCGGCCGCGGCGACACTGTCGGCCTGCGGGAGTTCCACCAGCGATTCGGGTAAGCGCACCGTCGTCGCCTCCACCAGCGCGTGGGGCAGCGTCGCCGCCGCCGTCGCCGGGCCGGATATGACGGTCGAATCCATCATCAGCAAGCCGACTGATGATCCGCACGAGTATCAGACCAGCCCCTCGGACGCGGTGAAGATCCGCGACGCGGCCCTGGTGATCGTCAACGGCGGCCACTACGACGAATTCGCCGAGAAGGCCGCGCAGGGCCGCGGCAAGCCGACCGTCAACGCCTTCGATCTGCGGGTCGGTGCGGCGAAATCCGATGACAACGAGCACATCTGGTACGACGTGAACACCGTCGACGCCGTCGCCGCCAAGATCGCCGACGAGCTGGGCTCGATCGATGCCGCGCACGCGCAGGCGTATACCGAGCGCGCCGACGCCTTTCGGGCGAAGCTGAAGGATATCAGCGCGATCACGGCCAAGATCGCCGCCGAACATCCGAAATCGCCTGTCCTGCAGACCGAACCGATCGCGCACTATCTGCTGCTCGCCGCCGATGCCGACGACCGCACCCCGCGCGCCTTCGAGGAGTCGATCGAACAGGGCACCGATCCCGCACCCGCCGATGTCGCGACCGTGCGTGATCTGCTGAGCGGCAAGAAGGTTCGCGCGCTGGTCTACAACAAGCAGACCGAGGACAAGACCACCCAGGAGCTGGCCACCGTCGCGAAATCCGCCGGCGTTCCGGTGGTCGAGGTGACCGAAACCCTGCCCGCGGACACCGATTACCTGCAGTGGCAGATCGGAAACGCCCAGGCCCTGGCCAAGGCACTGGGCTGACGAGGGGAGCAGCGATGTCCGGGAACCTCGACACCAGCGAACGTATCGTCCTCACCACGCCCGACTGCCCATTCGATCCGGTCTGTGCGCCCTCGACCGAGACGCCCGCAGTCCGGCTGCGCGACGCACGGCTGAGCTTCGGCGCGCGAACCCTGTGGGAGGGACTGGATCTGGCGATCGCGCCCGGCGAATTCGTCGCCGTGCTCGGGCCGAACGGATCCGGTAAGACCTCGCTGATGCGCATGCTGCTGGGGCAGATCGCGCCCAGCGCGGGCAGCGTGGAGATCGCGGGTTCGCCCGCACGCCTGGGCAATCCGCATATCGGCTATGTGCCGCAGCAGAAGACGATCGACGCCGGGGTGCAGTTGCGCGGGGTGGATCTGGTCGGCCTCGGCGTGGACGGGCATCGCTGGGGGCCGGGCTGGCGCGGGCGAAAGGAGCGGCGGCGCAAGGTATCCGACGCCATCGAACAGGTCGGTGCGCAGCGGTACGCGCACGCACCGCTGGACGCGCTGTCCGGCGGCGAGCAGCAGCGGCTACGGGTGGCCCAGGCGCTTGTCGGCGATCCGCGCGTATTGCTGTGCGACGAGCCGCTGTTGAGCCTGGATCTGGCGAATCAGCGACTGGTGTCCGAACTCATCGACGCCCGCCGCCGCGGCCACGGCACCGCGGTGCTTTTCGTGACGCATGAGATCAATCCCGTACTGCCGCTGGTGGATCGGGTGCTGTACCTGGTCGACGGGAAGTTCCGGATCGGCACACCGGACGAGGTGATGACCTCGGAGGTGCTCTCGGAGCTGTATCGCACGCAGATCGATGTGCTGCGGGTGCGCGGGCGACTGGTGGTCGTGGGCGCGGGCGAGGAGGCGCTGTGACCGACAAGCTGTCCGGCGTCTTCACCAAGCTGCTCGACTTCCACGTCACCGCGGATCTGCTGTCCTACGACTTCGTACAGCAGGCGGTGCTGGCGGCGGCGCTGCTGGGCCTGCTGGCCGGGGCGATCGGGCCGCTGATCGTGAGCAGGCAGATGTCGTTCGCGGTGCACGGCACCAGCGAGCTGTCGCTGACCGGCGCGGCGGCCGCGCTGCTGGCCGGGATCGGGGTCGGGGTCGGCGCCATCGCCGGTTCGGTGGTGGCGGCCGTGCTGTTCGGGGTGCTGGGCACGCGTGCGCGGCAACGGGATTCGTCGATCGCGGTGGTGCTGTCGTTCGGGCTCGGGCTATCGGTACTGTTCCTGTGGCTGGGGCCGACACGCGCGGGATCGAAGTTCTCGCTGCTGACCGGTCAGGTGGTCAGCGTCGGCGGTAACGGGCTGACGCTGCTGAGCGTGTGCACGGTCGGCGTGCTGTTCGTGCTGGCCCTGATCTACCGCCCGCTGCTGTTCGCGAGCACCGATCCGGAGGTGGCCGTGGCGCGCGGCGTTCCGGTGCGCGCTCTCTCGGTGGTGTTCGCGGTCCTGCTGGGGATCACCGCCGCCTTCGGCGTCCAGATCGTCGGCGCCCTGCTGGTCCTGTCCCTGCTGATCACTCCCGCCGCGGCCGCCGCACAACTCACCGCGAACCCGGTACGAGCGACGGTCCTCGCCATCGTCTTCGCCGAGATCTCGGCGGTAGGCGGCATCGTGCTCTCCCTGGCCCCCGGCGTCCCGGTCTCCACCTTCGTCACGGCCCTGTCCTTCGCCATCTACCTGACCTGCCGCCTGATAGGCACCCGAACCCGAACCCGCCGCCCCACCCCCGTCCCCGCCTGAACCCCGCACCCTTTCCCGCCCTTCGCACCCCTTATGAACGCCCACAAGGGGTGCGAAACGTCAGAAAGGGTGCGGCCGCACAAGGCGACCACCCGAGGACCCGCCGCGCACCAAACCTTCGCACCCCTTCCAGCGCTTCGCACCCGCTGCAGGCGCCCGCAAGGGGTGCGAAGCACTGGAAGGGGTGCGGGGGGTGGGGTGGCTAGTGGCCGCCCTCGCCTGCTAGGGCGAATAGGCCGTCGGGGGTTTGTTCTATGAGGCCGTCGGTGAGTAGGGAGTCCAGGGCGCGGGCGCGTTGGCCGGGGTCGCGGGTCCAGGCGAGGTCCAGGGCGAAGCGTTCGACGGGGCCGGGGGCGGCGCGTAGGACGTCGAGCAGGCGGCCGCGGGCCTGGCGGTCGGTGCCGTCGTACTTCTGGGTGCGGCGGACCAGATCCGAGGCGGGGCGGCCCGCGCTGATCCAGGCGCAGCGCGGCAGCGGGCAGTTCGCGCACGATGGAGTGCGGGCCGTGCAGATCAGTGCGCCCAGTTCCATGAGGGCCGCGGAGAATCGCGCGGCGCGGCCGATGTTCTCCGGCAGCAGCGCCTCGGTCTCGAGCAGGTCGCGGGCGGCGGGATTACCGGCGTCCGCGCGGCCGTGTACGGCGCGGGCGACCACTCGGCGAACATTGGTGTCCACCACCGGAACTCGCTGACCGTAGGCGAAACACGCCACCGCGCGGGCGGTGTACGCGCCGATGCCGGGCAGCCCGAGCAGCACCTCGACATCGGCGGGGACCTCGTCGCCGTGCTCGGCGGCCAGCACCTGCGCGCATTCGTGCAATCGCAGCGCCCGGCGCGGATAGCCGAGCTTGCCCCAGGCCCGCAGCACGTCGCCCTGCGAGGCCTCGGCCATGGCCGAGGGCACGGGCCAGCGCGCCACCCACTCCCGCCAGATCGGCTCGACCCGGACCACCGGGGTCTGCTGCAGCATGATCTCGCTCATCAGGATCTGCCAGGCGCTCACCCCGGGCCGACGCCACGGCAGGTCACGGGCGGTCTCGGCGTACCAATCGATCAGCGCATCGGAGTCGATGCTCACGCGTTGTTCGTCCTCTCGTATTTGCCCTCGCGATGCCCGCATCGTCCGTAAACTCTGCACGCCCCGGTACGGATGATTTGCCCGGTCGTAACTCGACGGACTCGCCAGTAACCCGGCCCGTATGGAAAATGGGACACATGCCTCATACCAACCCGATCAGTGCCTGGAAGGCCCTCCGCGAGGGCAATGAGCGCTTCGTCAGTGGCACGCTGCAGCATCCTAGTCAGGGCGCCGCGGACCGGGCGAAGCTCGTGAGCGGACAGCAGCCGTCGGCAATCCTGTTCGGGTGCGGCGACTCCCGCGTGGCCGCCGAAATCATCTTCGACCAGGGCCTCGGCGATATGTTCGTGGTCCGCACCGCCGGCCATGTCGTCGACTCCTCCGTGCTCGGATCGATCGAATACGGCGTGGAGATCCTGCACGTGCCGCTGATCATCGTGCTCGGCCACGACAGCTGTGGTGCGGTGCGCGCCACCATCGACGCGCTCGACGGCGGCGACGTTCCCGGCGGCTTCATCCGCAGCGTGGTCGAACGGGTCACCCCCTCCATTCTGATCGGCCGACGCGAGGGCCTCACCGAGGTCGACGAGCTCGAGGCCCGGCATGTGGTGGAGACCGCGCGGCTGCTCATGCAGCGCTCGATGATCATCTCCCAGCGGGTGGCCACCGGCGAATGCGCGATCGCCTGCGTCACATACAAACTCGAGGACGGCAAGGTGCAATTGCATCGCGCGGTCGGCAACATCGGCGAGGTGGCCTGAGGGTTCGACACGCCGTGCCCCTGAGCCGGACCGGGCTCGATCGGGCGCTTACCGTTGTTGCCGTGCTGGAACCGACTGGACCACTACCGCCCGAGATCTACTGGCGCCGTCGCCTGCTCGCCATCGCAGCGCTGGTGATCGCGCTCGCGCTGCTGATCTGGCTGGCGGTATTCCTGACGCACAAGAGCGGTAAGGACGACGGTAAGGCCGCCGCCGCGACCTCGAGTTCGGCGGTCGCCAAGCCCGCGGCGACGTCGGGCGCGGCCGCGGCGGGCACCTCCGAATCGGGAACCAGCACGCCCAGCGCCACGGCGAACGCGGCGGCCAGCGGTTCGCCCGCGCAATGCCCGGATCAGTCGCTGGCGGTGAAGGTCTCGGTGGGCCAGCCGAATTACAAATCGGGCGAGCAGCCGGTGTTCCATATCGTGGTCACCAACATCTCCACCGCGGCCTGCACCCGGGATATGGGTTCGGGGCTGCAGCAGGTGTGGGTGCAGTCGCTCGACGGGCAGCGCAGGCTGTGGGCGAGCACCGATTGCGATCAGGGCGGCCCGGCCGATCTGCGCGCCCTCGGCGGCGGACAGCAGGCGGAATTCACGCTGACCTGGTCGGGGACGACCTCACAGGCCAACTGCGCGGGCGAGCGGGTGCCGGTGCCGCCGGGTGGCTATGCCGTTGTGGCGCAATTCGGTTCGGTGCACAGCGCGCCGGAGCCGTTCAACATCGCCTGATCCCGGCCGGGAGCGGAGCTTATCGGCGGGTGAGTCCCTCGCGGATTCGCCGGGCGACATCCTCGTCGACACCGTCGACGGCGACGAGGTCCGCGAGATCGGCGTCAAGCAGGGCGGACAGCGATCCGAACGCCGCGATCAGCGCCTCCGCCCGCGGCCTCGGCACGCCCGGAATCTCCTCGAGCAGCCGGTAGCCGCGCGGGCCGGTGGCGGTGTCCAGCGCCTCGAGCGTGGCCGGAAAGCCCAGTGGCTGCGCCAGATTCGTCACCTCCAGCAGTTCCACCTCGAGCAGCTGATCCAGCGCGTCCAGCGCGCGATCGACCACTGGCTCCGCGACAGCGCCGGACGAGGGCGGCCGGACGTAATCGCGGACCACGAGCCGTCGCATGCCGTCGGCATTGCCGACCACCTCGGCCAGCTGCAGGGCCAGCTGGCGGCCGTCGACGCCGAGTTCGCCGACATCGGCCTCGATCTCGCGGGCCACCCGCCGCACCAGCTCCAGGCAGTGCATCACGGTCAGCACATCGCGCACGGTGACCACATCGCCCAGCTCCACCGTCGACAGCTGCCTGGTCATCTCGTCCAGCCGCGTGCGATAGCGCTCCAGCGTCGCCATGGCCTGATTGGCCCGCGCCAGAATGGTTTCCGAGGGCTGGATCAGATGCCGGGAGCCGTGCGCGTAGACGGTCACGATTCCGGTGGACCGGCTCACCGACACCACGGGGCATCCGATCTGCGCGGCGGTCCGCTCGGCGGCCTTGTGCCGGGTACCCGATTCGGTGGTCGGCAGCAGCGGATCGGGCACCAGATGGACGTTGGCGCGCCGGATGCGCCCGCCGTCGGTCGACAACACCACGGCGCCATCCATTTTCGACAGCTCCCGCAGCCGGGTCGGGGAGAATTCGACATCCAGATCGAATCCGCCGTCGCAGATCTGCTCGACGGCCTCGTCGTAACCCAGGACGATCAGCGCCCCGGTGCGCGCCCGCAGTATGCGATCGATGCCGTCGCGCAGATCCGTACCGGGCACGAGACGGGTGACCACGTCACGGGCGGGGGAATTCGTGCCGATCTCGCGGCGGGACGCGGGTGCGGCCGCGGGTAGCGGGCCGGCCGCGGGTTTGCCGAGCAGGTTGGTGACCCAACGCCCTGGGTTCATTCGACGGCCTCCAGACGTGCGCGTCCTCGCTTCGACAAACCGGTCAGCGCCAGCGCCGCACGAACATCGGTCACCTCGTGCACCTTGATACCGAGTCCGGAACGGTCCACCCCCGGCGGCACCAGCGCTTCGGTGAAACCTAGCCGCTCGGCCTCGGCGAGGCGACGACCGGCCCCGGCGACACGGCGCACCTCACCGGCCAGCCCGACCTCGCCGAGGATGACCGTCCCCGCCCGCAGCGCACGCCCGCGCTCGGCGCTCGCGATGGCAAGGGCCACGGCCAGATCCGCGGACGGCTCGGTGAGCCGCATCCCGCCGACGGTCGCCGCATACACCTCGTACTTGCCCAGGTACAGCCCACAGCGGCTCTGCAGCACCGCGAGCACCATCGACACCCGGTTGTGGTCCAGCCCGCTCACGGCCCGCCGCGGCATGGCCGCCTGGGTCTCCACCGTCAGGCCCTGCACCTCGCCGACCAGCGGGCGCTTACCGTCCATGGCGACCGTGACGGCCGTGCCCGGGACGGTATCGGTCCGGTGATGCAGGAACAGTCCGGACGGATCCTCGACACAGGCGATCCCGTTGTCGCGCATCTCGAAACAGCCCACCTCGTCGGCGCTTCCGAAGCGATTCTTGATGCCGCGCACCATGCGCAGCGTGGAGTGTTTATCGCCCTCGAACTGCAGCACCACATCCACCAGATGTTCCAGCGTGCGCGGCCCGGCCAGAGTGCCGTCCTTGGTGACATGCCCGACCAGCAGCACCGCGATACCGCTCGCCTTGGCCAGCGAGGTCAGCGCGGCGGCCACCGCGCGCACCTGGGTGACGCCGCCGATCACGCCGTCGACATCGGCGGCCAGCATGGTCTGCACCGAGTCCACGACCAGCAGCGTCGGATGCACCTGCTCGACATGGCCGAGGATGGTGGCCAGATCGGATTCGGCTGCGAGATAGACCCGTTCGTGTACCGCGTCGGTGCGATCCGCGCGCAGCCGGACCTGTCCGGCCGACTCCTCGGCGGTGACGTAGAGCGCCCGCTCGTCGCGCTGGCGCGCCCAGCGATGCGCGACCTCGAGCAGCAGCGTCGACTTGCCCACCCCGGGCTCGCCGGACAGCAACACCACCGAACCGGGCACGATGCCGCCGCCCAGCACCCGATCGAGTTCGCTCACACCGGTGGACCGGGCACGGGTCACCTGTGAGTCGATCGTCGAGATCGGCGCGGCCGCGGTGGACGGCAGCAGGGCTCGCCGCTGCGGCGCCGCCGCCGTCGCCGCGGGCGCCACCTCGTCGACCGAACCCCATTCACCGCAGCTCGGGCATCGGCCCACCCACTTGGCGACCTCATGCGCGCACGCGGAGCAGCGATACTGCGATTTCACCTTGGCCACGTGCGCAGCCTAGAGATCGGGTCCGACACGATCGGGCAACGGCGCGAGCCGATCTCGGCGCGCGCCGCGGGACGCATCAGTGGCCGGAATGCTCGGCGGCCTTCTCGCCGTCCTTACGGGCCAGATCCGGACCCGCGTCGACCGGCACGTTGACCGCGACCGTGCCCGCGTCCTTGAAGTTGAAGGTCACCTGATAGGTCAGGCCCGGGGTGATGTCCTTGCTGAGGCCGGTGATCTCGACCAGCAGCGGATGCGCGGCGGGATCGGCCGATTCGGCACCCTCGGCGGGCTTCGCCGTCGCGGTGGACGAGGCGGCGGTCGACGGGGCGGGTGCGCTGGTCGGCGCGGCGGAGCTCGTGGCCGCGGCCGAGCTGGTCGTCGCGGCGGCATGGGCGCCCGGCTGCGGGGCGGCGGCCACGACCGTCCGGCCCGGCGGCAGCTGCGGGTTGGCCGGGGTGATCTTCACCGTGCCCAGATCGCTGGTGATGCTGGTGAGCTCGTCGGACTCGGCCGCGCCGCCGTTGATCGCGCTGAACGCGAGCACGGCCTTACCGCCCTTGGCGTTGTTGTACTCCTCCGACGGCGGCAGCAGCAGGCGCACATTGCGCAGCGCCACCTTGCCGACGTTGGCGCTGTTGCCGTTCACGGCCGCGACCTGGTGGGCGGTCTGCGAGATCTGACCGGCACCGCACCCCGACAGCGCGAGCACCGCGCCCGCGGCGAGCGCGGCGACGGTCACGACGTGGCGGCGCGCCTTCGACGCTGTGGTGGCTTTCAGGGCAGTCACGGGCTTGTCCTCCATGTCGACCGGCTCACTCCACGATGGAGAGTAGTAGTAGGGAGCGTAGTAGTCGCCCCATGGGCCCCCGTGTCGGGTAGGGGGACTTGTACGGTCAACCCCGGACGCGCAGTACCATTCGGTACGCGGAAAGCGGGCTCGCTCGTAACTCCTTCTGGCACAACGGGATGCACACCATAGGCGTTCTGTCAACCCCCGCCGCCGCCCTGTTGTGGCCCTGACCTGCGTCGTTGATCGCGCCGTTACCGAGTCGCATGTTAAACTGTGAACATCGAAAGGGGCACGGGACACATGATTTTTAAGGTCGGAGACACCGTCGTTTACCCCCACCACGGAGCGGCGCTGATCGAAGCAATCGAGACTCGCACCATCAAGGGCGTGCAGAAAGAATATCTTGTCCTGAAGGTCGCCCAAGGTGACCTCACCGTTCGGGTTCCCGCCGAGAATGCGGAGTACGTCGGCGTCCGCGACGTCGTCGGCCAGGAAGGTCTCGATCGTGTCTTCCAGGTGCTACGCGCGCCGCATACGGAGGAACCGACGAACTGGTCTCGCCGCTACAAGGCCAACCTGGAGAAGCTCGCCTCCGGCGATGTGAACAAGGTGGCCGAGGTCGTGCGTGACCTGTGGCGCCGAGAGCAGGACCGCGGCCTGTCCGCCGGCGAGAAGCGCATGTTGGCCAAGGCCCGCCAGATTCTCGTCGGTGAGCTCGCACTTGCCGAGGGAACCGACGACGTCAAGGCCGAGACCCTGCTCGACGAGGTTCTCGCTGCGGCTTCCTGACCGTGAACCATCCGCACGACGAAAGTCGTGTCGTGGCGCTGGTACCTGCCGCCGGTCGAGGTGTGCGCCTGGGTGAGACATTGCCCAAGGCATTCGTCCCGATCGGCGGCAGCCCCATGCTCACGCTCGCCATCGACGGTTTGATCGCGTCCGGGGTCGTGGACCATATCGTGATCATGGTGCCCGCCGAGTTGATCGAGCGAGCCAGGGATCTGTCCACCCTCGCGGGTGGCCGGGTTCCGGTGAGCGTGGTCGCCGGTGGCGCCGAACGTATCGATTCCGTGCGCGCCGGACTCGCGGCCGCGCCGGAGGCCACCCATGTCCTCGTGCACGACGCGGCCCGCGCCCTCACGCCGCCGTCGCTGATCGCGGAGGTGGTGGCCGCATTGCGCGCCGGAGTGCGGGCGGTCGTACCCGGCCTGCCCGTCACCGACACGATCAAATCGGTCGACGCCGACGGCGTGGTGACCGGCACCCCGGATCGCGGCGGACTGCGCGCGATCCAGACCCCGCAGGGGTTCGAGGCACAGCTGCTGCGCGAGGCCTACGCGCTCGACGTTCCCGCCACCGACGATGCGGGACTGGTCGAGCGCCTCGGCGCGCATGTGCATGTGATCCCCGGCGACCCAATGGCTTTCAAGATCACCACCCCGCTCGATCTACACCTGGCCCATGCCCTGCTCGCCGATCGCCCTGTGCCGCAGGCGGTGTCGCGATGATCGACCCGGCCGCGCTACGCGTCGGCATCGGCAGCGACGTACACCCCATCGAACCCGGCCGTCCCTGCTGGATGGCCGGTCTGCTGTTCGAGGGCGATGACGGCTGTGCGGGCCATTCCGACGGCGATGTGGCCGCGCACGCGCTCTGCGACGCGCTGCTGTCGGCCGCCGGGCTCGGCGATCTCGGCGCGGTCTTCGGCACCGGACGGCCCGAATGGGCCGGCGTGTCGGGAGCGGCCATGCTGAAAGAGGTCCGCCGCCTGCTCGACGAGGCCGGCTTCACGATCGTGAATGCGGCCGTCCAGGTGATCGGGAATCGCCCCAAGATGGGGGCGCGCCGTGGCGAAGCCCAACAGCTCCTGGGAGAATTACTCGGTGCACCGGTTTCGGTTTCGGGCACGACCACCGACGGTCTGGGGCTGACCGGACGCGGTGAGGGGATCGCGGCGGTGGCGACAGCGATGTTGCACTGTTGTAGCCAGCAGTAAACCGCCCCGTACTCTGCAAATTCTCAACAGCTAGGATGGCTGGTCGTGACTCTGCGCCTGTTCGACACCGAGACGCGGACCCTGCGTGATTTCACGCCCCTGGTCCCCGGCCACGCATCGGTGTATCTGTGTGGCGCCACCGTGCAGGGCGAACCCCATATCGGACACGTGCGCAGCGGAGTCGCCTTCGACATCTTGCGTCGATGGCTGACCGCCAACGGGTTCGACGTGGCCTTCGTCCGCAACGTCACCGATATCGAGGACAAGATCCTGAACAAGGCCGCCGCGGCGGGCCGCCCGTGGTGGGAATGGGCCGCCACGTATGAGCGCGCCTTCGGACGCGCCTACGAGGCGCTGGGCGTGCTGCCGCCTTCGGTCGAGCCGCGCGCCACCGGGCATATCACTCAGATGGTCGAGCTCATGCAACGGCTGATCGAGCGCGGCCATGCCTACGCCTCGTGCGGCAACGTCTACTTCGATATCCGCAGCTATCCGGATTACGGCCAGCTGTCCGGTCACCGGCTCGACGACGTGCATCAGGGCGAGAGCGCCGGCGCGGGGAAGAAGGATCCGCGCGATTTCACGCTGTGGAAGGCCGCCAAGCCCGGCGAGCCGACCTGGCCGTCGCCATGGGGTCCGGGCCGCCCGGGCTGGCATCTGGAATGCTCGGCGATGGCCGAGTTCTATCTCGGCCCCGAATTCGATATCCATTGCGGCGGAATGGATTTGGTTTTCCCGCACCATGAGAACGAGATCGCCCAATCGCGCGCGGCCGGCGACGGTTTCGCCCGGTACTGGCTGCACAACGGCTGGGTGACCCTCGGCGGTGAGAAGATGTCGAAATCGCTCGGCAATGTGCTGTCGGTGCCGAATGTGCTGAAAAATGTTCGGGCCGTGGAACTTCGGTTCTATCTGGGCAGCGCGCACTACAGCTCGATGCTGGAGTATTCCGATCAGGCGTTGCGCGATGCGGCCCAGACCTATCAGCGCATCGAGGCATTCGTCCGGCGCGCGGCCGAACGCGCCGGTGAACCTCCGGTCGGCAAATGGACCGACGCATTCGCCGAAGCGCTCGACGATAATCTCGGAATTCCCAAGGCGCTGGCGGAGATTCACCGCGTGGTGCACGAGGGCAACAAGGCGCTGGAATCCGGCGCCGCCGACACCGCGCGCGAACTGGCGGGGCAGGTACGCGCGATGCTCGGCATTCTCGGTGTGGATCCGCTGGATCCGCACTGGGCCGCGCCCGGGGATTCCTCGGCGGCCCTCGACGCCATCGACGTGCTGGTGCGCGCCGAACTGGAACGGCGTCAGCTGGCACGCGGCAACAAGGACTGGAAGACCGCCGATGCGGTCCGAGATCGGCTGATCGCGGCCGGTGTCGAGGTCACCGACACACCGGAAGGCCCCGAGTGGAGCCTGAGCGGAAAGGCGAACTGATGGCAGGTAATTCGCAACGGCGGGGCGCGATCCGCAAATCCGGCACCAAGAAGGGGCAGACCGTCGGTTCGGGCGGTCAGCGGCGACGGTCGCTGGAGGGTCGCGGCGCGACCCCGCCCGCGGAGGCGCGGGTGTACCACCCCGCCGCCAAACGAGCCGCGGCGGCGAAGAAGGCGGCGGCCAAGCAGGCCCAGGGCCGTCCGTCGGGGCGGCCGAGCACCCGCAAGGGTGACGACGGTCCCGAACTGGTCCTCGGCCGCAACCCGGTGGTGGAGTGTCTGCGCGCCGGGGTCCCCGCGACCGCGCTGTACGTCGCCAACGGCACCGAGAACGACGAGCGGCTCACCGAATCGGTCAAGATCGCCGCCGACACCGGCATCTCGATCCTGGAGGTGCCGCGCACCGACCTGGATCGGATGAGCTCCAACGGTTTACATCAGGGCCTGGCATTGCAGGTGCCGCCGTATCGCTACGCGCATCCGGACGATCTGCTCGCCTCCGCCCTCGCCTCCGACACTCCCCCGCTGCTGGTGGCGCTGGACAACATCTCCGACCCGCGCAATCTGGGTGCGGTGATCCGCTCGGTCGCGGCCTTCGGCGGTCACGGCGTGGTGATCCCGCAGCGACGCAGCGCCAGCGTGACAGCGGTGGCCTGGCGGACCAGCGCCGGCGCCGCGGCCCGGCTGCCCGTCGCGCGCGCCACCAATCTCACACGGACGCTGAAGGATTGGGCCAAGGCCGGCCTGCAGATCGTCGGCCTGGACGCGGGCGGCGATACCTCGCTCGACGATTTCGAGGCCACCACCCCCACGGTCGTGGTGGTCGGATCCGAGGGTAAGGGCCTGTCGCGACTGGTCCGCGAGACCTGCGACAGCATCCTGAGCATTCCGATGGCCGGCGAGGTCGAATCGCTCAACGCCTCGGTCGCCGCGGGTGTCTTGCTCGCCGATATCGCCCGCCAGCGCCGGGGCTGACCCGCAAAACCAAGCGCGTCAGCAAGCTTTCGCGGCGCGGGCCCCCATAGACTTGGCCGGTGGCCAGTTACCCGCCCCAGTACTTCCCCGATGAGCCGATCGGTCAGCCGGTCGAGCATCCGCACGCCACCACGGTGCTGTTACTCGGGGTGCTGAGCATATTCTGCTGCGGCGCACTGGGTCCGGTGGCGTGGGCGATGGGTAAGCGGGCGCTGGATCAGATCGAGTACTCGGGCGGCGCGTACGGCGGCCGGACGCAGGTGATGCTGGGCTACATCTTCGGCATCATCGGCACGATTCTGATGGTGGTCATCGCGGTCATCTACCTGTTGGTGCTGATCGGCGGGCACGCCTGAGCCACAGCTCAATCCAGGCGCGGGCGCTCCGGTTCGGTGGGCGATTCCCAAGCGGGCCATTCGTCGCTGACGCGCCCGGTCCAGCGCGGCTGGCGACGATCCCGCAATGCGGTCATCCCCTCACCCGCATCATCGGTCTCGGCGACATAGGTATTGAGTTGGGATTCCAGCGCCGCCACGGAATCCGGACCCATGGCCAGGCCCTCCCACAGCAGTCGCTTGGACAACGCGACCGGTAGCGGCGCGGATCCGGCGGCGATGTCGTGTGCGACCGACAGCGCGGTCGGCAGGACCTCCGCGGCGTCGAGGCTGCTGTTGGCCAGGCCCATCGCCTTCGCCTCGTCGCCGTCGAAGGTGCGCCCGGTGAACAGGATGTCGGCGGCGTTGGCCATTCCGACCAGCCGGGGCAGCAACCAGTGCGCGTATCCGTCGGCCAGGGCGGATCGCCGAACCTGGTTGAGCCCGTAGACCGCATCGCGCGCCACGTAGCGCAGATCGCACTGCAGAGCGAGCGCCAGCCCGAGCCCGACCGCATGCCCGTTCACCGCGGCGATCACCGGCTTGCGGACGCGCCAGGGCGCGGGATCGATGGTGGCGGTCACGTCACCGACGCGCAGGGACAGATCGGCGCCCGCACAGAATGCGGGCGGCGTACCCGTGATGACGACCGCACGAATCGCGTCCTCGGTATCGCAGCGGCGTAGCGCCACACCCAGTTCGGTCGCCATCACCGGGGTGAACGCATTCTGCTGCGCGGGACGATGCAGCGTGAGCACGGCGACTCCGGCGGAAACATCGACGTGCAGTTCCGAACTCATGCGGCGAAATCCTAGCTCTGTGCGCGGGTCGTGCCCCCTGGTACGCGAACGAGCAGAACACAGCCGGGCACGATCCCGCAACCGAACTCGACGTAGACGGCCGATCTGTCCATCAGCGCAACACCTTGCGACCGATCGCCCACTTGTGCACCTCGGTCGGGCCGTCGTAGAGGCGGAAGGCGCGCATATCGCGGAAGATCATCTCGACCACGGTCTCATCGCTGATGCCGATGCCGCCGAGCACCTGCACACAGCGATCGGCGACCTTGAACAGTTCCTCGGAGACGAAGGATTTCGCCATCGAACTCTCGTGGCGGGCCTTATGCCCCTGATCCATGAGCCAGCACGCGTGCCAGATGGTCAACCGGCACTGATGCAGTGCGATCTCGTTGTCCGCCAACATGAACGACACGCCCTCATGTTCGCCGAGGGACTTGCCGAACGCGGTGCGGGTGCGGGCGTGTTCGATGGCGATGCTCTGGACGCGTTCGGCCGCGCCGAGCCAGCGCATGCAGTGTGTGAGCCGGGCCGGGGCCAGGCGCAGCTGCGCCAACCGCAGCGCCTGACCGGTCTCGCCGAGGACGGCCTCGCGCGGCAGGGTGAGGTTGTCGAATCGGACCACACCGTGGCCGCCGACGTAGTTGCGGTCCATCGTGTTCATCGTGCGTTCGATGACGATGCCGGGGGTGTCGCCGTCGGTGAGGAACAGCGTGGGGCCTTCGGGCAGATGGGGATTGGCTTCCAGGCGGGCCATGATGATCCAGGTCTTGGCACCGTCGGCGCCGGTGATCAGCCATTTGCGGCCGTTGACGACGAAGTTCTCGCCGTCGAAGGTCGCGGTGGTGGCGAGCTGATCGGGATCCGATCCGGCGCCGTTCGGTTCGGTCATCGCGAAGACCGAGCGCTGCCGGCCGGTGATCACGGGCATCAGATAGCGATCGATCTGATCGGCGTTCGCGACCTTCGAGAGCAGGAACATGTTGCCCTCGTCCGGGGCGGCGCAGTTCATCGCGACCGGCCCGAGGGTGGACCAGCCCGCGGCCTCGTAGGCGACGGCCTGTTCGATATGGGTGAGTCCGCGCCCACCCCATTCGACGGGGGCCTGGATGGTCAGCAGTTTCTCCGCGCGGGCCAGCTCGACCAGTTCCTGGCGCAGCTCGTCGTTGGGGCCGTGCGAGGTCAGCCGCGGATCGCGTTCGTAGGGAACGATCGTGTCGATGACGAACCGGCGGATCCGGTCGCGTTCGGCCTCGAGATCGGCGGGCAGCGAGAAGTCGATCATCGGTTCACCTTTCCCCGGCGGACCCCGGGCATTTCCCAATGGTTGCGAGCATACGGCCCGATACCGCCAGACTGAAGGCGGGTGCCATCAAATGCGGTGATCGAGGATGGCGTGCAGGAAGCCCTCGACGTGCGCGCGGTAGATCTCCGGCCGATCGTCATGGATCAGATGACCGGCGCCGTGCACCAGCACATGCCGCGAATTCGGATGCCGCGCGGCCATTTCCCGCATCTGACCGGGCGGGGTGATGGTGTGTTCGCCTTCGACGAGCAGCGCGGGCGCCCGCACCGCGCGCCACTGGGACCAGAACTCGCGCGTACCCCATTCCTCGGAGATCTCGCGGAAGGTGTCGACCTCGCCATGCAGCCGATAGCCGTCCGGGCTCGCGATGAAGGAGTTCAGGAAGTAGCGGCCCGCCACCGGGCCGAAGTAATCCAGGACGGCGTCGGCATCGGGAAAGGGCTGCGGCCACGCGGCGACCATGGCCGCCCAGTCGCGCGCAGTGCGGCCACGGAAGTCCGGCGCCATATCCTCCACGACCAATCCGCGCACCCGATCCGGATATTCGGCCGCGAAGACCCAGCCGTGCAGCCCGCCCATGGAATGCCCGATCACGATCATGGGCTCGTCGATGCCCGCGGTCGCGTCCGCGAGGTCACGCACGAAGGCCTCGGTGCTCGGCTCGGCGGGCGCGGGGCGCCCGTGCCCGGCCGCGTCGAAGGTGAACACGTGTCCGAGCTTGCGCAGCCACGGCAGCTGATCGTGCCAGGTCCGCGCACTGCCCATCAGCCCGTGCAACAGCAGTATCGGCACTCCCGCGCCACCTTCGTCATACAGCTCGGCCGCCGCCCCGCGTCTTCGGCCGTACAAGTAAGCATCACGCATCGTGGTCACAGGTCCTGCGTCAGTGCCGGGCTGAGCTGTGGGCATGCCCGGCGAGTTACCGATGTGCTCACGAAATCAGCCTTTACGTGGGCCGAATTCCTCGAGCGCCCCTAGCCTAGTGTGGTCTGTATGGCTGTTGTGAAGATCAATGCGATCGAGATTCCCGAGGGCGCGGGCCCGGAGCTGGAGAAGCGGTTCGCCGCGCGGGCCCATGCGGTGGAGAACTCCCCCGGCTTCCTCGGTTTCCAGTTGTTGCGCCCGATCGCGGGTGAGAATCGCTACTTCGTTGTGACGCAGTGGGATTCGGAGGAATCCTTCGCAACGTGGCGGGGCGGCCCGGCCAAGGAGGCGCATGCGGGTCAGGCTCGTCAGCCGGTCGCCACGGGCGCCGCACTGCTCGAGTTCGAGGTCGTGCTCGACGTCGCGGGCAAGGCGGCGAACTAGCGGGCCTTGGTCGCGATATCCACCTCCCGGATCCCCGGCCGCGCGGTCGGATCCCCACCGTCGACGTGGATCCGCACGTAGCGGGCGGTGATCGGTTCGAACAGATCCCCGTTCGGGGCGGTCTCGACCACCGACCAGGAACGATTGTCGTTCGACACCGCGATCGATGACGACACCGGGGCCGGATCGGTCCACCGCGGTGCCACATGCGCGACGGTGACCTCGGAGCCCAGGTCGACGGTCAGGTCGGCCTGGGCCGCATCGGGCCGCCAGCTCGTGGCGGTATCGCCGTCGACGGCCGCCTCGGCATAGTCGCCGGGCTGTTCGCTGTCGGCCGTGGCGGCCTTGCAGCGGGCCGCATCGTCGGTCGCGCTCAGATCGGGGCGGCGGGTGGTCAGATCCAGCGAGCGGCCCGAATCCAGCTGCCGCACCTGCGATCCGGTGTCGATCGACAGCGGATCGCCGGAGCGCAGTGCGACGGTCGTGTGTTGCGGGCCTACGGCCACATCGAAAACCCGGCCCTGCCAATGTAATCCGCGCACGGTCAGACCCCGCGCCAACTGCGCGGGCAGCAGCGGGGTCAATCGGACCTTATCCTCGCGGAACCGCAGTCCCAGTAGGCCGTTGGTGAACTCCTGCACGTACCCGCCTGCCAGCGTGGTGAAGTCGAAGGCGGGCGAGCCCGCGAGCGGATCGTTGGCGCCCGCCTTGCTGCCCCGGGCCTCGGAGAACTGGCCGAACGGCTCGCGCGCGAAGGGCCGCGCCGACCGGTCCAGATAGGTGCCGACCGAACAGCCGGGCTCGCCGTTCTCGGCGGCGTCGATCTCGTGCACGGAATCGGTCATGGCCGGGCCGTCGGGATCGGTGCGTTCGGCGTAGTAGTCGAGCGTCTTGGCCGCCGCCTCGGGCGACATGGGCCATTCGAGCGGATACTCCAGCAGTACCGTATCGGCCTGTTTGATCTGCGATCCGCGATAGCCCTCGTACTGCAGGAATACGCCGTTCACCGGATCGAAGGGTATGCGCAGATGATCGGCGATCGTGGTCCAGTCGGGCGGTGTTGGCTGCCCGAGCAGCCGGGCCGCCGATACCGCGTTGCGCAAGGCCTCGGCCGCAACGACATTGGTGTACACGCCGTCGTCGACGCCGTTGCTGTATTCGTCGGGACCCGCGACATCGCGAATCGAATAGCTGCCGTCGGGATTCGCGCTCACGCGTGCGGCCCAGAATTCGGCCAGCGCGGACATGATCGGCCAGCCGCGATCGCGCAGGTAGCCGATGTCCTTGGTGGCCAGATAGTACTGCCAGGCGGCGAGTGAGATATCGCCCTGCAGATGAATCTGAATGAGGCAGTGCGGCGGCGCCCAGCTGTGGCAATCGGTATCGAGATCGCCGGTGGCCGCGCTGGTCCACGAATAGAACGCGCCGGGAAGTCCGAGTCGCCGCGCATTCTCCCGAGCCGCGGGCAGCGTCTTGTAGCGATAGTCGACCACCGACTTGGCCAGGCTCGGCGCCAATTGCAGCAGTCCCGGGTACATCCAGATATCGGCGTCCCAGAACACCAGTCCCGCATAGTTGTCGCTGCTCAGTCCGGTCGGCGAGATGCTGTTGTCCTGATCCGAATTGATCGCCGAATACAGCGAATAGAGCGCGCCGCGAATCCAGCGCTGCACATCGGGACGGCCCGGCACCTCGATATCGGAGGCCCACAGCGACTGCCACTGCCGCGCCTGTTCGGTGAGCAGATCCGTCCAGCCGTGATCGGCGGCGCGATGGGCGGCGGCGAGGGCGGCACCGGCCGGATCGGGGGCGGTGAGGCTCGTATCGACGCCTACGTACTTCGTCACCTCGTACGAATCACCCTGTGTCACCGGGATTTTCACCCATTGGGCCGCATCGTCCTGACGTACCGGTATATCGCCCGCCGCGAGCACGGAGGCCATATCCCCAACGATATTGGTTGTCCTGGTACGGAATTCGAGATCAACGGTATCGGCGTCCGGCGCGGAGCTCGCGGTCCGATCGATGCGGCGGGCACCGGCCATATCGAGCAGTCCGGTGACCGTGGCCTGGCCGCTCCAGTGCGGAGTGAGCGTGAGACGCACCGCGGCGGCGTGCTGATCGGAGCGGTCGGCGAAGACGTCGTAGGTCAGATCGGTGGCCCGGCCGTCGCGGGTGGTCCAGGTCAGCGTCGTGCGCACCAATCCGCAGCGCAGGTACTCGGTCTGGCGGAACTTGGAGACCTGGCCGGGAGGCGTTGCCGGGGTGAAGGTTTCGTCGCCGACCCCGACCTGCAACGTGGACCAGTTGGGCAGGGCCGCGGCCACCATGCGCCCGTCGGCCAGGGCCGGTTCGGCGCCGTACAGTCCGGCCAGGAACGCACCGTCGTAGCGCGGGGTGTACAGCGGCCATCCGGTGGGCTCGCCGGTCTCCACATAGCCCGTGCCCGCGGGCGGGATCCGCAGGCCAAGATAGCCGTTGCCGACGAAGGGATGCCGATCGTAGGTCGCGGCAAACGAATCCGAGGCGGGCGCCCACTCCGGCTGTCCGGCGACGCTGTCGCCCGGACACGGCTGTGCCTGGGCCGAGCCAGCGCCCGAGCGCAACACGACCACGATGAGCGCGGCCACCAGCACGACGACCACGGCCGCGACGATACCGATCAGCAGCCGCGTACGACCGCCGAGCACCCGTCGCGCTCCAGACGCCACCTACGCAGACTGCCACAAATGATCGGATCCATGGGCCGTGGGCCCCGCCGAATCGCTGACGGCCTTGGCCGCCAACGATTTCGGCGAGTGTCATCTCACGGGGTGGTCAGCCCTCGAAAGTGGCGTCCAGCTCGATGGTGTCGACACCAGCCAGCGCCTTGCTGACCGGACAGCCGGCCTTGGCGCCCTCGGCGGCGGTCTGGAAACCGGCCGCATCGATGCCGTCGGCCTTGCCCCGAACGGTCAGCTTGATCTTGCTGATCCGGAAGCCGCCCGCCGGATCCGGACCGAGGGTGACATCGGCGTTCACGTCCAGGCTCTGTACGGTGCCCCCGGCATTGCCGATCTGCGCCGACAGCGCCATCGCGTAGCAGGAGGAGTGCGCGGCCGCGATCAGCTCCTCGGGGCTGGTGGTGCCGTCGGCGTTCTCGGCGCTGCGCTTGGGGAACGACACATCGAACTTGCCGACGCCGGAGCTGGCCAGCTCGACCTGTCCGGAACCGTCCTGCAGTCCGCCGGTCCAAGCGGTGCGCGCGGTACGTGTTGGCATCACAGTCCTTTCACAATGGGAATAGGTCACCGTCGCGATCGAACCTACCGCCTCGCACCGCCGCGGCCCACCCGTTCGATTTCCTTACTCGGAGTTGGTCACCCGGCCTGCGACCGGACGAAGGTCCACGCCAGCCTCCGCGCACCCATGTCCCCGGGCTCCGGCCCTGGCGTGCCCGCCCCGCCCTCCGGCCTGGCGGCCGGAGGGCGGGGGCATGGATGGGCCGAGGCCGGAGAGCGGGGACATGAGTACGCCGAGGCCGGAGAGCGGGGACATGGGTACGCCGAGGCCGGAGAGCGGGGACATGGGTACGCCAAGGCCGGAGAGCGGGCGCGGACATCAGGTCATATCCCGCTGTCGGATCAACCAGACTGTCGCCGCGGCGAAGGTGGCGACGTACACGATCAGGGAGATGAAAGCGGCTGGGCGGGAGAGGATGTCGACTACGCCAGGGGTGGCCCCGCCCTTGATGGTGCGCATGGCGTTGGCCAACGAGCCCGCGGCGGTGCCGGGGAGATGGTCGGTGAGGGGGCGGATCGGGGCGAAGATGGCGGCCACGCCGCGCAGGAGGTTCTCCACGACCAGGACCCAGACCAGACCCAGACCCACCGCCAGGGCGGGGCCGCGGGCGAGGGCGCCGATCAGTGCGCCCGCCAGGGTCCACATGCCGAGAATGGCTGTACCCGTGACAATTCCGAGTAAGGCGCGGCCCGGCGACGGCAGCGCCAGGGACTGATGCTGCGCGGTGGCGATCACCGCCGCCACGCCGGTGTCCACGACGAACGCGGCGAACACCAGTCCGATCACCGCCGCGGCCAGCGCCACGAGGGTGCCACCGATGACGGCGGTCCGCGAAGGTCCCTGGGCGAGCGCGGTTTTCCAGGTGCCCCAGCCGTAGCCGCTGCCGACGGCCAGAGCGCCCAGCACCAGGATCAGCGCGCCGCCGAACATGGCCATGCCCTGGGTGAAGACCTCCGGCACCGCGGCGGGCAACATCTGCTGCAACAACAGGTTCCGGGGCAGGCCATTGGACATCCGCATGCTCGTGCCGGACGAATACGCCAGGTAGTTGAACAGATAGGCGAAGGCGAGATTCAACAGGATCCACGTCCCGATCAGGATCCACAGCGCCGGCCATTTGGCCAGCCGCACGAATTCCGCCCGCGTACACGCCAACAGGTCGCTCATGACGCCGCCTCCGCCTTCGTCATCTCGAAAAACACTTCCTCCAAAGACTTTTCGTCGGTGCGGAGCTCCAAAAGCTCCGCACCGGCCTCGATCACCGCGCGCGCCACCTTCGGCGCCGTTGCCATACCGGCATCGACTCTGATGCCGGCGGCGGTCAGCAGCGCGGATCGATCGCCCACCACCCGGCGGACCGCCGGAAATGCCAGTTCCACCGGTTCGGCCCGCAGAAAAAGCGTTGCCGCACCGCGCAATTCGCTCACCGTGGCCTCGGTCAGCAGACGGCCCCGCGACAGAACGCCGACCCGGTCACAGATCTCCTGCACCTCGCTGAGCAGATGGGACGAGAGCACGACGGTGTGCCCATCGGCGGCCAATCCGGTGATGAGCTCCCGCATCTCGGCCATACCGGCCGGATCGAGCCCATTGGTGGGTTCGTCGAGGATCAGCAGGTCCGGGCGGCCGAGCAGGGCGGCGGCCACGCCCAGACGTTGTTTCATGCCGAGCGAATAGGCCCGGAAGCGGTCCTCGGCGCGGTCGGTCAACGCCACCCGATCCAGCGCCTCGGCCACCTCCTCGGGTCCGCAGCCGCGATAGCGGGCCAGCACCCGCAGGTTGTCGCGGCCGGACAGATACGGATAGAACCCGGGCCCCTCGATCAGCACCCCGAGACGGCGCAACGCCCGCGGATCGCCCGGGCGGCAGCCCAGCACGGTCGCGACGCCACCGGACGGACGAATCAGGCCGGTGAGCATGCGCAGCGTGGTTGTCTTGCCCGCGCCGTTGGGTCCGAGGAATCCATAGATCTCACCGGCATGCACCGTCATGGCGATGGAGTCGACGGCGATATGGGTGCCGTAGCGTTTGGTCAGCGACTCGGTGACCACGACGGTTTCGTTCATGCCATCGAGAATCCGCCGCGAGCCTCGTCGGACGCATCGGCCGCCCGGCGCGATCGGGCATACGTCTCGCGACGTAATTCGTCGTGGCAGCGTAGGCGATCCGGTGGGGACGGCGTTACCGTGCGAGAGTGAGTCCGACCGTGCGGCCCTGTGGGCGGGATGTGCTGGTGGCGCTGGTCGTCGCCGCCGTCCAGCTCGGCGCGGGACATGCGGCCAATCGCGCCGAGGTCGTGCACGCCATGGCGGGCGTGCGCCCGCTCGATACCCTCGGCTATGCCCTGCTCGCGATCGGTCCGGTGCTGCTGGTGGTGCGGCGCGCGTATCCGCTGACCGTCTTCGTCGGCGTGCTGGCGACCGTACTCACGTATCTGTTCGCCGGATACGGCTACGGGCCGATCTTCGCCTCGCTGATCATCGCCTTCCTCACCGCCGCGACGCGCGATTCCCGCTGGCGCACATACCCGTTCGTCCCCATGGGCTATCTGCTGATGATCTGGCCGGCGCCCGCGCTGCGCGGCTATCCGACCAACGGCTGGCAGATGCTCGGTGTGCTGGCGTGGCTGTGCGTGCTGCTCGGTCTGGCCGAGAGCATCCGCCAGCGCCGCGAGATCATGACGGTCCGCCGCCAGCGCGCCGAGGCGGCCGAACGCAATGAACGGGCCGAGCGCGAACGCCAACTGGCACAACGCGAACAGCGCGCGACCGAGGAGCGGCTCGCGATCGCCCGCGAACTGCACGATGTGCTGGCGCACAGCCTGTCGCTGATCAATGTGCAGTCCTCGGTGGCGCTGGAACTGCTGGACCGCAAGCCCGAACAGGCCGCGACCGCACTGGCGGCCATCAAACAGGTCAGCCGCGACGCACTGGGCGAGGTGCATACGCTGTTGCGTTCGATCCGCTCCGGCGCGGAAACCGGTGCGGCGCCGATGACTCCGACCGTCGGCCTCGCCGATCTGGACGCCCTGCTCGCCCCCGCTCGGGCGGCCGGGCTGAGCGTCGAGACCGATATCCGAGGCGCCGTCCGGCGGCTGCCGACGCTCGTCGATGTGGCCGCGGCGCGCATCGTGCAGGAATCGCTCACCAATGCGATCCGCCACGCGCCCGGCGCGCGAGCCGTTGTCACCGTGGACTATTCGCCGCACGAACTACGGCTGGTCATCGAGAACGGCAGACCCGCCGATTCTCCACAACCGTCCCCAGGCGGCGGCAACGGTATCGCGGGAATGATCGAGCGCGCGCACGCTCTGCACGGCGATCTCACCGCACTCCGGGCCGAGGACGGCGGGTTCCGCGTGCGCGCCCGGCTGCCGCTCGGACCGATCGATAGTGGACGCGGATAAGGGATTTCATGACGATTCGAGTATTGATCGCCGACGACCAGGCCCTCGTGCGCGCGGGCTTCGCCGCGCTGCTGGACGCACAGGACGGGATCGAGGTGGTGGGTGGGGCCGATAACGGGCAGCAGGCGTTGCGGATGACGCGCGAGCTGCGCCCGGACGTGGTGCTCATGGATATCCGGATGCCGGTGCTCGACGGCCTGTGTGCCACCCGCGAGATCGCCGGGGATCCCGAGCTGGCCGGGGTGCGCGTCGTGGTGCTGACCACCTTCGAACTGGATGAATACGTCTTCGAGGCGATGCGTTCGGGCGCAACGGGTTTCCTGGTCAAACACACCGAACCGGCCGATCTGGTGAAGGCCGTGCGGGTCGTCGCCGCGGGCGATGCGCTGTTGTCCCCCAGCGTGACCCGCCGCCTCGTCGCCGAATTCGCCTCGCGCGCAAAGCCCGCGCCCGCCTCGGCGCTGTCCGAACTCACCGACCGTGAGCGCGAGGTGATGGTCCTGGTCGCCGAGGGCCTCACCAATGCCGAGATCGCCGAGCGACTGTTCCTGAGCCCGGCCACCGCCCGCACCCATGTCAGCCGAATCCTGTTGAAGCTGAGCGCCCGTGACCGCACCCAGTTGGTGGTGCTGGCCTACGAGTCCGGGCTGGTGCGGCCGGGCTGGCAGTAGCCGGCGGGATATACGTCTCGAGACGTAGCCGCGATGCCGTCCGGAAACCGATGCCACCGGCGGCACGCCGGAACAGGCTGGAGGCATGAACATTCACCTGTATTCGGCGGCCGTTTCGCTGCTGGCCGACCAGCATTCCGATTACGGCGGAGGCCCCTGGCCGTACTTCTGGATCTTCCCCCTGCTGTTCTGGCTCGGACTGATCACGGTCGGATTCGTCTTCCGGCGCGGCTGTCGCCGCGATCGCGGAATCGGCACGCTGCGTTCGGCATTCGCGCGCGGGGAGATCGGCGAGGAGGACTATCTGACCCGGCTCGCGGTGCTGCGGCGCTCGCGGCGACGCTTCTGATCACCGTATTCGACGACTTTCACCGAGAGGCCCTTCTATGTCCATCCGATTCGGACTCATGACCGTCCCGTTCTCCGGCCGCGCCTGGGTCCAGACCGCCCGAACCGCCGAACAGCAGGGCTTTCAGACGCTGATGCTGCCGGACAGCCTGAACACACCGTCCCCGTTCCCGGCGCTCGCCGCGTCCGCCGCGGTCACCGAAACGCTGCGACTGCGCCCGAACGTGCTCGCCGCGCCGCTGCGTTCGGCGGCCGCTACGGTGCGGGAAACGGCTGCGCTGCAACATCTTTCCGACGGCCGCTTCGAGCTGGGCATCGGCGTCGGCCGTCCCGACGCCGCGGGTGAGGCCGAACGCCTCGGCCGACCGTGGGGTTCGGCCGGGAGCCGCCGGGCACAGGTCGCCGAGACCGTGGCCGCGGTCCGCGCCGGGGTCGATCCGGCGCCGCCGGTGGTGATCGCCACCTCCGGACAGCGCATGCTCATCCTCGCCGCCCAGATCGCCGACCGGATCTCCCTGGCCGCCGGGCCGCAGGCCACCGAGGACGATCTCGCCGCGATGATCGCTCTGGTCCGCGACAACACCGACCGCCCGGTGGCCTTCACCACCCAGCTGATGGGCATCGGCGACCGCATGCAGCGCTGGCCCGGCTCCTGGAACATCCCCAGCGCCGACGCCCTGCGTGCCGCGAACTCGGCGGGCGTACTCCCCGCCGACCCGGTCGAGGCGGCGGCGATCATCGAGCACCGGCACGAGAAATACGGCATCGACGAGGTGATCGTCCCGTCCGATCTCGCCGACGCCTTCGCCCCGATCATGGAGCGCCTGGTCTAGCACCCGAATCCGCGCTGGCGGGCCGCCTCGTACAGCACGACGGTCCCGGCGTTCGCCGCGTTGAGCGAGCTGGCGCCGCCACCGATGGGAATGCGCACGATGTCGTCGCACACCTCGCGCCATCGTGCGCTCATCCCGGCGGTTTCATTGCCGACGATCAGCAGGGTCGGTTGGGTCAGATCGCATTCGGCGATCGCGGCGGTACCGTGTTCGTCCGTCCCGAGGATCCGGATCGCCATCCCGTCCGAACGGCGCGCACGCACCCAGCGCACCACCTCGTCGGTCGATCCCGCCCGGACCACCGGCAGGGCGAACAGCGAACCCGTTGTCGCCCGAATCGTTTTCGGATCGAAGATATCGGCGGCATGTCCGGTGACCACGACACCGGATGCGCCGAAGGCGTCCGCGGAGCGGATGAGCGTTCCCACATTTCCTGGACTCACCGGCCGATCGAAGACGATGCCGAGGAAATCCGGACCGGCGGGTAGCCGGTTCAGATCGTCGGGCGGCAGCTCGCCGACGGCGATCAATTCGGGCTGCCCCGAATCCCTTTCGCCCAGTTCGGCGAGGAGATCGGCGTCGACGTCCACGACCTCGACACCGCTGCGGCGCACCATATGTTCGGCCCAGCCCGACAGCGGCCGCCGCTGGGTGCGCAGCAGACTCGCCAACGGCCAGGCATTGTCGACCGCCAGCGTGATAGGCCGTACCCCCTGGATCAGGAATCGGCCGGATCGCTGCCGCTTGTTCCGATTCGTGAGCAATGCCTCCCACTGCTGGAAGACGGCATTTCGAACGGTGACCTTCACCAGTGCTGAGCCTCCTTGCCGCAGCCCGGACCAGGTGACCATTAGACCAACGTCGGCCGTTCCCGCACAGCGGATTTGGCTTATCGACCGAACTGATCCGCCACTCGGAACAATGCGGTGGCACGTGTTCCGATCCGGAACGACTGCGTCTGCCGGAACCGTCCCGATTCGATCCGGCGGCCCCGCGCGGTGATCGCGACGATCGCCTCCCCGGGCAGCAGCCCGCACAGCGATTCCAGCAGGGCCGCAACACCGCCGGAACCGTGCCAGGACACCTGCTCGCCGTAGGGGATATCGGTGACGACGAGATCCGGAACCGCCTCGCCGATCACCCCGGCGGCATCGAAGACATCGGCGCGAACGATCGATGCGGGCAGATCACCGCCCCGCGCGGCGAGGGTCGCACCGAGACGACCCGCGGCGGCGACGGCCTCGATATGCGACGGCTTCTCGTATCGAGCCGCCAGCTCTTCCAGTTCCGTTGTGCGCGCGGCCAGTCCGGATGCGGTCAGCAGGCGCAGATTGGCCCGCGCGACCTCGAGTGCGCGGTCGTCGATATCGGAGGCGATCAGCCCGGCGAGGCGCTCCCGGTGCAGCACCCCGAGCACGGTCAGCAGATATCCACTGCCGCACATCGGATCCCACACCACCGCGGCCTGGTCGCCGCCGCGCAGCGCCAGCGCCCGCTGCAGGATCTCCGAGGCCGATCGGACCGGGAAGGCGGGCAGACCGGGAGCGGAGCGCAATACCGCGCCACTGGCGAGATCGCCGTAGTCGGTGCGCTCCACCGCGAATCGGTACGCCACGCCCATCCCTTCTCCCGGAATTACGAAAGCCCCACTCCCCCGAGCGAACCCGGGAGGGTGGGGCTTTCGGATCGAGCGTCTACTCTCCGGACGCCGCGGCCTCGCCCGCGAGCGCCGCCACTGGGGTCTCCTCGTCGGTGGCCTTCTTGGCCTTCTCCCGGCCGACGAAGGTGAACTTGGCGTCCTCGCCGGCGCCCTCGCCGTCCCAGCCCTCGACATCCACGGCCACGATCTGACCGGGGCCGATCTCGCCGAAGAGGATCTTCTCCGACAGCTGGTCCTCGATCTCGCGCTGGATGGTCCGGCGCAGCGGGCGGGCGCCCAGCACCGGATCGAAGCCGCGCTTGGCCAACAGGCTCTTGGCCTGAGCCGACAGCTCCATCTCCATATCCTTGTTCCGCAGCTGGTTGCCGACGCGGTTGATCATCAGATCCACCATCTGCACGATCTGATCGGTCGTGAGCTGGTGGAAGACGATCACGTCGTCGATGCGGTTGAGGAACTCGGGGCGGAAGTGCTTCTTCAGCTCGTCGTTGACCTTGAGCTTCATCCGCTCGTAGTTCGAACCCTCGGCGTTGGACTGGGTGAAGCCCAGGCCCACGGCCTTCGAGATATCCGAGGTGCCGAGGTTGGAGGTGAAGATCAGCACAGTGTTCTTGAAGTCCACGGTCCGGCCCTGGCCGTCGGTGAGGCGGCCGTCCTCGAGGACCTGCAACAGGGTGTTGTAGATCTCCTGGTGGGCCTTCTCGATCTCGTCGAAGAGCACGACCGAGAACGGCTTGCGGCGCACCTTCTCGGTGAGCTGGCCGCCCTCCTCGTAGCCGACGTAGCCCGGAGGGGCACCGAACAGCCGCGAGGCGGTGAAGCGGTCGTGGAACTCGCCCATATCGATCTGGATGAGCGCGTCGTCGTCGCCGAACAGGAAGTTCGCCAGCGCCTTGGACAGCTCGGTCTTACCGACACCGGACGGACCGGCGAAGATGAACGAGCCGGACGGACGCTTCGGATCCTTCAGGCCGGCGCGGGTGCGGCGGATGGCCTTGGACACGGCCTTGACCGCATCCTCCTGGCCGATGATCCGCTTGTGCAGCTCGTCCTCCATGCGGAGCAGACGGGTGGTCTCCTCCTCGGTGAGCTTGAACACCGGGATACCGGTCCAGTTGGCCAGCACCTCCGCGATCTGCTCGTCGTCGACCTCGGCCACGACGTCCAGATCACCCGAGCGCCACTGCTTCTCGCGCTCGGCGCGCTTGGCGACCAGCTGCTTCTCCTTATCGCGCAGCCGCGCGGCCTTCTCGAAGTCCTGCGCGTCGATCGCGGACTCCTTCTCCCGGCGCGCCTCGGCGATCTTGTCGTCGAATTCGCGCAGGTCCGGCGGTGCGGTCATGCGACGGATGCGCATCCGGGCGCCGGCCTCATCGATCAGGTCGATCGCCTTATCCGGCAGGAACCGGTCGTTGATGTAGCGATCGGCCAGCGTCGCGGCCGCGACCAGCGCGGAGTCGGTGATCGAGACGCGGTGATGCGCCTCGTACCGGTCGCGCAGACCCTTGAGGATGTTGATGGTGTGCTCGACGGTCGGCTCGCCCACCTGGACCGGCTGGAACCGGCGCTCCAGGGCGGCGTCCTTCTCGATGTACTTGCGGTACTCGTCGAGGGTGGTGGCGCCGATGGTCTGCAGCTCGCCGCGGGCCAGCTTCGGCTTCAGGATCGAGGCCGCGTCGATGGCGCCCTCGGCCGCGCCCGCGCCGACCAGCGTGTGCAGCTCATCGATGAACAGGATGATGTCGCCGCGGGTGTTGATCTCCTTGAGCACCTTCTTCAGGCGCTCCTCGAAATCACCGCGGTAGCGGCTGCCCGCGACCAGGGAACCCAGGTCGAGGGTGTAGAGCTGCTTATCCTTCAGCGTCTCCGGCACCTCGCCGTTCACGATGGCCTGGGCCAGGCCCTCGACGACGGCGGTCTTACCGACACCGGGCTCGCCGATCAGCACCGGGTTGTTCTTGGTGCGGCGGCTCAGCACCTGCATGACGCGCTCGATCTCCTTCGAGCGGCCGATGACGGGATCGAGCTTGCCCTCGAGGGCGGCCTGGGTCAGGTTGCGGCCGAACTGGTCGAGCACCAGCGAGGTGGACGGGGTGCCCGACTCGCGGCCACCGGCCTCCACGGCCTCCTTACCGCCCTGGCTGTAGCCCGACAGCAGCTGAATCACCTGCTGGCGCACCCGGTTCAGGTCGGCGCCGAGCTTGACCAGCACCTGCGCCGCGACACCCTCACCCTCGCGGATCAGGCCGAGCAGGATGTGCTCGGTGCCGATGTAGTTGTGGCCGAGCTGCAGGGCCTCGCGCAGGCTCAGTTCCAGCACCTTCTTGGCACGGGGCGTGAAGGGGATATGACCGGACGGCGCCTGCTGGCCCTGCCCGATGATCTCCTCCACCTGACTGCGCACACCCTCCAGCGAGATGCCCAGGGATTCCAGCGATTTCGCGGCGACGCCCTCGCCCTCGTGGATCAGGCCCAGCAGGATGTGCTCGGTGCCGATGTAGTTGTGGTTGAGCATCCTGGCCTCTTCCTGAGCCAGGACAACGACCCGCCTTGCGCGGTCGGTGAACCTCTCGAACATCGCTCCCTCACTTCCTGCTCCGCTATCCACGGCGTTCCGGCGCTTCAGTCGACCGATCGCCAGCCTGCCATGAAGCTCTGGGGTTGCATCCCTCGCCTCCACTCTAGTTGGCGGGGGTCGCGGTCGTCGTCCGTCCACCCTATTGCGGACCTCCGACAACACGCGTCATTCAGTCATAACGCAGCCGTTGCCGGGTTCGTTTCCGGTTCGATACGCCCAGAGCGAACAACCCGCCGGTCCGAGGCCTGAAACTCATGGGTCGACGGCGATCCGGAACCGCGTGGTGACCTTCCCCGCACGGCGTTACGAGTGCGTTCCGGATGCCTACCCGCGAGCGGGGGCCCCTAACCTCCGGTGAACGGCGGGGTGAAATGGCAGGGAACCGGCCGTGGATGGTCGGGGTCGAGGGCGTTGAGCGCGAAGATCGCGGCGCGTTCGCTGCCGGCGATCGCGGCATGATCGGACAGATCGGCCGGGCAGCCGTCCTGGACCAGGATGTCGGTGGTCCTCGGGCCCGGGGTCAGGGCGACCGTATAGGGCACGACCAGTTCGTCGTAGCGGGTCTCGATATTGGTGTAAGTCACGTTCGGGTCGTACACACCGTCGGCGAGCAGTGCGTTCATGAATTCGGAATGTCCGGCCATCTGACCGCACGGGACGCACAGCCCCGCGCTGAGCAGCCCGTCGATCGCGGGTTCGGCCCCGAGCTGCCGGGCGAAGTCGCGCACCGGATCCAGCACCGGACCGAAGGTCGACAGCCAGGGCGCCGCCAGGGCGACGAACCTGTCGACCCGTCCGGATCCGCCCAGTCGCTTGATGTAGTAGTTGCCGACGATGTTCCCCTGGGAATGCGCGATCACATCGACCTTCGCCGCACCCGTGGCCGCGAGCACCCGATCCACGAAGGCGGATACCTGCGCGGCGCTCTGCTCGATCGGGCGCATCCCGCCGATCGCCGAAATCGGCCAGGGCAGATCGTAGGCACCGTAGGTGAGTGCGTAGACGCAATAGCCCTCGTTCGCCAGCAGCGGCACGTAGACGCCCCAATTCGTCTGCGCCCCACCGCCGGTCCCGTGCAGCAGCACCACCGGATTCGGATGAGCCGCGCTCGGGCGGCACGACCGGTCGTTGGAACCGGGCAGCGAACCACCGTGGTGCGCCAGCTCGTTCGGAATTCCGGCGAAGAAGTTGTAGACGACCGGATATTCGGCCTGTGCCGATCCTGCGGTCCCCACCATCAGGGCGGTCAGTACCGCCAAGATCAGCATCGAACCCGGCAGGCGCCGCAGCATGCGTGGCATGAGCCCTCCAGCGATGGAACGTATTCCGGAAGGCTACGAGAACCTGTTGCAGTAAGAGGGCGGAATCTACAGATCCCGGTCGGAGACTATGCCCGTCTGCAGCGCCAGGCTCGCCAGCCGCACACGCTTCTGGTTCTGCGGTAGGTCCTCCACCCCGAACTTCGAGAACAGCGCCCGCAGATGGGTTTTGATGGCGTCGACGCTCAGGAACAGCTCGTCGGCGATCTGCTGATTCGATGCGGGCGTGGCGAATCCGGAGTTGTGCTTGTACGGGCGGCACAGCGCGATGAGCACCGAACGCTGGGTGTCGGTCAGCGAGCGCATGGTCGGGAACACCCCTACCGAGGTGCGCGTCGCATCGTCGGCCACGCCGCTGAAGTCGTGGAACGACAAGAGCTGCGACCCGATTCGGATCCGATCCCCCTCGGCGAGGCGACGGCGGCCGATCACGCGCTCCCCGTTGACGAAGGTGCCGTTGCGCGAGAGCCCGTCGTCGACGATGGTCCAGCCCGCGGTGAGGAATTCCACCGCCGCGTGCAGCCGCGACACCTCGGCGTCCCAGGACAGCGTGAGGTCGGCCTGCGGCGAACGGCCGATGGTGACGCGCTGATGGTCCGGGGAGAGGACCAGCTCCTGACGGTGTCCGGTGTCATCGGTGAAACGCAAGAACGATCCGTGAAATCCGGTCACTGTCCCGATCCCTCACTCACGGTTTCCATGGTGCCGCGCCGTGTCGCCTCGAAGCAAGATCACATCACACAGGTCCGGAAAGCCGCACTTTCACCGGTTATGCGGAAATGGTATGAAAAAAGCCGCTGCCGCCCGGACGGTGCACGTTTCCTCCGGGCGGCAGCGGCCCCAATAGACAAACCGAGTTGTCGCTTAGTTGTTACGGCCGACTTCCTTGTTGTACGCCTCGGTAATGTCGGCGGAGATACGACCGCGCGCGGAGACCTTGTGTCCCTTGCGGCGCGCCCATTCCCGAATTGCGGCACTCTGCTCGCGGTCCATCGAGACCCGGCTCTTCGGCGTACCCGCCCCCGCACCGGCCGGCTTGCTGCGCCGCCGGCCGCTGACCCGGCGCGCGTTGGAAACCCAGGGCTCCAACCCGACCCGCAGCTTCGCCGCATTTGCCGCAGACAGGTCGATCTCGTACGACACACCGTCGATCGCAAACTCGATGGTCTCGTCCGCGATGGACTCACCGTCGACATCGTCGATCAGGCTAACGGTGACCTTCTTTGCCATGAGATGAACGTCCTCTCGAAATCGTGCGACCCGCATAGTAGGCCGATACCCGAGTCGAGAATACCTCGAATTTCGAAATTTCCAAGACGGGGTTCGACATTCAATCCGGCGCTCAGCGAGCAGCCGGACGCACAATCGGGAACAGTATCGTTTCCCGGATTCCCAGACCCGTCAACGCCATCAGCAACCGATCGATTCCCATACCCGTACCGGTTGTCGGCGGCATCCCATGTTCCATCGCGGCGAGGAAGTCCTCGTCCAGGCGCATGGCCTCGTCGTCACCCTGCGCCGCCAATCTGGCCTGATCAATGAAGCGCTCGCGCTGAATGACCGGATCCACCAGTTCCGAATAGCCCGTGGCCAACTCGAAGCCGCGGACGTAGAGATCCCACTTCTCGGTCACACCGGGCTTGCTGCGGTGCTGGCGGGTGAGCGGTGAGGTCTCGACCGGGAAGTCGCGCACGAAAGTCGGCGCGTACAGCTTGTCGCCGTAGGTGTGCTCCCACAGTTCCTCGACCAGTTTGCCGTGTCCGTAGCCCTTGTCCTGCGGAATTTCCAGGCCCACCCGATCTGCCAGCACCAGCAATTCCGGGACGGTCGTTTCGGGGGTGACCGCGACGCCCAACGAGTCCGACAGCGACGGGTACATCTCCACGGTGTTCCACTCGCCGCCGAGATCGTATTCGGTACCGTCGGCCAGCGTGACCACCTGGGTGCCGAAGACCTCCTGGGCCACCTCCTGGATCAATTCCCGCATCATCCGCGCGGAATCGTCGTAGGTGCCGTACGCCTCGTACGTTTCCAGCATCGCGAACTCGGGCGAATGGGTCGAGTCGGCGCCCTCGTTACGGAAGTTGCGGTTGATCTCGAAGACCTTCTCGATGCCGCCCACCACGCAACGCTTCAGGAACAGCTCCGGCGCGATGCGCAGATACAGATCCATATCGAACGCATTGGAGTGCGTGACGAACGGCCGGGCCGCCGCACCGCCGTGCAGGGTCTGCAGCATCGGGGTCTCTACCTCGAGGAAACCCCTGCGCTGCAGCGCATTTCGCAGCGCGAGCACGGCGTTGACGCGGTGACGCGCCATTTCCCGGGCCTCGGGGCGCACGATCAGATCGACATAGCGCTGCCGGACCCGCGCCTCCTCGCTCAGCTCCTTGTGCGCCACCGGCAGCGGGCGCAGGGCCTTGGCCGCCATGGACCAGGAATCGGCCATGACGCTCAATTCGCCCGTGCGCGAGGAGATCACCTCGCCGTGTACGAATACGAAGTCGCCGAGATCGACATCGGACTTCCAGGCGGCCAGCGCGTCCGCGCCGACACCGTTCAGGCTGATCATTGCCTGCAGCTTGGTGCCGTCGCCCTCCTGCAGCGTCGCGAAACACAGCTTGCCGGTATTGCGCATGAATATGACGCGACCGGCGACGCCCGCCCGCAGGCCGGTCTGCGTATCCGGCGCGAGGTCCGGATAGGCCGCCCGAATTTCGGCGAGGGTATGGGTACGCGGCACCACGACCGGGTAAGCCTCGACACCCTGCTCGAGCAACCGCTCCCGCTTCTCCCGGCGAATCCGCATCTGCTCGGGAAGATCGACTTCCGCTGCGGCAGGACGGCTTTGCTCCGCGGGAACCTCCGCGGCGCCACCGGAGGAAGGGGTGTTCGGGGTGCTCACATCGAAGTACCCTATCGTGCGACGGAAATCCTTTTGCGGGCCGCCCGGGTCAGTTAACCCAGGTAACGAATCGGCATCGTTTCGGGGGCGAATACCAGTCCCGTTCGGAATCTGTCGGTTTCGTCACAATTGCTCGGCGCGGAAGAATTACAGCGAAGCGAGCGCGAGGACCTCGCGGGCGATGTGCGGCGCGGCGGCGGCGACCGACAGCAGACCGGCCGCCTTCACGGCCTGATACCCGCCCACCAGATCGGTGGCCCGGCGCAAACCCAGCTGCTGTAGCGAGGCGGCGGCAAGGGATGAGGTGTAGCCCTCCGAGCAGACCACGATCCATTCCACGTCGTGGTCGGCGGCCAGGGCCAGCCGCGCCGAACTGGTCGGGTCCAGCCGCCATTCCAGGACATTTCGCTCGATCACCAGGGCGCCGGGCAGCGTGCCCTCTTTCACCCGCTGGGCCTGCGGTCGAATATCGACCAGTAGCGCCCCCCGCGCGATCGCCTGCGGCAATTCGAAGGCATAGATCCGCCGCAGCTGTTCCCGGGCGTTCTCCAGCATGCGATCGATCGTCAGATGGGTCATTTCGCATCGCCTTCCGGCTGATCGGTGAGGACGGTCTTGGTCCGGCGCAGCGTGGCGTGGCCGGTGACCTCGTAATAGGACATGGCGGTGAGCGGCGGTGAATAGGCGTGCACGGATAGCGTGGGATTGTCCGGCGTCGGCGCACCGGCGAATTGGTCGGGCGCGCGCACCACGTCGTGCACCCAGCCCAGCGGGAACGACGCCTGGTCGCCCGCAGTGAGGGTGCGGTTGCGCAATTCCCGGCCGTTCCACCGATATTCCGACAGCGCCCCGGACAGGACGGTCAGCGCACCCATCGAACCGGCGTGATCGTGCAGTTCGGTGGACTGATCCGGCACCCACCCGATCAACCAGACGTCCACCTCGTCATCGGCGGAAAGTCTTGTGGCCCAACGATTATCGGTGGGCCAGCGGCCATCGGCAGGCAGCAGATGATCATAGCGACCGGCCAGCACGTCCTCGGCGCCCTCATCGGTCAGCCGCAGCAGATCGGCCGGCCGTAACCGGGTGGGCAATGCCGAGGCGACCGCGCGCTCGGTGACCTCGGAGGCGAGGCGAGCGGGCGCCACGGCGCCGAGGGAGTTGTGCACGGGGGTAATGACAGAGGAACGCATGAGCGAAGCTCCAGGAGAAGTGGATGGCCGGGGAATACGAAGCCCCGACATCGGTCGAGGCGAATCAGCCCCGACAACACTCCTGAATGCTCACGCGATAAGACACGGGCGAAAGTCTAGCAGCGACCCGGTCTCGCACAAGTCCCGTGTTGGGTTCCCCACACGACCGCGCCTCGTGCCCCGATGGTCAACGCCGCCGCTGCTGATTGCGCTCGTACACCAGCCGCAGACCGTCCAGCGTCAGATGCGGCTCATGATGGTCGATAGTCTCCGATTCGGGGACGATCAGTGGCGCCGTGATGCCCGTGGCCACGACGGCCACCTCATCCCCGGCGAGGCTGTCGACCTCGTCGCGGATGCGGTCGATCAGGCCATCGACCAGGCCCGCGAAGCCGAAGACCGCGCCGGACTGAATGCATTCGAGGCTGTTCTTGCCGATCACCGACCGCGGGCGGGTCAGCTCCGCGCGGCGCAGGGCCGTGCGGGCCACCAGCGCCTCGGTCGCGATCTCCACACCGGGCGCGATACTGCCGCCGAGGAATTCGCCCTTGGGCGAGACCAGATCGACGCAGATGGCGGCGGGGCCGAAGTCGACGACGATGGCGGCGGAGTTGAAGCGGTGGTACGCGGCCAGACAGTTGACGATCCGGTCGGCGCCCACCTCCTTCGGATTGTCCACCAGCAGTGGGATTCCCGTGCGCACGCCCGGTTCGACCAGCACATGCGGCACCGCGCCCCAGTATCGGGTCAGCATGGTCCGCAGTTCGCGCAGCACCGGCGCCATGGTGGACAGCGCCGCGACGCCGACCACCTCATCGAGCCGATCGCCCACCAATCCGCGCACGTGCATGGCGAATTCGTCGGCAGTCAGCAGCGGATTGGTATGCATGCGCCAGGTGTCCACCAGCTTCGCGTGCGAGCCGCTGCCGGAGAACAATCCCAGCTCGATGCTGGTGTTGCGGACATCGATGGTCAGCAGCATCGCCGGAACCCGCCGCTCACGCGAAGGTGAGGTCGCGGGGCGAGGACAGACCCGACCCCGCCGGCGCGTGCGCCGGATCCGAACCCGATTCCACGGGCCGGTTGCGCTCGTCGACGAAGACGACGCGGGGCTGGTACTCGCGCACTTCGGCCTCGTCCATCATGCCGTAGGCGATCAGGATCACCAGATCGCCCGGATGGACGAGATGCGCTGCGGCGCCGTTGATTCCGATGACGCCGGACCCGCGTTCGCCCGCGATCACATAGGTCTCGAGCCGGGCGCCGTTGGTGATGTCGACGATGCAGACCTGCTCACCCTCGAGCAGATCGGCGGCGTCCATCAGATCCGGATCCACGGTCACCGAGCCGACGTAATGCAGGTCGGCATGCGTCACCGTGGCGCGGTGGATCTTGGATTTCATCATGGTGCGCAACATCGTCGTCGCCTTCCTTACGAGAGCGCTTGTGCCGGAACGGCATCGGGAGTGGCCGGATGGCCGTCCAGCGGAACGCCGACGGTGACGGCCAGATTGTCGATGAGCCGGGTCGTACCGACGCGGGCGGCGATCAACAGGCGGGCATTGCCGCTCGCGGGGATCTCACCCAGATCGGCCCTGCGCAATTCGAGATAGTCGAGCTCGAGATCGGGCTCGCTCGCCAGCACCGCCCGCGCGGCCGCGAGCACACCGTCCGCGCCGAGTGGGGCGGCATGCCGACCGGCGGCCAGCGCCGCCGACAGCGTCGTCGCCACCTCGCGCTGCCGCGGATCGAGGAAACGGTTGCGCGAGGACATGGCCAGCCCGTCGTGCTCGCGGACGGTGGCGACCGGAACGATCCGCACATCGAAGTTTAAGTCCCGCACCAGCTCTCGGATCAGCGTCAGCTGCTGATAGTCCTTCTCACCGAAGAACGCCTCATGCGGGCGGACGATCTGCAACAGCTTGGCGACCACGGTCAGCACACCGGCGAAATGCGTCGGGCGGCTGCGGCCCTCCAGTTCCGCGCCCAGCGGTCCGGGGTGTACCGAGGTGCGCGGCCCGTCGGGATACATCTGTGCCGCGCTCGGCGCGAAGACCAGTTCCACGCCCTCACCGCGCAGCAGTTCGATATCGGTGTCCAGGGTGCGCGGATACTTGTCGAGATCCTCGTTCGCGCCGAACTGCAGCGGATTGACGAAGATCGACACGATTACGGTCTGATTGGTCCGCTTGGCCAGGCGCACCAATTCCAGATGTCCCTCGTGCAGCGCACCCATCGTCGGCACGAGCGCGACCTTGCGGCCGACCGAGCGCAGTGCGGTCGTCACGGCCGACACCGTGGCCGGATCGTGCAGCAGGGTCAGCTCGCCGGGTTTATAGGAACCGCGCAGCGCCAGCAGCCGGGCGTTCGGATCGGACATCAGCGTTCCTCCAGCAAATCAATCAGAGCGGGGTCGGCATTGGCCAACTCGGCCGTGCGCAGCGACAGCGCGCGATAGCCCGCGGCCAGCCGGGGATCGACCTCGGTCAGGGCCGTGAGATGGGCCGCGACCGCGGCGGCATCGCCGCGCGCGACCGGACCGGTCAGCGCGGATTGCCCGCGGCGCAGCGCATTGTCCAGCGCCGCCGAGGCCAGCGGCGCGAGCATGCGTTCGGCCAGGCCGTTCGGCTGATCGTCGACCAGCTGCTGGCCGAGCAGTCCGGGACCCATGAGCGCGGAGCGCAGCGCGGCCACCGCGTCCACGATGAGCGTGACGAGATGATTACTGCCGTGCGCGAGGGCGGCGTGATAGAGCGCGCGATGTTCCTCGAGCACCCGCACCGGCTCGCCGCCCATCTCGATCACCAGCGATTGCGCGATCGCATAGCCGACCTCATCGGTGGCGGTGACGCCGAAGCAGGCGTTGCCCAGCCGGGCGATGTCCTCGTCGTGGCCGGTGAAGGTCATCGCCGGATGCACCGCCAGCGGGCGGGCGCCGCGCTCGGTCAGCGGGGCCAGCACGCCGATCCCGTTCGCGCCCGAGGTATGCAGCACGATCGTGCCCGGGCGCACCGCACCCGCAGACGCCAAACCGCTTACCAGACCGGCCAATTCGCTATCGGGCACCGCGAGCACCAGCAGCTCGCTGCGCGCGGCCACCTTCTCCGCCGGCAGGATCCTCGAATCCGGCAGCCTGGTCCGGGCGCGCTGCACCGAGGCATCGGAGATCGCGGCGACGCCGAATACGACGTGACCGGCGCGTTCGAGTGCCACACCCAATGCCGAGCCCACGCGTCCCGCCGAGACGATTCCCACCGTCAATCGTGCAGGCGCAGGGTCACTCCCAGAGTTATCCGAGGTCACCATTGTCCTCTCGATGTCGTTCCAGTCCCGCTGTGCGGGTACCGGACGTTACCGAGTCGAGAATAGGGCGGCCGCCACGGCGCGCACAGAGCCGGGCCCGGTGATATTCACCTCAGCGCCCGCTCTGTTCGGAGCGCAGGTTGGCCATGATCTCGGCGACCGACAGCCTGCGCCCGGGATAGGTCTCGCCGTCCTCGGCCTCGGCCCGACGGCGACGCCGGGAGCCCGACGCACCGACCGAACCGCGGCGCTCGGGTGCGGGTGGTTCGTCTTCGGCTCGCGCCGAATCGGATTCGACGGGCTCCGGCGACACCACGGCGGTCTCGGCGGTCACCGGATCGTCGTAGGGGCTGGCGAAGGCGGGTGGTTCGGGATGATCGGATTCGAAGACGGGCGTCACGTTCAGCGGCACCGCGGGCGCGTTCCAGGCGTCCCAGGTGTCGGTTTCGCGCGAGTTATCGTTCGCCGTATCGGCGCTGGGGAGTTCCTGGATCCGGATCGCGTCGGCATGGAGCGCCGGTCGCTGATTCGGCAGGTCGCCGTCGAACAGCCGCTGCAGGCTCTCCCGGAGCACGGCCAGCTCACCGCGCAGCGCGGCCAGTTCGGTGGCGTCGGCGCCGACCTCGCGGCGCACCCGCGCCTCGACGGTCAGCTCGTATTCGCGGCGCGCGCTGATCTCTCGCTCCAGCTGCAACTCGTACACCGTCCGCAGGTCACGGGCCTTGGCCTGATCGACCGCGGCCTCGCGCCGATAGCGGGTCGCGGCCAATGCGCCGATCACCGCCGCCCATAACGCGACAACCAGACCGACCCGGACCAATTGCAAGCTGTTACTGAAAATCAGAAACACGCTGGCAATCAGGCCGAGCAGGATGAGCGCTCCGACGACCAACTTTCCCGCGTCATCCCGCCGTCTACGGGAAGTACTGCTACGGGCGGGTGAAACCATGACCGCGAGGATAGCTCGGTTGACAGCTTCCGGCTCGAAGCCGGGGCGGTGATTCCGGCAAGAACATTAGCTAAGGGGTTGCTGGTTCGTCCGGTGGTTCATCGGGCGCACGGCAGCAATACTCCAGCCACAGCGCCGCGGCGACCAGGGCCAGCCCGGCGATCAGACCCACGATCGCACCCGGAGTATCGGCCTCGGCCGCGCGCAGCGTGGACCGCTGCGGGAACACCCAGATCAGAAAGCCCAGCCACACCCCCGCGGCCAGCGAGCCCACCAGCGCCGAGGCCTTGGCCAGCGCGACCGCCCGCGCGGCGGTGATCGGATGCAGCTGTTTGGGCCCGTCGCCGATGCGGTCGTCGTGGACGCGGGTGCGAATCACGAAGGCCAGCACGGCCTCCAGCGCGGCCACCGGATACAGCGAGGCGCCCGCGATCACCGTGATCGGCGGGAAGCTGGAATAGGCCCAGCGCGTGGCGATCCACGCCACGACCGCGGCCACCAGCACGTTCGCGGTCAGATCCAGTGCCCGCGTCGGCTTCATCACATTCATGACCGGGCCGCTCGCAGGGTGAGTTCGGTGCGGCGCACGCCGTCGATCTCGGCGGCGTCCAACTCCGCCAGCCAGTCCCGGACCGGCCGGGCCCGCCCCTGCGTCTCGAGCACCGCCTCGGGCTCCACCTCGAGCCAGGGCACCAGCACGAAGGCCCGGTTGTGCGCCTGCGGATGCGGCAGGGTCAGCGTGGGATCGACGCTGCGCACCACCCGCGCCCCCTCGGCGCACCAGATGACGTCCACATCGAGAGTCCGCGCGCCCCAACGCATCTCACGCACCCGCCCGGCGGCCTGCTCGAGCTCCTGTCCGCGCCGCAGCCAATCCCACGCCTCGGCGGCCGGATCGTCCACCACCAGAACGGCGTTCAGATAGTCCTGCTGCGGAACCCCACCCCAGGGCGGTGTCGAATACACCGACGACACCACGACCAGATGCGGTGCGAACGCGTCGGCGACGCCCCGCAGATGGGCCACCCGGTCACCCAGATTCGACCCGATCGACAACACCGCGCGACTCATGCCTCCACCTCACGGTGGCGAGTGGCGACCACCCGGACATCGGCGAAGGTGTGCGGAATCGGGGCCGACGGCTTGTGGACGACCACCTCCGCCGCGGCGACACGGGGATCGGTCAGGACCTCGTCGGCGATCTCGGATACGACCGTCTCGATCAGATTGCGCGGCGGGCCCGTCACGATGGCGACCGCGCGCCCGGCCAGCTCGCCGTAGTCGACGGTGGCCGAAAGCTCGTCGGAGGCGGCGGCTTTCGCGAAGTCCAGCCACAGGGTGAGGTCGACGACGAATTCCTGACCGTCGCGGCGCTCGAAATCGAAGCAGCCGTGATACCCGTAAGCGCGCAGCCCGCGCAGTTCGATGCGATCGGTACTCACTCGGCTCCCTGTCGAACTCGTTCCGCGCGCCGCCAGGCGTCGGCGACGGCGATTGCATCCACGGAGGCCCGCACGTCGTGCACCCGCACACCCCAGGCGCCGTGCCGCGCGGCCAGCGCCGAGATGGTGGCGGTGGCGGTCTCCCGGCCGTCCGGCGGGCGCGGTCCGCGCTCGTCGGCCAGCAGCGAACCCAGGAACCGCTTGCGGGAGGCGCCGATCAGAATCGGCAGGCCGCGCGCGGTCAGCTCGGGCAGCGCGCCCAGCAACGCCCAGTTGTGCTCGGCGTTCTTGGCGAAGCCCAGGCCCGGATCGAGCACCAGCCGATCGGGATGGACCCCGGCGGCCATGGCCAGATCCACCTGCATGGACAGCTCGTCCAGCACCTCGGTGACGACATCGTCGTACCGGTCGGCCGGGCCGGTGTGGCGATAGTCCGCGCCCGCGCGCCAATGCATGAGAATCCACGGAACCTCGACCGCGGCAACGACTTTCACCATATCCGGATCCGCGCGCCCGCCCGAGACATCGTTGACCACCGACGCCCCCGCGGCGACCGCGGCCTCGGCCACCGGTGCGCGCATGGTGTCCACACTGGTCGGCACGCCCGCCGCGACCAGTTCGCGGATGACCGGAACCACCCGCGCCGCCTCGGTCTCGGGATCGATGCGTACGGCGCCGGGCCGGGTCGATTCCCCGCCCACGTCGACGATATCGGCGCCGGCCGCGTGCAGCGCGATGCCGTGCGCGACGGCCAGCGCCGGATCCAGATATCGCCCGCCGTCGGAGAACGAATCGCTGGTGACGTTGACCACGCCCATCACCACACAGGAGCGCCCGCCGCGCGGGGTGACGAGTCGTCCGGACACGGCCCGCTCACTCACTTCCGCAGGATCAGATCGAGGGCCTCGGCGCGCGAGGTGGCACTGCTCTGCAGCAGACCGCGCACCGCCGAGGTGGTGGTACTCGCGCCGGGCTTGCGGATGCCGCGCATCGCCATGCATAGATGTTCGGCCTCGATGATCACGATCGCGCCGCGCGGATCCAGCTTGCGCATGAGCGCGTCGGCGATCTGGCTGGTCAGCCGCTCCTGCACCTGAGGGCGCTTGGCATACAGATCGACCACCCGGGCCAGCTTGGACAGGCCGGTGACCCGCCCGTGCTTGCCCGGGATGTAGCCGACATGCGCGACACCGTGGAACGACACGAGATGATGTTCGCAGGTCGAGAACATCGGAATGTCGCGCACCACAACCAGTTCCTGATGCCCCTCGTCGAAGGTGGTGTTCAGCACCGAATCCGGTTCGACGTAAAGGCCGGCGAACATCTCACGATAGGCGCGCGCGACGCGGCCCGGGGTCTCGATCAGCCCCGGACGATCGGGGTTCTCACCGATCGCGAGCAGCAGTTCGCGGACCGCCGCCTCCGCACGTTCCCGGTCGAAGGGACGGCCGGTGTCGAGCGCGATCGGCGTGGACGCCGCATCGGATGCTTCGACGACACGGTTGTTGGCCGACACTCGAGGACACCTCCAAAATCTGTGTTCATGGTGCCGATCGACGCCGGCCGCAACCGGCGCCGCCTACCTCTCGGCACCTCGACCGTCGAGCCTAATCACCGGCCGGTCAATGCCGACCGTTCGGCCCGTCCCAGTCGCCGCCCTCGCCCTCGCCGTTGGGCGAGGTATGGCCCGGGCCATCCTGCTCACCCTGCGGATTCCAGGCCGGGCGGCCGTACCGCTGACCGCCGGCCGGCGCCCAGCCGCTCGGCGACTGACCACCCGGTGTGCCATAACCCTGCTGACCGGACTGCGCATCCTCCTGCGGCGGCCAGCCCGGCGCCGACCAGCCGGCCGGGGCACCGTAATCGGGCCGCGAGCCGTGCGTGCCGCCGCCACCCTGACGCGGATAGCCGGCGGTATTGCCGGGCAGTGGATAGCCGCTCGGCTGCGGATAGCCGTAGGCGGGCTGCTGCTGATAGCCGCTCTCCGGCGGATAGCCGTTGGCCGGAACCGGCAGCGCGGCAGGCTTCTCGACCGCCGGGGTCGCCGCCTCGTCGGGCCACGGCTCGCCGCGCTCGGCGGCCAGCTCGCGCGGGGTCTTCACCGGCGGCCGATCCGACGGGACGCGATCGCCGAAGTCGTTGAATGCCGTGATGCGCGGGCGCTTCTCGACCGTGGACAGGACCGTCTCGAGATCCTTGCGGTGCAGCGTCTCCCGTTCGAGCAGCGCGGTGGCCAGCGCGTCCAGCTCATCGCGATAGTCGTTGAGAATGGCCCACGCCTCGGTGTGCGCGGCCTCGATGAGATTGCGCACCTCCTCGTCGATCTCGCGGGCGACCTCGTGCGAGTAGTCCGAGCTCATGCCCATCGAGCGACCCAGGAACGGATCACCCTGCTCCTGGCCGTAGCGCACCGCGCCCAGGCGCGCGCTCATGCCGTATTCGGTGACCATCGCACGGGCGATCTTGGTGGCCTGATCGATATCGGAGGAGGCGCCCGTGGTCGGCTCGTGGAACACCAGTTCCTCGGCCGCGCGGCCGCCCATCGCCATCACCAGGCGGGCGATCATCTCCGATCGGGTCATCAGACCCTTATCGTCCTCGGGCACGGTCATGGCGTGACCGCCGGTGCGGCCGCGGGCCAGGATGGTGACCTTGTAGACCGGCTCGATATCGGGCATCGCCCAGGCGGCCAGGGTGTGACCGCCCTCGTGATAGGCCGTGATCTTCTTCTCGTGCTCGCTGATGATGCGGCTCTTGCGCCGCGGACCGCCGATGACGCGGTCGACCGACTCCTCGAGCGCGGCCCCGGTGATCATGCTGCCGTGCTCGCGCGCGGTGAGCAGCGCGGCCTCGTTGATGACGTTGGCCAGATCCGCGCCGGACATGCCGACCGTGCGCTTGGCCAGCCCGTCCAGATCGGCGTCGGGCGCGATCGGCTTGCCCTGCGAATGCACGCGCAGGATCGACCGGCGACCGGCCAGGTCCGGATTGCCGACCGGGATCTGCCGATCGAAACGACCGGGCCGCAACAGCGCCGGATCCAGGATGTCGGGCCGGTTGGTGGCCGCGATGATGATGACGCCCGTGCGATCGCCGAAGCCATCCATCTCGACCAGCAGCTGGTTCAGCGTCTGCTCGCGCTCGTCGTGGCCGCCGCCCAGGCCCGCGCCGCGCTGGCGGCCGACGGCGTCGATCTCGTCGACGAAGATGATGCAGGGGCTGTTCTGCTTGGCCTGGTCGAACAGATCGCGCACGCGCGAGGCGCCGACACCGACGAACATCTCCACGAAGTCCGAACCGGAGATGGTGAAGAACGGCACGCCCGCCTCACCGGCCACGGCCCGGGCGAGCAGCGTCTTACCCGTGCCGGGTGGGCCGTAGAGCAGCACACCCTTCGGGATCTTCGCGCCCAGCGCCTGGTAGCGGGCCGGATTCTGGAGGAAGTCCTTGATCTCGTAGAGCTCCTCGACCGCCTCGTCGGCGCCCGCGACATCGGCGAAGGTGGTCTTGGGCATGTCCTTGGACAGCTGTTTGGCCTTGGACTTGCCGAAGCCCATCATGCCGCCGCGACCACCGCCCTGCATGCGGGCCATGACGAAGATGAACAGGCCGAGCAGCACCACCATCGGCAGCACGAACAGCAGCACCTGGGTGAACCAGCTGTCCTGTTTGACGCTGGTGTTGTAGGGCGCGCCCGAGGCCTGGACATCCTTGAGGATCTCGGACGAGATCTCGCTGCCGCCCGGATACTTCGCGATGATCTGGGCCTGGCCACTGGTCGCGTCGTTGCCCTTGTTCAGGGTGATGCGGAGCTGCTGCTCCTTGTCATCGATCTGAACTTGTTTGACGTTGGCCTTGTCCTGCAGCTGGGTGAGCGCCACGGACGTATCGACGTTCTTCCAGCCGCGCGTGTCGTTGCTGAAATAGCTGACCAGATAGATCACGAGCAGGATGCCCGCGACTATGGCCAGGTTGCGAAACACTGTCTTGCGGTTCATAGAGCGTCGGCCGGCGGGCCAGTCCTTTCCGGTAATTCCGGTTCGTGCCTACGATGCATCGGGCGGAGCCGTATCCCTATCCGGACCGACCGGGTGCGACCGAACGGATGCGGACAAGCCACGTTACCGCGTACGGTCTACTCGATACATCGCGCAGTTCGGCACCTTATGCAGTTCGACAAGTAAACGGTCGGAGAACAGCGGTGGTTCCCGATCTGTGCTCGAACCGACACGAACATCGTGCGTTCCTGTCGGACCAAGTGGTCACAATGATGACATGTAGGTCCCATTGTGATCGACGACACAGAGCCCGAGTGCAGGGGGTATGGACATAGTCGAGTTACGGACACCCACAGCGATACTGCGTCACGGCGGCGGTCGACTGCAGGTGTTGAGACCCGGCGCGGACGGCGAGCGCGTGCTCGACGTGCCGGTCTCCGACCTGCTCAAGGTCCGGCTGAACCGTCGCACCGATGATGCCGTCGTCATCGAGATCTATCTCCGGTATCCCACGTCGTTGCTGACCGGCATTCCGGCCGACCGTACCCCGTTGCCGGTGTTGATCGCCGAACACGACGTGCCGGCGGCCACCGTGATCGTGGAACGGATCAACACCCAGATCCTGGCCACCCAGCGCATCGATATGTCCGTGCCCGACCTGAATCCGCCCGCCCCGGTCTGGGAGAAGACCGGCCCGACCCGCGCCGATGTGGATCGGGCGGTGCGCCGGATGGCGCCGCGCCGCGAGACCCGAACGGCCGTGACCACGCTGCATCGATTGGTCACGCCCGAGGAATTCGCGCTGGAGACGGCGTTGGTCACCGCCGAGCCGCCCGCCGGGCAGGGCCGTGGCCTGCTCGCGGTCACCACCGAGCGGCTGCTGTTCGTCTCCGTCGGGCCGGGCGAGCGCTATGCCCACGAGATACCCGTCGCGGCGCTCATGTCGGCCCGCTCGACCGACGCCGAGGACGGCGAGTCGCGCATCGAGGTATACGACGGCAATACGATCCTGCGCTTCACCGGCACCGACCGCGCCGATACCGAGCGGGTGGTCGGCGCGCTGACCTTCGCCATCCAGCGCGAATCCGCCGACGGCGCCGTCGCGCCGCCGGATCCCGGTGTGTCGCATCTGTACGGGGAGTGGGAGCTCCTGGTCGAGCGGCATTCGCTCGGCATGGTCGACGATTCCCAGTTCCAGCGCTACGGCCGCGGAATCCTGCGCTCCCTGCCCGATTAGTCCTCGACCGGTTGCAGCGAGATCCGCCGCCAGGGGCTGGTGGGCCGCATCCACAGGCGGACCAGTTCCAGGCGGCGATCCACCCCGCCCGACTTCAATTCGGCGAGGTCCTCGCAGGCCTGCCAGTAGGTCCAGCCGGTGAGATAGGAATCGCCGAACTGCCGCCAATTGCGGTAGCGGCGCTGGGCCGCGGGCAGGGCCCGCATGACGTAATCCCAGGCCACATCGGCATCGAGATAGCCCGCGGTGAAGGCCATCCGGGACACCGCGACCACGCGGGCCAGATCCCACGCCTGGATATCGGCCGGCAGCGGCTGCACCAGATGATCGGTGAGGCCGAGTTTGATGGCCTGAGACCAGATGTCGTAATCGCGGACCAACGCCTCGGGATTCTCCATCCCACGGAACGAGCCGACCTGCCGCAGGAAGGCCCGATGCCGATCGGCCCGCTCGCCGAACCGGTCCCGTTCGGGCGAATTGATTCCGGCCATCACCAGCGGATGCACCAGCGCGTAGAGCGGTGAATGCATGCCGTCCAGCAGCTGTTCCATCGACGCCATCGCCTCGGTGGCATCGGTGATGCCCCAGGCGCCGGTGAGCGTGTCGATGGCCAGCTCGCGCCGGTCGCCGAGCGGATGTTCCCGCTCGGGGCCGAGCAGCAGCGCATCGTGGAACGCGTCCCAGCGCGCCGAATAGAACGCCCCCAGCGACAGCGCGCGCAGCTCGTCGTCGGAGACCTGTGCACCGGACCAGTGGTCATCCTCGCGCCGGTCCAGCTCCTCGTAGGGGAAGGTGGTCAGTGTCGGCACGTCGCGGGCAGCCATATCACCGATTGTGTCGCATAGACGCGTCCCACGTTCGCTCATCCCCTTGGAGACGCGCGTCACGCCGAGTCGCCAGACGCGCCACACGCAACACACAGGTTTCACATCTGTAGATTCTTGCCCTGTCGCGGGCCGGAACCGAGGGCTAATCTCTGCGCCATGTGTAGAAACATCACCGTCCTGCGCGGGCTGGAGCCGGCCGCGACCGAGCAGGAAATCTACGCGGCCGCACAGCAATACGTGCGGAAGGTCGGTGGACTGACCGGCCTGTCCTCCACGACCAAACCCGCGTTCGACAAGGCGGTGGCCGCGGTGGCGGCGGCGACCACCGCACTGCTGGCCGAGCTGCCGGACCGCCGAGTCCCCCCGACGACGGAACCACCACTGCGACGGCTGGCCAACGCGGACTGATTCGCTTCGGCTATCGCACGCCGTACACCGCGGCGCATTCGAGCGCGATCTCCAGCCGCAGACTGCGCTGCTCGATCGGATGAGTCAGCAGCTCCTCGATGCGCTGGATCCGATAGCGCACGGTGTTCTTGTGCACACCAAGCCTTTTCGCGGCCGCGTCCGGGCTGCGATGCGAGCGCAGATAGGCGTGCAGCGTCTCGCGCAGCCGCGCGGAGTTGACATCCATCGCGGCCAGCGGACCCAATTCCCGGGCGATCAGCGCCCGCATCGCCGCCTCGTCGGCGCCGGCCAGATAGGCCACCTCGACCTCCGGATAGTGCAGCATCCGGCCGATCTCCCCCGCCGCACGCTCGGCGACCTGACGGGCCGCGACCGCCTCGCGATGACCGTCGCGGAATCCGGCGATGCCCGCCGCGGGCGCGCCGATCGCGATCCGCACCGGGGCCTCGATCATCGCGGGCACGCGCACCGCATCGGATTCCACCGCGATCCAGGCCCACAGCGCGCTGGCGCCGGCCGGCACGGTCAGGACGCTGCCGCCGCCCAGCGCCGCCGCCACCCGCGCGACCGTCCGGTCGAGCAGTCCCAGCACCTCGCTGTCGCCGACGCCCGCACCGAAACCGTTGTCGGACTGCGGCATCGAGCCCGGCATCGACTCGTCGGTCCACAGCACACAGGCCAGATGCCGTCCGCCCAACCGATAGCCCAGCCGCGCGGAGGCCTGATCGATATCGGCGTCGGCCCCGGCCAGCAGCGCGCGCACGAGTTCGGTGCGCTGATTCAGCGCCGCGCGCAGCCCGCGCTCGCGCTCCTCGATATAGGTGTCGGTGAGCTCCTCGACCGAGGTGCTGACCCAGCGCAGCGATCGGTCGAACAGCCGCATCAGGACCGATCGTTCGATATCGAACGGCAGCTGCCGTTGATCCAGCAGTTCGGTCAGGTAGTCCATGACGGCCTGATGGCCCTGGTGATAGACCCGCAGCAGCAACCGCAGATCGTGACCGCGCCGGGCCAGCGTGCGGGCGAAGTCGTGCGCCTGCTGCGGCACCGGATAGTCGGCGCGATCCTGGGCCAGCCCGCCGAGCATCACCAGCGCATGCGCATGGGTGCTGGCCGCCAGATCGCGGCGGATATCGCGGTCGGCCAGTTCGGGCATGCGGGCGACGAGCTCCCGGTCGAGCCGGTCCACGATCTGCTCGAGAGTTTCGGTGCGCAGGGATTCGGCGACGAAATCGGTGATCCACTGCCGCACCACCGGATCGGTGCCCGTAGCCGTCATCGACGCACCTCCATATTTGTGTCCGAAGTACAAAACATCGGGCGATCATTGACCGTCACGGCCAAGAAGTCGCCGCATAATTGTGTCACGATCATAGTTCAGTGAACCACTTCACAACCCCGCAATGACGCGCACGTGGGAGAGCAGATCGTGACCAATACCGGCTCGGCTCCCGAGCAGCCGAAGACGACCACAGCCCGCAAGACCGCTGCCGAATCCACTCCCCGCACATCCACCGCGACCGCCCCGCGCCCGGCGACCGTCGCGACCCAGATCGAGGTGCTCAACCCCGCGACGGGCGAGCCGGTGGGCACGGTGCCGAACACCCCGGCCGACGCGGTCGCCGCCAAGGTGCGGGAATTGCGCCTGTACCAACAGGAATGGGAGGCGATCGGGCCGGAGGGCCGCAAGGAGTGGCTGCTGAAACTGCAGGACTGGCTGATCGACAACACCGATCGGCTGGCCGATGTGCTGCAGTCGGAAACCGGTAAGCCGCGGATGGACGCGCTCATCGATCCCAGCTTCGCGGTCGATCTGGTCGGCTACTACGCCCGCCGCGCCGCGAAGTTCCTCGCCGACGAACATCCCGCCCCGCACAGCCCGCTGGCCCGGCTCAAGCGGCTGACCACCGTCTACCGGCCCTATCCGGTGGTCGGGGTGATCACGCCGTGGAACTTCCCACTGGCCATGCCCGCGCTCGATGTCATTCCCGCACTCGCCGCCGGTGCGGCCGTACTGCTCAAACCGTCCGAGGTGACGCCGCTGTCGGCGCTCGAATTGGCCCGCGGCTGGGCCGAGATCGGCGCCCCGCCGGTATTCGCGGTCGTGACCGGCGCGGGCGAGACCGGCGCGGCCGTGGTCGACACCGTCGACTATGTGCAGTTCACCGGGTCCACCGACACCGGTCGCGCGATCGCGACCGCGTGCGCCCGCCGGCTCGTTCCCTACAGCCTGGAATTGGGCGGTAAGGATCCGGCCATCGTGCTCGCCGACGCCGATATCGACCGGGCCGCATACGGAATCGCGTTCGGCGGCCTGTTCAACGCCGGTCAGGTCTGCATCTCGGTGGAACGGGTCTACGTCGAGGCGCCGGTCTACGACGAATTCGTCGCCAAGCTGACCGACCATGTGCGCAGCCTGCGTCAGGGCATCGATGACCGCCGATCCCGTTACGATATCGGCGCTTTGGCGAACCGGACGCAGCAGAGCATCGTCGCGAACCACGTCGAGGACGCACTCGCCAAGGGCGCGCGGGCTCTGACCGGCGGCAAGGCGACAGGCATCGGCACCTTCTTCGAGCCGACCGTCCTGGTCGACGTCGACCATCGGATGACATGTATGACCGAGGAGACCTTCGGCCCCACCCTGCCGGTGATGAAGGTGGCCGACGAGACCGAGGCCGTCGCCCTGGCCAACGATTCGATCTACGGCCTGTCCGCGTCGATCTGGACCGGGGACAAAGCCCGCGGGGAACGCCTTGCGCGGCAATTGAATACGGGTGCGGTGAATATCAACGACGTCTTCGCCAACCTGTTCAACTTCGCCCTGCCGATGGGCGGCTGGCAGCAGTCCGGCATCGGCACTCGCTGGGGCGGCGCGGCCGGGGTGCGCAAATACTGTCGCGCACAAGCGATTACGACGCCGATGCTGCCGACCCAGAAGAAGGAACCGTTCTGGTTCCCCTACAGCACAACGAAACTCGGTCTCGCATTGACGGCCATGCGTGCCACGGGTGCGCGGGGCATGCGCCGGATCGGCGTGCTGGATGTCATCAATACCGTAGGAGGTAAGGGCAAGTGACGGATTTCGGCATCATTCGCGGCAAGGTCGTGGTGATCACCGGCGGCGCCCGCGGCATCGGGCTGGCCACCGCCACCACGCTGCAGCGATACGGCGCGAAGATCGCCATCGGGGATGTGGACGAGACGGCGGTCAAGGAGTCCGGCACCGCACGGGATTTCGATCATTACGGACGGCTCGACGTCACCGATCAGCAGTCGTTCGGTACCTTCCTCGACGAGGTGGAACGACGGCTCGGGCCGATCGATGTGCTGGTCAACAATGCCGGAATCATGCCGACCGGCAAGGTCATCGATGAACCGGACGCGCTGACCCGCCGCCTGCTCGATATCAATGTGTACGGCGTGATCCTCGGCTCCAAGCTGGCGCTGGCGCGGATGTTGCCGCGCGGCCGCGGGCACATCATCAACATCGCCTCGCTGGCGGGTGAGACCCATATCCCGGGCCTGGCCACCTACAACGCCACCAAACATGCCGTGCTCGGCTTCACCGACACACTGCGCGAGGAGTACCGCGGCAGCGGATTGTCGTTCTCGTCGGTGCTGCCGACCCTGACCAAAACCGAACTGATCTCCGGTGTCCCGACGCCCCCGCTGATGCCGCGCCCGGCCGAACCGGCGGAGATCGCCGAGGCCATCGCCAAACTGCTGGTGCAGCCGCGCTCGAAGGTGCGTGTCACCCGGGCCGCCGGCCTGCTCTCGCAGGTGGTCGGCCTGTTGCCGGAGCCGATCGGCGATGCCGTCGCCCGGGTCTTCGGCTCCCAGCACGCATTCCTCGAACAGGTCGACGCGGGCGCGCGAAAGGCCTACGAGCAGCGGGTGCGCACCGAGCCGCAGTGATCTCGCTACTGTCGCAGACATGGCGACAGCGGTATTCGTAGGTCTCGCAACGCTGGATATCGCGTATGCGCTGGACCGCTATCCGGATGAGGACACCAAGACCCAGGCCCGCGAGGCATTCCTGAGTGCGGGCGGTCCGGCCGCGAATGCCGCTGTCGCCTATGCCTTCCTGTCCGGCCGCACGCCCGCGCTGGTGACCGCGCTCGGGGAGCATCAACTGGCGCAGATGATTCGGCACGATCTCGACGAGCACGGCGTGGCACCGGTCGATGTCACCTCGGCCGGGGCCCAGCGCCCGCCCATCTCCTCGGTCATGGTCGCCACCGGCGCCGGCACCCGCACGATCGTCTCGCTGGACGGTTCACAGATCTCGGCCCCGTTCCAGCCGCGCCAGCTCGGCCCGCTCAACGATGCGGCCGTCCTGCTGATCGACGGCCACTATCCGGAGCTGGCGATCGGATTCGCCACGGCCGCCAAGGCCGCCGGGGTTCCGGTGTTGCTGGACGCCGGGCGCTGGCGCGCGATCCACGCCGAACTGCTGCCGCTCACCGATATCGCCATCTGCTCGGCGGCATTCGCCCCGCCCGGCGTCGAACCGGAGGATCTGTTCGATCATCTGCGCGGGCTCGGGGTCGGATATGCGGCGATCACCCACGGCGGCAAGCCGATTCGCTATGTCACGCCGGACGGCCGCGGTGAGATCGAGGTCGCCGAGACGCCGGTGATCGACACCCTCGGCGCGGGCGATGTGCTGCACGGCGCGTTCTGCCACTATTACGCTGCGGGACAGGCATTTCCGGACGCGTTGCGCCACGCGGCGGAGGTGGCGTCCGCCTCGTGCGGGTACCTCGGCACGCGCGAATGGATGCGGCACCGGGAATGATTCACTCCACCAGATAGTCCCGCCCGGCCGCACGCAGCACCAGATCGGCGCGCTCGCGCGTCTTGGCCACCAGCTCCACATTCATCAGATCGCTGCGCGCCACCTTGTCCCGCGCGAACGCCTCGCTCTTGCCGCCGCGAATATGCCGTTCCAGCAGGCGTTCTCGCAATTGCTCGACCGGCGCGTCCAGATACCAGGCCTCGTCGAGGTATTCCCGCACCGCCGACCATCCGGCGCCGCCGTAATCGTCGAGCAGCAGATAGTTGCCCTCGGTGATGATGAGCGGCTGCCGATCGAACGTCACGCCGTCGGGTACCGGCTCATGCAGTGCGCGGTCGTAAGTCGGCCACGAAACCCGCTGTCCCACCGGAGTTTCCCGCACCGCCCGCAGCCGATCGAGATATGCGGCGACATCGAAGGTATCGGGCTCCCCCTTGCGCGGCAGCGCCCCCGACACCCGCAGCTCGGCATTGGTGACATGAAATCCATCCATCGGCGCCACCTCGGCCGCTCCGGCCCCGGCCCGCGCATTCACCGCATCGCGCAGCGCGGCGGCGAAGGTCGACTTCCCCGCACCGGGCGGCCCCGCGATCCCCAGGACGAACCGCCGCCCGCGGCCCTGCGCCCGCGCCCATACGCGCTCGGCCAGAGCGCCCAGGGACCAAGCGGCATTCTCGCTGATCACCGCCCCGACACTACCCCGGGATCAGCGCGAGGACGCCCGCCGGACCGCCCGATCCGCCCCGATAGATCGGCCCGCCGACCAGCACCCACGCGCCGACGGGCGGCAGCGCCGCCAGATCGGCCAGGCATTCGAGGCTGATCCGGTGCTCGCGATACAACAGCCGCGATACCCGATACTCCGCGTCGGTGCCCAGATCCGGCCCGAAGGTGTCGATGCCGAGCGCGCCGCGGCGACCGAGGCGGCCGGTGCCGAGCAGCCAGCGCACGGTCTCGGGCGCGAATCCGGGCTGGTGCCCCGCGCATTCGCCGGTCCCGAGGAATTCGGGCGTACCCCAGAGGGCATCCCATCCGGTCCACGCCACGATCGCCGCCTGATCCGGGATCCGGCCGTGCGCACGCTCCCAGTCCCGCAGATCATCCACCGTGATCGCGTAATCCCGGTTCCCCGAACATCTCTCGCGCATATCGACCCGCACCGCGGGCAGCAGTAGATCCGCCGGATCCAATTCGTCCGCCGCCAGTCCCTCCGGATCGAAATGTCTCGGTGCCCCCCAATGCGTCCCCGTATGCTCCCCCTGCCGGATATAGCGCAGGTAGTAGCCGTCCCGGTCGATCTCGGCCACGGTCTCGACGACGAAGGCCGGATCCCCCGGATACAGCGGCGTGGTGGCCGGATCGTGCACATGCGACAGATTCACCACCCGCCCGATCGGCGCGCTCACCGCGCGCCTCGCCCGACGGCGCGGATCAAGGCCCGCAGATCCACCTCCGACAGCCGAAACAGCCAGTAGCTCAGCACGAATGCCACGATGCCGCCCACGCTCAACGTCCGCATGGGCCCGACCACCAGGCCCAGCTGCCCATCGGGAACGAACGTCGCGCTGGCGACCGCCAGCAGCGGCACCGAGGCCGCCGCGGCCAGATAACCATTGCTCCACCGCGCCAGCCGGCCCAATTGCCGCCCGTCCTCGGGACCGACCGGCCCGGCCACCAGCAGCTGGGGATACAGCGAACGCACGGCATAGACCGTGGCGAGGAAGAACGGATAGGCCAGGGCGATGGTCGCGCAGACGACCTGGGCGATATAGAACTGCACGAAGTTCCGGGACGGCAGCGCGACACCGGTGTACATCAGGGCGAGCGGCCACAACACCCCCGCCAGCAGCCACATGCCGAACGGTACCCAGACCAGCCGGTCCCCGAGCGACAGCGTCTCTCGCCGCGCCCGCGCCAGTGCGCCCGCCGGATATCCGCGCCCACGCGAAAGTCGATGCGCCGCAACCAAGGCCCGGCGGCACAGCATCAACATCACCACCGATGCCAGCGGAAACGCGATCGCGTTGTTGACGAGGGCAACCGTCTGGAACCGCTGCTGATCCCCCGCCGCCAGCCGATCGACGATCAAGATCTGATTGAGCCGGATGTTGTACAGGCTGGCAAGCAGATTCGGCACCCCGACGCAGAGCGCCGCGATCAGCAGCGGCCACCGACGTGCCCGATGCCGGAGACTGTTCGGCGGCGGATCCACCAAATCCCGGGCCCGCTGGTCCAGGCACAACTCCAGCTGTCCGGCGAGTTCGGATCCGGATTGCCAGCGCCGCACCGGATCCGGATCCAGGCAGCGCAGCAGCACCCGTCGCAGGGTCGCGGGGGTATCCGCGGGGAGGCGCTCCAGCGCGTCCGGGCCGACGCCCGCGTCGTGCGCACGCCGCAGGCTGGTCAACGGGTCCGGATCGGCATCGGCCGGATCGTCGAACGGCCTGGCGCCCGTGAGCATTTCCCAGAGCAGGACACCCAGGGCGAACAGATCGACGTGGGCCTGCGGCGTCGGTGCGGCCGGATCGATCAGCGCGGCCAGGCGTTCGGGGGCCTGATACGGCAGCGCCTCCGGATCGATGGCGAGCGCGGCGTCGCGGCCGAAGTCGGCCAGCTTCGGCACCCCCTCCGCGGTGAACAGCACATTCGCCGGTTTGACCGCGCCGTGTGAAACGCCGTGCTGGGCGGCGTAATCCAATGCCACCGCGAGTCGGCTGCCCACCCATGCGACGGTCTCGGGCCAGGACAGCGCCGAGATCTCGTGCCGCACAGTGGAATCGGTCGGCCGGATCTCTCCCCGAGCCTCCATCGCCTCGTCCACCGAGCGCAACAACACGCCCCCGCCATGCGGCGTGGTCGAGCGGATCAGCCGCAGCAGATCGGCGCCGGTGCCGCCGGGCAGATACTGCATGTACTGCAGGCGCAACGCCGCAGCACTCACCGTGGCCACCACGCGCTGGTCGAAGACCCGCACGATGTACTGATGGTCGAGCTGGGCCACCCGGCGTGGATCGTGCTCGTCCCCCGCCTCGACCCGCAACGCCACCAGGCGTTGCATCGACAGCTGCCGGGCGAGAAATACCTTCGCGGAGATCCGGCCGCCCAGCTCGGTGAGCAGATCGAAATCGTCGAGCCGGATGCCGACCTCGATCCCGATCGGCATCGCCGTGACGACCTCCACTCGCCCGGGCCCAGCATCGGAATCATCGAATCGGCGGTGCAGCTGGGCGGCCTGCTCCGGATACTCCTCGCAGAACTCGCGCAATCCGATCGCCTCGTATCGGCGGCGCAGCGCGTACTCCTCGCACACCAGCTCGAGGAATTGTGCGGTGCCGATCAGATCCGGAAAGTCCTTGCCGTATTCCGACATTCGCCGGCCCGAGCCCCGCCGCCGCCAGCGCTGGCGCTGGTCGATCCGGATCAGATCGGCCAGCATCGCCAGCCGGACCACCCCACCGTCGGGAATGTAGTGCGCCAGCGGCGGCGGCTCCGCGCGCGATTCACGCAGGGCGGTCTCCCAGTCGGCGGCGAAGCGCGCGACCGTCGCCACCGAGGCGGTATTCATATCCTCATCTTCCCGCCCGCGGCGACGAGTCCGGGGCACGCCCCGCCGTGGGGGCGATCACGCGCTCCAGCGCGCGCAGATCCGCCTCGAGCGCGCGGAACAGCATATAGGCGATGAGAAACGCGGCGATCGCGCCCACGCAGAGGAACCGCACGGTCACGATCACGCCCGGAATGTCCTCGGACGGAAGGAAAGTCACGCCCGCCACGGCGAGCAGCGGCACCGAGGCCGCCACCGCCAGATAGCTCGTGCTCCGTCGGTCCAGTCGGCGCAGGCGTTCCACCTCGGCGACACCGACGTCACCGTGGCGCAGAAAGATCGGAAAGATGCTGCGCACCATATAGAACGTCACCAGGAAGAACGGATAGGCGACCGCCATCGCGCCACAGACCAGCAGTGACCAGAGGAAGTGGACCAGTATCGGCAGCGTGACCCCGCCGTTGACCAGCTGCAAGGCCACCGGGAAGACGATCGCCGCCACGCTCCACAGCGAAAACGCCACCAGCACAGCACGATCACCGAGCAGCAGCGCATCGGATCTGGCCCGGGCCAGCGTCCGCGGATCGTAGCCGCGCCCCTTGCGCAGCCCGCGGCGGACCATGAGCAGCGACCGCGAAAGGTACACCAGCACCGCGATTCCCACCGGGAAGAACACCGCGTTGACGACCGCGGTGACGATCATGAACGTCTGCTGCGCCGGCTCGCTGAGCCGGTCGATGATCAGCGTCCGGTTGTGCTGGATATTGAACAGCGAGGCAACGACATTCGGAACTCCGATGGCCAGGAGCACCACCAGAATCAGCCACGGCCGCAACCGAAACCGCCAGCTGTGCGGCGGCGGATCCACCAGATCACGGGCCCGCGCGTCCAGGCACAACTCCAATTGCTGGGCCAATTCCGCACCGTCGCCCCAGCGCTCGTCCCGCTCCGGCGCCAGACAGGTCAGCAGCACCCGGTGCAGCGCCGCCGGACAATCCGGCGGAATGCGGTGCAGCGCGGCCGGATCCACCCCGGCCCAGCGCTGGTTCAGCATCTGCTGCAGCGTGGTGACATCGCCGTACTCGCCGGCGGTGGTGTCGTCGAAAGGCTTCGCCCCGGTGAGCAATTCCCACAGCACCACGCCCAGGGAATAGATATCGGCACGGGTGTCCAGGTCGCCGGGAGTACGGCGATAGCCGGGGTGACAGGCCTCGAGCTGTTCGGGGGACATGTACGACAGCGATCCGCCGAAGTAGGCGACCGGACTCGAGCCCTCGAGGCCGCGGCTGAAGCTGATGTTGAAATCGGCCAGCTTCGGCACGGCCTCGGCGGTGAGCAGCACATTGGCGGGTTTGACGTCGCGGTGCAACACACCCTGGCTGTCGGCATAGGCCAGCGCCTCGGCCAGGCGGCGGCCCAGCCAGGCCACGGTCTCCGGCCACGACAGCGTCGCGAGTTCGGCGCGCACGCTGGAATCGGTCGGGCGAATCTCACCCTTCTCCTCCATCGCCGCGTCGACCGCGTCGAGCAGCAACTGCCCGCTGCGCTGTGCGGGCGGGGTGGCCCGCACCCAGCGCAGTGCGCCGAGCAGCGTGCCGCCGGGCAGAAACTGCATGTACAGCAGGCGAAGTCGGCGCACGCCGAGATCGACCCCGGACTCGAGGATCGGGTCGTCGAGCAGCCGCTGGTCGAAGACCCGCACGATGTAGTCGTGATCGAGCTGGGCCAGCGTCTGCGGTTCGGTACCGCGATCGGCGGAGATCTTCACCGCGACCAGCCGCTGCAGCGCGCGCTGGCGGGCCAGGAACACCCGGGCGAAGGCGCCGCTGCCGAGGCCGGTCAGCAGATCGAAATCGTCGATGCGCTGCCCGACCCGGATGCTGTCCAGGCCGTCGGTGTCGGGCGGTCGGCTCAGATCCGTGGTGGTCCGGGCGGCGTTGCCGGTCCCTGTGGCGGTCGCCGCGGCGAAGGTCGCGGTCGAGTCCGGGGCGGCGCGCCGGGTGCTCTGGTCCTCGTCGTCGGCATTGAGCAGGTCGCGTAATTGCGTTGCCTGTTCGGGATATTCGCGCAGGCATTCGCGCGGATCGACCCGTTCACCACTGTGCCGGCGGATCACGAACTCCTCATAGACCAGACCGGCCGGAATTCGATCGGGCGCCAACTCGGGGAATTCCGAGCAGTACTCGTGCAGCCGCTTGCGCACCGCTCCGAGGACGGCCGGCTCGGATCCGTGGTCGGTGGCCCGGCGCAGCCAGCGGTGGCGTAGGTCGATCCGGATCAGCTCGATCAGCGCATGCAGCCGCAGCGTGTCGGCGTCGGGGAGGTAGTCGGCGATCTCGGGGGGACGAGCGTCGGTCTCCCAGGCTGCGGCGAACGCGGCCACGGCACCGAATTCGATTCCGGCCGTTGGTCGCCCGAACCCGCCGCCGGTGTCGGAACTGTAGCTCATATCGCACCTAACGAACCCGGGCTTCGCCCGGATCATCGAAGATCTGGAAGCCGGGTCGACAGAGACCGGGAGACCGGGTCGGCGATGACCCGGAGTCCGGCTCGACGGAGATGACCGAAATCCGCACTGGTCGGTCGCAGGTCGCAGCGAATAGAATCCGCCACACCCCGAGACCATCATTCCCGAGCACTGCCGGAAATGATAATTTGCGCATCGGTACCGAATCACCCATTTCGAGCATGACGCGACGGGGGCTACGAGTATGCAGAACGAGGGCACCGCACTAGCGGACGCGGCATCGACCACTGTCACCGGAGCCACTCAGGAGGTGCCGATGGATACGAACGATGCGGCCGACGCGACGTCCCCGCAGGATTCGCCGGCGGCCGCGCTGACGACGGCCGCCGCGATCGCCGCGGCCGTGCGCGACGGCACGGCTCGGCCCGAGGAGATCCTCGAGGCCGCACTCGAGCGCATCCGCATCGGCAATCCGAAAGTCAACGCTTTCAGTCTGATCCGCACCGAGGCCGCCCGCGCGGAGAGCCTGGCGCTGGCCGAGCGACCCGATCTGGAGGCGCTGCCGCTGGCGGGCGTGCCGATCGCGGTGAAGAACAATGTCGATGTGGCGGGCGAGGTGACCCGCGCCGGATCGCTGGCCGGTGACGAGCGGCCCGCCGAGGCCGATCATCCGGTCGTGCGGCGGCTGCGCGCCGCGGGCGCCGTCGTCGTCGGACTCACCGAGATGCCCGAATTCGGCCTGTTCGGCGTCACCGATACCCCGGAGCGAATCACGCGCTCTCCCTGGAACATTCGCCACAGCGCGGGCGGCTCGTCCGGCGGGTCGGGCGCGGCCGTCGGGGCCGGGATGGTGCCGGTGGCGCTCGGCAACGACGGTCTGGGTTCGGTCCGGATTCCGGCCGCCTGCTGTGGGGTGTTCGGCGTCAAACCCGGCCGCGGCGTGGTACCCGCGCAGATCGGGGTGGACTCCTGGGGCGGTATGACCGAAAACGGTGTCCTCGCAACGACCGTCGCCGATGCCGCGCTGATGCTGTCCGTCCTGGCCGACCGCCCGGCGCTGGCCGAACTCGAACCGCCCGCGCAGTTGCGCATCGGACTCGCCTTCGCCTCGCCGTCACCACTGCTGATGGTCGACAAACAGTGGGCCGCCGCGGCCCGCACGGCCGCCCAGCTGACCGCCGAGGCCGGGCACACCGTCACCTCCGCAACGCTGCCCTATACGGGTGCCACCAGCGCGCTCGCGCTGCGTTGGCTGGCCAATGCCGCGCGCGAGGCGGTCGGGATCGCTCACCCCGAGCGACTACAGAAGCGCACCCGCACACATGCGGCCCTCGGCCGGGCGGTGTTGCGCGCCGGACTGATTCGGCCCGGGCAGGTCGATCGCGTCGAGGCCCGGCTGCTGGACTTCTTCGAACAACACGATGTCGTGATCACGCCCACCCTGGCCGGACCCCCGCCGCGCGCCTTGGCCTGGCATGACCGCGGCTGGCTGCCGAATGTGCTTACCAGCGTGCGGTATTCGCCGTTCACCCCGTTGTGGAATCTGGTCGGCTGGCCCGCGGTGAGCGTGCCGATGGGACTGCATCCGCGTACCGGCACCCCGCTGGCCGCTCAGTTGGCCGGGCCGCCCGGCAGCGAGTCGACGCTGCTGCGGCTGGCGGCCCAGCTGGAGGCCGCGCGGCCGTGGCGGCGCACCGCCGGCTGATCAGTCCTTCGCGGAACCGAATCCGCCGGCCGTCACCCGGTTGGCGAAGTCGAGGATCGTGGGGCGGTCGTCATCCGCGCGCCAGGCCACGGCCAGCTCGCATCGGGCCAGACCGGTCACCTCGCGGGCGGTCAGACCCGGCCAGCGATACATCGGGACATTGCTCTCGGCGAGCAGGCAGACGCCCAGCCCCAGGCTGACGCCCTCGAGCCGCTCCTCGGCGGTCGCGGCCTCGCCGCCGATCTTCGGCTGGCGGCCGCCGCGGCCGTCGTTACCGAGCCAGAAGTCGCGCGCCGCACCGGCTTCCGACGGCATGGCGACGAACGGCACATCGGCCAGATCGGCGAAGTCGATGGTCTCGCGCTCGGCGAGGGCATGGTTCTCCGGTAGTAGTACCCAGCGCGGCTCGGTGCGTAGCACCTGCCAGCGATAGCGGCCGACATCCGGGACGGGCAGCCACATCAGCGCCAGATCGGCCTGGCGCCCGGCCAGCCCGCTGGACGGGTCGGTCCACGACGCCGAGTGCAGGGCCAGGCGGTGGCCGCTGGCGCTCTCCAGATCGGCGATCAGGCCGCGGCCGATCGAACTCTGGATGCCCACGCGCAGCACCTCGCCCGCCTCCTGCAGGGCGACGTTGGTCACTTCCCACAGCTCCAGGATCTTGCGGGCGCCCTCGAGCAGTTCCTTACCGGCGACCGTGAGCGCGACGCTGCGCTGATTCCGGTCGAACAGCACCACATCGAGCTGACGCTCGAGCTGGCGGATCTGCCGGGACAGCGTGGGTTGAGCGATGTGCAGCCGCTGGGCGGCGTTGGTGAAATGCAGTTCTTCAGCGACGGCGACGAAGTACCGCAAGTCGCGCAAATGCGGATCCATAGCACCTTGCTATCAGAATTGGTCTTGGAAATCCAGCTGTATCAGTCCTCGGGGTCGGGATTGAGGCAGAGAAACAGCCGTCAGGTTTGTTAAAGACAGCATAGAGCCTATGTATAACCGCGGCACACCCGCCTCGGCGAATCCGCGGCCAATCTCGAACTTCCCGGTGGCCGTCGGTCATCAGGGCAGCTGATCAGCAGTAACGCGGACCACGCCCGCACGAATCGGGCAGCGCGAAACCCCGGCCGCATCACGGCCGGGGAGCCAGCAACATTTGCCCGAACCGGGCATGCAGGGCAATTGCCCAAGTAGTGAGATTGATCACATCTTCGGCGCGGCGATGGGAGACGCGCCGACCGGGTTAGACGTTGCTGTAGACCTTCGGATTCAGCGTGCCGATATAGGGCAGATCGCGGTAGCGCTCGGCGTAGTCGAGGCCGTATCCGACGACGAATTCGTTGGGGATGTCGAAGCCGACATGCGCGACGTCCACATGGGTGCGCAGGGCATCCGGCTTGCGCAGCAGCGTCACCACCTCGAGCGAGGCCGGATTGCGGCTGGACAGATTCCGCTTGAGCCACGACAGCGTCAGGCCGGAGTCGATGATGTCCTCGACGATCAGCACATTGCGCCCGGCGATGTCCTTGTCGAGATCCTTGAGGATGCGGACCACACCCGAGGAGGAGGTCGACGAGCCGTACGACGAGACGGCCATGAACTCCATCTGGGTCGGAATGGGCAGCGCCTGAGCCAGATCCGCCATGAAGAAGATCGCGCCCTTGAGCACGGCCACCAGCAGCAGATCGCCCTCGGGCGCATCGGCGGGATAACGCTTGGCGATCAGGGCGGCGAGTTCGTCGACCTTCGCCTGGATCTGCTCCTCGGTGATCAGCACCGACGCGATGTCGTCCCCGTACACGTGCGCTGGTTTCCCTTCAAGTGATGTCATGGCACTCACGGCGCTAGCGGGAAATCCGGATGCCGAGCGACACCCGAAACCATTATCGACCCAACGCCAGCGTCAGCCTGCCATGTTCGCGCGCGGCAACCAACCTCGTCCCCGGCTTACCGCCACCGAGTGCCACGCCGCCCTGCCCACGCCAATCGATGACCAGCGCGTCGACCGCGCGTAAATGCTTGTCGGTCAACGCCTTTGCCCCACCGGCGGACAACCACGCCCGCAGCGCCCGGCGGCGCAACGCGATCGGCGCAGTGGCGAGCGTCTCGATCGACAGCGACTCACCATCGGTCGCGGCGGATAGCAACTTCTCGGCAAGCTCATCGAGGACCGCATTGTCGGCGCGCAACTGCTCGGCCGTACGAGCCAGCGCGGGCGCCACCCCGCCGCCGAGCACATCCTCCAGCAGCGGCAGTACCTCCATGCGCAGCCGCACCCGGGTGAACTCCGGCGCGCTGTTGTGCGGATCCTCATGCGGCCGCAGGCCCAGATCGGCGCACAGGGTTCTGGTCGCGGCCCGCCGCACGCCCAGCAGCGGCCGGCCCCACGGGTCGGCAAAGGGCGCCATGCCCTGGATCGAACGCGCGCCGGAGCCGCGGGCCAGGCCCAGCAGCACGGTCTCGGCCTGATCGTCGAGGGTGTGGCCGAGCAGCACCGGCAGGCCGTCGCGCGCGGTGTCCAACGCCGCGTAGCGGGCCCGCCGGGCCGCGGCCTCCAGCCCGCCCGCGCCGCCCACCTCGACCGTCAGCACGCGCGCGGCCCGACAGCCCAGCCCGAGCGCGGCCTCGGCGGCCTCGGCGGCGACCCGATCCGAACCGGGCTGCAGATCATGATCGACGATCAGCGCATCGACCACCTCGGCCTCCGCGACGGCGGCGGCGGTCAGTGCGAGGGAGTCCGCACCGCCGGACAGGCCGACAGCCACCACACCGGCCGGTGCGAACTCCGACAGCCAATTACGCACGGCGCGACGCACATCCAGCGCCGCGGGTGTCTCGGGGAGCGGCCGGGCCCGGCCCGTCATCTCAGCCCAGCACCCGGGCGACCCAGCGCTGCGGGTGAGCGATCTCGTCGGTGCGCGGCAGCGTCTCCGCATCGGTCCACACGGTATTGAATCGGTCCATGCCGACCGTGCCGACCACCTCGTCGACGAAGGCCTTACCGCGTACGTACTGGGCCACCTTCGCGTCCACCCCGAGCAGGGCCCGCAGCAGCCGCTGCACCGGATTCACCGGCCGCTGGCGGCGCTGATCGAAGGCGTGGCGAATCTGCGCGACCGACGGAATGACCGCGGGCCCAACCGCATCCATCACATGGTCGGCATGGCCCTCCAGCAGCGTACCCAGCATCAGCAGGCGATCCAAGGCCTCGCGCTGCGGCGGGGCCTGGGTGGCGCGCAACAGGCCGAGCACGCCGTTGTCGGCCGGATCGTCGGCGTCGGTGCCGCCGCGGCGGCGCTCGCGCACCTCGTCCAGCAGTCGCGCCAGCATCTCGGTGAGCGGTTCCTCGCCGACATCGCCGAGCACGCTCACGTTCTCGCGCATGTAGTTCGCGAGCCAGGGCGCCGAGGAGAATTGCACCCGATGGGTCACCTCGTGCAGGCAGACCCAGAGCCGAAAGTCGCTGGGCGATACGCCCAATGCGCGTTCCACCGCGACGATGTTCGGCGCGACCAGCAGCAATGTGCCGTCGCGCCCGCTGAACGGGTCGTATTGGCCGAGGATCGCGGTGGCCAGGAAGGCCAGCATCGCACCGGCCTGCATTCCGGCGGGCTTACCCGCGAAGCGGCCGCGTTCGGCCTCGGGTTCGCCGGTGAGCTCGGCCATCGAATCGGCGGCCGCCCGGATCCAGCCGGGCCGGTCCACGATGCGTGCGGCCGGGACCGTTCCGTCGTCGGCGAGCAGGCTCACCTCGCGCACCGGGCCTTCGGCCCGCGCCGAAGCCGCAGCCAACTCCGCGACCACCTGTTCGGCCGAATACCGCGAGGTCCGCGGGCCCGCCGGCACCAGCGCGGTCGCGGTGCGGGCGGCCATATTCCAGTCCACCGCCCCGGCCAGGGCGGACCGCTTCTGCTTGTGGACCAGTTGACCGGTGGTCAGGTCGACCACCGTCTGTTCGGAACGTTCGGTTCGGCTGTCGGCCGCCTCGTCACCGGGTCCGCTCATGTTCATCCACCCGTCATCGACATCCACAATTGCGCAGCGTGGCAGCGATGGCATCCAGTGCCGGGCGACTCGCCTCCGGTGGGCGATCGTTCGACATCAACGCGAATGTCAGGACGCGGCCATCGCTGTCCAGCACATACCCTGCCAACGCGCTCGATACCGACAGAGTTCCGGTTTTCGCCCGCACCCAGCCCGCGGCGCCGCGATCGTGCGGATCGACGAACCGCTCGGCCAGCGATCCGGAACCGCCCGCGATCGGCAGATAGTCCAGCAACGGGGCGAGCGGGGAGCCGATATCGGTCGACGTACCGCTGTTGACCATCGAGGTGAGCGTTCCGCCCGTGTGATCGCCGGCCGCGCCCGGCTGCGGCGCCGCGGCCACCGCCAGGATCCGATCCAGCAGCCGGGCCGGGATGCGGTCGTCGGTGGATAGGCCGCTGTTGTCGAGGAGGGTCAGGCCCGTGGTGTCGAATCCGGCCGCCTCGAGGGCGGTCTTGGTGGCCGCGGCGGCCCCGGCGAAGGACTGCTCGCCGCCGGTCGCCGCCGCGATCTCCCGGCCGATCGTCTCGGCGAGCACATCGTCGGAGTGAACCATCATGTCCCGCAGCCGATCTCGCAGCGGGGCGGATTGCACCCGGGCGATCTCGGCCGCACCGGCGGGCGCCCGGCCCGCGCGCACCTTGGCCGGATCCAGGCCCAGATCCAACGCCAGCCGACGCCCGGCGTCCAGGGCCGGATTCGCGCTGCGCGGGGAGTATTCGACCAGTGGATCCAGTCGGCCGCCGTCGATCATGACCGGTTCGATCGGCGCCCACGAACCCCCGCCGATATCGTTCGGATCCCAGCCCGCAGGCCAGGGCGGGCCGCTGAACAGCGAGGTGTCGACCAGGATCGTGTCGATGCCGTGGCTCGCCGCGCGAATCTGCGCCTCGAGATCCGACAGCCGCGCGCCGCCCGGGTAGTAGCCCTTACCGTCGGGCTGTGCGGTCAGCGTCGGATCGCCGCCGCCGACGAGCACCAGTTCGTTCGGATTCGCCCCGGCGACAACGCGAGTGGTGACTCGGCGATCCGGCGGCAGCACCAGCAGCGCGGCGGCCACGGTGAGCACCTTGGTCGTCGAGGCCGGGATCACGGGCTTATCCGGATCGGCGCTCCACACCACGGATCCGGTCTCGGCATCGGTCACCGATCCGGAGAATCCGCCCAGATTCGGATTCGTGACGACCGGGCCCAGCGCCGCGGCGAGCCCCGGCCCGCTGGGCTCGGGTGCGTTCGGCGGGGCCGCAGGCATCCGCACACTCGGCTGGAGCGGCTCGGGCGGGGCGGCGATCGTCAACCCGCCGTGGCGGAATTCCTCGGTCCACGGTTTCACCGTGACCAAGACCGCCGCGGCGGCGGCCACCACCACGACCAGTCCGGCGCTCACCCCTATCCATATGTGGCGACGCCGCCGTGGGGCCGACTCACCGACGTTGCTGTTGTCTCGACCAAGCACCTGACCGTTGTCTCCCTGATCACCGTGTGACGTCCCTGCCGCACCCACGCACCCGCCGACCACACTATCCTCACCTCGCCGGCCTTCCCCCGAACGAGCTGGCGAGTCGGCAGCCGCAACCGCATCACAGAAGGAGATGACGTGGAGTTCGACGTCACCATCGAGATCCCCAAGGGTCAGCGCAACAAGTACGAGGTCGACCACGAGACCGGCCGGGTGCGGCTGGATCGTTACCTCTACACCCCGATGGTCTATCCCGCCGACTACGGCTACATCGAGAACAGCCTCGGCTCCGACGGCGACCCGCTGGATTGCCTGGTGCTGCTGCCGGAGTCGGTGTTCCCGGGCGTGATCGTCGAGGCCCGTCCGGTGGGCGTCCTTATCATGAGCGACGAGGCCGGCGGCGACGAGAAGATCGTGGCGGTGCCCGCGGGCGATAAGCGCTGGAACCACATTCAGGACGTCACCGATATCGGCGAGTTCGATCGCAAGGCCATCGCGCACTTCTTCGAGCACTACAAGGATCTGGAGCCCGGCAAGTGGGTCAAGGTCGAGGGCTGGGGCGACCGGGCCAAGGCCGAGACGCTCGTCGACGAGGCCTTCGCGCGGCTGCAGCAGCAGGGCGGCCACTGAGTCGTGTCGAATGCTCGGCGGGAGATCCGGGCTGCGGAGCTCCCGCCGAGCGCTCGGGTCGCTACGACCGGAACGCGTGCCGCCAGCGCCGACCCCCCAGGAACGACGATGACCGCGCGGTCGCCCGGAATCCGACCGCCGAATGTTCTTGTCAGCGGCCGAATTCCGCCATTCCACGCTAACGCCGGTCGACCGGATCACGCATCCCCGACCCTCAGCCGTCCACGCAGGTCAGCGCCGTCGATGAGGTGGAAATGACGGAAAACTGACGCGGCCCGTCCTTTTCCGCGAGCACCGCGTCCAGATGTACGCGCAGGATCTCCACCACGGGCGCCTCCATCGCCTCGTTCAGCCGCTCGTGCACCAGATGGGCGTCCTCGAGAGCCACGAAGATCTCCGCCGCCGAACGAAATGCCCGCTGCGCCTGATCCGTTCGCCCGAGCGCCAGCAGCACCACACCGTGCAGCACCTGTACCCGGGCCCGGTGCAGCGGCCCGGCCGCCTCGGTGACCGCGTCGACGCCCGCGGCGGCCACCGATTCCGCCTGCTCGAGCCGGCCCGCCAACATGACCACCTGGGCCAGCCGGGCCAGCGCGAAGCCGACCCGCAGCCGCGATCCGCTGAGCCGGGCCGATTCGACCGCGCGCGTACACAATTCGACGGCACGGTCGTACTCCCCGCGGAAGGCCAGCGCCGCACCGAGCTCATGGGTGGCCATCCCGGTCAGCGCGTGATTGCCGATGCGCCGAGCCAGCGCCAGGCCCTGTTCGGCGCGCGCGACGGCCTCGTCGAACCGTCCCGCGTCCGACAGCGACTTGGCGGCGTGGATCAGGCAGGCGCCCTCGATGGCCGGATCATCGACGCGCCGGGCGAGCCGGATGGCGCGTTCGGCATGGGCCAGCGAGGCGGCGACCTCGGTGCCCATTCGGGTTGAGGCGGCCAGCAATTGGGCGGCGAAAGCGGTCAGCCGGGCGGCGTCCGCGGAGTCGGTGCCCAGCGACAGCGCGATGCGCTGATGGTCGCGGCCAGTGCGCATCCGGGCCAGTGCGTAGGTCAGCACCGCCCCGAGCGCCGCGCGCACCCGGCACTCCAACCCCCGATCACCGACCTGCAGGGCCGCCTGCAGCAGTTCCTCCAGGGCGCGGACATGTTCCTGCGCATTCGGCCCGCATTCGATCAATTCGGCCATGGCCCAGGCCAAGTCGGCGCACAGCGCCAGCGCGTCGCCGCCGAGCCTGGCGGCCTGGCGCAGCAACGCGATCAGATTGAGGCGTTCGGCATTGAGCCAGGACTGCGCGTCGATGCCGTCGCGAAACGACAGGCCCGCGACCACAGTGGGTCTCAGATGCTCGGGCAGGCGAGTGCCCGGATTGCACACGACCACCACGTTTTTCATCGTGGCCAGATAGAAGTCCAGCAGCCGCGCCAGGGCGTCGGCGTCGTCGGCGGGCGCGACCTCGCGGGCGAACAGGCGGAGCAGATCGTGATAGCGGTAGCGGCCGATGGCGGTGGCGTCGAGCAGGCTGAGATCGACCAGCGATTCACACAGCGCTTCGGCCTCGGCATCGCCGGATTCGAGCATGGCGGCGACACCTGCCAGCGGCAGATCCTCCGCCTCCGGCACGGCCAGCATGCGAAATGCCTTGGCCTGCGCGGGTTCCAGGTGGTCATAGCCGAGGCGGAAGACCGCCTCCACCGTCAGTTCGCCGGTACGCAGCAGCCCCAGCCGCTGGCGCTCGTCGGCCAGCCGCTCGGCGATCGCCGTGATATCCCAGCGCGGACGCGAGGCCAGCCGCGATCCGACGATCCGCACCGCCAGCGGTAATCGCCCGCATGCCTGCACCACCGCCGCGGTGGCCGCCGGCTCGGCCGCGACCCGCCGGGCCCCGACGATGCGGGTCAGCAGCGCCACGGCCTCCTCGGTGTCCATCTCGTCGAGCCGCACCGCGAGCACCCCCGGCAACTGCGGTAGCGCGGCCCGGCTGGTGATCAACACCGCCGATCCGGGCGTCGCTGGAATCAGCGGCAGCACCTGGTCACCGTCGCGGGCATTATCGAGCACGACCAGCACCCGCCGACCGTCCAATCGGCCCCGGAACTGCGCGGCCCGTTGCTGTGGCGTCGGCGCGATCTCCCCCTCCGGCATCCCGAGCGCCCGCAGGAAATCCCCGAGGATATCCCCTGCCGAGGTCCCGCCCGGTCGTTCGAATCCGTGCAGATCCACATGCAGCTGCCCGTCCGGAAACCGGTGCCGCACACGATGTGCCACATGCACCGCCACCGTGCTCTTCCCCACCCCGCCCATCCCGGTGATCGCACACACCGGCACCGCGGCCCCCGCCTCCCCCAACCGCTCCACCAGTCGCCGCACGACCTCCCCCCGCCCGGTGAAATCCGCGATATCGGCGGGCAGTTGCGCGGGCGGCAGCCCCCACCCCGCCGAAACACGCGTCCCGAGCACAGCGGCCCACCCCTCCAATCCCGGTTCCCCCGAGCCGCTTTCACCTCCCCCGTCGCCCGGTTTCAGCGCCCCGACATCCCCCGAACCCACGATCCCGGCACCTAGTGATCCGCCGGGCAGGGCATCGCCCACCTCGTTGTCGTCCACATCATGTGCGCAGTCATCGTCCACCGCCTCTCCCCGGAGAATCCGCTGCTGCAGCTCCGTCAATCGCGGTCCCGGCTCGATTCCCAAGCGGTCCACCAGAATTCGGCGCGTATCGGCGAAGACCTCCAGCGCCTCGGCCTGCCGCCCGGCGCGGTAGAGGGCGATCATGAGCAGTTTCCGGATCTGTTCCCGCAGTGGATATTCGGCGATCAGAGGCCGTAATTCGGCGATGACCTCGCCGGGGCGCCCCAGCCGCAGATCGGCCACGAGGCGCTGTTCGGTCAGGGCGAGGCGGAACTCGCACAGCTGGGCGCGCACGCGTTCGGCATGCGGCCCCGGCAGTCCGGCCAGGGGCGTGCCCTCCCACAGCGCGAGCGCCGCATCCAGGCGATCCCGGGCCGAGGCGAGATCGACCGCCTGCCCGGCCTCGGCCGCATAGCGTTGCACCAGTTCGACATCCACCGAACCGGGCGGCACCCGCAGCGCATATCCGCCCCCGAAGCCGACCAGCACCGCGGGCGGCATCCCGTTCTCCCGCTCGGGTTCCAGCACCCGACGCAGATGTAAGACGTGATTGCGGACCGCCCCGACCGCACTCGGCGGCGGCCGCTTCCCCCACACGTCGGCGATCAGATCCGGCAGCGTCGCCGAGCGCCCGGGGCGCAGCAACAACGCGGCGAGCACGGCCCGTCGCTGTTTCGGACCCAGCTCCAGCCGATGTTCGCCGCGCCACGCACGAACCTCACCGAGCATGGCAAACTTCAGCATTTGTCCTGTCCGAAAAGCATCGATTCCGATCCGACGACGCTAACCGATAGTCGCATCTCGGACATACCGGACGGTCGTATTGATGCTACCGGCCCTTGAACTCCGGCGACCGCTTCTCGAATACCGCCTGAATCGCCTCGGTCAGATCCTCCGACGGCAGGAACGCCGCATTCCACGTCGACACATACCGCAGCCCGTCCGCGATCCGGCTCGCGTTGGGCTGATCCAGCACATCCTTGATGCCCTGTACGACCAGCGGCGGATTGGCCACGACCTCGCGAGCGAGCGCGAGCGCCGCGTCCAGCACGGCCTGCTGATCGGCGTAGACATCGTTGACCAGACCGATCTTCTCGGCCCGCGCGGCATCGATATCCTTGCCGGTATAGGCGAGCTCGCGCAGGTGGCCCACGCCGATGATGCCCGGCAGCCGGTGCAGCGATCCGATATCGGCCACGATCGCCACCTTCGCCTCGCGCAGGCTGAATTTGGCGTCGGCACTGGCCAATCGGATATCGGCGGCCGCGATCAGATCCAGCCCGCCGCCGATGCACCAGCCGGAGACCGCCGCGATCACCGGTTTGCGGCAGTCGGCGACCGCGGTCACCGCCGCCTGCATCCGCCGGATCTCGTCCAGGAAGCCCGTGCGCGGTGCGGCCAGCGCCTTCTCGGCCAGCAGCGGACCGAACACCGGGCTCATCGCCGGCAGATCCAGCCCGTAGGAGAAATGCTTACCCGCTCCGGTCAGCACGACGGCCCGCACCTCGGGATCGGCGTCCAGCTCGCCGAAGATCAGCGGCAGCTCGCGCCAGAAATCCGGGCCCATGGCATTGCCCTTGCCCGGGCCGGTCAGCGTCACCGTGGCAACGTGGTCGGTGGCCTCGACTGTGAAAGCCTTCCATTCGGTCATTCGCCCAGCGTAGCGATACCGTCATGAACTCCGGCAGGGCCTGTAAATCCTGCGCTAAATCTGGAGTGTCGCAGTGCTTTCGCGTCAATCGGAGACGGATCATGTATTCGTCAGCCAATCCACCGCGACCGGTCCCGGGAGGCCACGATCATGTTGATGCACCAGGGACTGGGCTTGGATTGTTTCAATGCCCTCACCCGCGGCCGCGCGGTACACGCGCTCTACGAATGCTGCTGCGCGGTGACCTGGGCCGAGAAGATCGCCGACGGCCGCCCCTACCCCAGCCACGAGGCGCTGCTGGCCGCCATCGACGCGGAATTGCTGGCCCTGTCCCCGGCCGATCTGGATCGGGTATTCGATTCGCTTGTGCACGAACAGTTCTCGGCCCGAACCGTCGGGGAACTGTCCCGAATCATGCGCGACCACGTCGACCGGCTGCTCGGCCCCGCCGAGGGCTACCCCGAATACTGAATTCGCCCGACAGTAGCCCGATTTCGCCTCTACGCTGGTGCCATGCGCAGGTCGTTGCCCCCGGTGACATCCCGGGTCTCGGACACGCTCATCGCGCGCGGACACCACGGCGTGATCGTCACCCAGTCCGAGCCCACCCACACCGCCGAACAGGCCGCCCAGGCCCTCGGGGTGGCGGTGGGTGCGATCACCAAATCGCTGGTGTTCCTGCTCGACGACGATCCGGTATTGCTGCTGGTCTCCGGCGCCCATCAGGTCGATATCGAACGCACCGGGCAGCGGCTCGACGGCACCCTCACCCGGGCCTCGGCGGAGGTGGCGCGCGAGGTGACCGGCCAGCCCATCGGCGGTGTCGCACCGGTCGGCCATCCCACCAATCTGCCCACCTACGTGGACAACGCACTGTCGGGCCACCGCGAACTCTGGGCCGCCGCCGGACATCCGAATACCGTCTTCCGCACCTCGTTCACCGAACTGGTCCGCATCACCGCGGGGCTGGCCATCGATGTGGATTGACCCACGATCGGAATATCGCAGGCCCGAGCGACGTAGGTTAGGGCTGTGACCGATCGACTACGGGCGCCCGACGATCTGAGTGGCATCACCGCGACGCAGTACCGCGCGGCGATGCGGCACTACCCGGCCGGAGTGACCATCGTCACGGTGAATTCGGCGACCGGGCCGGTCGGCTTCACGGCCACCTCCTTCGCCTCACTATCGCTCGAGCCCCCGCTCATCTCGTTCAATATCGCCCACACCTCCTCCAGCATCGAGGCCATGCTCGCGGCCGACTCGCTGGTCGTGCACTTCCTCGGCGAACATCAACAGCATCTGGCCCAACGGTTTTCGCGCACCGCGGACGAGCGCTTCACCGACCGCTCGCTGTGGACCACCCTCGATACGGGCGAGCCGGTACTACACGGCACCCCGATCTGGGTCCGGGCCACGGTGCGCCAGCTGATCCCGATCGGCGATCACACCCTGGTCGTCGGCCTGGTCACCCGGGTGCACGACAACACCGACGACCATCCGATCGCCGCACCGCTGCTCTACTACAACGGCACGTACCACCGGCCGACCGGATTGCACTGACTCAGCCCGCCGACGCGACCGTCCCGATCCCCAGTACCGCAAGGATTCCCCCGCTGATCTGTTCCAGCCGATCGCGCACCCGCTGTCGGCGCAACAGCGTGGCGAGCCTGGCCGCCGCCACCGCCAGCAATACCATTTCGGTTGCGGCGACCGATGATTCGATCGCACCGAGCGCCAGCGTATGCGCGAAGGTCGCCTCGGTCAGGAACTGCGGTAGCACCGCGAGATAGAACAACCCCACCTTCGGATTGAGCAGCGTGCACAGCAGTCCCGCGCCGAACGCCGAGCGCGTGGACACCGACCGTGGCGCCGACCGCTCCGCCTCGACCGCCCGAGCGCGCCGCTGTGCGATCAGCGTCCGAATGCCCAAGTACACCAGGTAGATTCCGCCGATCACCTTGACCACGCGATACGCCGTCGCCGACTGTTCCAGCAGGGTCGCCACCCCCGCGGCCACCACGACGGCCCATGCGATACCCCCGACCGCCGACCCGATCGCGGAGGTGATCGCCGGTCGTCGCCCGACGATCGAGTACCGCAACACCAAGAACGAATCGGGCCCCGGCGTCAGCGATAACACCACACAGACCCCGACGAACCCCAGCACCAGCGACACGCTCATCGCCACATGAAATCCCAGATCAGCGCCGCGAGCAACGGAATTACCCCGAGGCTTCCGCCCCTGGTTCCCTCCTCCATCAGTACCCCGGCACGCCCCTGGTTCCCTCCTCCATCAGTACCCCGGCACGCCCCTGGTTCCCTCCTCCATCAGTACCCCGGCACGCTCTTCGCCGGGGTTGACAAGATCGCACGCCATCTGTCAATCTCGGGTCAGGTCATGAGTGCCAGCGTGAAGCCCCGGCTTGCTGGCCGGCAACCCTCCTCCGCGGCGGGGTGCTCCGGGTGACGACCAGGCTGCTGCCCGACCGGGCGCGGCAAGCGCGGACTCCGACCATCGATATCCCCGGAGTCCCTCATCCGAAGGGATTGCCCGATGACTGCCATTCTCGATCAGACCTGTGCCCCGCTCGCCCGTGTCTCCGGATGTGATCTGCGAGTTCCGTTGGTACAGGGCGGAACTCGCGTCTACGCCAACTTCGACTACGCCGCCAGCGCCCCGGCCCTGGCCCAGGTCACCGACCGGCTGACCGAACTGCTGCCCTTCTACGCCAGCGTCCACCGCGGCGCGGGCTACGCCTCGCGCATCTCCACCGACTGCTACGAATCCAGCCGCGATTCGGTGGCCCGCTTCCTGAACTGCGCCGACGATCAGGTCGTCGTCTTCACCCGCAACACCACCGACTCGCTGAATCTGCTGGCCTCCTGCGTGCCCGGCGACACCGTGGTGCTCGATATCGAACATCACGCCAACTTCCTGCCCTGGACCCGGCACGGCCGCCGCGTGGTGCCCGCGGCCGACACCGTCGAGGAGACCGTCCGCCGCGTGGTCGCCGAGCTGTGCGCCAAACCGGCCGCGCTGCTTGCGATCACGGGTGCGTCGAATGTCACCGGCGAGGTGCTGCCCCTGGAGCGGCTGGCCACCATCGCGCATCAGTGCGGCGCGCGCATCCTCGTCGACGCCGCGCAGCTGGCCCCGCACCGACGCATCGATCTGCAGGCCCTCGACATCGACTACCTGGCCTTCTCCGGTCACAAGTTGTACGCGCCGTTCGGCGCCGGAGTACTGGTCGGTCGCCGCGACTGGCTCGACGCCGCGCAGCCCTATCTCGCGGGCGGCGGCGCGGTCAAGGAGGTCGGCACGACCGAGACCGAATGGGCCTGCGCACCGCAGCGCCACGAGGCCGGATCCCCGAATGTGCTCGGCGTGGCCGCCCTGGCCGCGGCCTGCGACGCGCTGGGCGCGCTCGACGAACGGACCGCGATCGAGCATGAGCGCCGCCTCGCCGACCGCCTGCGCGCGGGTCTGGAAGCCATTGCGGGAGTTCGATTCCTGCGCATCTGGCCGGACAGCGCCGACAGCGTCGGCATCGTCGCGTTCACCCTGAACGGATTCGAACCGGGTCGCGTCGCGGCCTATCTGTCCGCCGAACACGCCATCGGCGTCCGCGACGGCCGCTTCTGCGCCCACCCCCTGCTGGCCCGCCTCGGCGTCGACGGCGCCCTGCGCGCGAGCATCGGCCTGGGCAGCTCCGCCGCCGACGTCGACCGCCTGATCGAGGCCATCGCCACCCTCGTCGAGCGCGGCCCGCAGTGGAATTACACCCGCACCGACGGTCAGTGGAATCCGGCCCCGGAGACCCGTCCACGCCTCGCGCCGGAGTCGGGTGCGGGCGCGGCGCCCTGCTCGTTCTGAACGCGGATCGCTCCCGGTACTACGGCGTCAGATAGCGCTCGGCGAGCTCCTCGATCAGCGGATCGTCCTCGGCCACCGCGTCGAGGGCCACCAGATCGTTCTCGACCGACACCTGCCGAGTGTCCTGCTGCTCGGGATCGGGAGCGCCATCCTCGTTCAGCTGTCGCAGGATCTTCTCGCGCACACGCGCCTTCAGCGAATCACTCATGGTGTCAGCATGCCCAGTCCGCCACGATCAACCCCGGACCACCACGCCACGAGTCGGCCGGAACACCGGATCAGACCGGTGCGAGCCAGCTACCCCACGGGGTGTTGCGCACGACGGAGAACACCATCAGCAGCGTCAGCGTGATCCACAGACCGGTGCGATTCAGCCGGAACGACACCGCACTTCCCGGCTGCCCGCGCCAGCGATGCAGTGCCCAACCGCCCCACCACGCGGCGAAACCGACGATCAGCGGCAGCAGCAGCGCATTGCTGTGCATCGCGTCCAGAATCCGTCCCTCGGTGAGGTTGTGCACGGCCCGCAGGCCGCCGCAGCCGGGACACCACCAGCCGGTCAGCGCGTAGAACGGGCAGATGCCGTAGGACCCGGATACGTGCGGATCGCGGAAATGCAGTACGGCCGCCACACCCACCGCGGCCCCGGCCACGAGCAAGGGCTGCCCGAGCGCTCGCCAGCCCGGCCGGATCTCGCCCCGTGCGGCGGGCAGTGCATGCGCGGTGTTCACAACAGTCCACGGTAGCGGTCGGCGAAGCCGCTCCGCCAGATCAGTCGGACTGGGCGAAGCGCAGCGTATTACCGAACGGATCGACCACCTCGAAACCCGGTCCGCCCGGACCGTCCTCGGGCGGACCGGGCCGCGCATAGCCGTAATCCTTCGCCGCGAGTTCGGTATGCAGCGCGTGGATGTCACCGACCGCGATCCACACCACCGTGCCGGGCGTGCCGTCGCCGTGATGTTCGCTGAGGTGTACGGCCGCCTCCGAGCGCGACACCTGGGCATACAGCGGCAGTGCCGGTTCGAACCGATGCTCCCAGTCGACGGTGAATCCCAGATAGACGCAATAGAATTCATATGCCTTACGCACATCGAAGATGCGCAGCACCGGAATCGGGGCGGCGAGACGGATCGCGTCGGAGACCATACCCCGATGGTGTCGGATCCTCATCGACTCGCGACCCGTTCGACTGCCGGCGCGGTGAGCACCCCCGCCAGCATGTCCACGACCTCACCCGAGGCCGCGGGGTCGGCGGCCTCGGTCGTCCCGGCCTCCACCGCGCGCTCGTGATCGGCCAGCAGCGCGAACAGCACGGTCGGCAGCGTCCGCAGCCGCCGCAGCCGCAGCCGCGACGGCAGTTCGGGCAGCGCCCGATCGAGCCCGCGCATGATCACCCGCACCGAGGTGCGGGCCTCGGCGTCGAGATTGGCGGCATCGGTGACCGAGGGGTGGGTGCGGATCTGTTCGAGAAACCGTCCGTAGTGCCCGATTCCGTGCCGAGTGCCCAGTTCGAACATCGGAATCACCAGGGCCGCAAGCAGATCGTGCACGCCGTCGCCGTGGCGCTGCGCCAGCAGCTCCAGTCGCCGCACCTCCAGGGTCGCCATCCGCAGCTCGACCACGGCCGCGATCAGCGCGTCCCGGGAACCGAAGTGGTACTGGATGGCCGAGTTGTTGCGCTGCCCGGCGGCGGCGGCGATATCGCGCAGCGGGACGGCCGCGCCACGCTCGGCGATCAGCCGCTCCGCCGCGAGGATGAGCCGCTCCCGGGCCGTCATCGCTTCCACCTTCGGAAGAATAGCCACTCACCAGGCATTCGAGTACTCATCCTTGACAGTTAAGCGTTTGTTCTTAACACTGCTTGTGACGCCCGTCACCGCCAATCCGCCGGGGGGCCAAGACGTTTCGCCGCGGGCATCCGAAGGAGGACCACCCGCCATGATTCTCGACACCTTCCGCCTGGACGGCCGTGTCGCCGTCGTCACGGGGGCCGGGCGCGGCATCGGCGCCGCGACCGCGCTCGCACTCGCCGAGGCGGGCGCCGACGTCGCCATCGCCGCCCGCACCGCGGCTCAACTGGACACGGTCGCGGACCAGGTCCGTGCGCTGGGCCGGCGCGTGGTCGCCGTGCCATGCGATCTGTCCGATCTATCCGCCGTGACGGCCTTCGCCGAAACGGCCGCCGCCGAACTGGGCCGCCTCGACATCGTGGTCAACAATGTCGGCGGCACCATGCCGAACACCTTTCTGACCACCACTCCCGAATTCCTCGAGGACGCCTTCCGCTTCAATGTGTCCACCGCACATGTCCTGACGCGGGCCGCGGTGCCGCATATGCTGCGCGGCGACGGCGGCAGCGTGGTCAACATCTCTTCGATGATGGGCCGGGCGGCCGGGCGCGGTTTCCTCGCCTACGGCACCGCCAAGGCCGCGCTCGCGCACTGGACCCGCTTGGCCGCAACGGATCTCGCGCCGCGTATCCGCGTCAATGCGATAGCGGTCGGCTCGGTGCTCACCTCCGCGCTCGAGGTGGTGGCCGGTCAGCCGAAGGTGAAGGCGGCGATGGAGGCCGCCACCCCACTGCAGCGGCTGGGCGAGCCGTGGGAGATCGCGGCGGGCATCGTCTATCTGTGCGCACCGGCGGGCGGTTATCTCACGGGCAAGGTGCTCGAAATCGACGGCGGCATCGAGAGCCCGAATCTCCAACTGGGCGTGGCGGATCTGTGAGGAGCGGGCGATGACCTATCGCGTAGTGCAGTGGAGCACCGGCAATGTGGGGCGGTGGGCGCTGCGGTCCATCATCGCCCGCCGCGAACTGGAACTGGTGGGCGTCTGGGTCTCCGGACCGGATAAGGCCGGTAGAGATGCGGCCGAACTGGCCGGGCTCGACGAACCCACCGGCATCCTGGCCACCACCGACGCGCAGGCGCTGCTCGCGCTGCGCCCCGACTGCATCCTGCACACGGCCATGGCCGACGACAGGCTGGCCGATGCGATCGAGGATCTGAAGACCTTTCTGCGCGCGGGAATCAACGTGGTCTCCAGCAGCCCGGTCTTCCTCCAATTCCCGTACGGCACCTTGCCTTCCGAGGCCATCGATCCGATCGTCGAGGCCGCCCGAGAAGGCGGGGCCTCGCTGTGGGTCAACGGCATCGACCCCGGCTGGGCCAACGACTGGCTGCCACTGCTGATCACCAGCGGCAGCGAGCGCATCGATCGGATCGTGTGCTCGGAGCTCATGGACTACTCCACCTACGACAATCCGAAGGTCCTGTTCGACATCATGGGCTTCGGCGGCACACTCGACGAACTGCCCATGCTGCTGCGCCCCGGCATCCTCACCCTCGCCTGGGGCAGCGTGATCCGCCAGCTCGCCGCCGCGCTGGATGTCGAATTGGACTCCGTCACACAGCATTTCGAACGTTTGCCCGCGCCCGAACCGCTGCGGGTAGCGGGCCGCACGGTGGCGGCGGGCACCGCCGCGGCGCTGCGCTTCCGGATCAGCGGAATGCGTTCCGGCCGTGAGATCATCGCCGTGGAGCACGTCACGCGCCTGCACCCCGCGCTGGCCCCCGACTGGCCGCAACCGACCGGAAAGGGCTGCTACCGAGTCGAAGTCGAGGGCGAACCCGACTATCGGCTCGATCTCCAGCTCTACAGCGGCGGCGACCACGCCCGCGCCGGTGTCGTCGGCACCGCCGCCCGTCTGGTCAGCGCGATCCCCGCGGTCGTCGAGGCCGCTCCCGGACTGCTCACCGCCCTCGATCTCCCTCTCACCACCGGGCGCGGCCTGGTGTCCTGAAACCTGCTGTCCGGCACGGAAATCCGCATGCGCCCGCCGATCGGCTCCCGGTAGGCTCGATCACTGATCGACGGCGCGGGAGGCAGCATGCGGATACGACTCGGCACACCCGAGGATGCGCCCGCCGTACTCGCCCTCGGCGACGAGACCGTGGCCTGGCTGAACGCCAGTGGCAACACCGAACAGTGGGGCACCACGCCCTGGACCGCCAACGAGCGCCGCAAGTCGACGATCCGCACCCGTGCCGTCAACGATCTGCGCGTCCTCATCGACGACACCGACTCGATCGTCGGCGCTCTGGCGATCAGCGAAACCCGCCAGCCCTACGCGCCACCGGCGGACGAGCGCGAGCTCTACGTCAATCTCCTGCTCACCGCACGCCGCCACCGCGGCCTCGGCCGCGCCCTGATCGACCATGCGAAGCGCGAGGCCGCCGAGCGCGGCATCGATCTGCTCCGGGTCGACTGTTACGCGGGTGGCGACGGGAAGCTGGTGCGGGTCTACGAGAACTATGGCTTCACCCGCGTCACGGAGTTCTCCGTGGGCGCCTGGCCCGGGATGCTGCTGGCCCTGCACCTCTCGGCCATCGGCCAGATGGGTGATACGAAAGTCAGGGCGGTCCCTGATGTGCCTGGAACGCAGGGGTTTTAGCGTCGGCTCATGCGCGTGTCACGGCTCGCGGCGGTCCTGTCCGCCGCAATTCTGCTCGTCGGCTGCTCGTCCGACGACGGTCGATCCACCGCGCGCGCCGCCTCGCTCATATCGCAGAGCTCACCGTTGCGCACCGATATCGAGGCGCTGCTGCGGTCCGGTGCGACGGGTGTGATCGTGACCGTGACCGATCAGGACCGGCACCAGACCCTCACCGGCGGATTCGCCGATCTGGCCACCAGCCGACCGATCCCGCAGGAACCGGCCCAGCAGGTGCGGGTCGGCAGGATCACCGAAACGTTCACCGCCGCGCTGGTGCTGCAACTGGTGGGAGAGGACAGGATCCGCCTCGACGCACCGATCGAGACCTATCTGCCCGGACTGCTACGCGGCGACGCGGCGGACGGCCACGCCATCACCGTCCGTCAGCTGCTGCGGCACCAGAGCGGCCTGCCGGAGCTCACCGACGGAGACCGCGCGGCCCGGGCATACCGGACCACGACGCCGCAGGAGCAGATCGAGATCGCGCTGAGCCATCCCGCCGCATTCGCGCCCGGCACTCACGCCCGGTACAGCAACACCGACTACATCGTCTGCGGGCTGCTGATCGAAAAGGTCACGGGCACAAGCTATGCCGACGAATTGACCCGCCGCATCCTCGAGCCTCTACAACTGACCGACACCTATCTCCCCGCCCCCGGCGACCTCGGAATCCGCGGCCCCCACCCCACGGGCTACGCCACCATCGACGGCAGGACCACCGAGGCCACCCCCACCGAACCCACGAATCCCTGGTCCTCCGGCGCGCTGATCTCTACTGGCCCCGACCTCAACCGCTTCTACACCGAACTTCGCGCCGGCGAGGTGATCTCCCCCGCCCAGCTACAGGAGATGCTGAACACCGTCGGGCTGGAGGAGGGCCGCGACTACGGCCTGGGCATCAGAACCCAGCGCCTCCCCTGCGGCACAACCTATTCCGGCCACCGAGGCGGCGGCCACGGCTACACCACCATCGTCGGTGCCACCATCGCGGGCCGAGCGGTGACCGCGACCCATACCGGCACCGCCACCTCCGGCCCGGACCTGGACATCCTTCTACGCCACGCCCTCTGCCCATAACCACATCACGTGACCTCACCCGGCGCCCCGCCGCAAGTGCCGCGATGCCCATAACACCTTCGATGTGGACCACATTCGGGTGGTTCGCCAGCTACGACCCGAACGCCATTGCGACTTCTCTCGGGCAACATCGGTTCTGCGCACGGCCACCAAAGACCTTCAGCCAGATGAGATCCCGCATGAATAACCCGGATCGGCCGGGCGGCACCGCTTCCCGACGCGCGCTATGCCGCCGCGAGCGCTACATCGGGCCGTCGACGCGTGGAGCCGATCACGAAATGTGTGCCCAGAGCCACGTTCGAAAGAGAGAGCTCCCCCGCCCACCTCAGGAGTCGTCTGTTACGACTCCTGAGGTGGGCGAAACGGCTACCGTGGCCGTATGCAAGAGCCCCTGGACGCTACACGCAAGGCGATCGAGGCAATGACCGCATGGTCGATCAGCGACGGCGAAGACCCCGCCGAGCACACGACGTTTCACCACCACCGGCTCGCCATACTGCTCAGCGAAAGCGAGCAGGCACCGATCTACCTGGCGATCGGCCTGCAAAACCTCGCAGGACTGCTACTACTGCGTATCGAGGAACTCAACGGGAAGAATCCACGAGAAACGTTGCAGGAACTCGCCTCTCAACTTGGCAAACTCGGCTGACACGGGTCGGGAAACAACCCTGGAACCCGCACAGACCCTCCGGCGCTATGCCCACCAGTGACGCTTGGTACGGAATGCGGGACATCCCCACGATCCCTGTCGGCGCTCGTCCGTGCAGGACGGATCACACGGACGTGCGATGTACACGGCCACCGAACGGGTCTCGGCCACACGCGGAGTCAAGCCGGTCACGGTCCGATCCACCCTGACCGCGCTCGTACAGTCCACGTCGTTCAGGGCGCGCTGCCGCGCAACGTGATCGCACTCGTGTGGAACACCCCGGCGTCGAGGTCCCCGAGGACGACGACGCAGCCGAAGCGGTGAAGTCGTGGACCGTGGCCGAAGTGGAGCGGTTCCGAGGGGAGGCGCGCGATCACGGCTCCATGCCTGCTGGCTGCCGTCCACCTACGGCGCGCAGCGCTCGGAGGTGTCGGGGATGCGCTGGACTCGATTCGAGAACGAGAAACTGAAGGTGCGGCGCGGTCGAGTGGCGATCGGCACCGAGACGGAGGAGAACCTCCCGAAGTCCAGACGCAGCCGTCGCGACCTGCCGGGAACGGGCAGGCCACCGAATACGAGCCGAAGTCGGAGATGTCAGGGCGGACGCTGCCATTGACACCGACACTGAAGGCGGAGTTGCGGGCGCGGAATTTTTCAAGCTGAATGAGACCAGTGGGTGTGTTATGCGGCCGTTGTGTCGGTCTCCTCGGTCGGCGGGTTGATCCAGACGGTGCCGGGCA
>NZ_JBITDI010000008.1:88429-389500 GCF_044454005.1 Nocardia sp. NPDC051570 | reverse complement strand
GGGGGGGGGGGGGGGGGGGGGGGGGGCGCCCCCCCCCCCCCCCCCCCCCCCCCCCCCCCCCCCCCCCCCGCCCCCCCCCCCCATTGGCTGCTGTATCGCTGTGTGATTGTGGCGTTCGGCTTCGCGTCGGCGGGGCCATGGGGGGTGTCGTTGGGCTGTGTTTGTTGGCTTTTGCTTCGCTGGCGCGAGCCGTCGCTTGTTGGGCTTGCTCCCCGACGCTACGGACCTCAGTGCATGCCCTCGGCGGCTTCGGTGATCATCTCCGCCGAATCGCGCGGGCTGAGCGCCATCGCGCGCAGCTGGTCGAACATCACGCCGAAGCGGCGAATCTCGTTGTGGCCCTCGACGATATCGTCGCCGGCGATGCCCTCGACATAGACCAGTTCGGGATCGGCGGGATCGGGGAAGTCCAATACCACGAATGAGCCGACCATGGCCGGATGTGCCCCGGCGCCGAACGGTAGCACCTGCAGGATCACATTGCGTTTATCCGAATCCTCGGTCAGTCGCAGCAGCTGTTCGCGCATGACGTCCGGCCCGCCCACCACGCGCCGGATCGCGGCCTCGTCCAGTACCACCCACAGCTCCAGCGGATTGTCGATGCGGGCGAGCACCTTCGAGCGCTCGACGCGGGCGCGCAGCCGCTGTTCGATGACCGCGGTCTCGACCTTGGGCATGGCGGTGTCGAGCACGGCCCACGCGTACCGCTCGGTCTGCAACAGGCCGGGGATGAACGAGGTCTGGAACAGTCGCGCCGAGAGCGCCTCGGTTTCGAAGTTGATGTAGGCGGCGTACACCTCCGACACCGCCGCCTCGAACGGCCGCGACATGCCGGGTTTCTGTGCCTCCGACAGCAACTGCAGGGCATCGGATCGCTGCGGATCCTCGACGCCGTACAGGTCGAGCATGGCCATCAGCGTGCGCCGCTGCGGCCGCGCCTGCGCGGTCTCGATCCGATACAGCGTCGTCACATTGATTCCGGTGCGGGCGCTGACCACTTCCTTGCTCAGGCCCGAATGCTCGCGCATCTCGAACAGCAGCGCCGCCAATCGGCGGAGCCGAACCGTGAGTACCGTGCGCTTACCTGCCATAGCGCGCGGACTCTCGAGCGCACCCCGGAGGTGTGTACATAGAGGAGGAGGATACCTCGCTCGATACCGCTTGCGCGGTCAGTCCATTCGTTCGATCTGGCGGATCTTGTTCATCGCGTCCAGCGCGGCGACCTTGTAGGACTCGGCCAGCGTGGGGTAATTGAAGACCGCGTCCACCAGATAGTCGACCGTGCCGCCGCAGCCCATCACGGCCTGGCCGATATGCACCAGTTCGGTGGCGCCGGTGCCGAACACGTGCACGCCGAGCAGCGCCCGCGTCTCGCTACACACCAACAGCTTGAGCACGCCGTAGGAGTCGCCGATGATCTGGCCTCGGGCCAGTTCGCGATACCGGGACACACCGACCTCGAACGGTTTCCGCTCCGCGGTCAATTGATCCTCGGTCTGCCCGATGAAGCTGATCTCCGGAATCGTGTAGATGCCGATCGGTTGCAGCGACGAGAGCGTGTGCACCGGCTCGCCGCAGGCGTGGTGCGCGGCCAGCCGCCCCTGCTCCATCGAGGTCGCGGCCAGCGCCGGGAAGCCGATCACATCGCCGACGGCGTAGATGTGCGGCACCTCGGTGCGGAAGTACTCGTCCACCGCGATGCGGCCGCGTTTATCGGCGCTCAGTCCGGCCTTCTCCAGCCGCAGGCTCTCGGTCATACCCTGCCGACCGGCCGAGTACATGACCACCTCGGCCGGAATCTTCTTGCCGCTCTCCATGATCGCGAGGGCCCCGCGCGGATGCCGCTCGACCGCGGTGACCGTCTCGCCGAAGCGGAAGGTGACCGCGAGATCGCGCAGGTGGTACTTGAGCGCCTCGACCACCTCGATATCGCAGAAGTCCAGCATCCGCTCCCGCGACTCCACCACGGTCACCTTGCAGCCCAGTGCGGCGAACATGGACGCGTACTCGATGCCGATGACACCGGCGCCGACCACGATCATCGACTGCGGCACCCGCTCCAGCCGCAGGATGCCGTCCGAGTCGATGACGGTCTTGCCGTCGAAGTCGACCGCGGCCGGGCGCGCCGGTTGGGTGCCGGTGGCGATCACGATCTTGTCGGCGGTCACCCGGGTCTCCTGCCCGGTGCCGTCCATCACCTCGACGGTGTGCTCGTCGACGAACGAGCCCATGCCGGGCATCATGGCAACCCGGTTGCGGGACAACTGATTCCGGATCACATCGACCTCGCGGCCGATCACATGGTTGGCCCGCGAGAGCAGATCGGCGACGGTGATGTCCTCCTTGAGCCGATAGCTCTGCCCGTACATCTCCCGCTGAGTCAGCCCCGTCAGATAGAGCACGGCCTCCCGCAGCGTCTTGGACGGGATGGTGCCGGTGTTGATGCACACCCCGCCGATCATGTCGCGCCGCTCCACCACCGCCGCCCGCTTGCCCAACTTCGCGGTCGCGATCGCCGCCTTCTGCCCACCGGGCCCCGATCCGAGGACCAGCACGTCACAGTCGTACATGCGGTCAGTCTGACAGTGGAATGTGAAATCCACGGTGTCATTGGCCAACCGGGTTGTGCCGGTTGGTGTTCCGGACACGCCGTGGATCGATGATTCCGCCCGGTAGGTTCTTGCCGATGGAATGTCGGTCTGATAGGTTTTCCCCATTCGTCGGATGTCGATGTCTCTCGGGGCGGGAATTCCATTGGCCGATTCCCGGTGGTTCTCGGCCGGTGTCGCGGTACTCATGCTCGGGGCCTTCGTATCGAGTTCGGCGGTATTTCTAGTCGCTCCGTATCTGGCGACGTATTTGACCGCGGAAGAGGGGATTTCACCGGCGGCCGTCGGAATTCTGCTGGGCATGTCCTACTGGTTTCTGCGCGGGACGGGCCTATTCGCGAGCCCGGTGGTGGCGCGATACGGATATAAGAGGATCATGCTGTGGGGCGGGGCATTACGCATTCCGGGCTACGCGTTGCTCGTCTCACATTCCCCGGTGGCGATCACGATCGGCCTGCTGCTGGCCGGCCTCGGCGGCGGGCTCTACTTCCCGACCTCGAAGGCGCTGCTGTTGCGGATCGTGCCGCCGCGGTTCCAGCTGCGGGCGCTGTCGGTGCGAAACATGTTGGCCAATACCGGAGTAGCGCTGGGGCCGCTGCTCGGCTCGCTGGCGATCACGACGATCGGCCCACGCGTGCTGTTCCTGGCCGCCAGCGTGGCGTTCGTGGTGCTCGCGCTGCTGGTGGCCGCGCTGCCGAATCCACCGCATCCCCCGAGGGCGCGGACGGCCGTGCGCAAGACGGTCCTCGGGCCCTCGCTGATGATCGTGGCCGCGGTGTCGTTCTTCGTCGGGGGTTTGCTCATCCAGTTCGATTCCATTGTGCCGATGCGGATTTCGGGCGCCGGGCTGACGGGGCTGGTGGGGTTCGTCTTCGCCACCAACGCGGTCACCGTCGTGGTGTGCCAGCATCCGGTGCTTCGCTGCGTCGAACGCTTCGGGGCCGGATGGTCGATGCTCGCGGGGTTCCTCTGCTTCGGTGGTGGGCTCGGCCTCTTCGCGATCGGCAGCCATCCGGCGGTGGCCTGGATCGGCGCAACCGTGGTGTTCAGCGTCGGCGAGGTCTTCGGGAGCCTCGTGCTCGACGATCGGATTCGCCGATTCCCCGAGGGCGCGATCACCTCGGTGTACGGGATCTCCGGGATGCTCGACGCCTTCGGCGGGCTGCTGTGCGGATTCGGCGCCGGCGCGCTGTTCGGTATGGCGCGGGCGCATTCCGGAGAGCCCTTGGTGTTCTTGGGGATCGGGGGCTTCGTGGTGGTGTTCGGCGTCGTGCTGGCATTCGTGCTCGGCCGTATTCGCCCCGCCGCGACGTCCGTGCCCGTTGCCGGCGAGTCAGAAGGGTCCGACCGTCGAGGGTTTGTCGCCGGTGTGGAGGCGGCGGAGGAAGGCGAGGATGCCCGAGCGGCCGTAGGCCCAGGAGACCACGCTGCGCTGATCGGCGGGATCGGCGGAGTCGTAGCAGGTGCCCTCGGCGATATCGCGGCCGACCAGATGGGTCGCGGCGGACCAGGCCGCCTCGGTGAACCGGTCGTCGTGGGTGATGTCGGCCAGGCGGAGCAGGAAATCGCCGACTCCGGAGATGCCGCAGCAGGCGCCGGGATGGGCGAGGTGGGGAAGCCATACCGCACAGGTGTTTCCGGCGGTGACGGCCAGGTCCAGGGCCTCGGCGTCGTCGCGGATCTCGGCGGCCTGCAGCAGCGTGGTGCCGATACCGGCCAGGCCGCGGCACCACGAGACGCATAATCGCGTGGCGGTGGTCTGTGAGGAGCGTTCGACCAGCGAGCGGGTCTGCCGATACATGTCCGCGAGTCGGATGCGCAGCGCGGGCTCATCGGCGGGCAGGACGCCGAGGCTGGTCATATGCAGCAGGAACGCGACGATTCCGGCCTGCCCGTGTGCCATGCCGACCGAGGCGTCGATATCCGCGAGCGGTGGGAGATCCTCCGGGGGAGCCGGCGATCGGACCGCGGTGTGGTCGATCAGCCGGTCCGCACAGGCCCGGGCCACCGCGAGATGGCGCTGCCGATCCTCCGGCGAGGTCGAGGCGGCCGCGGCGAGCAGGCAGTGCCCGAAGCCGATCCCGGCCGCGCCGACGATGAGATCGTCGCCCTCGGGTTGTGGATCCCATTCGGCCAGAACCGGATTCGTTGGCGCGGGCGCATCGATGCCCTCGTCGTACAGGCGACGGAGCAGGATATCTATGCCGGTGGATCCGACGAACAGGCCCGGGGCCATGCGGGCTCGTCGTGCGCCGTCGGCGGCCGCCCATGCCAACCGGCGCGTCGCCTCGACGGCCTCCGGTCGATCCAGGTGGTGCAGCAGCTCGAGGCCGACCCCGGTCGCGCCGTGATACGCGTTCGGCTCGGACCATCCGCCGGGGCCGTCCAGTAACCGGGTCACCCGGTCGATCACCTCGGCCCGCAGCTGATCGATGAGATCGGCGGGGCCGCAATTGGTTCCGGCCAGCGGGATCGCCACGGTGCGGAACCGTTCGGGATATCCGGAACTCAGCGCGCTCAGGGCCGCGCGGGCGCGATCGAGGTCGGGATCGAGCAGCCCCGCGATACATCGCAGCAACGGCGGTGGTTCGGCGCCGAACTTACGGCGAATGGTTCTGCGGGCGCGCCTGCGGGGTGCGTCGGGATCCGGTCCGGAGTCGGCGGGGTGGGCGCCGGTCGCGGCGAACAGCAGCGTCATGCCGAGTGCGTAGAGGTCGTCGGCGAATGTCGGTGCGGCGCCGGTCAATTGGGCATGCGTGGCATATCCCGGAGTGCCGCCGGTGGGCCGCACCCGGCCGTGATTGCAGAGACCGAAGTCGATGATGGTCGGCTCGCCGCTGGATTGCCGGATGACGATGTTCTTCGGAGACAGCTCGGCCATGATGAATCCGCGGGCGTGGATATCGCCGAGGATCCGAGCAAGCCGGGTGGCGAGGCGGTCGAGTGATCGGCGCGACGGATCGGCCGATCGCGCCGCCGACTGCGGGCGATAGCGTCCGTTGCGCGCGACGTCCTGGGCGAGGGTGAACTTGCCGTCGAAACTGGTGACCAGATACTCATCGACGCCGTGCCGGAAATGGTCCAGATACCGTGGCACGCCGGTGATTTCGCTGAGATGCTCGAGGACATAGTGTTCGTTGCGCAGCCGGACGCGCGCGTCGTCCTGGTCGTTCTCGGATTCGGCGATCCGGGCCCGCGCCTGTTTGACCACGACGCGCTCGCCGGTGCGGACATCCTGGGCGTAATAGACATTGCCGCCGAGGATTTCGACGAGGCCGTATTTGGGTGCATCGGCGGTTTCGAGGAACGGATCCACCGCCCACGGCGGGCGCGGATGGACCGACTGTTCGTTCCAGGGGGCGGTGCGCTGCCCGAACGGGCCGTAGCCGTAATACACCGGCGCGTTCTCGGCGACCCGGCCGTCGGCGGGCACCCGCGGCGCTCGTTCGCCGCGCAGCAGCCCGGCCAGGAGCGTGCCGATCTCCCGGATCTGTGACGGGTCCGGATACACCGTCCACGCCTTGCCGCCCGCTCCGCTGCTCAACTCGCGCAGCGCCTGCGTCGAACGAATCATCTTGAAATGACATCCCGCGGCCAGCAATTCCGGCACCACGATATCGGCGAGGCGCTCGAAATGCTGTGGGCGCGCGGAAATATGCAGCTTCCACCCGTGATCGGGCAGCGGCAACTCGGGATTGTGCACATGCAACCAGACCGAGGAAAGGTGCACGCAGCGACCGTACTCGACCGCTGCGCGCATCGCGTACTGCTCGAAACCGTAACCACCGCGCATCGCGATACCCGTCGTCGGTCGAACTCACTCCGCGACATGGTATTGACGAGCGGAAACCTGTTCCAGACAGAATTTTACGGGGGTTGACCGAGCAAACCTGCGAAACCCATTGGCCGCCAATGCGTCAAGTCGACATGATTTACCTGCTCCGGGCGCCGACGGTGGATCTGCTGGCGACGGCCTCGGTCGCCAACTCCACGAGGCGGTTACGGTCGAGCTTGCCCGACAGCGTCAGTGGCAGGGACGTCAGCGCGACGTATCGGTCGGGGAACATATGTTTCGGCAGCCGCGCCGCCAGCGCCGTGCGGATCGCCTCGATCCAGCCGTCCTGATCCTCCGGCCGACCCTCGGCGACCACGCAGGCCACCAGCAGATCCGAGCCGGTCCGCCGGGGCACCACGCACAGCGCCGCATCCTGTACGCCGGGCTGGGTGCGGATCACCGATTCGATCTCACCGAGTTCGATGCGGAACCCGCGCAACTTGATCTGATGATCGTTGCGGCCCAGATACTCCAGCCCACCATCGGGAAGTCGGCGCGCGAGATCACCGGACCGGTAGTACCGCCTGCTTCTCCCGGAGGAGGCGTCCATGACGAATCGTTGTGCGGTGAGTTCGGCGCGGTGCAGATAGCCGCAGGTCACACCCGCTCCGGCGACCCACATCTCGCCGACCTCCCCGTCGGGCACCGGCCGATGCGGCGCTTGCTGCTCGCGGAGCTCGATGGTCAGGTGCGGCAGCGCGACGCCGATCGGGGAGCGCGCGTCGCCGGTGAGATCCGCCTCGATGATTCGGCGGAATGTGGCGTAGACCGTGGTCTCGGTGGGGCCGTACATGTTGATCACCGCCGGGCGGTTGCCGTCGCACTGCGACCAGAACTTCCCGACGGCGGTGAGATCGATGCTCTCGCCGGCGAAGACGATGTATCGCAGTTGTGCGGCCGGATACCGGGCGAGGCTGATGAACTGCCGGAATACGGACGGAACTTGGGACAGCACCGTCACTCGCTCATCGATCAGGACGCGAACGAACGCCGCGGGCACCTGAGTCGCCTCATGCGGAACGACCACCGCCTTTGCCCCGATTGTCAAGGGAGCCCACAGTTCCCACACCGACACATCGAAGCTGAACGAATGGAAGATCGACCAGCAGTCGTCGGGACCGACGGCGAACAGGGGTAGTGCGTTGTCCAGCAGGCTGAGCACATTACCGTGGGTCACCACGCAGCCCTTGGGTGCGCCGGTCGATCCGGATGTGTAGATCACATAGGCCGGATCGTCCGGCCCGACCGCGGCCGGCTCGTCGACCGGCGCGTCCGGGTCCGTCGGGGTGTCGAGGTCGTAAACCTTGACCGCACTGGCCAATTCGGTGCGGGCCAGTGCGGCGGCGGAACCGACGACGAAGGCGATCCCCGCATCGCGCAGGATGTAGTTCTGGCGGTCGACCGGATAGGTGGGATCGACCGGAACATACGCCGCACCGCACCGGAGAATGGCGAGCATTCCGATGACGACGTCCACGGTCCGCTCCACCAGGAGCGCGACCAGATCCCCCTTGTACACCCCGCGTTCGGTCAGCCGGGTCGAGACCGCGGCCGTACGGGAGCGGAGTTGTTCGTAGGTCAGGGTCTGCGTCGTATCGGACAGCGCCACGGCGTCCGGGGAATTCGTCGCCGTGTGGGTGAGGACCTCGTCGAGCGATGCGAGTGTGGTGGGTAGAGACATGTGCCGCCCTCTGTAATGGATTATCCGGCTTAGCTTGTGGCGGCGACTTCCGCCTCGACCGTGCTGGTGTACACGCGCAGGAACAGCGGAATCAGCGCGAGGGTCGCGATGGCGAAGACACCGAAGGCCAGCTTCGGGTCGAACCATTGGGCGATCAGGCCCGCCACCGCGGAGCCCAGCGGAATGGAACCCCAGCCGAACAGCCGGTTGGCCGCGCTGTAGCGGCCCATCATCTCCTGGGAGACCAGCCGCTGACCGATGGTGCGAGAGTTGACCGTCCACAGCGTGCCGCCCATACCGCCGAGGAATGCCGCGGCGCCTACGATCCAGACATTCGTGGTGAGTGCGGGGGCGGCCGTCATCGCCAGGGTCAGGATGATATTGCTGAACATCACCCGGCGCCGCCCGAACAGCCGGTTGCTCGCGCCGACGATCACAGTGCCGAAGACGCCGCCGACGCCGAGCGCGCTGACCATCGCGCCGTAATAGCCTGCGCTCAAACCCATTTCGTGCGTCGCGACCAGCGGCATCAGGCCGAACCAGGCGCCCCAGCAGGCGCACAGGACCGAGACCACGATGCTGAACGTGCGCAAGAGACGGTGGTGCAGCAGGAACTTCAGGCCTTCGGCGATCTGCTTGTGCACCGTGACCTTCGGCGCATCGGTGGTGCGTTTCACGCGGAAGGTGCCCACCAGGAACAGCAGGATCGCCACCGACAGCGCGTAGGCCACCACCGTGGAGCCCAGCGCGAGCGCGGTGCTCGCCGCGACCAGCAGGCCGCCCAGGAACGGTCCGGCGAATTCGTTGCAGACCGTCTCCGCTCCGGTGAGCCACTGATTGGCCCGCTCGCGCCCGGCCGGTGCGACGGCGTCCGGGATGAGCGCACCCGCGGAGGTCAGCGCGATCACCTCGGCGACGCCGAGGATGATGCCGCCGCCATACAACATCGGCAGGCTGATCACCTTCGCGAGCACCGCCGCGAACAGGCTCGCCACCACCACGATTCGCATCGTGTTGGCCAGCCCCAGCAGCCGGCGCCGGTCGGCCCGGTCGACCAGGACGCCGACGTGCATGGCGGCGAACAGCCACGGCAGGGTCAGGGTGAGCAGGACGAAGGAGACCAGCGCGGGCGAGTTGGTCAGCGTCGTCGCGATCAGCGGGAGCGCCACCTTGGTCACGCCGTCCGCGAGATTGGTCACCGCGGTGAACGAGACCAGGACGGCCGTGTTGCGGCCGATGGGTCCGGCGCCGGTATCGGTGCGGGCCGCCGCCACCGCCTCTTGGGGTTCTGTCATCGTCTTATCCCCTAATTGATTTCGATGCCGCCTGCCGCTGCGGCAGGTCATTACATCCAAGGATGCCGTGCCGGAAGCGAATACGGAATATGGGGGAGCGGCGGAGACAGCGGAATAACATGAGGTCGCGAGGGCGTAACAGCTCCGGTGTATCGCCGGAACATCGAGAACACATCCGGGCTTGGAAACCTGTATCGCGAAGGCGCATGTCACCCACGAGCAGATGTGACACGGCCACGGTCGAAGATCTCCGAACCATCCCACCGAAGCGCTTTCGATCTCCCAGGAAAGAGGGGGCAGACGATGCTGATCGATGCCAAGCAGCAATACGATTCCCAGGGATTCTGCGTCATGCCGCAGAGGCTCAGCGATGCCATGCTCGGAAGGCTGCGCGACAGTATCGCCGAAATCTCGCGAATGAGTCGTCCCGAGGTGGTCTACGAAAAGGATGAAAAGACGGTCCGCGCACTGCACGGATGTCACCGATTCGATGACGCCTGTGCGGATCTGGTGCGTCTGCCGCTGTTCGTCGATCTGGCCGAGGCGATTCTCGGCGATCCGGTCTACGTCTATCAATTCAAGGTGAACATCAAGAACTCCCACGACGGCGAGAAGTGGCCCTGGCATCAGGATTACGCGTTCTGGAGCATCGAGGACGGCATGCCCGCCGATCGCGCGCTGAACATCGCGATCAACCTCGACGACGTCTTCGACTGGAACGGTCCGCTGCAGCTGCTCGCGGGCTCGCATCTGCTCGGGCTCATCCCCTCGCCGAACCACGGCGCGGCCGCCGGCGGTGACTGGCGCGACCACGTCTCGGCCGATCTGACCTATACCGTCGACGATCGCGAGGTCGAGGAGATCGGCCGCCGGCACCCGCTACACAAGCTCACCGGCCCGGCCGGAACCATCTCGGCGTTCCACCCCAACATCGTTCACTCCTCCGCGCGGAACACCTCGAGCGATCGCCGCACCATCCTGTACATCACCTACAACGCGGTGACGAACTCCCCGCGCCATGTGCACCGCCCCGACTTCCTGGTCGATCCGAGCGTCACCGCGGTGCGCAAGCTCGCCCAGCCGCGGGCACTGACGTCGGTCTAGCCGGATCCCCAGCGCGGTGAACCCCCAGCTCATGGGGTGCGCCGCCCCGGCCACAGCGGCGAGTAATTGCGAGTACATCGAGCGCACATCGGCCTTGAGAAGTATGTGAAAGAAGCAAGTTTCATGGACACCATCGACGAAAGCAGAGGGACCGTGGCGGACACCTTGGACCTCGATGTCGCCATCGCTCGACATGCCACGGCGGAATTCGACGATTCGACTCTCCTTACCGATGCCGGGCTGGAATCGTTGTCGCTCATTCGGCTCGCGGTCGAGGCCGCCACCGATGAGGACGCCGAAATCGACGCGACCCGTCTGGTCGACATTCACACCATCGGCGATCTGAAGGTGTGGCTGCTCGAACTCGTGGACGCCGCCGCGGGAGCGGAGGAATCATGACGGCGCTGAATTCCGACGTACTGTCGATCACCGATTCGCAGAAGGGTCTGCTGGTCGTCGACGGCTGGGTGCCGACACCGGAGATCTACAACCAGCTGATGCGGTTCGATATCGATCCCGGCCTGTCCGATTCCGTTGTGGCCGAGGCGATTCACACTCTGGTCACCATTCAACCGGCGCTGCGTCAGGTGTTCCGGACCAAACCCGAATTCCATGCCTTGTTCGCCCCGGTGCCCGATTCGGAATCCTTCCCGCTCGAGGTCGTCGACACCGGCGCGGAGGAATTCGAGGACGGTGTGTGGGATCTGGTGCGGCGGATGGGGAACGAGACGTTCGACCTGTACGCCGGACCGGCCTATCGGTTCGGACATGTGCGGGCCGATGACGGCAGCGCCGCCGCCGTGCTGCTGTGCGGCCATCACATCGTGGGCGACGGCATCTCGATGGGTCCGATGATCCGCGATCTGCAGGACGCGATCACGGGCAAGTTCGACTCGGATGCGGTCTCCGCCAAACAGTCCGAGCGGGAGAAGGCGTTCGTCAAAGAGCTTGCGTCGCAAGATCGGGCGACCCGCGCTGCGGTGGCGAGTGATCGCGCCAAGATCTGGGCCAAGGAGCTCGCCGATGTGCCGCCGCTGGTGCTCGATCCGCGTCCGGATCGGCCGACGGAGACCAATTTCCGTGGCGCCCGGGTGGATTGGCGACTGAGCACGGAACAGACCGCGGCCGTCAACGCGCTGTGCAAGCGGCTGTCGGTCAGCCCGTTCGTCCTGTTCACCGCCGTGTACGGGGCGACGCTGGCCCGGCACGGCGGGGTCGAACGGCTCCTGGTGGGCAGTCCATTCGCGGCGCGCCGCACGGTGAAATCGTTCGATCTGGCCGGATTCTTCGTCCAGACACTGCCGGTGACCGTCGATATCGACTGGACGCGATCGATCGACGAACATATCGGCAGGACCGTGCGGGAGTCGGTCGACTACTGCCGGTCGAATCTGGATATCTCGTTCAATCAGCTGGTCGCGGAGGTCGGGCAGGACCGCACCAGCAATCGCAATCCGCTGTTCTCCTGCATGCTCGCCATGCAGGACACCTACGTGAACACCGAACAGGGCCCGATCCTCGGAGTCAGCGAGCCGGGGAACGGCACGGCCAAATTCGATCTGTGGCTCGGCGCCACCCCCGTCGACGGATGCTGGCTGCTGGAACTGGAGTACGACACGGCGCTGATCCGGACCGAGGTCGCCGACGCCATTCTCGACTCGCTGCGGACCGCACTGCTGCGGGCGCTGACCGACGGCTCGGCGCCGCTGGCGGAGCTGTTCACCGATTCGTCTCTGGCGCAGAGCCTTCCGGCCGCGCCCTGGCAGCTGCCCGGTGACACGCTGACCGAACTGATCGACCGCGCCGCCCGGCGCACCCCCGACGCGATCGCGATCGAGGAGCCCGGCAAGCAGATGACCTACGCCGAGCTGATCACCGCATCCGAGCAGGTGGCCGCGGGGCTGATCGAACATGGCACCACCGCACAGGATGTCGTCGCCATCGCCACCGAGACGCTGGTGAGCACGGTGGTCGCGATGCTGGCCATCCTGCGCTGCGGCGCTACCTTCCTGCCGGTGGATCTGACCCTGCCCGCCGAGCGGCTGGCCGGCATGCTGGGCCGGTCCGGATGCCGGATCGTCATCGGCGACGGGGTGGACGCGCCTGGCGTGCGCACGATCCGGTGTGCCGAACTGTGCGGACCGGAGAGAATCGAAGGGCTGAACGGGGATCCGGCCGCACCCGCCTATCTGATGTTCACCTCCGGCTCGACCGGGGTGCCCAAGGGTGTGCTGATGGGGCAGCAGCCGCTGCTGAATCTCGCGGCATGGCAGCTGACCGCGCTCGACCACGGCCCCGAGACGCGGTTCTTCCAGTACGCCCCACTGGGTTTCGACGTGTCGTATCAGGAGATCGTGCCGACCCTGATGACCGGTGGCACGGTCGTCTCCCGGCAGCCGGTCGATCGGCGGGACTTCCCCGCACTGGTTCGCCGGGTCGCCGACACCGCGATCACCCATCTGTTCCTGCCGGTGGCCGCACTGCGTCCGTTCGTGCAGGCGGCGCGGGCCGAGGGGTTGCGCTTCCCGGCCCTGACCCATCTGTGCGTATCCGGTGAACAGTTGTTGGTGGACGAGGAGATTCGCGGATTCTTCGTCGACCACGAGCGGTGCACGCTGATCAACCTGTACGGCCCGACGGAGACCAATGCCGTGACCGTGCAGACGCTGCAGGGCGTCGACGGACCGTGGCCGGTGCACGTGCCGATCGGATCGCCGATGCCCGGGGTGGCCGCCTATGTGGTCGATACGACCGATCACCTCGCGCCCGTGGGTGTTCCGGGCGAGCTCTACATCGGCGGATGTGTTCCGGCGGATGGATATCTCGACGATCCCGAACGCACCGCGGCCGGATTCCTGCCGGATCGCTTCGCCGAATCGGGCCGGATGTACCGGACCGGTGACCAGGTGGTGCGGGACGGCGGCGGCACGCTGATCTTCCTGGGCCGCAAGGATACTCAGCTCAAGATCCGTGGCCATCGGGTGGAGCTGGGTGAGATCGAGGCCGTCGCCACCCGCGCCGACGGGGTGGCCCAGGCGGTCGCGGTGGCGCACGGGGCCGGGGCCGATCGGGAGCTGGTGCTGTTCCTGCGGTCGGACGGCGAGACCGCCCTCGACCATGCCGCGGTGCGGGCCGTGCTGGCCCGGGCGCTGCCCGCGTATCAGGTGCCGACCAAGATCTTCGATATCGACACCGTGCCGACCTCGCGCTCCGGCAAGACAGACCGCAATGCCCTTGTCGCCCTGATCGATACGCTCACGCCCACGACGGCCGACAGTACGGCGGCGCCCGAATTCGCCAACGATCTGGAACGGGAGCTCGCCGAGGTCTGGGCGGGCATCCTCGAGGTCGAGCGGCTCGAGCGCGATCGGTCACTGCTGGAGTACGGTGCGCATTCGCTCAACGTGTTCACCGCCTTCGCGCAGATCGAGGAGCGCTACGGGGTGACGGTCGAGGTGCCGGACTTCTTCCGGGATCCGACGATCGCCGCGCTGGCGGAACTGATCCGGGAACAGGTGCCCGCATGACAGCCGCCAATCCGGGCAGCCTGGTCACGCTGGTCCGCCGCGGTCAACGGCCCGCGTGCGTGCTGCTGCCCGGCTCCGGCGGCGGACTCTCGCCCTATCTGCGGCTGGCACGGCATCTCGGCAAGACCCACAACGTGTACGGGGTGGTGCCGACCGGCATGCTGCCGGGCGAAGTGCCGGAGGAGACCATCGCCGAGATGGTCGCGGCCGCGCGGCGCGCCCTCGACAACGGCGGCATCCGGCCCGATCTCGTCTTCGGTTGGTCCTTCGGCGGAATCATCGCCTGGGAGCTGAGCCACGACCTCGCCGCCGACGGTCCCGCACCGCAGGTGGTGATCGTGGACAGCTCGCTACTGCCGCGCCGGGCCACGGCCGCCGAGGACCACGAGATCCGCGCCCGGATCCTGGCGCAACTGGGCCCGCTGGCCAAGCCGGATCTGATCGATCGCGTCCTGCGCATCTTCGCCGCGCAGGTGCTCGCGCTGCGCGACTACCGGACCGAACATCGCTACGACGGGCGGGTGCTGTTGCAGATGTGCACGCCCTGGGACACCGAGGCGGCCGACGCCGCGGTGCGGCGCTGGAAGGAACTGGCCGGCGATCTGACCCTCGGAACCCTCGACGCCGATCACTACGAGGTCTTCGAACCGGACCAGCTTCCGCAGCTGCTTTCGGCGATCGATGACTTCTCGAGGACGACCGAATGAGTACGAGCGGAATGCCGCCGCATGTGGTGAGCAATCAGAAACAACGGAGGGATAAACCCATGCGAACCCTGTACGAATGGTTCTCCGACAGTGCCGATGCGTATCCGGACACGATCGCCATCGAGGTCAAGGACGTCACGATGACCTACCGGCAGCTGCGCGCGGCGGCCGAATGGATGTCGGCGCGGATCGTCGAGGCCACCGGCGGCCGGCCTCGCACGGTCGCACTGCTCACCTCGCGCGATATCGTCAGTTACGTCGCCTATCTGGCCGTGCAGCGGCTCGGCGCGATCGGCGTGCCGCTCAACCCGGCGGCGCCCGCGGTGCGCAACGCCGACATCACCCTCGAGGCGGGCGTGGATCTGACCCTCATCGACAACACCTCGGGGGAGGGGCTCGCGGAGTATCGGGAGAAGTCCGGTGTGCGGGTGCTGGATATGACCGGCGACAACTGGCGCGGCCTGCTCGATCCGGATCCGGCGGCCGAGATTCCCGAACAGGGCAGGCCCGGCCCGAAGGATCTGGCCTACATCACCTTCACCAGCGGCACCACCGGCAAGCCCAAGGGCGTGCCGACAATGCATCTCAGCGTCGACGCGTTCCTCGCCGATATCCTGCCGCGATTCGAGCTCGGCCCGGATTCCCGTGTGTCGCAGACCTTCGAGATGTTCTTCGACGGCGTGGTGATCGAGAGCTGGGGCGCGTGGGGTGCGGGCGGCACGCTGTGCGTCTGCCAGCACGCCGATATCTTCACCCCGGTCAAGTTCATCAACGAGAAGCGCCTCACGCACTGGATGTCGGTGCCCTCGGCCATTTCGTTCGCGCGGCGGCTGCGCGCACTGCAGCCGGGCTGTATGCCGACGCTCAAGCGTGGCATGTTCGGCGGCGACGCCATGAATATCGAGCAGGCGGAGGCCTGGGCGGCGGCCGCGCCGAAGGCCGCGTTGAACAACTGCTACGGGCCCACCGAGACCACCATCATCATGACCGGATATGTGGTGCCGCCGAATCGGGCGGAATGGAAGGAGACCTCCAACCGTTCGGTGCCCATCGGCTACCCGTATCCGCATCTGGAATGGGTGCTGCTGGACGACGATCTCCGCGTGTCGGACGACGGCGAGCTGTGTGTCCGTGGGCCGCAACGCTTTCCGGGGTATCTTGACCCTGCGGAGAACTTCGGCCGGTTCGTTCTCGTGGAGTCCGGTCGAGGCAGCATCTACGACGGCGACGGTCCGGTGATCGACGCGCATTACTACCGCACGGGCGACCGGTGCCGGATCGAGCACGGGGAAATGGTGCATCTGGGCCGGATGGACGGCATGGTCAAGGTGCGCGGAAATCGGCTCGAGCTCGGGGAAATCGAGTCCGCACTGCGTCGGCATCCGGCCATCGAGGATGCCGTCGTGGTCACCGTGCCCGACGGGGAGGGGGAGATCGATCTGCATGCGGTGTACACCGGCGGTGAGGTGACCGGCGCCGAATTCAACCAGCTCCTGGTGCGGCTGCCCGGCTATATGCATCCGCGCAAGTTCCATCGTCGCGATTCGATTCCGCTGACCGGACTCAATAAGGTCGATCGCCGGGGATTGTCGGCGCAGCTCGCCGGGGAGCTCGGCACGGCGGAAGCGGCGACGTCATGACCGACGAGGCGATCGTCGTCGAGCCGACTGTCCTGCAGGAGGCGATGTGGTGGCTGTGCCAACGCGTCCGTGACGAATCGGTCTACAACATCACCTGGCGGCTGGCTTGCGCTGGGGCGCCGGATATCTCGGCGCTGCGGGTGGCCTGGCGCACCGTGATCGATCGGCACGAGGCGCTGCGACTGTCGCTCGGGCTGCGCGACGGCGGACTCGGGGCCGCGGTCGCCACCGCGGTGCCGGCGCCGGTGCGGCTGGTCGAGGTCGACGATCCCGGATCGGCCGAGACCGACGCGTTGTTGCTGGCCATCGCGGAGGAACTGCATCGGCAGCCGTTCGACCTCGGTCGCGCACCGCTGGGCAGGCTGGCCGTGGTCCGGGTGGGCGAGCGCCACGAGCTCATCCTGACCATGCATCACATCGCGCTCGACGGATGGGCGATGCAGTTGCTGTTCAGCGATCTGGCCGAGGCCTACGCCGCGGCGCTGGACGGCAAGGCGCCCACATTCGAGGCCGAGGCGCCGTCCTGGCGGGAGTTCGCGCACGCGCAGGCCCAGGCGCGGCGAGCGGGCAAGTGGCAGAAGGGCATCGACCACTGGCGTAAGACCCTCGACGGCGTGGTGGCGACGACGGTCGCCGGTGATCGTCCGCGCTATGCGGGCGCCGGCGGTACGGGCGCGATCCTGCGGCACACCTTCAGCGAGGAGGCGGTGAACGGCGTTGCCACCCTGGCGAAATCGGTCTCGACGACCTCGTTCGCCGTGGTGCTGGCCGCGCTGCAGGTGGTGCTCGCCCGGTCCGGCGAGGGTTCCGACGTGGTCGTCGGCGCGGTGGCCGCGAACCGGATGAGTGTGCGGGAGCAGCGGCTGGTCGGTTACACGGTCAATCTGTGTGTGCTGCGGGCGACCGTCTCCGAACAGGACACCCTGGCCGAGGTGACCGGCCGTGCGCGCCAAGCACTCTGGCAGATGCTGGCCCATCAGGGCGTCCCGTATCCGGCCGTATTCTCCGAGCTCACCGATTCGGCCCGGGCCGGACTGGGCGACATCGTTCCGGTGATGCTGAACTATCTGGGTCCGATCGGCGGCGGGTTGCGGCTCGGCGAGATCGCGCTGACCCTGCTGCCGAGCCCGAATGTCGCGGCCCGCACGGATATCGCGATCGCCTACTGGGATACCGAGGGCGGCGGCATCACCGCCGAGGTCGAATACAGCTCCGCCCGCTACGACCGCGACACCGTAGTGCGACTGCTCCAGGACCTCGACGAGGTGCTCGCCCTCGCCATCGATCCCGAGCGGCGGGTCCGCGATGTGCGGGTGCGCACGAGATCGGTACCGGCACAGGCGGATCACCATGTCGGCGTCCGGGCGGATCGAGCGCCCGAATCCGGCGAGGCCGCGGTGGACGAGGCCGAGCAGACCGTGCGCGACGCGTGGGCGGATGTGCTGGGCTATCCGCCGGTGTCCACGGACGACAACTTCTTCGAGAGCGGGGGCCATTCGCTCAATGCGGTGGAATTCGTCGCCGCGCTCGTCGAGGCGACCGGTTCGGAGCTCGATCTCGCGACCTGGCTGGCCGATCCGACGCCGCGGGCGATCCTGACCCAGCTCGGCGGTCCGGGGACGGCGACCGTCGTGGCTCGGCAGAGCACGGTGGTCTCGCTGCGGTCCGGTGCGGGGCGCCATCTGCATCTGTTCGCGGGTTCCGGTGGGTCCGTACAGGATTACCGTGCGCTGATCGATGTGCTGCCCGCGGACTGGCGGATCACCGTATCGCAGGAACGCGAACCGCTCGAGGGCATTCCGGCCATGGCGGCACGCTTCCGGACCGATCTGGATGCCGAGGGGCTGCGGCCGGATCTGCTCGGGGGCTGGTCCATGGGCGGGCAGGTGGCCTATGAGGTCGCCGCCGGATACGGCGAGTCGGCCCCGGGTGTGGTGCTGATCGATACGATCCCACCGGTCGGATTCGATCTCGCGGACGAGCCGATGCAGCAGCGCCTCGCCGATTTCGCGGCGACGATCTGCCTGGCTCTCGGTGTGCGGCTCGATGGTTCGCCGGTGGTCGCCGACGGGGATGCCGCACCGGACGACACGCTGGTGGTGCTTTCGGCGCGTTTGCGCGCCGCCGGGCACGAGGTGCCGGCCGCGGCCCTGGCCGAGCGCTGGCATACCTATGATCGGCACTATCGCGCGCTGTCGGCGTTCGTCTCCGATCGCGTGCTCGCCGCGCCCGCCACGATGCTCGCCGCGGCCCTGACCGACGACCACATCGCGGGCTGGGACGGCCGGTTCACCACCGCGCCGGAGATCGAACACGTTGACGCCGACCACTATTCGATTCTGCGCGCACCGGCCGTCGTGACGGTCGCCGCGGCGATCGAACGGTTCGCCGAGCGGGCCGTTCCGGTGCGGAGCTCCACTTCCGGATGAGATATCGATGCGTCTGCTCCGCCAGAAGTGGAGCAGACGCATATTCGGTTGGCAGTTACCTCGGTCGCGTGAATATGCGATTGTGACTTCAACTCTGTGAGAGGGAGGTTCGGTGACGACATCGTCGGGGTCGGAACCGTCGCCGATCATATTCAGGATTCTCGGTCCCGTGGAAGCACAGGGGCCGGACGGTTGGGTCTCCATCAGCGCGACCAAACAACGTACCCTGCTGGCGACACTGTTGCTCTACGCCAATCGCAGTGTGCCTGCGCAGCAACTGTATTCGGAGCTGTGGCCGGATCGGCCGCAGGCGAAGGTGAGCGGCCTGCTCGCCGGCTGTATGTGGCGGCTGCGTTCCGCGATCGGCGATGAGGAAGGCCTGCGGCTGATGACCACCGCCGGGGGCTATCAGATCGCGGCGCAGCCCGGTGCGGTCGATCTGCACGTCTATCAGACGCTGGTCGCTCAGGGCCGGGCCCGCCGCGCCGCGAACGATCTTGCGGGGGCGCAGGATTCGTTCAGCCGCGCGCTCGAGGTCTGGCGCGGCGACGCGCTGGCCGATGTCGCGGCCACGCCGTCGATCATGGCCGAGCAGGCCCGGCTCGAGGAGTCCCGGCTGGCCGTGGTCGAGGCGCGCTGCGGCGTCGAACTCGAGCTCGGGCGGCACGAGGAGGTGCTGCCGGAACTGAAACTGATCGTCTCCCAGCAGCCGCTGCGGGAGCGCCTGCACGGGCTGTTGATGACCGCGCTGTATCGCTGTGGGCAGCAGGCGGAGGCGCTCGGGGTGTATCGCGATCTGCGCGGCCTGCTCGTCGACGAGCTCGGGGTCGAGCCGAGCAGACCGCTGCGCGAACTGCAGCAACGCATCCTGCTGGAGGATCCGGCACTGCTGACAACCGCGCTGGCACCGACGGCGAAAGCCGTTGCGGCGCAGGGCAGACCCGCCGCGCCGATCGCCAATCCGCGGCTGCTGCCCGCCGCGCCGCGGATCTTCGTGGCCCGCGACGGTGAGCTGCGGCGGCTGACCGAGCAGCTGGTCGAGAACGATGCCGTGGTGTCGGTGCACGGTGTGGCGGGGGTGGGCAAGACCGCGCTGGCGCTGAGCGCCGCGCATGCGGTGGCCGACCATTTCGGCGACGGACTGGTCGCGATCGATATGCGCGGATCCACCTCGATGCCGCTGCGTTCCATCGAGGCGATGCATCAGGTCTGTGAGGCGTTCGGGGTCGCCGCGGCCTCGGTACTCATCGGCCTGGATCAGGCGTTGCCGCGCTGGCCGCAGGAATTGTCCGGGCGGCGAGTACTTCTGGTGCTCGACGATGTGATGACCATGCGACAGGTGGGTCCGTTGCTGTCGGCCGCGCCGGCCGGATGGTCCATCCTGCTCACCGGCTGTGCCGCGGTCGGTGCGGTGGACAGTCGCAGTCATCTGTTGCTGGGCAGGCTGCCGGAGAGCGGTGCGGTCGATCTGCTCGGCCGTTTGGTCGGCGCGGACCGGGTCGATGCGGATCGGGCGGCCGCGGCCCGGCTGGCCCGATTGTGTGAGCACACGCCGCTGGCCCTGCGGATCGCCGCGGGCAAGCTCAGTGCCCGACCCGATTGGAGGCTGGCCGATTTCGCCGAGCGACTCGCCGACGCGCACGCCCGGCTGGATCTGCTCACGCACGGCGAGGCCAGCCTGCGCGATCGGCTCGCGGCCTGCCGCGCCCGCCTGATGCGCGGTAACGACGCGGCGGGATTGCGTGCGCTGGAACTGCTCGGCGCGCTCGATCTGCCCATGGTGACCGAGATGGATCTGGTGATGCTGCTGGACTCCGCGCCCGCGGCCGCACATCTGATCGCCGAGCGGCTGGTCGATGTCGGACTGCTGGAATCGCTCGAGTTGGGCCGCTATCTCGTGCCCGCCTCCGTTCGGCTGCTGGCGCGCGAGACGCAGTCCGATCCCGCGATGGCCCGTGCGGCGGTGCAGCGCGTGGTCGACTACTACGTGGACGCGGTGCGGGGTTGTTGTAGCGCGGACTCGATCGCGCCGCCGCCGCGATCGTGTATGCCGGGCCGCCGCGATCGATCCGCGTGGTACCGCGCCCATCGGACAACGCTGAGCGAGCTGTCGCTGCGCGACCACACGGATACTCTGCACAAGGCCGTCGACGACCTGCGCCACGCGCTGCTGGCCGGTAAATAGCACCTTCCAGCCAGAACTTCCTGGGGCTTGACCAAAGCACGCTTTGCTGCCGATTCTATTGTGCGAGCGCGGAATTCGGCCATTGTTCTGAACCGATGTTCTTTCGATTTGTCCGGATGTACAGTGTGGACAACGACGGCTGGGGGGCCGGCTGAGCAGGGGCAGAAGGAGGTACCCATGGTGCCTGGTGTTCGCACGAGTGGGCAACCATGCCGCGTCCTCTTGTATGAAGGCAATGAGTTGGTGCGCGCGGGCGTCGTCTCGATTCTCGAGGCCGAGCCCGACATATCCGTTGTCGCCGAGGCGATCAACGGCGGCGCCATCGGCGCACTGATTCGGCGGCATGCGCCGAATGTGGTTGTCTGCGATGGCGAGGCCGCGCTGCGCTCGGTCTTCGCCGAACTGCCGGTGATCGCGATGTGCGAGTCGAGCGAGGAACTGGATCACGTCGTGCGTGCGGGCGTGCGGGGAATCGTGCTGCGGTCGGATGCGCGCCGACAGCTGGTGCGTGCGGTGCGCGAGGTCGTCGCGGGCAATGCCTATATCGCTCCCTCGGCGGCCGGATATATTCTCGACCTATTGGGCGCCCGAATTCCCGCCGTCGATCCGGTCGTCAGTAGGGGGTTCGATATGCTCACCGCGCGCGAGCGTGAGGTATTGCGAATGATCGCACTGGGTTTCAGCACCGCCGAGGTCGCGGGAACGTTGTGTCGCAGTCGGGCCACGATCAAATCCCACATATCGCATCTGCTGGCGAAATTGGGGGTTCAGGATCGTGGGCAGGCCATTGTGCTGGCCTATCGGGTCGGGCTGGTTTCGGTCGGTGAGATGAGATCGGAGCCGCGGCCCGCCGCCGCGGACTTTTGTGCCGTTCTGTCCGGATAGCCCGGATGGGCAGCGGTCTCGACATTCCGATTGTCCGGGTGTGGTAACGAATTGAGCGGGTAGGCCGACGGCATGACTGTGAATGCGATGCCTCGCCCCCGGTCGGCGGATATGGTCTCCGGCAAGACGAATGGCCGATCCGGGCTGGTTCTTGCCATGGTCGTCACCACTGTCATCGATATCGCGGGGCAGGCGACGATCGCCGGACTCGGCATTGCCATGGCGCTGGTGGCCCCGATCGGCCTGGTGCGATAACCGGCCCGAATCTCGGGATTACCTTTCTCCGCATCCGGTGCTGATGCCGAATATCGGATCGTCAGGATGCGCGCTGTCCGGGATGGTGGCGGCGGATCGTGGTGCGAGACGGCACGATACAAAGGTTCGGTCGGCTCGTTCGAGGAGGTAACGATGGTTCGCGAGGACGGGGCGGTCGAGGAGTCCGTGGACGAGATCACCGATGCGCTGCTCACCGCCTCGCGTCTGTTGGTCGCCCTGTCGGCTCGCTCGATAGCGCATGTCGACGAATCCATCACGCTGCCGCAGTTTCGGACGCTGATGATCCTGTCGACCCGGGGGCCATCCAAAATCGTGAACCTGGCGCAGCTGCTCGATGTTCAGCCTTCCACCGCCACGCGCATGGTCGACCGACTGGTCGGCGCGGGACTGATCGACCGGAGACAGAATCCGGAATCGCGGCGGGAGTTGATCATCGCGCTGACCCCGCACGGCAGCTCGATCGTCGACGCGGTGATCGCGCGCCGCCGAGCGGAGATCTCGGCGGTGGTCGAGCGCATGCCCGCCCGCGACCGGACGGGCCTGATCGATGCCCTCACCGCATTCAGCGCCGCGGGCGGTGAACCGAACGTCCTCGGCGATATCGAGGGATATCAGCTCTGAATTCGACCGTTCGCGTCCGAAATGCCCGGTGCGCGAGGGTAGTAGCGTGCTCGCCGCCCGGCGTTCGCGCGTGACACGCCGGTGCGCGAAGTCGGTTAGGGGGTCCGCAACGCTCTGGCCTTGCGCTTACGTCTGTAAGTACATCTTGACTGTGGCAATGCGGTCGCAATCTTGCGTTCTTGCATTTGTAAGAGCATGATCCCAGCTACCCTAGTTGTGAACCACCGATCCGAAGACCGGTAAATCTGAATCCGGAGACCAATCATGTTGGTGCGATTAGTGATGCAGTCGGGTACGTGCGGGGAGCTGCGATGACCACCATGTCGATAGCCGGTGTGCTGCCGACTGCTCCGCAGTTGCTGTGTGCGTTCCAAGGTCGGCGTTTCGAGGATCGAGCGCTGTTGCGCTCGGCGCGCGCACTCGCCGACTTGCACGCCCGCCGCGTGCAAGTGCGCGACCCGATCATGCTCGCCGAGATCGATTGCCGGCGGGGTGAACTCGTTGACGATATCAACGATTGGGTGGAGCAGGAATTGCCTCAGCACCGTAACGGGGCATCACTGCATACCGAGAGTCTCGGTGCGGTCGTCGATCGCATGGCCCGGAGCTGGATCGATGCCAATCAGGCGATCGATCGGGACGGTCCGCGCAGCGACAACACCCATAAACACTGGTATCACCTGGCCGAACTCGTGGACGGCTACACTGATCTCGTAATCGACGTGGCCGGTGGCCGTCGCCGTTTACCTGAGCAGTGATCATTGCTCGAGCGGAGACGTCGCCCGGGTGCGGTGCCATCCCGATTGATGGCGCCCTCGGGCCGTGACGTTGCCCGCCAAGACGGCGGGCGCAACGGGGCGCCCCGCCCGGCGTGCCGCGCGGTCGACTGGCGCGGCACGCTCGTTTTCAGCCACGTTTGTTGTCAGCGCAGCGCGGCTCGCCCACGCACCCTGCCCAAAACCAGCAGCGCGATGAGGGTGACCGCGACCAGCACCGTGGTGCTGGCGGCGGCGTCGAAGACCTCACCACGGTCGGTGGCGCCGAAGATGCTGACCGGCAAGGTCTTCCAGGTCGCGGGGTAGACCATGATCGTGGCGCCGAGTTCACCCATCGACAGCGCGACGGCCAGTCCGGCGGCCGCACCCAGCGCGGGCAGCAGCAGCGGCAGGGTGATGCGCACGAGTACCCGCAGCGGACCCGCGCCCAGTGATTCGGCGGCCTGACGGTAGGCCGGGTCGAGCCGGTCGAGCGCGGCCGAGACCGCGCTGAACGCATAGGCCAGCACCAGTACCGAATGTGCCACGATCACAATCCATTTCGTGCCGCCGAGCAGCAGTGGCCGCTCGTTGAACGCGATCAGCACCCCGAGCCCGATCGCCACGGACGGGACCGCGATCGGCAGATGGAATACCGCATCGGTGATCCGACGCCACCAGCCCGGCGCCTCCCGCGCGGCCAGCGCCGCCCAGGTGCCCAGTATCAGCGCGACGGCCCCGGCCAGCAGCGCGGTCTGCAGGCTCACCGACAGGCTCGCCGCCTCCTCGCCGGAGAGCGCATGCCGGAAGTTCGCGAAGCCCAGATCCGAGGGCAGCGGCCCGGTCCACCGCCCGGCCAGCGCGGCGGCGACCATCGTCGCGATCGGTGCGGCGAACACGATCAGTACGACCAGTGCGAAGACGGCCAGTACCAGCGCGCGGCCGCGTCGAGTCCATATCAGCACGGCTCAGCTCTCCTTCCGAATCCTGGTGAACCAGGCGAAGATCAGCCGATAGGAGATATACAGCGTCAGCGACAGCAGTACCTGTACCGAGGCGAGCACCGCGGCGCCCGGCAGATCGAAGGTGACGATGCCGCGGGTGTAGATGAGCGCGGGCAGCGTGATGACGCCCTTGGCGCCGGTGAACAGCACGATGCCGAACTCGTTGAGCGTCAACAGCAGAACCAGGCTGCCGCCCGCCGCGAGCGCGGGCCACGCCTCCGGCAGCACCACCTGCCGCAGCACCCGCCACGGCGACGCGCCCAGGCTGGCAGCCACATCCAGTTGTTCGCGCGGCAGTTGTGCGAAGGCGGCCAGCAGCGGTCGCACCACGAACGGGGTGAAGTAGGTGATCTCGGCGACAATCACGCCGGCCGGTGTGTTGAGGAAGTTCAGTGTGGGGGAGTGGTTTCCGCCGATCCGGGCGATCAGCGCGTTCACCGCACCCGCGGTGCCGTAGAGGAAGGTGAAGGCGAGGGTGATCAGAAACGACGGCAGCGTGAGCACCGTATCGATCAGCCGCCCCACGACTCCCGAACCGGGAAACGGCACGAACGCCAGCACCACCGCGACGAAGGTGCCCAGCACCAGACATCCGGCGGTCGAGCACACCGCGATGGAGACCGTGCGCCACAACGCATTCCGGAACACCTCGGAGCCAAGGACCTGCGACCATACGGCCGTCCCGCGCCCGGAAGCGGTCGTCGTGGATTCGGTCAGCACCCGCACGATCGGATAGACCGCGATCAGCGCGACCACCAGCAGCGGCGGCAGCGACCAGAGAATGGGCCGCCAATGACGCCGTGCGGCCCGGCGTTCCGGGGGCTCGGCGATCTCCGATTCCAAGACCGCGGCGAGGCTCATACCTGTTCTCCCACGGCGGCAGGGATGAGTACGCCCGCCGGATCCGGCAATCGGACGCCGACGACCGCGCCGATCGCGGTGTCCGTATGGCCGGGGACGTCGGCGGTCAAGGTGGTGGGCAGGCCGTTGACGTCCAGCTCCAGCCGGGTGGACGCACCGCGCCAGACCGAGGACAGGACCGTGGCGGGGATGGCGTCGCGGTCGGTGGTGGCGCCGATGCGGACGGTATGCGGGCGCACGCACAGCATGCCGTCGGCGTCGGGGGACCAATCCAGTTGGCCGACACCGGGTGTGGGCGCCTCGGCGCGCAGCGTGCGGATGCCGACGTTCACCAGGGCGGCGGTCCCGGAGACATGTTTGACCGTGCAGGGCAGCAGATTCGCCCCGCCGAGGAAGGCGGCGGTGAACGAGCTGGGCGGGCGGCGCCACAGATTCTCGGCGGTATCGATATCGACCAGGCGCGCATCGCGCATGACCGCGATGCGGTCGGCCAGCGCCAGCGCCTCGGCCTGATCATGGGTGACATACAGCATCGCGGTGTCGGGCAGGGCCTTTCGCAGTTGCTGCAGTTCGGTGAGCATGGACTGGCGTAGCTGCGCGTCCAGGGCGGCCAGCGGCTCGTCGAGCAGTAGCACCTTGGGGCGGATGGCCAGGGCGCGGGCGATCGCGACGCGCTGCTGCTGGCCGCCGGACAGTTCCCGGGGCAGCCGCTCGGCGTAGTCGGCCATGCCGACCATCTCCAGCGCCTCGGTGACGCGATCGCGAATCTCGCCGCGCCGCACATGACGTGCCTTCAAGCCGAAGGCGACGTTATCGCGCACCCGCATATGCGGGAACAGCGCATAGGACTGGACCACCACGCCGATGCCGCGCTTGGCCGGCGACAGATCGGTGACGTCGCGGCCCGACAGCCGCACCGCGCCCGAGGTGGGCCGGACGAATCCGGCCAGTGCCTTGAGCGCGGTCGACTTGCCGGAACCGCTGGGCCCCAGCAGCGCAACCGTCTCACCGGCGGCCACGCGGAGGGTGAATTCGGTCAGCGCGACGGTGGTCTTGCGGCCGCGGCCGTAGCGGACGCCGACCCGATCGAAAACGATCGCGGCCTGGGCGTCGGCGGTGCCGGTGACCGAGACGGAGGTCGTCGGTGCGGACATGATTGCGCTCCTGGGGATTTCGATCAGCTTCCGGTGGCCTTCTGATAGGCGGCGACGTCGCCGTCCAGCTCGTCGAGCACCTTGTTCCAGTCCGGCTTCACCACGGTGACACCCTCGAGACAGGCCGCCGGGGATACCGTGCCCGCCGGAGCCGGGGCATTCTGGAGATCCTTGCGGGCCGGAACCGCCATGGCGTCCGGGCCGAGGGTCTTCTGCACATCGGCCGACAGCAGGAACTCCATCAGCTTCTTGGCCGAATCCTTGTGCGGCGCACCCTTGGCCAGGCCCATGACGTACGGCACGGCGACCGTGCTGCGCCTGCCGTCGGCGGTGGCGGGGAAGAATACGGAGAACTTGGAGCCCTTCTCCTTGATGGTGGCCAGGTTCATCTGCACATCGCCGTTGGCGACCAGCAGCTCGCCGTTGTCCACCTTGGGCTGCAGCTTGCCGGTCGAAGAGGACGGGCCGACGTTGTTGGCCTGCAGCTTGCCCAGGTAATCCAGCGCGCCCTGCTTGCCGAGCAGCTGCTGCAGCAGGACCAGCACGGCCGTGCCGTCACCGGCCTGGCCCGGGGTGGAGTACTGGATCTTGCCCTTGAACTCCGGCTTCAACAGGTCGTCCCAGGTGAGCTTGGAGCTGTCGACCGACGGATTCGCGATGAACGACAGATAGTTTCCGGCGAGGGTGACGTACTTGCCGCCCGGATCCTTCTCGGTGTCGGCGACCGCGCTGGTGTCTACGCCGCTGTCCTGCAGCAGGCCGGACTTGTCGGCCTTCTGGATGAACGGCGGCAGCGTGACCACGATATCGGCCTGCGGATTCGACTGTTCCTTGTCGACGCGGTTGACCACCTCGCCGGAGCCGGCCTCCACGTAGTTCACCGCGATCCCGGTCTGGGCCTTGAACTTGTCGAACTGGGTCTTGTACCAGTTGCCGACGCCGTCGGCGGAGTACACGGTCACGGTCTTGCCGTCGGCGGAGGTGGTGCCGGTGCCGCCGCAGGCCGCGGCGGTGAAGGCGACGGCGGCGGAGCAGGCCAGAACGAGGGTGGTGCGTGCGAGGCGGAGGGTCTGAATACGCACGGTCATGGCAACTTTCGTGTGCAGCGGAGGATGGATCGAAGGGATGGACTACAGGGAATTCAGGAGGTTCGGGAAATCGGCGACCGACGCCACGATGTGGGTGGCCCCGGCGGCGCGCAGCTGATCCTCGGTATGTGCGCCGGTCAGGGTTCCGGCGACGACGGCCGCGCCCGCCGCGCGGCCGCTGGCGATATCGCTGGCGGTGTCGCCCAGGACGGCGACGCGGTCGACGGCGTCGATGTTCAGGCGCAGCAACGCGGTGAGCACCAGATCCGGATACGGGCGGCCGCGGCCGGCCTCCGCGGGGGACAGGGTCAGATCGGCGATCTCGTTCCAGCCCAGGGCATCGAGGAGTTTGTCCTGAGTGCCGCGGCTGAATCCGGTGGTGAGCGCGACCTTGACCCCGGCCTCACGTAGCGCCGTCATCGCCTCGGCCGCACCGGGAATCGCGGTGGCCTCGGTGGCGAATTCGTCGTAGGCGGCCTCGAAGCTGCGGTTCGCCAGCTGGGCGCGGTCCTCGTCGCCGAACAGGGCGCGGAAGACCGTGATCTTGGACTGGCCCATGGTGTCGAGGACGTAGGTGCGCGCGGCGTCGCGCTCCGGGCCGGTCTCCGGCAGTCCCGCGGCGGTGGCGGCGGCGTCGAAGGCGCGCAGCACCAGTCCGCCGTCGGCGACGGTGGTTCCGGCCATATCCAGCACGGCCAGCTCGATCTGCTTATCGGACAACGTATTTCCTCTCAGAGGTTCAGCAGGTCGGCGGTTTCCTCGCCGAGGGCGGGGCCGAGGGTCATGCCGCGCCCGCCCGGACCGGTGATCACCCAGACGTTGTCGGCGGCCTGCGCGCGGGTGACGATCGCGGTGGGATCGATGCTCTGGCTGTAGACCCCCGCCCAGCGGCGCACGATCGGGGGCAGCTTGCGGCCCAGCAGTTCCTCGGCGACGCCGGTGAGATGGTCGTAGGGCGCCTCGTCGACATCGAAGGCGAACGGCTCGTCGTATTCGTGGGTGTCGCCGATGGTGAGGCCGCCGTGCAGGCGCTGCACGCACAGCAGCTGCATCTTGTGCCGGGCGGCGGTGAAGGATTGGGCTTGTTCGCGATTGAGCCGTTCCAGCTCCGGGCTCGCGAAACCGGGGTAGTAGCGGAAGCTGTCGCCGTCGGCGATGGCGGTGGTGAGCTGCTCGCCCAGCGGGGCGGTCTGCATCATCTGCAGGCGCACGCGGCGAACGGGGATGTCGCCCACCAGTTCCCGGGTCAGGCCGGAATGTGCCGCACCGGGACATACCAGGACCAGATCGGCCTCGAAGCGGCGGCCGCGATCGTCGATCACGGTGGTACCCGTGACGCCGCGGGCCTCGGTGCCGGCGTAGAAGTTGTAGCGACCGGTCGCCTCCATATAAGCCCGCAGCGCGGGCATGGCCTGGCGCGACTCCACCGCGGCATCGGTCGAACAGTGCAGGCCCGCAAGGAATTTGCCGCGCAGCGCGGGGTTGAGCGCGCGCACGCGGTCCGGATCGAGCAGTTCGAATCCGCGTTCGGCGGCGGTCGGGCCGGTCATGGCCGCCTCGGCGACGGCCAGTTCCGCCTCGGTGCGCACCACTGTGACCGACCCGGCCGCCCGGAAACCGACGCCGGGGACCCGGCCGCCGATCTCCTCCCAGAACCGGCGCGAGCGCAGGGTTATCGCCAATTCACCTGCGCTGCGGCCGGACACCCAGACCAGACCGAAGTTGCGGACCGTGGCGCCGCGGGCCTCGGTCTCGCGCTCCAGCTGCACTACCTCGTGACCGCGACCGATGGCGGCGAAGGCGTGCGCGGTGCCGAGGATGCCGCCGCCGATGATGACCAAACGCATGTTCAGCATCATGGGTAATGGTCTAGACCGTAGGGTGTTTCGCATGCGAACGTCCGGTTAACAATTGGTATAGACCAATCTCGGGTACGCTGTGGGCATGGAGGTGACGCGGCTACCGAAGGCATATCGGGTGCGCACGGAGATCGAGCGCATCATCGACGATCTGGCCGAGGGCGATCCGGTGCCGTCGGAGCGGGAGCTCGCGGGTCGATTCGAGGTGGCGCGCGAGACGGTGCGCCAGGCGCTGCGAGATCTGTTGGTGGAGGGCCGGATTCGCCGGCAGGGCCGGGGCACGGTGGTGTCGCGGCCGAAGATGGTGCAGCCGTTGTCGCTGCGGTCCTATACCGAGGCGGCAATGAGCCTGGGCCGCAGGCCCGGTCGGCTGCTGGTCGGTTGGGAGGACGCGCCCGCCGACGGCGACACCGCCGATGCGCTCGGGCTCGCGACGGGCGCGCCCGTGATGCATCTGGAGCGCATCCTGCTCGCCGACGGCGAAAAGGTCGGGCTGGAAAGCACTTTCCTGACTCTGGAGCGGTTCGGCGATCTGCGCGCCACCTATGACCCGACGACCTCGCTGTACGAGGCGATGCGTGCGGCCGGTGTCGTCTTCGCCTCGGCGCGGGAACGCATTGAAACCGTCCTGGCATCGCCGCGCGAGGCCGCGCTGCTGGAATGCAGTACGGCCCTGCCCATGATCCTGTTGCACCGTCGCACAGTCGATTCCGAGGGGCATCCGATCGAACGGGTGCGATCGCTCTATCGAGGCGATCGCATCGCGTTCGAGGCGCATTTGCGGGAGTGAATCGTCGGCGACTCCGCCGGGCCGCCGTCCCGTTCGGCACATCAGCGCACCTGTGGGGCCACCTTCTCGCCCAGCAATTCGATGCTGCGCAGGATCTTGTCGTGCGGCAGGGTGCCCACGCTCGGATGCAGCATGAAGCGGTCCAGGCCGAGGGTGTCGCGGATATCGGCGATCTTCTCGGCGACGCGGTCGGGGGTGCCGACGAACAGCGAACCCTCGGGAGAGCGCAGCGCCTCGAACTGGGCGCGGCTCATCGGCCCCCAGCCGCGTTCGCGCCCAAGGCCACTCATCGCCGCGGCGTAGGGCTCGTAGAAGTCGGCTACGGCCTCCTCGTCGGTATCGGCGAGATAGCCGTGCGCGTGCACCGCGATCGGCTGCGGTTCGTGGCCGCCCTGTTCCAATGCGCGGTGATACAGATCGACCAGCGGGCGGAAGCGGGCCGGCTGGCCGCCGATGATCGCGATGGCCAGCGGCAGGCCGAGCAGGCCCGCGCGAGCGACCGATTCCGGCGAGCCGCCGACCGCGATCCACACCGGCAGTGGGCGATCGGTGCGCGGATAAACGACGGTGTCGTGCAGGGCCGGGCGGAATCGGCCCGACCAGGTGACGGGTTCGTCGGCCCGGATGTGCAGCAGCAGGGCCAGCTTCTCCTCGAACAGCTCGTCGTAATCCGACAGGTCCTGGCCGAACAGCGGAAACGATTCCGTGAAGGAACCGCGCCCGGCCATCAGCTCGGCGCGACCGTTCGAGATCAGATCCAGCGTCGCGAACTGTTGATACAGCCGGACCGGATCGTCGGAGCTGAGCACGCTCACCGCGCTGGTCAGCTGGATGCGTTCGGTGCGGCCCGCGATGGCCGCGAGTACGACCGCGGGGGCCGAGGCGGCGAAATCGGCGCGATGATGTTCGCCGACGCCGTAGACGTCCAGGCCCACGCGCTCGGTGGCCACGGCCTCCTCGATCACCTCGCGCAGGCGCTCACCCGCGCTCGGTGCGGGCCGGTCGCCGACCGCATGCCGTTCGGCGAAGGTTGTCAGTCCCAGTTCCATCGTCCACCTCATCATGTCGTCGCTGTCGACATCCTAAACGGACCACGGTCCGATTTCATTCCCCCACTCCACCTCGGACGGATCGCTGCGGATAGTCTGGATGCCATGTCTGTCCGCACCCGCCAGCCGCTCGTCCCCGGAACCCTCTCGCCGACCCGCGAGGTGCCGCGTTCGATCGAGCGCCCGGAATACGCGTGGAAGAAGTCCGTCAACGAGGGCCGCGAGCCGTGGGTGCAGACGCCGGAGACCATCGAGAAGATGCGGGTGGCGAGCAAGCTGGCCGCGCGGGCGCTCGAGGAGGCGGGTAAGGCGGTCGCGCCCGGCGTGACCACCGACGAGCTGGACCGGATCGCGCACGAGTATCTGTGCGATCACGGCGCGTATCCGTCGACGCTGGGCTACAAGGGTTTTCCGAAGTCCTGCTGCACCTCGCTGAACGAGGTGATCTGCCACGGCATTCCGGACTCCACGGTCATCGAGGACGGCGATATCGTCAATATCGATGTGACGGCCTATATCGATGGCGTGCATGGCGACACCAATGCCACCTTCCTCGCCGGTGATGTGGACGAGGAGGCGCGGCTGCTGGTGGAGCGCACACACGAGGCGACCATGCGGGCCATCAAGGCCGTGCGACCGGGCCGGGCGCTCAACGTGATCGGCCGCGTCATCGAGGCCTACGCCAACCGCTTCGGCTACGGCGTGGTCCGCGACTTCACCGGCCACGGCGTCGGCCCGACCTTCCACAGCGGCCTGGTGATCCTGCACTACGACCAGCCCGCCATCGAAACCGTCATCGAGCCCGGCATGACCTTCACCATCGAACCGATGATCAACCTCGGCACCATCGACTACGAAATCTGGAACGACGGCTGGACCGTGGTCACCAAGGACCGCAAGTGGACCGCCCAATTCGAACACACCCTGGTAGTCACCGAAGACGGCGCAGAAATCCTGACCCTGCCGTGACCCCCGGCCCCGAGCCGCACCCACCCCACCCCACCCCGGACCACCCCCAAGCCCCCGCGCCGGGCCGCTCCCATGTCGTCCTCGAGCCGAGCGGCTCCGACGTCCTCGAACCGAGCGGCCCTCACGTCCCTGAGCCGCGCCGCTCCTATGTCCCCGCGCCGGGCCGCTCCTATGTCCCCGAGTCGGGCCGCTCCTATGTCCCCGAGTCGGGCCGTCCCTCTGTCCCCGAGTCGGGCCGTCCCTATGTCCCCGAGCCGAAGGCGAGGGGTGCTCTCCTTGTGGCGGGGACCACCTCCGATGCGGGGAAAAGCGTTGTGGTGGCAGGGATTTGCCGGATGCTGGCGCGGCAGGGGGTGCGGGTGGCGCCGTTCAAGGCGCAGAACATGTCGAACAACTCGGTGGTGACGCTCGACGGGGGTGAGATCGGGCGGGCGCAGGCGCTGCAGGCGCGGGCGTGCGGGTTGGAGCCGAGTGTGCGGTTCAATCCCGTGCTGCTCAAGCCGGGCAGCGATCGGCGGTCGCAGCTGGTGGTGCGGGGGCGGGCGGTGGATACCGTGGGGGCCAAGGATTACTTCCGGCATCGGCAGCACCTGCGGGAGGTGGTGGCCGCCGAATTGGCCTCGCTGCGTGCCGAATTCGATGTGGTGATCTGCGAGGGTGCGGGCTCGCCCGCCGAGATCAACTTGCGGGCAACCGATCTGGCGAATATGGGCCTGGCGCGGGCGGCCGATCTGCCGGTGCTGCTGGTCGGCGATATCGATCGCGGCGGTGTGCTCGCCCATCTGTTCGGCACTGTCGCCATCCTGGAACCCGAAGACCAGCAACTGATCTCGGGCTTCATCGTCAACAAGTTCCGCGGTGACGTCGATCTGCTGCGCCCCGGACTCGATCAGCTCACCGCGCTGACCGGCCGCCCGACCCTCGGGGTGCTGCCGTATGCCGACGAGCTGTGGATCGACGCCGAGGATTCGCTCGGCACGACCGCCGACGCCCCGGTCGGTCGCCCGCGCCCACCGATCGGCCGGGAGTGGCTGACCGTGGCGGCCATCCGGCTGCCCCGCATCTCCAACTCCACCGATGTCGAGGCGCTGGCCTGTGAGCCCGGCGTCGCGGTGCGCTGGGCCACCGAACCCTCCCGCCTGATCGATGCCGATCTGGTGGTGCTGCCCGGCACCAAGGCCACCGTGAGCGATCTGGAGTGGTTGCGGCGCACCGGAATCGCCGACGCGCTGGTGGCCCGCGCCGCCGCGGGCCGCCCGATCCTCGGTATCTGCGGCGGCTACCAGATGCTCGGCCGCCGGATCCTGGACCGGGTCGAATCCGAGGCGGGCGAGGTCGCGGGCCTGGGCCTGCTGGACCTCGACATCGAATTCGCCGATCCGAAGGTGCTGCGTCGCACCGAGGGCTACGGCCCGGACGCAATCCCGTTGCGCGGCTACGAGATCCACCACGGGCGGGTGCGCCGCAGCGCGGATCCGGCGTGGCTGACCCTCGAGGGCGAACCGGAAGGCAGTGCGCGCGGCCCGCTGTGGGGCACCCACCTGCACGGCCTGCTGGAATCCGACGAATTCCGCCGCGCCTGGCTCCGTGAGGTCGCCGCGCTGTCCGGCCGCACCGGCTTCGTCCCCGCATCAGACACCTCGGTGGCGGCCGTCCGCACCGAACAACTGGACCTGCTTGCGGACCTGATCGACAAGCATCTCGACCTCGACCACCTGTTCCGCCTGATCACCGATGGCGCGCCGACGAACCTGCCGACCCTCGCGGTGGGCATCGACGGCCGGTGAGAGCGCTGAATCGTGTTCAGTGACACGCGGTCCGGCCCGGCGGCGCGGTGTAGCGTGGGTCGGCATGGAAGAGCGGCGGATCGCGGTCGGAGACCGCGTATGGACCGTGCGAGTCGGCGGTCCGCAGTCTCGCCATACGGTGTTGTTGTTACCGGATGCCGGTAATCCGGCCGATGTGTTCGACGCCGTGAGCGCCCGATTGCACAACTCCGACCTGCGCACGGTCGCGGTCGAGACGGTCGAGGGGCTCGATGCGGCGGCGGTGTACGCCATCCTCGACGAACTCGGGGTGCCGTGGGTCAATGTGGTCGGCTGCGGCGCCGGGGCCGAGCTGGCGTGGCAGCTGTGTGCGCGAGGGTTCGGGCGGTTTATCGGGCTGGTCGCCGCGGGACGCGGACATCCGGCCGCGGCGGGCGCCGAGGGTGCCGTCGCCGATGCGAGCTGCCCGGCCGTGGAGATACCGACCACGGTCATCGCCACCAAACAGCTGCCGTGGGCCGTCGCCGAGGCCTCCGGACGCCACGTCTACGGCGAATTCCGGGTCGCCCAGGTCGATGTCGGCGACCCGGCCACCGAGGCCGACAGCGAACTGGCCACCGAGATCGTCCTGCGGACCGGGCTGTGGTGAGGTCCTAGCGCGATTCGGTCCGGAATGCGGCCAGCCAATCGAGCCAGGAGTCGAGCTCCCCGAACGCCTGGGCGCGCACCGGCGGCGAGGACAGGAATACATCGTGGCGCGCGCCCTCGACGGGCACGATCGAGGTTCGGTCGCCCAGGCAGCCCGCCCAGCGTTGGATCTGGCGCACGTCGAGCACGACGTCGGATACGTCGGCGGCCGGGCCGTATTCGCGCATGAACCGGGTCATCTTCGAGCGCAGGACCAGCGTGGGGACGCCGACGTCGAGGCCGCGCTGCAGCCGGGCGTGCCCCTGGCGGATCGCTCGCAGCCAGCCGAAGTGGATCGGGAAGCCGGTCAACGGCTTCCAGTCCAGGTTGTAGTCCCATTCCCCGGCCGCCGTGTGATGCAGGCTGGAGCCGTAGGTGGACACCTCGCCGGTGGGAAGCTTGGTCCGCGAGCGGAGCTTGCCCAGGCCGTTGATGAGGGTCGTGCCGATGGTCCGGTAGTAGGACGGCCCGTGCAGATCGAACCACGGGCTGTTCAGCACCAGACCCGTGATCTCTTGTGCCGCAACGCCTTCGGCGCGGTGGAGTCGATCCAGCCACAGCGGGGCCACCAGGCCGCCGGTGGAGTGGGCCATCACCAGCACCGGCAGTCCGGTCTCCTTGCGCACGATCTCCAGCGCGCGGTTGAGTTCGGTGTCGTAGAGCGCCAGATCGCTGACGTAGTGCGCGGTCTGCCCCGGTCGACGCGAGCGGCCGCACTTGCGCAGATCCAGTGCGTAGAAGCGATGTCCGCGCGCGGCCATATGCTCGGCGACATGCCGATGGAAGAAGTAATCGGTGAAACCGTGCAGGTACAGCACGACGCTGGTCGCGGTGTCGTCGGTCTCGGCGAGATGACGCACGAGGGTCGCCTCGACCGTGCCCTCGCCGTCGGGATCGGGGCCCAGCGGAATGGTCAGCTGCTCGTACTCCGCACCCAGGACATCCGGCTGCCAGGTGCCGGTGTTCGGGCGCGTGACCTGCGTTTCGTTCGTCACAGTTCCACGATATTCGACCCGCTCGGTGTCGGCATCGTCGAGCCGAATCCGTCACATCCCGGGTTGTCGTCTACGAAAACGGGCATGGCCAGGGGCACAATCAGGTTGAAGTGAACGGCGGGTAACCTTCCCGCTGAAGTTGCTGACCCGCGCAGGACAAGGAAGTCGAACAAGCCGTGCCGAACGCTGCGATGACTGAAAAGACCGATGTAGTCCTCATCGGTGCCGGCATCATGAGTGCCACCCTGGGTGCGTTGCTTCGGCAGCTGCAGCCGGACTGGTCCATGACCATGTTCGAGCGTCTGGACGCGGCCGCGCCGGAGAGCAGCGACCCGTGGAACAACGCCGGCACCGGGCACTCCGCGCTGTGCGAACTGAACTACACCCCGCAGAACGCCGACGGTTCCGTCGACATCTCCAAGGCGATCGATATCAACGAGCGCTTCCAGGTGTCGCGGCAGTTCTGGGCCTATGGGGTGGAGAACGGCGTCCTGGGTGACCCGTCGCAGTTCATCAACCCGATCCCGCATGTGAGCTTCGTGCACGGCGCGGACAACGTGGAATACCTGCGCAAGCGCTACGAGGCGCTGTCGCGGCATCCGCTGTTCGACACCATGCAGTACATCGACACGCCCGACGAATTCGCCAGGCGGCTGCCGCTGATGGCCAAGGGTCGCGACTACTCCGATCCGGTCGCGCTGAACTGGACCGACGGCGGCACCGATATCGACTTCGGCTCGTTGACCAAGCAGTTGCTGGCCTATCTGGGCCGGTCCGGAGTGCAGATCGGCTTCGGCACCGCGGTGCGCGATCTGTCCAAGCAGTCCGACGGCAGCTGGAATGTCACGGTGCGCAATATGCGTACCGGCCAGAACCGCATGGTCAACGCGAAGTTCGTCTTCGTCGGCGCGGGTGGTTACGCGCTGCCGCTGCTGCAGCGTTCGGGCATCAAGGAGATGGCCGGTATCGGCGGCTTCCCGGTGAGCGGGCTGTTCCTGCGCTGCACCAATCCGGAGCTGATCAAGCAGCACGAGGCCAAGGTGTACGGCAAGGCCGCGGTGGGCGCGCCCCCGATGTCGGTGCCGCACTTGGACACTCGCGTCATCGACGGTAACCGCGGCCTGCTGTTCGGCCCGTACGCCGGATGGACGCCGAAGTTCCTCAAGGACGGCAAGAACACCGACCTTTTCAAGTCGATCAAGCCGAACAACCTCTTCTCGATGGTCGGTGTCGGCCTCACCGAGATGAGCCTGACCAAGTACCTGATCTCCGAGCTGCTGAAGTCGCCGAGCGGCCGGGTCGCCTCCCTCGAGGAGTTCGTCCCGCGCGCCGACGGACACGACTGGGAGCTGATCACCGCCGGACAGCGCGTGCAGGTCATCCGGCGCAAGGGCGCGGGCGGTGTGCTCGAATTCGGCACCGCGGTGATCGCGGCGCAGGACGGTTCGATCGCGGGTCTGCTCGGCGCCTCCCCGGGCGCCTCGACCGGCGTCAGCGCCATGGTGGATGTGCTGCAGCGCTGCTTCCCCGCCGAGTACGCCGAGTGGGCGCCGAAGCTGAAGGAAATGGTGCCGTCGCTGGGTGTGAAGCTGTCGGAGAACCAGGCGCTTTACCACGAGGTCTGGGACTGGACGAGCAAGGCATTGCGCCTGTCCGACAACACGCAGACCCTGGCCGGGGTCGCGCAGAACTGATCTATGTGATAGCAAGACGCGATGATGTCAACGGTTGTACTCAAAAGGTCGTGGGCCGCGGATCTGGATACCGCGACCCTCTACAAGCTGTTGAAACTGCGCGTCGAGGTGTTCGTCGTCGAGCAGAAGTGCGCGTATCCGGAATTGGATGGTCTGGACCTGCTGCCGGAGACCCGGCATCTCTGGCTCGACGACGAGGGTGAGATCATCTCCACCCTGCGCCTGCTCGAGGAGCACAACGACGGAGTGAAGTCCTTCCGCATCGGCCGCCTGTGCACCGCACAGGAAGCTCGCGGCCACGGCTACACCACCCGCCTGCTGCAGGCCGCACTCGCCGAAACCGGTTCGGCCACCGTGCGTTTGAACGCCCAGACCTACCTGGTCGACATGTACACCAAGCACGGCTTCAAGCCCGACGGCGAGGAATACATCGAGGACGGCATCCCGCACATCCCGATGCGCCGAGGCTGATCCGATCGAGTCCCGCAACCGAGAACGGTTGCGGGACCGCGTTTTTCAGGGGGAGTTCTATGCCTGATTACTGTGGTCCCGGTGACCGACAACGATGAGGTATTCGTCGCCCGGGTGACCGACTGGGCGCGTGGGCGGGGCGATATCGCGGCGGTGGTGCGTACCGGGTCGCGGGCGCGAGGTGATGGCAGCGTCGATGCGTTGTCCGATCACGATATCGAGCTGTTCACCGCTACTCCCGAGGAGTACGCGGGGACCGATGAGTGGGTGCATGGGTTGGGGGCGGTGGCGGTGAACGTCGAACTCGAAGGGCCCTATGACAATCCGGCGCATCTGGTGTTCTTCGCCGATGGCACCAAGGCCGATTTCCAGGTGTTGCCGGGGGAGCTGCTGACGGAGCTGGCCGAGGCGGGGCTGGACGAGCTGCACGAGCGTGGCTATCAGGTGTTGTTCGATCGGGAGGGCGCGACGGCCGCGCTGCCCGCGGCCACCGGCGCCGCGCCGCGTGCCGAACTGCCCGATGCGGAGGGGTTCCGGGCGCACTGCGGGGAGTTCTGGTTCGAGATCGCCCATCTGCCACGCTATCTCGCGCGTGGAGAGCTGTGGGTGGTGCAGTCGCGGGCGTGGGAGACCAAGGAGCTGCTGCTGACCGCGATCGAATGGCATGCCTTGGCACAGCACGGGGACGGGCACGATGTCTGGCATGGCGGCACCAGGATGCGGGAGTGGGCGGCGCCGGGCGTGTGGGAACGGGTCGAGGCGATGTTCGCGATCGTCGATTCGCTGGCGCAGGCGCGGGCCGCGGCCGATCTGTTCGCGGAGCTGACCCGCGAGATCGCGAAGGCCTACGGATTCCGGTATCCGGAGGCGTGGGAGCGCGAGATCCGGCCGCGGCTGGACCGGTTGCCCAGTCGCTGAACACATCCGCTGCGAAGAGTTGTGCGAGTGCGGTGACTCACAGGAGGGCCGCGGCGGGCGGGTTCGACCTCGCGCATAGAGTTGGGGCGTGTCCGATTCCTCGAGCTCCGTCATAGTGCGTCCGGATTCGATGAGCTCGGCCCGCGAGAGCGAGGCCGGGTTCCCGTTTTCCGCGATCGTCGGGCAGGAACGGCTGCAACTGGCATTGATCCTGTGTGCGGTGCATCCCGCCATCGGGGGCGTGCTGGTTCGCGGCGAGAAGGGGACGGCGAAGTCGACTGTCGTGCGGGCGCTGGCGCAACTGCTGCCGCCGGTGGTCGATGAGCGCGGGGAGCGGCCCGCGCGGCTGGTCGAGCTGCCGGTCGGGGCGACCGAGGACCGGGTGGTCGGATCGCTGGATCTCGAGCGGGTGCTGCGCGACGGTGAGCAGGCGTTCCGGCCCGGGCTGCTGGCGGCCGCCCATCACGGCGTGCTGTACGTCGACGAGGTGAATCTGCTGCACGATCACCTGGTGGACGTGCTGCTCGATGCCGCGGCCATGGGCCGGGTGCATATCGAACGCGACGGGGTGTCGCATTCGCATCCGGCGCGATTCGTGCTGGTCGGCACGATGAATCCGGAGGAGGGTGAGCTGCGGCCGCAGCTGCTGGACCGATTCGGGCTGACCGTGGACGTGGTCGCCTCGCGCGATGTCGACGTGCGGATGGCCGTCGTGCGGCGGCGGCTGGACTACGAGGCCGATCCCGCCGATTTCGCAGCGCGCTACGGCGAGTCGGATTACGAAGTGGCGCAGCGTATTCGGGCTGCCCGCGACCGGATCGGCGAGGTCAGCCTCGACGATGTGGAGCTGCGGCGGATCGCGGCGCTGTGCGCGGCCTTCGATGTCGACGGCATGCGTGCCGATCTGGTCGTGGCGCGCACCGCGACCGCGCATGCGGCCTGGCGCGGAAGCGATTGCGTCACGGCCGAAGACGTGCGGATCGCCGCGGAACTCGCACTGCCGCACCGGCGCCGTCGCGATCCCTTCGACGAGCCGGGGATCAGCGAGGATCAGCTGGACGAGGCGATGCGGCAGGCGGCCGAGGAGGCCGCGCGGGCCGAATCGCCCCGTGGCGCGGCGGATCAGGAGTCCGCGCGCGAGGACGGCTCGGAGGACGACGGGTCGGGCGAATTCGACGACGGTCCCGAGGGGCCCGACGATCCCGAGGGCGGTCCGGACTCGCCGGAGGGCGGGCCGGGCGGCGGAGCTCGGGACGGTCGAGCCGGGCAGCCCGCGAATTCCGTTGCGCGCCCACCTCGATGGGAGATTCCGGGCGTCGGCGAGGGTGCGCCGGGACGCCGGTCGCGGGCGCACACCCGATCCGGGCGGGTGGTGCGCTCCACCGCCGACACCGCCGGCGGGCTGCATCTGCTCGGCACCGTCTTCGCCGCCGCCCCGCATCAGCAGGCGCGCGGCCGGATCATCGGTCCGCTCGCGCTCGAGGCGGGCGATCTGCGCGGCGCGTATCGCGAAGGGCGCGAGGGCAATCTGGTGGTCTTCGTGGTCGACGCCTCCGGGTCGATGGCCGCGCGCGATCGGCTCTCGGCGGTCACCGGAGCGATCGTGGCGCTGCTGCGCGATGCCTATCAGCGCCGCGACAAGGTCGCCGTCATCACCATGCGCGGCGCCGAGGCCGAGCTGGTCCTGCCGCCCACCTCCTCGGTCGATATCGCCGTCCGCCGCCTGGCGGATCTGCGCACCGGCGGGAAAACACCACTCGCACAGGGACTTCTGAAGGCGCGCGAGATCGTGCGGCGCGAACGCGTGCGCGATCCGCAGCGCCGCCCGATGCTGGTGCTGCTCACCGACGGCCGCGCCACCGGCGGCTCCGATCCCGTGCCGCGCGCCCGCGTCGCCGCCCGCGCGCTGGCCGCCGACGGCGTCACCGGCGTCGTGATCGACTGCGAGCGCGGCATGATCCGCCTCGGCCTGGCCGCCGACCTGGCCCGCGATCTGCGCGCCACCTACCTCCAATTGGCCGAATTGACAGGCGATTCCGTCGCCGGTGTGGTCCGCGCGGGCGTCATCCGAGCCGCCTGATCCCGGTCAGGTCTCGCGATCCGCGCGGCCGAGCAGATACGGGATCGTGAGGTGGTGAAAGGGTTCGACCGCGGCCCAGATCGGCCGGGCGATTCGACGATCGAATCGCACCAGGGTCGACCAGGAGACCGTCGACCTACTCGTCATCACGATGTTCCGCGCCAGCAGGATCGGTGAATGTGATTCGAGCACAACGACATCGGGGCCCTGCTCGACGATGCGCCAGCCCAGTACGTGATCGGGCGCCGTCCTCATGCGCAACCCCAACCCCCACCGCCAACCCATCCTGAGCGCACCCCGCATCACCGCGGGCGCATCCTCGAACACCGACCGCGCCCACTGTTCGGCAGTTCGCCGAGTCCCGCACGTGTCGAGCTCGAAGGCCCACCCGTAATCGGCATCTGCCATCTCCTCGCCGACCGGCGCATCCGGTGGCACCGCCACGCGTCGAGCTCGTCGAACAGCCATACCCATCACCCTCCCTGAGCGTTCTACTACTAACGGTAGGACTGGAAGGCGAGGGTGGACAAGGCATTGCGGCACCCGATGTTCCCCGGCTGCCAATTGATCAACCGGGGTTGTCTATCTAGGTTTATAAGTCTAGATTGAGCATGTGGTCGACGATCCGGACATCGAGGAATTGGCTGTCGCGTTGTACGCCGGTATCGGCATGATCACCCGGCGTGCGCGGCAAACACAGACGCCCGGCGGACTGTCGCTGCCCGAGCGTGCCACGTTGGCACAGCTCGACCGCGGTGGTCCCGCCTCGTCGGCCGACATGGCGCGGGCGGCGCAGATCACGCCGCAGGCGATGGGCACCACGCTGACCGCGCTGGAGGAACGCGGATTCGTCGATCGTCGACGAGATCCCGCGGACGGGCGGCGAATCATCATGTCGCTCACCGAATCCGGCCGCGAGATGCTGCGGCACAAGCGTGATGCCCTGTCCCGGCAACTGGCAAAGGCACTCGGTGAGCAATTCACCGCCGGGGAACTGCGGGCACTGCGGGCGGCGGCGCCATTGCTCGAGCGGCTGGGCGAGTCCATCTGAAAGGACAAGTGCACCAATGGAATCAGGCATTCATTTCATCGACTTTCTGCCGGGTGATCCGGCCCGTCTCGGCCCCACCCTGGCGGCCGCGGCCATAGCCGCCGAGCAGGGCGGCGCGAGCATGTTCACGCTGGCCGACCATTTCTTCCAAATGGAGAGCGTCGGGCGGGCCGAAGATCCGTTCCTGGAGGGGTATACGTCGCTGGGCTTCCTCGCCGGGCAGACTCGCACGATCGAGCTGACCATGCTCGTCACCGGCGTCACCTATCGCCATCCCGGTGTCCTGGCCAAGATCGTCGCGACGCTGGACGTGCTCGCGCAGGGCCGATCCATGCTCGGGCTCGGCGCGGCGTGGTACGAACGCGAACACCTTGCGCTCGGCGTCCCGTATCCGCCGCTGCGCGATCGGTTCGAGATGCTCGAGGAGACACTGCGGATCTGCGCGCAGATGTGGAGCGATGACGACGGTCCCTTCGAGGGTAAGCACTACCAACTGGCCGAGACGATCTGCCGGCCGCAACCGATTCGCCGTCCCCCGGTCCTGATCGGCGGTGGTGGTGAGAAGAAGACGCTGCCGCTGGTCGCCCGCTACGCCGATGTGTGGAACAGCACGGCGGCGACCGCCGAGGAGCTCGAGCACAAGATCGGTGTGCTGGCCCGGCATTGCGAGACGATCGGTCGCGATCCCGCCGAAATCCGCATGACGGCAGCACTTCTCGCGGATCCGTTCGAGGATGTGGACAGTTTCCTGCGCACCGTCGAGCGCTACGGCGAGCTCGGCATCGACCTGGTCAACCTGGGCCCGTTCCCGGGCAACCCCGATCCGGTCGGCTTCATCGAACGCCTCGGCGACGAAGTGATCCCTCGCCTGGCCGAGATCGGCTGATAAGCCGACATCGGGTCCGCCGCGTCGCACGCACTCTGGTATGGCAACGTGGGCGGCGACGCAGGCGGAAGGAGAGGGATATGCCCCAGGGTGTTCCGGTCACGGTTCCCGAGGACGGGTTGACGACCCGGCAGCGGCGCAATCAGCCGGTGCTGGCCGTGCATACCGGGCCCGGGAAGGGGAAGTCGACGGCGGCGTTCGGGATGGCGCTGCGGGCCTGGAATCAGGGGTTCGATGTCGCGGTGTTCCAGTTCGTGAAGAGTGCCAAGTGGAAGGTGGGGGAGGAGGCCGCTTTTCGGGCGCTCGGGCAGGTGCACGCGGAGACCGGCGTGGGTGGGCCGGTCGAATGGCACAAGATGGGCGAGGGGTGGTCCTGGACGCGTAAGCAGGGCAGCGACGAGGACCACGCCGCCAACGCCCTGGCCGGCTGGCAGGAGATCGCCCGCCGTCTGGCCGCCGAACAGCACCGCTTCTATGTGCTCGACGAATTCACCTACCCGCTGAAGTGGGGATGGATCGACGTCGAGGAGGTCGTGACGGCCCTGCGCACCCGGCCGGGCAACCAGCACGTCGTCATCACCGGCCGCGATGCGCCGCAGGCCCTGATCGAGGCCGCCGATCTGGTCACCGAGATGAGCAAGGTGAGACATCCGATGGACGCGGGCCGCAAGGGCCAGCGCGGCATCGAATGGTGAAGCTCGCGCCTGCCATCGTCATCGCCGCACCCGCCTCGGGCAGCGGAAAGACTACGCTCGCAACGGGTTTGATCGGAGCCCTGCGGGCGGCGGGGCGACGGGTCGCGCCGTTCAAGGTGGGTCCGGACTACATCGATCCCGGCTATCACGGGCTCGCGGCGGGGCGGCCCGGGCGCAATCTCGATCCGGTGCTGGTCGGGACGGATCGCGTGGTGCCGCTGTATCGGCACGGCGCGCGCGACTGCGATATCGCGGTGGTCGAGGGCGTGATGGGCCTGTTCGACGGCCGGATCGACGACAACCATGCCGCGCCGGTCGCGGAGGGCTCGACCGCGCAGGTCGCCGCGCTGCTCGGCGCGCCGGTCGTCCTGGTGGTGGACGCGCGCGGACACAGCCAGAGCCTGGCCGCGCTGCTGCACGGATTTGCGACCTTCGACAGCGGAATCCGGCTCGGCGGGGTGATTCTCAATCGGGTGGGCAGCGAGCGGCACGAACAGGTACTGCGCGCCGCCTGCGCCCGGGTGGGATTGCCGGTGCTGGGCGCGCTGCCGCGCATGGCCGAATCGGCCGTTCCTTCAAGGCATCTGGGTCTCATCCCGGCGGTCGAACACGGTAACGCCGCGCGGGCGGCGGTGGACGCGATGACCGCACTGGTCGCGGCGCATGTCGATCTGGCCGCGATCGCCCGGCTCGCCACCGCGAATGCCACCGGCCCGGTGTGGGATCCGGTCGAGGCCGTCGGCTCGCGGCAGGGTGATTCGGATACCGCGGCCGGGCCGATGATCGCGATGGCCGGGGGTCCGGCCTTCACCTTCGGCTATGCCGAACACCGCGAACTCCTCGAGGCCGCGGGCGCACGAGTGGTCGTCTTCGATCCGTTGCGTGACGAGTTACCCGGCGGCACAGCGGGTGTGGTGCTGCCGGGCGGTTTCCCGGAGGAGCACGCCGCGGATCTGGCCGCCAACGCTCCGCTGCTGGACGAGCTCGCCGATACCGCCCGCGCGGGCATGCCGATCCACGCCGAATGCGCCGGACTGCTCTACCTCACCCGCTCCCTCGACGGCCACCGTATGGCCGGAGTCCTCGACGCCACAGCCGAATTCGGCCCCCGCCTGACCCTCGGCTACCGAGACGCGGTCGCACTGACCGACTCCGTCCTCTGGTCCGCGGGCGACCGCGTGCGCGGCCACGAATTCCACCGCACCCGCCTCTGCGACGCGGGTGCCGCCCCCACGGCCTGGGGCTGGCGCGCCCCGAACGGCGAAACCGTGCGCGAGGGCGCCACGATCCACCGCGTCCACGCCTCGTATCTGCACACCCACCCCGCCGGGAATCCGGCCGCGGTGCATCGTTTCGTCAGCACCGCAAGAGAATTCGACCGCGCGCGTGTCCATGGCTGAGGTGGTCGCCGGTCTCGGATTTCGTCCCGGAGCCCACGTCGAAGCGTTGCTCGCCGCGGTGCGCCAGACGCGAGGCGAGCACCGAATTCGTTATCTGGCAACGGTCGATCGCCGCGCCGAGGAACCGGGTCTGACCGCGGCGGCCACCGAACTCGCGGTACCCGTACTCTCGTTCACCCCCGAGGAACTGGCCGAGATCGAGGTGCCGCATCCGGCCGCCCGCACCGCCGCGGCCATCGGCACTCCCAGCGTCGCCGAGGCGGCCGCCTTGCTGGCCGCCGGGACCGACCGCCTGATGCTGCCCAAACAGGTCCTGTTCGGTATCACGATCGCGATCGCGGAAATGCCGGGTCGCCGACCGTAGCCGACGGCATTATCAGCGCCAGGACTCCAGGACCCGATCCAGGGTCGAGCGGATGCGCGCCCGGGCCTCCATGCGGGGGACGCCGGTCATCAGGAGCTGGTCGTAGTCGGTGTCGAGGTGGCGGATGGAGGCGATGACGGCGAGCGTAAGGGCCTCGGGGGCAAGGAGTTTGGCGGCGGCGGAGCGGCCGACGCGGCCGCTGCCGCGGACGGCGGCGTGTTCGGCGATATCGGTGGCGCGGTCGGCGGGGCAGTGCGGGAACAGGTGGCGGATCTGTTCGGACATGCGGGTGGTGAATTCGATGTCCTGGTCGGCGCGGCGGAGACGGTCGCGGTCGCGGCGGCGCGAGCGGACCTCCTCGTCGGCGAGGCACTGTTCCTCGGCGCGGGCCAGGGCCGCTTCCTCGACCAGAATGCCGAGTCTCTGGTAGCGGCGGCGGCGCTGATTGAACGAGACCACCACGGCGGCGAGGGTGCTCTCCTTCTTGGCGCGTCGGCTCAAGGCGGCGTTTCCGGCGGGCAGGAATTCCAGATGGTCCAGATCCGAACAGGTCAGGCACAGCGGTCCGGCGCCGGAGGTGATGAAATGCGGTCCGGTGTCGGCACATTCGACGCATGTCCACGGCGCGGCCGCCTCGACGACCATCAGATCGGGGGCCTTGTTCTGACGCTCGATCACCTGTTCGCGCCGGGCCGGGCTCAGCTGGGCCGACAGCCAATGCGTGCGGAAGATCTCCTCGGCGCCCTCGTCGACGAATCGCAGCTCCTCGCGATCGCGGCCGCCGGACAGATATGCCGCGGTGCTCGCGGTGAGTCCCTGTTCGCGCGCCCATTCGCCGAGCAGCTCCGCCGCATCGCGCATCCGCTGCCCGTCCACCGCCGCGACCCGCTCCAACGAGTCCGCCCGGCCCTGCCGCCATCGATCGACCTGGCTCGACCGCACCCACCCCAACCAGGTGAACACATCGACCGCCGATACGTATTTCCGTTGGGCCAGCACCGCTTCCGCAGCCTCGACCACTCGTCGCCGCAGCTTGGACACGGATCCGAACCCTATCGCGTCCGCCGGAACCCTGCGGGGGCAGCCGGTGCATATCGTTCTCATCCGGATCGATGAGACGAAGCTACCGCCGCCCAGCCGCGGATTCCATTGGGTGCAGGAGTTTCCCGCCAACCGGTGAGCTACGGCGCCAGCGACGACCAGTCGGTGAAGCCGGTGGGATCGTGGCGGCCCATGCTGGCGTGTTCGAATAGGCCCCAGCCCTCGGCGTCGCCGCAGCGGGCCTGGCCCACATGGTCGATCACACCCCATGGGATGCGGGCGGCCACCTCGGGATCGTTCAGGTCGTAGCGGACGCTCGAGGACCAGTCGCGGCCCATCCAGCGGCCGTGCTGCCAGTCCGGATCGCCGCCGTAGCCCGCTCCGATATGCAGGGGGATGAAGGTGTGCGGGCGGATCTCCACCTCGAGCGGTTTACCGTCGGGGGTGGTCAGATCCAGCCGCGCCGACACCGGATACCTGCTGCCGGAACGGTATTCGAGATGCACGCGCGGCCACCCCAGCTGCTCGACCCGGCCGTCGCGCCAGATCCGCACGGCGTCGTTGAGGGTGCGGAAGCCGTCCGGATTCTCCTGCACGATCACGATGATGGAGAACTCGTCGAAGCGCAGCGGCACGTACAGCCACCAGAACCCGCCCGAACCCTCGGCGGCCGCGCGGCCCGGCGGATCGGCCTCGCCGACGGGCCGGATGCCCCAGGACCGGTCGCGGGTGCCCATCCACACCGACGGATCGACGGTGACGTCGACGCCGTCGATATGCAGCGTGCCCGCCCACGAGCCGAGCTGGGCGAAACGCTGCGCGTCGATGATCGGCCGATTGCCGGACAGGATCGTATGCGGCTGCTCGTTGATCGCAGGGAACGAACCCTCCCAGGTCAGATCGAAGCCGAGATCATCGTGCTCGCAGACGATCCGGATGCGCTGCAGCGGTTCGAGGACCTCGAGCCGGTAGCCGCCGACCTTCAGATCCAGGTCGCGCTGCTCGAGCGCGTCGGAGAACCGCACCGATCGCAGGACGTCGCCGCGTCGCACGATGGCGTAGGCATCGGTCACCCCGAGGTTGGGGTAGACACCCATGCCGGTGATCAGCATGGTGCCGCCGTCGCGGTCATGGGCGTTGAAGTAGCTGCGGTCGTAGAAGTTTCGATCGCTGGTGCCCACCCGGGCCAGCGACAGCGGGGTCTGATGGATCGGGTACTCGTCCAACGGGACGGGTGTGTGGCTGTCGGACACAGCCGGACCTCCTTGTCGGTCAATCCCATTCATAGGTGCCGTCGAGCAGGGACTCGAGGCTCGCGCGGTGCATGACGTAGTTGTCGCGGTCGGGGCTGTCGGTGTCCTCGCCGAAATGGATCATCCGGCGCTTCACGCGGGCCATGATGATGCCGTGGCGCAGGGCGGCGTAGACGATGTACCAGTCCAGGTCGCGCAGCGTATGACCGGTGCGGCTCTCATACTGCGCCACCACATCCGCGCGGCGCAGATAGTCCGGCAGGCCGGGCTGATGGAATTGGGTCGCGATGTCCTGGAAGAAGCGGTGGATGAAGATCACCCAGGCCACATCCAGCTCGCGCGGCCCCAAAGACGCCATCTCCCAATCCAGTACGGCGATCGGATCGAAGCCGTCGTAGATGATGTTGCCCGGCCGGGAGTCGCCCCAGCTGAGCACGTCCGGCCCCGGATCGGCGGGGAAGTTCGCCTCCAGCCAGTCGAAGGTGCGTTCCAGCAACGGAATTCGATAGCCGTCGGCGGCGAGCGCCCAGTCGTACCAGGTTCGGTACCAATCGACATGCCGCCGCAGCGCGGACCCTGCACCCGTGACGAGCATGGGGAACTTCGCGACCGGATCCTCGATGGCGTGAATTCCCGCGATGACGTCGACGGTGTTGCGGGTCAGCCGCAGCCGGTCCTCCGGCGAGGAATCGAACAGCCAGCCGACGAACACATACGGCGGATTGTCCTCGGGGATACGGCCGTTCACCCGACCCATCACGAAAAACGGTGAGCCGAGCACGGATTCGTCGGTCTCCAGCCAATGCAGCGGTGGAACCGGCACCTCGCAATGCTCGGCCACCCCGGCCATCACCTCGTACTGGGTGACCAGATCGTAATCCTGGAAGATGGGCATCGCGCCCGCCTCCGGTGGCATACGCACCACATACGATCCGGTCTCGGTGCGGCCGTCCTTCTCCCATGACGCATCGAAAAGCACCGAGCCGCTGGACATTCCGGCGGACTGCGGGCGGCTGAGGTTGACGATCTTCGGCATGCCGTCGGCGTCGACCTTGCGGGCAAGCCAGCGCGCCAACCGCTCGGCGAGATCGTCGAGGTCGCGGGCGCTGATCGTCAGCTCGTACCGATCCCCGGGGTCGCGATCGGGATCGACCGTCATGATCTGCCCTCCTGAGCAATGGTAATCGGTGGATGGAACCTAACGCGTGCCAATCAGTTTGCAGAGCGGAATCCATGGGCCAATACGTTCAGTACCGGTGACTGGGACGGGGCTCGAGGCGGTGGGATGGGGGTAGCCATACCGAAATCGGTGGGGTAGCCATAAGGAATTCGGTGGGGCTGATACGTAAGTCTCTGGGCGTAGCGGGAATTCAGGGAGTTTCCCGGATTCGTACGCGGTCCGGTCTCCGTAGTTTTCATCCGTCGACTTCGATGAAAAGGGGACGGATATGAGCACTGTCACCGCGGTGGTGAAACCCGCGCGATCCGATGGTGAACCGGCGGAGCAGGCGGACTGGAATCCGCTCACCCGCATCGCCTTTCGGTTCTGCTTTCTGTACTTCGGGCTGTTCTGCCTGGCCTATCCGCAGCCGGTCAACATCCTTCTGGGCTGGGCACTGAATTGGCTGGGCCCGCACGCCACCGATTGGCAGCAGTATGCGCTGGAACCGGTGCTGCACTGGGTGGGGCAGGTGATCTTCGGTGCCGATGCGCGACTACACGGGAGTGAGAGTGGTGATCAGCTGCTGTCCTGGCTGCTGTTGTTCTGCCTGCTGATGATCGCCGGAGCCGGGACGCTGATCTGGACCGCGCTGAGTCGCCGCCGCGAGCATCGGCGACTCGCCGGATGGTTCTTCCTGTTCATTCGGCTGTGCGTGGCCGGGCAAATGTTCTATTACGGTTTCGCCAAGCTGATTCCGGCGCAGATGCCGATGCCGGGATTGGCGACATTGCTCGAGCCCTACGGCGATCTGACGCCCATGTCGGTGCTGTGGAATCAGGTCGGTGGCTCGCCGGCATACGAGATCTTGCTCGGCGCGGCCGAGGTGACGGGCGGGGTGTTGCTGTTCATTCCGCGAACCGCGCTCGCGGGTGCGATGCTCAGCATGATCGCGATGGCGCAGGTATTCGTGCTGGATATGAACTTCGATGTGCCGGTGAAGATTCTGTCCGGACATCTGATGCTCATGGGTGTGCTGCTCATGGCTCCCGAAGCGCGTCGGCTCGCCGATTTCCTGGTCCTGAATCGGATAACAGGTCCCTCGACGCGCCCGTATCCCTTCCGCACCAAGCGGTCTCGGTGGGTGGCGGGAGGTGTCCAAGTCCTGCTGGCCCTCTGGGTGGGCACGGCGCTCGTGCACATGTCGGTGACGATCTGGCAGCAGGAGGGCCCCGACCGGCCCAAGCCGCCGCTGTACGGCATCTGGACGGTGCAGGAATTCATCCGCGACGGGCAGGCGGTGCCGCCGCTGCTCACCGACGAGAGTCGTTGGCAGCGTGTGGTGTTCGATACGCCGGGCGTCATGGAGTTCCAGCGCATGGACGGCGCGTTCGCGCCGCTGCGGGTGCGGGTCGACTCGAGCGCCCATCGCCTGGATCTGGGGCAGGCGACCGGGCCCGGCCCGTTCCGATCGACACCGGCGCGGCTGCCCGACATCCAGGGCTCGCTGGCCTTCGACCAGTCCGGGGATCGCCTACGGCTCGACGGCGAACTCGACGGTCATCGCGTCGCCATCATCTGCACCCGATTCGATCCGAACACCCTGCCGCAGCGCAGCCATCCGTTCTCCTGGGTGATGGAACACGCCAACTTCTGAATCAGTGCGCCTCGGCACCGATCTGGTTGGTCCAGTGCGGATTCGAGGCATAGAACTCACCGGAGCCCGGCGCGAACGCGCGCTGGGCCTCCGGGCAGTTCCACAGCCGGGCCACCAGCCAGGCCGTCGGATATCCGAGATAGCCGTAAACCCCGGTGGTGCAGGGGATGGAGGCCGCGGCGCAATCGGGCTGGCCCTGAATGTCATTGTGATTCGGTCCGATCAGCGTGCCCCAGGCCTTGGTGACCGAGGTCGGGACCGCCTCGTAGTAGGCGCGATTGGACTGCAGCCCGTCGGGCAGGCCCGGCAGCTGTGCCGACGGGGAGATCAGCGCATCGCTCGAGCCGTTCACGAAAAGCACCGAACCGGAACGCAATCGGTGCGTATCGGCGCACCGCCGTGCGTCCGAACAGAATGCCTGCGCCGGAATCTCGGCCGTGACAACGGTTGTGATCAGGCCATCGGAGTCGATCATGGCATTGACCACACCGGTGGCCCCCTGCGAATGTCCCATCGCGCCGACGGCCTCGGTGTTCAGCTTGTCGTGGAACAGGCTCGCCGGATCCTGCGCCTGGGCGAGGAGATACCGTGCGGCCGAGGCGATATCGGCCCCCGATCCGGTGTTCTGGTTCTCCGTCGCGACCACCACGAAGCCCCACGACGCCAGATGCCGCAGCAGATAGTCGTATTGGTGCGGGACGGCCGAGGTGCCGTCACCCCAGGTGATGACCGGATGCCGCACGCCGCCCGCGCCGAGATCGGCGGGATACCAGACGTCATAGGCCGCGCCGGTGGAATCGCAGCAGCCGAGGCCCGCCCGCGCGGTCACCGCCCACGGACCCGGGCCGAAGTACTTCGCCTCGATCGCGCCCGTCGGGACATACGGCTCGTCGGCAGTGGCCGCGGGAGCGCACACCAGCAGCAAGGCCGTCAGCGCCGTGAGGACCCGAAAGGCGGCTCGTCGCATAGCCGCAGCATAGAGGCGCGGGAATGCCGGGACCATCGGACGGGTTCGGATCCGAGGTGACGGTCGAATTCTCCGAGGATCTCAAGAAGTACATCGATGACGGCAGGCCCTTCGCCACTGTGGCCACCCTCGCCCGCGACGGGCAGCCGCATCTCACCATCATCTGGCTCGAGCGCGAGGGCGAGGAGCTGATCTTCTCGACCACGGTCTCGCGGCAGCAGTACAAGAATCTGGTGCGTGATCCGCGGATCACGGTCATGATCAACCCGCCGGATAATCCGTACGCGTACGCCGAGATCCGCGGGACCGCGACGATCACCGCGGATCCGGAGCGCGAACTGCCGGATCGGTTGTCGCTGAAGTACACCGGCAAGCGGTATGTGGAGGTTCGCCCGGATTCGGTCCACGACGCCGACCGGGTGATCGTGCGTGTCACTCCGGCCAAGGTGCTCGGGGGACTGTGAACCCGCCCAGCGGGCCGTAGCGTCGAATGTCGTGACGACTGTGGAACTAGGGCGAGTGGCCGCGCACATCACGGCCATTCGCCTCAACCGGCCTGAACGGCTCAATGCGATCGACTTCGCCTTGGTGGCCGATCTGCACGACGCGCTCGATGCGGTGGCCGCCGATGACGACTGCAAGGTCGTCATCCTGACCGGTGCGGGGCGCGGCTTCTGCGCCGGACTGGATCTGAAGGATTACGGGTCGACCCCGGAACCCGGTGCGCACCGGCGCTTTCCGGCGGGGCAGACGGGGCAGAACTTCCTGGCCAGCCTCACCGAACATCTGCGCGCCACACCGCAGGTCGTGATCGCGGCGGTCAACGGCGCCGCGTTCGGCGGCGGGCTGTCGCTCGCATTGGCCTGTGATCTGCGGTTCGCCGGGCGCAGCGCCTCGTTCTGTTCGGCGTTCATCCGCACCGGTCTCACCGGAACCGATGCGGGCGTGAGCTATCTGCTGCCGCGACTGATCGGGGCCGCCCGGGCCTTCGACATGATCCTCACCGGTCGCACGGTCGATGCGGAGGAGGCCGAACGGATGGGCATCATCTCCCGCGTCGTCGACGACGATCGGCTGTGGGACGAGGCGCTCGCCACCGCGACGACCCTCGCCGGCTACACCACTTTCGGGCTGCGCAACACCAAGGAGGTGTTGTGGCACAACCTCGATACCCCGAGCATGGGTGCGGCCATCGCGCTCGAGAATCGCAATCAGGATCTGGCGTACCGACAGGCCGAGGTGCGGGCGTATATGGAGTCCTATGCCGAACACCACCGTGGCGGGTCGTAGGCTCGAACCTTGTGCCGTACACCCCTGACGACCAGCATGCCGGCGATCCGAACTACTTGGTCGGGCTCGATCTCGCGGGCCGCCGAGTCGTGGTGGTCGGCGGCGGCACCGTCGCGCAGCGCCGCCTCGGGCTGCTGATCTCCTCCGGCGCGCAGGTGCATGTGATCAGCCGCGCGGTGACCCCGGCCGTCGAGGGGATGGTCACCGGCGGACAGATCACCCTCGAGCTGCGCGACTACGCCGACGGTGATCTCGACGCGGCCTGGTACGCGATGGCCTGCACGAGCGAGCCGGATACCAATGCGGCCGTCGTCGAGGAGGCCACGCGCCGGCGCATCTTCTGCGTGCGCGCCGACAATGCCCGACTCGGGACGGCCGTCACCCCGGCGACCGCGCGCTACGAGGGCCTGACCCTGGGTGTGCTGGCCAGCGGGCGGCATCGGCGGTCGGCCGCGGTGCGCACCGCGCTGCTGGAGGCACTGCAGTCCGGGGTGGTCACCGAGGACGCGGATCCGATGGCGCCCGGGGTGGCGCTGATCGGTGGCGGGCCCGGCGATCCCGATCTGATCACCGTGCGCGGGCGGCGGCTGCTGGCGCGGGCGAATCTCGTTGTCGCCGACCGGCTCGCACCGCCCGAACTGCTCGCGGAACTCTCGCCCGAGGTCGAGGTGATCGATGCCGCGAAGATTCCCTACGGGCGGGCCATGGCCCAGGAGGCGATCAACGACGCGCTCATCGCGGGCGCGAAGGCCGGGAAGTTCGTGGTGCGGCTCAAGGGCGGCGATCCGTATGTCTTCGGTCGCGGCTACGAGGAGCTCGAGGCATGTGTCGAGGCTGGGGTGCCGGTGACCGTGGTGCCCGGGGTGACCAGTGCGATCTCGGTGCCCGCATTGGCCGGGGTTCCGGTCACCCATCGCGGGGTGACTCATGAATTCGTGGTGGTCAGCGGGCATGTCGCACCCGATCATCCCGATTCGCTCGTGGATTGGCCGGCGCTGGCCCGCCTGCGCGGGACCATCGTGCTGCTGATGGCGGTCGAGCGGATCGAACAGTTCGCCTCGGCGCTGATGGGCGGCGGCCGACCCGCGGATACGCCGGTGATCGTGATTCAGGAGGGCAGCCTGCGCACCCAGCGGGTGGTTCGTGCGGACCTGGCCACGGTGGCCGACCGTGTTCGCGCCGAGGCGATCCGACCTCCGGCGATCATCGTCATCGGCCCCACCGCCGCCTTCACCGCGGGCAGCCTGTGATGGCAGGCCAGAGGTCCGCCGGGGCGGCTCCGGATATCCGATACAGTGAGTCACTGTGCTCGATAACCCCGCTGCGACGACGCATTATCCGGTGACCAAGCGGGCCTTCGGGCTGCCGATCCTGGTGCTCAGCGGGTTGAATCTGATGGTGGTGCTCGACGGCACCGTCGTCATCTTCGCGATTCCGCGGTTGCAGGAACATCTGCATCTGTCCAATGCCGCCAGCGCGTGGACCGTGACCGCCTACGGTCTGCCCTTCGCGGGGCTGATGCTGCTCGGCGGCCGGCTCGGCGACGTCTTCGGCCGCAAGCGGATGCTCATCGTGGGCGTCGCGCTGTTCACACTCGCCTCGGCGCTGTGCGGTTCGGCGCAGACCGACTGGATGTTGCTGGCGGCGCGCGCGATTCAGGGCGCGGGCGCGGCGATCGCGGCGCCGACCGCGATGGCGCTGGTGGTCAGCACCTTCGCGCCCGGACCGGCGCGCAATCAGGCGGTGGCGATCTTCGGTTCGATGATGGCCGTCGGATCGGTCGGTGGGCTCATCGTCGGCGGGGCGCTGACGCAGTTGGATTGGCGGCTCATCTTCTGGATCAACGTGCCGATCGGGGCGCTGATCGTGCTCGGGGCGGTCTACCGGCTGCGCGATACCGCCCATGTCCGGCTCTCGCTCGATGTGCGCGGTGCGATCCTGGGGACCCTCGGATGTGTGGCGATCGTCTTCGGCGCGACCGAGGGTCCCGATATGGGATGGACGAATCCGATCATCCTGGGTGCGGTCGCGGTGGGTGTGCTGCTGCTGGTGGTGTTCGTCTTCGCCGAACGGCATGTCGACAATCCGCTGCTGCCGTGGTCGCTGTTCGATAAGCGCGATCGTGTGGTGACCTTCGCGGCGTGTGTACTGGTCGGCGGTGTCATGGGCGCGATGACCTTCTACGTCGCCCAGTTCCTGCAGAACGTGCTCGGCTACAGCCCGCTGATGGCCGGTGCGACGGCGATCCCGTTCACCCTCGGCGTCGGCGTCGGTGGTGCGGCGTCGTCGAAGCTGTCGCAACTGGTGCGGCCACGCTGGCTGCTCTCCGGTTCGGCCGTGGTGCTGGCGGTCGGGTTGTTCTTCGGTTCCACACTGGACCAGAACGTCTCCTATGTTCCGACGCTGCTGATCCTGTTGCCGGTCATCGGTTTCGGCGTCGGTATCGCGATGGTGGTTGTTCCGCTGTGCCTGCTGGTCGGGGTTCCGGTGGGCAACATCGGGCCACTGACCGCGATCGGCCAGATGGCCTTCAACCTCGGCGGTCCGGTGGCCATCGGCCTGCTGAGCCCGGTCGCCCTGTCCCGCACCTTGTCTCGTGGCGGTATCAACGGCAAGGCCGCCGAGATGAATTCGACGCAGATCGCGGCGCTGAGTAGTGGGTATACGTTGGTGCTGTTCGTCTGTGCCGTGGCGGTGGTGGTCGTGGGGGTGATCGCGCTGTCGCTGAGCTATACGCCTCAGCAGCTGGCGCAGGCGCAGCATGCTCAGGAGGAGTCGCAGCAGGGGTGACCCCGCCCGGCCCGCTGGGCGGACCGGGCGGGGACATGGGATGGGCGTCCGCATGTGGAGGGTGTTATGGATCGGTTTCCGGAGATCGACCTTCGGCATCTGCGGTACTTTTCCGCGATCGCGGAGACGGGCGGTATCACCGAGGCCGCGCGGCGGTTGCGGATCGCGCAGCCGAGTCTCAGTCAGCAGCTCGCCGCGCTCGAACGACGGGTCGGCGCACGGCTTTTCGACCGGAGCCCGCACGGGATGCAGCTCACTCCGGCAGCCGGATGACCGCGATCGAGCGTTCGCTCAGACTGCCCAGATACAGGGTGCCGTCGCGTTCGGCGACGCCGGTGACCATCGCGTAGTCGTCGCCCTCGCGCTGGAGGTCGTGGATGAGCTTTCCGTCGAAATCATAGGCCTGGACCCAAGCGGTCTTGACGGGTTGGGGTCGCAGCGGTTGAGGGATCGCCCAGACCAGACTGCGGAGGATGCCAGGGAGGGGAAGCAGGCTGTCCAGCAACGGATTTCGCGGAGTGAACAGCGTGACCCACACCAGCCCGTCGGATCCCAGACCCATGTTGTCGGGGAAGCCGGGCAGGTTGTCGATCAGATGGTCCGAGGTACCGGCATCCGGGCCCGTGAGCCAGTAGCGGGCGATGCGATAGCCGCCGGTCTCGGCGACGAGTACGCAGGATCGGTCGGGGGCGACGACGATGCCGTTGGCGAATTTCAGTCCGTCCAACAGGGTTTCGACCTTGCCGTCGGGACCGCGACGGAACAGGCGGCCGGTATGCGAGCCTTCGAGGAAGTCGCCCATGTAGCGGTCGAGCGGGTAACGGTTCGAGGAGGAGGAGAAGTAGACGGTGCCGTCGGAATCCTCGACGACGTTGCTGGCGAACGAAAGTCGCTGCCCGTCGACCTCGTCGACGATGACCTCGAGCGTGCCGTGCGGTTGGTCCAGGCGCAGCAGGCCCCGCTCGGCGTCGCAGATCAGCAGGGAGCCATCGGGACCGGCGTGCAAGCCCAGCGGCCGCCCGCCGGTATCGGTGATCTTCTCGACGCTGCCGCCGACGGGATCGACCGCGAACACCGCGCCGCCCGCCACCCCGGTGATCACCCTGCCGTCCGGCGCGAGCACCACATCCTCCGGCCCCACCCTCGGCAGCGGCAGCAGCCGCGGCGCGGGCATCGGTGGGGTGCTGTGGGTTTCGCGGGCGCGCGGTGTCGCCGACGGCGGGGACCACCGCTGAGGCTGGAACGGCATGCTGTTCACGGTACCGCGCGCGGGCGGACTCACACGGTGTAACGATCGGCCACGGTGAGAGCCTCGTCGAGGATGGTCAGGCCCTCCTTGGCCTCGGATTCGGTGATCGTGCACGGCGGGACCACATGCAGCCGGTTGAAGTTCACGAACATCAGCAGTCCGGCCTCGCGGCACGCGGTGACCACCTCGGTCATGGCCGGGCTCGTCCCGCCGTAGGGCGCCAGTGGTTCCCGGGTCGCCCGGTCGCGCACGAGCTCGAGCGCCCAGAACACCCCGAGCCCGCGGACCTCGCCGATGCTCGGATGCCGCTCGGCCAGTCCCCGCAGACCCGGTCCCAGTACCCGCGCACCGATCTCGGCCGCGTTCTCGACGATGCCCTCCTCGGTCATCGTGGTGATGGTCGCGACCGCGGCGGCCGTCGCCAGCGGATGTCCCGAATAGGTCAGCCCGCCCGGATAGGCCCGCTCGTCGAAGGTTTCGGCGATCCGGGGACCGATCGCGACGCCGCCGAGGGGCACATAGCCGGAGTTCACACCCTTGGCGAAGGTGATCAGATCCGGGACCACATCGACATGCTGGATGGCGAACCACTTTCCGGTCCGTCCGAATCCGGCCATCACCTCATCGGCGATGAAGACGATGCCGTGCCGATCGCACAGCTCACGCACCCCGGCCAGATATCCCGGCGGCGGCACCATGATTCCGGCCGTGCCCGGCACCGACTCCAGCGCGATCGCCGCGATGGTCTCGGGACCCTCGAACGCGATCACGTCCTCGAGATGCGCCAGTGCGCGTTGCGACTCCTCGATCTCGTTGCCGGAGTGGAACTTCGAGCGATACAGGAACGGCCCGAAGAAGTGCACCACCCCGGCCGCGCCGCGATCGTTGGGCCACCGGCGCGGATCACCGGTCAGGTTGATCGCGGTATCGGTGCCGCCGTGATAGGAGCGGTAGCGCGACAACACCTTCGGCCGGCCGGTGTGCAGGCGCGCCATCCGTACCGCATGTTCGACGGCGTCCGCGCCGCCGTTGGTGAAGAAGATCCGGTCCAGCTCGCCCGGGGTCCGCTCGGCGATCAGCCGCGCCGCCTCCGAGCGTGCCGCGTTCACATGCCCCGGCGCGATCGTGCACAGCTTCGCGGCCTGTTCCGCGATGGCCGCGACGACTTTCGGATGCTGATGGCCGATATTGGTATTGACCATCTGGGAGGAGAAGTCCAGCAGCCGCCGACCCTCGCCGTCCCATACGTAGCTGCCCTGCGCGGCGGTGATCGTCATGGGCCGCAGCTGCTTCTGCGCGGACCAGGAGTGGAAGACATGCCGGCGATCCAGATCGTAGGCGCGCTCGGCCTCGGCGCGTGCCGCCTCGACGGTGAGTCCGTTGGGAAGTGTCATGGCGTGGTCCTCCGTCAGTTGTTCTGCGGGAAGCCGAGATTCAGGCCGCCGTGGCTGGGATCGAGCCAGCGGCTGGTGACGGCCTTGGTGCGGGTGTAGAACTGCACACCGTCCGCGCCGTGGGCGTGCGAATCGCCGAACAGCGACGCCTTCCAGCCGCCGAAGCTGTAGTAGGCCATGGGAACCGGGATCGGCACGTTGATGCCGACCATGCCGACCTCGACCTCGGTATGGAAGCGCCGGGCCGCGCCGCCGTCGTTGGTGAAGATCGCGGTGCCGTTGCCGTAGGGATTGGCGTTGATCAAAGCCAGTGCCTCGTCGTAGGTTTCGACGCGCACCACCGACAGCACGGGGCCGAAGATCTCATCGGTATAGACGCTCATCTCCGGGCGCACGTGGTCGAGAATCGTCGGCCCGAGCCAGAATCCGTCCGCCTCGCCGTCGACGCTGATACCGCGTCCATCGAGAACCACGGCGGCGCCCTCGGATTCGCCCGCGCCGATGTAGTCGGCGACCCGATCACGGTGCTGGCGGGTCACCAGCGGTCCCATATCGGTGCCGCGGGTGCCGTCACCGGTGCGAATGGTGGTGGCGCGCTGGGTGATCCGGGACACCAGATCGTCGGCGACCTCGCCCACCGCGACCACCACGCTGATCGCCATGCAGCGTTCGCCCGCCGAGCCGAATCCGGCGTTGACCGCGGCGTCGGCGGCCAGGTCCAGATCGGCGTCGGGGAGTACGACCATATGGTTCTTCGCCCCGCCCAGCGCCTGCACCCGCTTTCCGGCCGCGGTGCCGCGCTGGTAGACGTAGCGGGCGATCGGGGTCGAGCCGACGAACGACACCGCCTTGATGCCCGGATTGTCCAGCAGTTCGTCGACCGCGACCTTATCGCCCTGCACCACGTTGAAGACCCCGTCGGGCAGTCCGGCCTCGGCCCACAGCCGCGCCAGCCACAGCGACGCCGAGGGATCCTTCTCACTCGGCTTGAGCACCACGGTGTTCCCGGCCGCGATGGCGACCGGGAAGAACCACATCGGCACCATGGCCGGGAAGTTGAACGGCGAGATGATCGCCACCGGCCCCAGCGGCTGGCGGATGGAGAAGATGTCGACCTTGGTCGAGGCGTTCTCGGTGAAGCCGCCCTTGAGCAGATGCGGTATGCCGCAGGCGAATTCGATGACCTCCAGGCCGCGGGTGACCTCACCGAGCGCATCGGCGAGCACCTTGCCGTGCTCGGCGGTGACCAGCGCCGCGAGCTCGCCCTTGCGCTCGTTGAGCAGCTCGCGGAACTGGAACAGAATCTGGGTGCGACGGGTCAGCGAGGTATCGCGCCACGCCGGAAACGCCGCGGCCGCCGCCTCGACGGCCACCCGCACATCCGCGGCGGTCGCCAGGGCCACCTGCCCGCTCACCACGCCCGTCGCCGGATTGGTGACCGGCAGGCTCGCCTCGCCGGTGCCGGTGAACGGCTTGCCGTCCACCCAGTGCGCAATGGTCTGCATGGGATTCTCCTCGTTCCGGTCAGCGGGACTGTCCTCATCGGATCGTGCGGATCCCGGCATGCTGTCGCCGGGGCGACGCCGGCCCTGGAGCAACTATCTCCCCGATCGGCGGGGCATTCTCCCGACAAAACGTCGACGATCGGACATTTCGTATTACGATTCGTCGGTGTTGATGCCGACCGTAGCCGATGTCCTTGCCATGCCCGTGGTCCGCGCGGGCGAGCCCGAGGTGGTGGGTGGCGCGGCGGGGCTGTCGCGGCCGGTGCGGTGGGTGCACGTCGGCGAGATCGCCGATATGGCGACACTGCTCTCCGGGCGCGAGCTCATCCTCACCACCGGAGGGCCGCTGGCGCACGGCGCCCCGGCCAGTATCGGCTATCTGGAATCACTTGCCGGAGCAGGTGTTTCGGGCCTGGTCGTCGAATTGGGCAGCTATGTCGCCGAATTGGGCCCACATATCGCCGCCGCGGCCGACCGGCTCGGACTGCCGGTGGTGGCGCTGCGGCGGATCACCCGCTTCGTGGAGGTCACCGAGGCGGTGCATCGGGTGATCGTGGCCGACCAATACGCCGAACTCGAATTCGCGCAATCGGTGCACGAGACCTTCACCGCGCTCAGCGTGCGCCGCGCGTCGCTGGCCGAGATCGTGAAAACCGCGGCGAATCTCCTGGATTCGTCGGTGATCCTGGAGGATCTGGCCCATCGCGTACTCACCCTGACCGCCCGGCACAGCTCCGCGGCGGCACTGCTGGAGAACTGGGAAGCCACCTCCCGCATGCTCTCCGATGATCACAATGTCGTTCCGGTCGGCCCCCATACCGAGCGCTGGGGCCGACTCATCCTGCGCTCCAACAGAATTCCCAACGCCCGCGCCCGTATGGTGCTCGAGCGGGCCGCGCAGACGCTGACCCTGCACCGGATGATCGAGCGGGACCGCTTCGGATTGCATCGGCAGGCCCAGACCGGACTCGTCGACGATATGGTCAGCGGCCGCCTCGCCGACGAACAGGATGCCGTGGCGCGCGCGGCGGCCCTGGGGTTGGCGCGCCGGGCCCGCTATGTGCCGCTGGCCGTGCATATCGCCGCGCCTTCGGAGGCCGATCCGGTCGCCCGGCAGCGGCGCGGCGCGGCGCTGCTCGACGCGGTCGGGCACGGTGTGGCCCTGGCCAAGGCGACGGCCCTGAGCGCGGCCGACCATCAGCGGATCACCCTCGTCCTCGCCCTCGGGCGGGCCGGGGATCTCGACGAGCGGCTCGCGCAGGTCTGCGCGGCGGTGGCCGCCGAGGTGCGTCGCGTGGACGGGGTGACTCGGGTGGCGATCGGCGTGGGCGCGGATTCGGAGTCGCTGCTCGACACCGCCCGCGAGCTCACCCATGCCGGGCATGTGGCCGAGGTGGCGCTCTCGCTGAATCCGGTGCAGCCGCGCCCGTTCTACCGCAGCGGCGATGTGCGGCTGCGCGGGCTGCTGTCGCTGATCCGCAACGAACCCGGCGTGCAGCGCTTCGCCGAGACCGAGCTGAGCGCGTTGCTGCGCCACGACATTCGCCATCGCGGCGATCTGGCCACCACGCTGCGGCAGTTCCTCGACGTCGCGGGCAATAAGACCGAATTGGCCCGCCGCATGAACATCAGTCGCCCCACCCTCTACGACCGGCTGGCCCGCATCGAGCGCATTCTGGATGTCGACCTCGACGACGGGGAGGTGCGTACCTCACTGCATACGGCATTACTCATCCGCGATCTTGCCGCCACACCCGACGAACCGTAATCTCACGCGCGGCATTCCGGCCGAAACGTTGCCAATGTGGCCCGAGTCACACACTTCGTCGCCGCTGGTAACTCCGTTTCATCCGCACGCAACATTCTGTTCCCGACAATTCACCCCAGGTCTGTCGACCGGATGTGAGGAGTTGCGTAATGAACATCAGGACGGTCCCGCCGTCGGGCGTCGAGGATGAGCGAGCGGTCCATCGACTCAAACCCAATGCGATCGGCCTACTCGGCGTGGTGTTCATGGCGATCGCGACCGCCGCCCCGATCACCGCGATGACCGGCAACGTGCCGTTCATGATGGCCTCGGGCAGCGGAATCGGCACGCCCGCCGCCTTTCTCATCGCGATGGTGGTGCTGGCGGTGTTCTCGGTCGGGTTCACCACCATGTCCAAGCACATCACCGCGACCGGTGCGTTCTACGGATTCATCTCCTTCGGGCTGGGCCGTACCGTGGGGCTGGCGGCCGGACTGCTGGCGGCGTTCGCGTATATGGTGTTCGAGCCGTCGCTGGTCGGCATCTTCGCCAGCTTCGCCACCAATACCTTCACCGATCAAGTGGGCGTGCACATTCCGTGGTGGGTGTTCGCGATCGTGATGCTGGCGATCAACGCGATCGGCACCTGGTTCGGCGTCGCGCTGGCCGAGAAGCTGCTGGTGGTGCTGCTGGCCACCGAGGTGACGGTGCTTGCCGTGATGGCGGTGTCGGTGGCGCTGCACGGCGGTGGGCCCGACGGGTTTTCGCTCACCCCGCTCAATCCGGTGAACGTATTCCACGGCGCCTCAGCGGGTTTGGGGCTGTTCTTCGCGTTCTGGTCGTGGGTCGGCTTCGAATCGACGGCGATGTACGGTGAGGAATCGCGCGATCCGAAGCGAATCATCCCGCGCGCCACCATGATCGCCGTGCTCGGGGTGGGCGTGTTCTACGTCTTCGTATCCTGGATGGCGATCTCGGGCAGCGGCGCCGATCAGGCGCTGTCACTGGCGGGTTCGGACCGTCCGATGAACGTCTTCTTCGAACCCACCACCCGCTATGTCGGGCACTGGGCCGTGAACACCATGCAGTGGCTGATGATCACCGGATCGCTGGCCTGCGGCATGGCCTTCCACAACTGCGCGGCCCGCTATCTGTACGCGCTCGGGCGCGAGGGGGTGCTGCCGGTGCTCCAGCGCACGGTCGGGCGCACCCATCCCAGGCACGGCTCGCCGCATATCGCCGGACTGGTGCAGACCGTGGTGGCCGCGCTGATCGTGCTGGCGATGGGGCTGGCCGGCAAGGATCCCTACAACGGCATCTATACGCTGCTGGCGATTCTGGGCACGATGGCGATCCTGGTCGTGCAGTCGGTGTGTTCGTTCGCGGTGCTGGCCTACTTCCGCAACCACCATCCCGAATCTCGGCACTGGTTCAAGACGCTGGTGGCACCGCTGTTCGGCGGACTGGCGATGCTGGGCGTGGTGGGGCTGCTCATCGTGAACATGAACACCGCCGCGGGTACCGAGGCGAATTCGCTCCTGCTGAAACTCACGCCATGGCTGGTGGCCACGGTGGCGCTGATCGGGATCTGTTACGCGCAATACCTGAAACGCCGTGACCCGCAACGGTATCTGCTGCTGGGTCGAACAGTGCTGGAGGAGACTCGCGAACGATGACGACCTACCGAGACCGCCTCATCGCGGCGTTCATCGTCGGTCTGGTCGTCTCGGTGCTGCTGTTCTCCGATCAGAGCAGATTCGTCGGCTATGCCGTGCGGGTCGTGCCCGAATTGGGTGATATCACCTTCTTTGTCGGGTTCGTGCTGTCGGCGGCGGTGTATCTGATCTTCGCTCGCACTCGGATCCGTGCCCGGGTGGTGGCAGCATGATCGGCATGGTTACCGAACACTTGCTGGAGGCGGCGTACGAGGAAGCGCAACGGGGGCTGGCCGAGGGTGGTATCCCGATCGGGGCCGCCCTGTTCGACAGCGCGGGAAATCTGCTGGGGCGCGGGCACAATCGGCGCGTCCAGAACGATGATCCGAGCATGCACGCCGAGACCGATGCCTTCCGCAACGCGGGCCGTCGGCGCGACTACCGTGACACCATCATGGTGACCACACTGTCGCCGTGCTGGTACTGCAGCGGCCTGGTCCGCCAGTTCGGCATCGGCGCGGTCGTCATCGGCGAGGCCGCGACCTTCCACGGCGGCCACGAATGGCTGGCCGAGAACGGGGTCTCGATCACGGTCGTGGACGATCCGCGGTGCGTCGAGATGATGAAGAAGTTCATCGCCGAACGGCCCGAGCTGTGGTTCGAGGATATCGGGGTCGTGGAGTGAGCGATGCGATAGCGACGGTCGATCTGGCCCGATGGCGCTGCGGTGGTTCCGATGCCGCCGAGGTCTGCCGTGCCGTGGACGAGGGGCTGCGGCGGGCCGGATTTCTGCTGGTGCGCGGGCATGGGGTGCCCGCGGAACTGCCGGGGGCGGTGCGGGCCGCGGCGCGGCGGTTCTTCGCGCTGCCGGAGCGGGTCAAGCAGCGGTATGCGGTCGGGGTCGGCGGGCGCGGGTGGATCGGGCCCGGCCGGGAGGCCAATGGATACGCCGAGGGGACTGCGACGCCGCCGGATCTGAAGGAGACCTTCGCGGTCGGGGCCGATACCCGGACCGGCGACGCCGCCGTCGATGAGGTGTGGTTTCTGCCCAATGCGTGGCCGGATGAGGTCGCCGAGCTGCGCGAGCTGCTGATCGCCTACACCGATGCGATGCGGGTGCTGTCCGATGAGCTGCTGGCCCTGTTCGCGGCGGCGCTGGCGCTGCCGTCGAATCCCTTCGGGCACTTGGCGACTCGGCCCACCTGGACGTGCAATATCAACCATTATCCGCCGCTGACCGAGGTCGGGACCCCGGAGCCCGGGCAGTTCCGGATCGGGCCGCATACCGATTTCGGTACGGTCACCGTGCTCGATCGGGAACCCGGGGCGGGCGGATTGCAGGTCTACACCGAGGCGGGTGGATGGGCCGACGCCCCTTACGATCCCGAGGCGCTGACCGTGAACATCGGTGACCTGCTGGCACATTGGAGCGGCCTGCGCTGGCCGTCGGGCCGGCATCGGGTGCTGCCGCCGCAGCAGCGGGCGCCGGAGGAGGATCTGGTCTCGCTGATCTACTTCTACGAGCTGGATCACGACGCGCGGGTGACCCCGCTGGAACCACCGATCGGCCGGGTATCGGGTCTGCCGCCGGTGATCTCGGCGGAATTCCTGCGGATCCGATTGGATGCTATCGCGCTCGAATGAAAGCCCGTGCATCCACGTCGCCGTTGGGGAAGGCTGGATCCCGAACGATTCGTGACGAAGGGAGATGTCATGCGGGACTTCCGTTTCGGCGTGAGCGTGCGCACCTCGGAATCCAGACGTGAGTGGCAGCGGACTGTTCGGGAGGTCGAGGATCTCGGCTACGACACCTTGCTCGTCCCGGATCATCTGGGCATGGTGGCGCCGTTCCCCGCGCTGATGTCCGCCGCGGAGGTGACCCGGCGGGTGCGGTTGGGCACCTTCGTGCTCAATGCCGGATTCGCGCGGCCCGCCCTGCTCGCACGTGATGTGGCGGCGGTCGATCAGCTCACCGACGGCCGGTTCGAACTGGGCCTCGGGGCCGGTTACGAGAAGGCCGAATTCGAGGCGGCCGGAATACCGTTTCCCCGTGCGGGAGAACGCGTCTCACATCTGGGACGGACGATCGTCGAGGTGCGGCGGCTGCTGGCCGATCCGGACCATCGGCCGCGGCCCGCGCGATCGGATCTCCCGATCGCGATCGCGGGCAGGGGCGATCGGCTGCTGAGCCTGGGCGCGCGGCATGCGGATATCGTCGGCCTGTCCGGGGTCGTTCCGGGCGAGGATCCCGCGGTGGCAGGCAGCCTGCCCGAACGGGTCGCATTCATCCGCCGTGCCGCGGGTGACCGATTCGCGGATCTGGAGCTCAATCTGATGCTGCTGTCGGTCCAGATCACCGGTTCCGGCGCTCCCGATCGTAAGTTCTATCCGGATTACTCCGATGAGCAATTGCGCACGCTGCCGAATGTCGTGCACGGCTCCGAGGATCAGATCGCCGACGCCCTGCGACGGTTGCGCGAGGAATACGGCATCACGTATTTCACGGCCGCCCACACCGACCTGTATCCCTTGGCGAAGGTGATCGCGCGCCTGCGCTGATTGTCGCGGATGCCGGGATAGGGTTGCTCGCTGTTCGTTCCACTGCTGTTGCTGTCAGGTCGGTACACGACATACAGGAGGAGCGTCGAATGAAGTTGTCGGCGAGTGTTCGGCGACGATGGGCGGAAATCGGTCTCGGTCTCGGCACGATCGCGACGGCCGCGGCTTTGGTTGTGGGAATTCAGAGTTCGCAGGCGCCGGTGCGAGCGGAATCGATGACGGAGGCATGCGGGAAACAGGTCGGCGCCATCCAGAAGGCGCTGCCGGAGAAGGTGCAGGGCACGCTGGTGGGCCTGCCGTCCGCACAGAGCGGAAAAGAGATCGCGGGCATGGTCGGCAAGGCTCTCACCCAGGTGAGTGAACTCGACGATGCCGCCGCGAAGGCCGTCATCGGCAAGCTGGTGAAGGATAAGGACGTGTTCTCCAGCGATATTCAGAATGTCATGGACACGCTGAGCAAGAAGCCCGCGGACAAGGCGGACGCCACCTCCAAGGAGGCCGTCTCCCTGCTGCTCGCGGTCGTGGTGTCCGTGCTGCAGTGCCTGGTACCCAGCAGCTAGGGTGACCGTCGGTCGAGGGCGTCATCCCGCTCTCGACCGGCTCAACCGAAAAGCGCCAGCAATTCGGCCTTTCCGAACATCGTCGCCGAATCCCGCGCGGAGGGCGTGCCCGCATCCGGATCCGCACCCGCCGCCACCAGGATCCGCACGATCTCGTCCTCGCCTTTGAATACGACACCCGCCAACGGAGTCTGCCCGCGATCATTGACGCGATTCGGATCGGCCCCCTTGTCCAGCAGCGTCCGCACGGCCGTCGAATGTCCGTGATACGCCGCCAGCATCAGCAACGTATCGCCGCGCTCATTGGTCAGATTCACCGGCACGCCCGCATCGATATACGCCGCCAACGCATCCCCATCCCCGCTCCGCGCCGCGGCGAATACCTTCGTCGCCAGCTCGATCACCTCGGGGTCCATCTCCGCGTCGCTCATCGGACCACTGTAGCTAGACGATCGAGCGGGGATACGGGCTGTGCATGGTCAGGAAGCGAATGTCGAGATCCTGCCGCAGATAGTCCATGCGGTTATCCCAGAATTCCTTCATGTGGGGCAGTGCCAGATGCCTGTCGAGATCGGCCTTCGAGCGCCACACCTCGTAGAAGACGAAGGCGCCGGGATCGTTGCTGTCCTCGTGGAAGTGGTACTCGAGCGCGCCGTCCTCCTCGCGGGTCGGGGCGACGAATGACAGCAGCAGCTTCCGGAGTTCGTCGGCCCGCTCCGGTTTGGGGCGAGCGAAACCGACCAGGGCGTAGGGTGATTCGGGCGAAGGTACGAATTCTGCCATACCTCGGACGATAATCGACCATGAGGTATGATGCAAGACGTACCTCGCGTGAGGAGTCCGCCGTGCCGAACAGTGACGAACCCGCCCCGGACGAGATGGATCTGGGTGCGATCTTCGCCGCATTGGCCGACCCGCACCGCCGCCGTGTGGTGCTCACCCTGGTCGCCGAGCCCGACGGCGCCGAACGCCACTGCAGCTCCTTCGGTCTCCCGGTCTCGAAAGCCACTCTCACGCACCACTTCCGGGTGCTGCGCCGGGCCGGGCTGATCCGCCAGGTCGACCGGGGTAACAGCAATATGGCACAGCTGCGGCGTGCGGACCTGGAAGGGCGGTTCCCGGCTCTGATCGAACTGTTACACAACGAGATTCGAACCACCGCGATCGAATGAGGAGGCCTCGTGTCAGAGCAGTCGAGCGGGTGGGGTGGCGGGTTGTGGGCGGCCGCGGATCTGGTGACTCCGATGGCCATTCGGGTGGCGGCGACATTGCGGCTGGCCGATCACATCGCTGCGGGCTCGCGGACCGCCGGGGCGCTGGCCGAGGTGGTGGGCGCCGATGCGGATTCGCTCGGGAGGGTGATGGGGCATCTGGTGACTGCTGGGGTGCTGGCTCGCGCGGAGGATAGGAGCTTCGATCTGACGGCGCTGGGTGAGGGTCTGCGCGACGATGATCCGAATGGGGTGCGGGCGTGGCTCGATCTGGAAGGTGCCGTCGGGCGCGCCGATCTGTGCTTCGTCGAACTGCTGCACACCGTGCGCACCGCCGAGCCCGCATTCACGCGTCGGTTCGGTACGACATTCTGGGAGGACCTGTCGGCCGATCCGGCGCGTGCGGCATCGTTCGACACTCTGATGGGGGCGAGGCTGGTGGCGGACGCGCCCGCGGTGGCCGCCGCATACCCTTGGGGCGCACTGGGTCACGTCGTCGACGTGGGCGGCGGCGATGCCACCCTGCTGACGGCCCTCCTGCGCGCCCACAGCGACCTGCGCGGAACGGTCCTCGACCTGGCGGGCCCGATCGCCCGAGCCCAGAAAGCCCTCACCACAGCGGGTTTGGACGACCGCGCCGACACCCACGCGGGCACGTTCTTCGACCCGCTGCCCACCGGCGCGGGCGGCTACCTACTGTCGGGCATCCTCCACGACTGGGATGACGACGCCGCCCACCGCATCCTGCGACGCTGCGCCGACGCGGCCGCGGATACGGGAAAGGTGCTCGTGGTCGACCACATCGGCGGGGCTTTCGACACCGAAGGTGATCTGCGCATGCTCTGCTATGTCCGTGGCCGGGAACGGACCTTGGGGCAATTGGGCGGTCTGGCGGAGTCGGTGGGGTTGGTAGTCGGTTCGGTGACGCCCGCTGGGTCACGGTCGGTCGTCGAGTTTCGTGCGATGGAGTGAGCTGGGGGCATCAGGGGAACAAGCCCACGCGTTCGCTGAGGTTGCGGACGTCGGCGCGCATGCCCGACGGCGGTTGCTTCAGCAATGCGTGCAGCATGTCGCGGGCATATCCGTTGTAGCGGATCGTCTCCGGGGCGGTTCGTTCCGATTTGTCCAAAAGGGCAAGGGCGGCGGTGGATTCGCCACGCTGGAAGTAGGCCCGGGCGACCTCGATGAAATGGCGGCCGCGGCGGGGGATCGAGGTTATTCGGTCGGCATCGAAGCCCTTGGCTGCCCGAAGGGCCTCTCCCGGCCGGTGTAGCTCCACTCCGAGGGTGGTGGCATGGGCGGCCATTACCGCTGTCGAGAACGAGGTTTGGATGTGCCGGTACTCCGGACCGAGACGATGCGCCCTGCGGTCGGCTCGTTCCCAAAGTGCCCACGCCTCGCCGAGGCGGCCTCGTCTGGCGTTGACGTAGGCGATCTCCGCTTCCAAGGCCCCGGTGATTCCATGCCAGTCGTCCGGGGTGCCGTCCCGATCGAGATAGGGTGTCAGCTGCTGTAATGCGTTGCGGGCCAGAGTGATTGCCTCGAGCCACCGGCCCGAGTCCCGCAGCGCCTGCACCATGGCCCACGCACTGCATGCGACGACATACGGATCGTCGGCCTCGGTGGCCTCGTTCAGAGCACGATCGGCGACCAGCCAAACTAGTTCGGGCGCAGGCTGATACGCCACATAGAAATCGGCCAACTGATATACGCCTGCCAGGAGTCGCCGCGCCTGCCTACGATCCTCATCCCTTGTGCAAGCGGCGGTTTGGGCATCACGAATCAGGCCGGGCAATAGCGCGCCCAGTTGGGTGCGATGATCGGGGCTGGCATGCCGGATGGTCCAGGCCTGACGTAGCCGCTCTGCCACATGTTCGATGCTGATCTGGTGATCGGCGGGCGACAATCGAAAGTCGGTGAGCGCCTGCTGGACATCGTTCAAGGCGGAATGTCGTTCTCCCGCGAATACCGAGACCGGTACGGCATGATCGTTACCGGTCAGCTCGGCGAGGTCCTGCAGGTCCAAGGACCGGGCGATGCGCAACAGCATGGGCAACCGCGGCGGCTGGATCCGCCCGCTCTCGACCGCCTTCAACCACTCGGCCGACCGCCCGACCAGCCCGGCCAATACCGGCCGCGACATCCCCGCCCGCTCACGCAGGCCTTTGATCCGCTTGCCGATCGGCGTCTCGTCACCCGGATTGTTCACGACCGCACTCCCTTCGGAGCCTGTTCGATTGGGTCCAGCGTAACCGCGAGGCAAGGGGTATGGAACGTACCCGCCAGGCCTTTCGTCCCGCCCTAACGTTTCCTCAGCCCCGCCGCCGGGTCGACATTCCCCGGCGGCGGGTGCAGACCACCACAGACTCGAGGGAGGGAATCGTGAGTGCGGACACGGACAGCAGCTCGGGGCGGACTGCGCATAACATCCGTCGAACCGAGATCGATGGGTGGCGAGTTACCTGGGAACTGTATCGCTGTCGGATCCGAATCATGGCCGTGCACAACATCTCCGATGGAGCCGTGGTCGTTGCGTTCGGCGCGGATCACTGCCCGGATCTGGCGGAGGCTCGGGAGCGGATGCCGGAGCTGGCGACGGTATGGGATGCGGTGCGGCATGCGTATTGGGTGGAACTCGTTCCGCCGCTGCCGGATTGACTAGCTCGGAATGGCTTGAGCTGTTTCGGTGGCCACTACGGTATTGCCGCCCAGTCGTTTTGCTTGGTACATCGCGGCGTCGGAGGCTCGTAGGGTTTCGTAGCGGGAGCGGCGGTCGGTGGGGCCGGGGGCGGGGAAAAGGGCTACGCCGAGACTGGCGGTGATGGTGACCGGGAGGCCGGACATCGTCTCGAGGGCGGTGCGGAGGCGTTCGGCGATCTCGGCGGGGGGTTCGTTGCGAGCCGAGCCGACGATCACGAATTCCTCGCCGCCGGTGCGGGCGATGAGGGCGTCGGAATCGGCGGCGGAGCGTAGGCGGTCGGCGGTGCGCTTGAGGACCTCGTCACCGAAGGGGTGGCCGTAGGTGTCGTTCACTCGCTTGAAGCGGTCGAGGTCCAGGGTTATCGCATAGTCGGCGGCGTGCCGGTAGGTGCCGGAGTAATGGGCCAGCTGCGAGTCCAGGCCTCGCCTGTTCAGCAGTCGGGTGAGCGGATCGGACACCGTATCCAGGCGCAGCAGCAGATGGGACAGCTGCATCGTGGGGAGTACCAGGCCGATGAGGGCGATGTTGGCGATGACGAGCGCCATCCCCAGCGCGATATCGCCCTGCCAGCGGCCGCCGCCTCGGACCGTGAGGATCGACAGGATCACGATCGACAGCAGCGACCAGCCGACGTTCATGGCCAGTACGCGCGGGCTGTGGAAGACCGCCGCGTAGGTGCCGGTGGCGACCAGCATGAGGACCCCCATCGCCCCGAGCACGCGGTCGTGGACCATCAGGCTGTCGGCTGTGACGACGATATCGATCAGCGCGATCCAGGTGATCGATTCACCCTCGCTCGGCCAGGGCAGCAACCACCACCGCAGCGCCCATAAACCCCCGATCGCGGCGGCCACGATATCCGTCGACATTCCTATGACTCCGCTCACACCGGCCGGTGTGAGTGCCATCAGCACGGCATTGAGGGACATCATCAGACCGCCCACGCCGACGATGACTTTGGTCCAGCCCACCACGGAATGGGATTCGAGAAACCCGACTACCCACCGATAATCGGCCCGGTCGTACCACCAGGCCAGAACTGACGAGCGACTATTGGGCATCGTATGACCGCCCTTACCTCGACCGCGCACCCGCGTTGGGGACTGATCAAGATATAGCACCATTCCAAAAGGCGGGCTCGAGCGGAGTTACGTGCGTCACTCAGTTGTAGGACCTGGCGACTCCGTCGAGGAGATGTTCGAGGGTGTCGTAGGCCGGTGGGTCGACGACGTCGATGAGCTCACCGGCGACGGGAATGTGGTGCGCGGTGGTCACGCGCGTGAAGCGGGCCGGGTCGTCGGTGCGGAAGCCGTGTTCGGCGGCGAGATCCTGCAGTTCGGGGTCGGTGGTGAGCAGACGGCCGATCCGATCGCCCGCCGGGGTGAGCGGGATCAGGGTATGTCGGGACAGGACCGTGGGCGACGGGTACATCAGGACCATATCGGGCGTGGTCCGGCCCGCGACGGCGGCCTCGACGTACTGGGCCTCGTAACTCAGCACCAGCGGGGTCGGGCCCATGCCCGCCGACAGATACTGGGCGAAGGGTCCCCCGCTGGAGTTGTCCGAAAAGCCTTGGCCGACGAATAGTTTCGCGATCTTGCCGAGCACGAATTCCTCGGCGGTCGCACCGCGCACCACCGTATTGTCGTTGGCGGCATAGCTCGCGATGGCCAGATACATCGCCGCGGAATTGGAGGTCCGCGGATCGGTCGTGGAGACCAGGATGTTCTTGCGGACCGGATAGCTGGTGTTGCCGGGCAACCGATCCCACTGCGTGCCGGTGGCGACGAGGTCCAGATAGCGGTTCATATCGAAGGTCGGGACGGGCCCCGGCCGCACGACGCCCGCCTTGGTGAGCAGATCGGCGATCGGGGCGAATGTCGCGATCGCCATCGGGGAGGAGAAGGGTGTGTACTTCGCGGTCGGATTGCGCTGGCGCAGGATTCGTTCGGCCGCGGGGGCGCTGGACGGGAAGGCGAAATCGTATCTGCCCAGATCCACCGAGGTGGCGATCTGCCGAGATCCGGCGGGTTCGGCCTCGACCCGAATTCCCTTGCGCGCCAAGGCGTCGACCACTCGGGGATCGGCGAAGAAGGCGCTCTTCTCCGAGCCGACCACGCCACGCACGACCGTCGGCGCGGCGGTCGGGGGCGGAGTTGGGGCGGTTCCGGGCGCTCCGATCGTCACGGCGATGATCGCGACCAGTGCGACGATGCCCAGGGGGAGGGCCAGCGTGCGTGCGGACCATGGTGGCGGCAGATAATCCCGTAGCCGGGCGGTGAAACCGATGGTCTCGATCTCGCTCGGCATCTCTTGCGGAGCACTCTCTTCCGGTGGACTCGGTGCGTCGTCCAGATCTCGCCGCACGATCCGCTCCACCAGGATCGGCACGAAATCACGCACCGAATGCCCTTCGAAGCGGCCCAGCGCCGCCGCCACGGCATCCTCGATCTCCCAGGGGGAGTACGTGCTTCCGTAGTCCGTGATGAGGCGGTCGATCAGGTCGCGCAGAGACTTTTCCTCGCGGGCCCTTTTGTCTTCTCGGGTGGCATGTCTACCCACGCCAATCTCCTCGGAAATACATCGGAATGATGACGCTGTCCACGCGCCGCGCCAACATTACGACACCGATCGCGATATCCCAAGTATTGCAGTTGGTTACATCGTGGTTATTCCGAAATTCGCTGATCGAGAAAGGCTCCCGTCACCCTTTGTGCTTCGAGAGTTTACGTCGCCGATGATCCCGAATTCATTTCGGGCAATATGCCGTGTTCGGGCTCCCATCCTCGTGCGCGGTGACAACGAATGTCTATCGCAGGTCATGAAGTGATCGAATCCGACGACAGGAAGGCCCTGCGACGATGGCGCAGCGCGATAGGACGGCCGTTCGCAGATTCAGGCGTGTCGCCGCGGTAGTGGGCGCGGTCTCGGTGCTGACGGCCGGGCCACTGGTTCCGGCGGTGTCGGCGGCGCCCGACGGCGGGCAGGACCTGGCGCGGTGGGTCGAACCGCGCGTCGGCACCCAACCCGGCGACCAGGATATGGGAACCGGTGGCGGCGCGGGCAATACGTTCCCGGGGGCCGATGTGCCGTTCGGCATGGTGCAGTGGAGTCCGGATACGGTCACCGCCCAGCACGGCGGATACTTCTACGACGACAACCGGATCAAGGGATTCAGTCTCACCCACCTGTCGGGCGCGGGGTGCGATACCTATCAGGACTTTCCCTTCATGCCGACGATCGGGGACGTCACCGATTCCCCCGCGAGCCTTCCGCAGAAGTACGTGTCGACGTTCTCGCACGCCGATGAGCAGGCCGAGCCCGGAAGCTATCGCGTCGCCCTGTCCGACGGCGTTCGGGTCGAGCTGGGCGCGACGCAGCGCACCGGCACGGGACGCTTCAGCTATCCGCCCGGCGCGCCGGCGACGCTGCTGGTGAATGTCGCCGGCTCGGTCATGGGGACCGAGGACGCGCATGTCACGATCGGGCCGGACTACATCGAGGGTTCGGCGCGCAGCGGCAGGTTCTGCGGCACCCGCAGCTCCTATACGGTCTACTTCCATGCCCGGTTCGACCGGCCCTTCCAGCGTTTCGGCACCTGGCACGACGACGTCGTCACCGCGAATCGGACGGCCGAAAGCGGTAGCGCCCCAGCGAATCCGGTGCTCGATGCGGCCGAGGCCCTTGTCCCGCAATCGCTGTCGATGCGGCCGATCGACGCCGTGGCGCCCGCGCCCGGCGTCGGGGCGTATGTCGGCTTCGAGGCCGGCGCCTCCGTCACGATGCAAGTGGGCCTGTCCTTCGTGTCGATCGACGGGGCGAGGGCCAATCTCGCGGCCGAGGGCGGGACGCCCGATATCGATCGGGTGCGTACCGATGCCCGGGCGGCGTGGAATGCCCGGCTGAACCAGATCCGGGTCACCGGGGGCACCGATGATCAGCGCCGCACCTTCTACACCGCCCTGTATCACGCTCTGCTGCAACCGAATATCTTCTCCGATGTCGACGGCCGCTACGCCGGATTCGACAAGGCGATGCACACCACGGATCCACGCCATCCGATCTATACCAACTTCTCCGGCTGGGATATCTATCGCAGCGAGGTCCAGTTACTGGCATTGCTGGCGCCGCGGGAGGCCGCCGATATCGCCCGCAGCATGACGGTTTTCGCGCGTGAGGGCGGGGCATGGGATCGCTGGACGGTCGCCAACGACTACACGGGTGTGATGAACGGCGATCCTTATCACATCATCGTGTCCTCTATATATGCCTTCGGCGCAACGGATTTCGACGCGACACAGGCCTTATCCCAGATGGCGGTGGGGGCGAGCACGCCGGGGGTGAACGGTCAGGGCTATGAGGAGCGGCCGGGCCTGATCGACTATCGGCTGCGTGGCTATGTGCCGGGCCAGGCATCGGACACGCTGGAGTACACCAGCGCGGACTTCGCCATCGCCCAATTGGCCGACCGGCTCCGCGATATCCCGATGCGCGAGGAGTTCCTGACGCGAGCACGGAACTGGCACACTCTGTTCGATCCGGGGACAGGCTATCTGCGGCCTCGTGATGTGAACGGCGCCTTCGCCCCGACCTTCGATCCGGCCAGTCCGGACGGTTATGTGGAAGGCAATGGGGCGCAATACACCTGGATGGTGCCCTACGACCTGCGCGGGCTGATCGATGCGCTCGGCGGCGACGATGCCGTGAACACGAGGCTGGACACGTTTTTCACCAAACTCAATGTGGGAACCAAAGAGCCGTACGCATTCCTGGGCAACGAGCCGACCCTGCAGACGCCGTGGATCTACACCTACACCGGCGCGCCCGCCAAGACGCAGGCCCTCGTCGATCGCGCACGCGGACAACTGTTTCGAGCGGGGCCGAACGGTCTGGTCGGCAACGACGATCTCGGCGAGATGTCGTCGTGGTACGTATGGGCCGCCCTGGGCATGTATCCGATGATCCCGGGGCGGGCCGAATTGGTGTTGAACAGTCCACTGTTCACCAGCGCCACCATCACCCGACCGGGCGGGCGGACCATCACCGTCGACGCACCGAATGCGGGCCCGGGCCGACCGTATGTGACCGCGCTGGCGGTCAACGGGCAGTCCTGGACCAAGCCGTGGCTGCCGGAATCGTTCGTCACCAACGGCGGCACACTGGATTACACACTCTCCGGCACCGCCGATCCCGCCTGGGGCAGCGCGGCCGCGGACGCGCCGCCATCGTTCAGGTGAGCACGAGCAATTCCGTGGACGACGCGATTTCCACTCGCAGCCCGGCCTTTTCGGCCACCTTCGCCAGATCGCGCACGGTGGCGGGTTCCGAGCGGGTCAGTACCAGGGCGCGGGCGAGCAGGCCCTTGTGATGCTTGTTGAAGTGGCTCACCACGGTGCGGGTTCCGTCGGGGCGCTCGGTGAGCACGGTCGCGGTGATCGCGCCGGGAATGCGGCCCAGCTGCTGATAGGTCCCCGAGCGCAGATCGACCACCAGCTCTCCGGCGGTCTCCTCGCGCAGGGCCGGAACCAGGGCGGGCTTCCAGACCGACGCCAGGGTCGGCAGGCCGGGCAGCTTCGATCCGCCCGAGAGCCGGTAGGCCGGAATCGGATCGGATGCCCGGACCATGCCGAACAGGGCCGAGCCGATGGCCAGCCGCGCGAAGGCCTTGTCCCGCTGTGGCTCGGTGAACGAGGTGGCGTCGAGTGCGTCGTAGAGCACACCGGTATAGCGCGTCAGCGCGGGGCGCGTCGCGGAGGTCCGCAGCGCCGCGTTGCGGGCGATCTCCGCATCGGCGCCCTTACCCAGGCCCAGCGCGGTCCGCGCGGCGTCGGCATCGTCGGCCAGCGAGATCAGCTCGGTGACCAGCTTGTCGCGCACGGCGGTGAGCTGTGGCAACGACAGCGCGTCCAACTCGAGCGGACCGAGTTCACCGCCGTCGGACTTGGTTTCGGAGGGAGGCAGGATCACCAGCACGAGTCGATACGGTACCGGCGCGAACGGTCAGGGCTCGGAGGCGGTAGCTTGCGTAACCACGCAGAGCCCCCGTTCGTGCCGAATTGACTGATGCCTTTCCGGCAACGCCGGAGCACGGGCTACGCTGTGCAGCCGTGATCACCCGTCTCTCCCACCTGTTCCTGCGTACCCTGCGCGACGATCCCGCCGACGCCGAGGTGCCCAGCCACAAGCTTCTCGTGCGCGCCGGATACGTCCGCCGCATCGCGCCGGGCGTGTACTCGTGGCTGCCGCTGGGTCTGCGCGTGCTGCGCAAGATCGAGAATGTGGTGCGGGAGGAGATGAACGGGATCGGCGCGCAGGAGATCTCGCTGCCGGCGCTGCTGCCGCGCGAGCCGTACGAGACGACCAAGCGGTGGACCGAGTACGGCGACAGCCTGTTCCGGCTGCAGGACCGCAAGAAGGGCGACTACCTGCTCGGGCCGACGCATGAGGAGCTGTTCGCGCTCACCGTGAAGGGTGAGTACAACTCCTACAAGGATCTTCCGGTCATGCTGTACCAGATCCAGACCAAGTACCGCGACGAGGAGCGGCCGCGCGCGGGCATCCTGCGCGGGCGCGAATTCGTCATGAAGGACTCCTACTCGTTCGATCTCGACGAGGATGGCCTGAAGACCAGCTACAACGCGCATCGCGAGGCCTACAAGCGGATCTTCGATCGGCTCGGGGTGGAATACGTGATCGTGTCGGCCACCTCGGGGGCGATGGGTGGTAGCGCGTCGGAGGAGTTCCTGGCCGACAGCCCGGTCGGCGAGGACACCTACGTGATCTGCCGCGAGTCCGGCTACGCCGCGAATGTCGAGGCCGTGGTCACGGCCGCGCCGCCGGAGATCCCGATCGAGGGGCAGCCCGCGGCGCAGGTCCACGAGACGCGCGGCACCCCGACCATCGCGACGCTGGTCGAATGGGCGAATTCCGCGGTGGCCGAGCAGTTCGGGCGGGCGATCACCGCGGCCGACACGTTGAAGAACGTGATGGTCAAGCTGCATCATCCCGACGGTAAGACCGAGATCGTCGGCATCGGCGTGCCCGGCGACCGCGAGGTCGACGACAAGCGGCTCGGTGCGGCGCTCGAGCCCGCCGAGGTGGAGCTGCTCACCGAGGAGGACTTCCGGGCCAATCCGTTCCTGGTGAAGGGCTATATCGGCCCGAAGGCGCTGCAGGACAACGGGGTTCGGTATCTGGTGGATCCGCGGGTGGTGAGCGGCACCGCGTGGATCACCGGCGCCGACGCGCCCGGTAAGCATGTGGTCGGCCTGGTCGCGGGGCGCGACTTCACCCCCGACGGCACGATCGAGGCCGCCGAGGTCCGCGACGGTGACCCCTCGCCCGATGGGCGCGGCGTGCTGCATGCGGCGCGCGGCATCGAGATCGGCCATATCTTCCAGCTCGGCTACAAGTACACCGATGCCTTCGAGGTCGATGTGCTCGGCGAGAACGGCAAGCCGGTGCGGTTGACCATGGGCTCCTACGGCATCGGCGTATCGCGCATGGTCGCGGTGCTGGCCGAGCAGCTGCACGACGACAAGGGGCTGCGCTGGCCCGGGGAGGTCGCGCCCTTCGACGTGCACGTGGTCATCGCCAACAAGGACGACGCGGCCCGCGCGGGCGCGGAACAGGTTGCGGCCGAACTCGATTCCGCCGGACTCGAGGTCCTGCTCGACGACCGCACCGCCTCGCCGGGTGTGAAGTTCAAGGACGCCGAACTGCTGGGCATGCCGCTGGTGCTGGTGGTCGGCCGCGGCTGGGCCGAGGGCAAGGTCGAACTGCGCGACCGGTTCGCGGGCACGGGCGAGGAGATCCCGGCCGAGCAGGCCGTGCGCGCGGTGCTGGACAAGGCGCGTAGCTGAGGCGGCGGGTTGTCCGACTTTCGTCGGACAACCCGGCGGCGGATACTTCGTGGGTGACCGATGAATTCGGAGACCTCGACGACGATCCTCCGGTCCGCACAGTCGAGTCGGCGTTCGAGGTGTTGGCGCACATGCGATTCAGCGACGAGGACCGCGGCGTTTCGTAGCGGCGTTGGGCGCGGCTATGGGCGTGTTGATTTGCGCACGCCGATGGGCCGGATCCCTTGTCTCAATTGGACATTCGACCGTGAACGGACTTGTCGGTACCTCCGCGTACTGTCCGCTGCATGCCCACTCACCAGCACGAGAGTTTGGTTGAGCTGTTTCGGTCGCAGCCGATGCTGGCGGCCTGGTATCTGATGCACGTGTTCGGCGAGAAGGTGCCCGATTACGAACGGGCGCATGCCGAGCCGTGTGATTTCACCGATGTCGGTCCGAAGGAGTTTCGGGGTGACAGCGCGTTCGCGTTGTATGACGGGAATGGTCGGGCATTGATTGGTATCTGCGTGGAAATCCAACGCGGATACGATGATTCACGCCATTGGAAGTGGCCGGTCTACCTGGCCACTCTTCGATCGCGATTGCAATGCCCGACGTATCTGCTGGTGATAGCTCCGAAGCTCGGCGTTGCGGCATGGTGCCGACGGCCGATAGATCTCGGGCACCCCGGGTTGGTGCTACGTCCTTTGGTGCTCGGGCCGGATCGCATACCTGCGGTAACCGACCCAGTCGAGGCGGTGGCTGTCCCGGAGCGAGCCGTGCTGTCCGCGATCGCGCACGGTGAAGGGCCCGATGCGGATGCCGTGTTGACCGCACTACTCGCCGGGCTCCACGAAACCGGGGATGAGCAGGCCAAAATGTACTATGACATGGTGGCTGAGGCCTTGTCGGTCACAGCCCGGCACCGTTTGGAGGAGCTGATGGCCCTGACCTACGAGTACCAGAGCGATTTCGCCCGGCGTTACGTCGCCGAGGGCGTTGTCGCAGGTGAGGCGCGGCTGCTTCTGGCCGTTCTGGATTCGCGCGGCATTTCGATTTCTCAGGACGCCAAGGACCGGATCACCTCGTGTAAGGATCCTGACCAGCTCGAAATGTGGGGCCGTCGCGCGTCCACCGTGGACTCCGTGGATCAGCTGTTCGACTGATCCGAGCGGCTCAGTTCTTCCCTGGGAATGCCGCTGTTGCCGGATTCGTCCCCAGAATCGCTTGCCAGGTCGCCAGGCGGAGGGCGGTTTCGGTGAGGGCCTCGGTGGCGGTGTGACGGAGGTCGGGGGTGGTGGCGTGTTCTACTACCGCGCGCCAGGCTGTGGTGGCGTCGGATTCGATGGTGGCGGCCAGTTTGGCGGCGGGGGTGGGGTCGTTGACCGGGAAGGGGGGTGTGTAGGCCGCGGCGGGGGTGGGGACGGGGGAGCCGAGGGATTTCAGGGTGTCGATGGTGGCGTCGCGGCGGGCGCGGTGGGAGGCAAGGTATTCCGCGACGATCTTGTTGCGATCGGGGGAGGCGTAGGCCGCGATGACGCCGTAGGCGTAGACGGCCTCGTATTCGGCGCTCAGGGCGTCGGTGAGGGATTGCTGATCGGTGGTGGTCATGCGAGCAGGACTCCCGTGTGAGTGGCGCAGCAGGCGCTGATCGAGGCGAGCAGGCCGGCGCGGTATCCGGACAGCGTCGCGGCGAGATCGGCTGCGGCGCGTTGTGATTGCGTGAGCTGATCGCGCAGCGCGGCAACCGTCGGCGGCGATGTGGGAGCGAGCGGGACGGTGACCGGTGGGGTGTTGGACTTCGGCTTGGTGCCGTCGCCGTAAACGCCCAGGGCGCGGTCGATTTCGGCGCGCAGTGCATCGGCGTGCTCGGTGCGCTGAGTCGCGATCAGGGTCAGCGCGGCCGTCCGGTCGGGAGTCGCGGCGACGGCGGCCTTCGCCCACACCGCATCCACGCGCGCCGACTGTTCTTGTGCCAGAAGCACATCCGGTCCGGCGGGCTTGTCCTCGGCGCAGGCTGTCATACCGAGCGCGCCGATCGCCAGGGCGCCGCCGCCCGCGATCCGCAGCAGGGATCGGCGGTTGATGGCGGGCGGGGACACTGCGGCAGTGCGCGGCCGCTGCGGCGGCGGGACGACGATCTCGGTGCTCGGCACGCCTCTATCGTGCCAGTGATTGTGGTGAGACAAATCGCCGAGCCCACTCGACACGCTGTGATCTGCCGCTTCGACTGTCGAGGCGGTGCGCGTGCCCATGGGAAACTGGAAAAGGTTGGCTGGTCCTTTACACTCTTCGGGCGCGTTACGCTAGACCTTCGGCGGAGTATTCCACCGAGACCGCGCACCGACTTGGTCCGACCAGGACCGATATCGACAACTGCATCCCGTCACAACTGAACCAGGAGCCGCCCCACATGCCGATGCCGACCGAGGAAAGGGTGAGCCAGCTTGTTGCTGGACTCGTCGAGCGCCGAGGATTCGACCTCGAGGACGTGGCGATCACGGCTGCCGGTCGGTCGCAAACACGCGTAAAGATCGTGGTGGACAACGATTCCGGGGTGGACCTGGACGAGATCGCGGCACTGAGTTTCGAGGTCTCCGAGGTGTTCGACGAGGCCGAGGATTTCGGTGAGACCGAGTATCTGCTGGAGGTCACCACGCCCGGTATCGATCGCCCGCTGACCGCACCCCGGCACTGGCGTCGCGCCCGCGGCCGTAAGGTCCAGGTCACCTTGCGTTCGGGCGCACCCACCCCGGAGAACAGCGACCGCTTCGACGCCAGGGTCGGCGCGGCCACCGAGACCGAGGTCGCCCTCGTGCTCGGCGGCAAGCGAAAACCCCATCGCGTCACCGTGCCGCTGGCCGATATCGACAGGGCCGTCGTCCAGGTGGAATTCTCCCCACCCGGTGCGGCGGAGATGGAACTCGCCGGGGGAGTCGCCCCCGGCCGCCCGGAGCCGGGTGCCACCGAAGCACAGGAATCTGTAGCCGCGTCGACCGAAGGGATCGTGGAATGAACATCGAAATCGAAGCCCTGCGCGCGATCGTTGCCGATAAGGGGATCTCGATGGAGACCGTGATCTCCGCGATCGAGTCCGCGCTGTTGACCGCCTACCGGCACACCGAGGGCCATGAGCCCAACGCCCGCATCGACATCAACCAGAAGACCGGTGTGGTGCGGGTGATGGCCCGTGAGGTCGATGCCGACGGCAACATGATCTCCGAATGGGACGACACCCCAGAGGGTTTCGGCCGCATCGCCGCCACCACCGCGCGTCAGGTCGTACTGCAGCGCCTACGTGATGCCGAGAATGAGAAATCCTTCGGCGAATTCGCCACGCACGAGGGCGATATCGTCGGCGGCGTCGTTCAGCGCGACGCCCGGATGAACGCCCGCGGCACCATCGTGGTGCGCATCGGCAGCGAGGCGCACGGCGCGGAGGGACTCATCCCGCCCGCCGAGCAGGTGCCGGGCGAGACCTATGAGCACGGCGATCGGATCAAGTGCTACGTGGTCGGTGTCTCGCGCGGTCCGCGCGGTCCGCAGATCACCCTCTCGCGCACGCATCCGAATCTGGTGCGCCGCCTGTTCGCCCTCGAGGTGCCCGAAATCGCCGATGGCTCGGTCGAAATCGTGGCAGTGGCCCGGGAAGCCGGACACCGCTCCAAGATCGCCGTGCGGACCACCGTGCCGGGCGTGAACGCCAAGGGTGCGTGTATCGGGCCCATGGGCCAGCGCGTGCGCAACGTGATGAGCGAGCTGGCGGGCGAGAAGATCGACATCATCGACTATGCCGAGGATCCGGCGAGCTTCGTCGGGAATGCGCTGAGCCCGTCGAAGGTTGTCTCGGTCACGATCGTGGATCCGGAGGCGCGTGCGGCGCGGGTCGTGGTGCCCGACTTCCAGCTGTCGCTGGCGATCGGCAAGGAAGGCCAGAACGCGCGGCTCGCGGCGCGATTGACCGGCTGGCGCATCGATATCCGTTCCGATGCGGCCCCGGACGCGGCCGGTTCGGTGCGCACCGAGGCGCATCGGGGCTGAGGAAAAGCGCTGGTAGAAAACCGCTCGCCCCTTATACGAGGTAGCGGCAGGATGACATGTTGGTAACTAACCAGAGGGCTGGATGCGGAGATCGGGACGTGGCAGCGGTAGAGTGGTCTCAGGCTCAGCGCGAGTCTCCGAACTCTCTGTGCTCCGGACCCGTCCGGACGTGCATCGGATGTCGGAAACGCGAGCTGGCCGCCGATCTGTTGCGGGTCGTGGCGCTGTCGTCGCAAGACGGCGTCGCGGTCGTTCCCGATCCGCGGCACAGACTTCCCGGAAGGGGTGCCTGGTTGCACCCCTCTTCGGTCTGTCTGAGCAATGCAGAACGGCGCCGAGCGTTCGGCAGAGCGCTAAGAGTGTCCGGAAAACTGGATATCTCAGCCCTGGAGCACTACGTGAAGAACAGGCACGAGCACTCATGAAGACACCGTGATGAAGTACCAACGATGATCGGCAATCGAAGATAATCGGAGGTCGTGCGGGCTCACCGTCCCCTTAGGGCGGGTGCCACGCTCGACCTCTCAGTGAGGAGAGCAGTGGCAGGCAAGGCCCGCGTGCACGAGTTGGCAAAAGAACTCGGTGTCACGAGCAAGGAACTACTCGCAACGCTCAAGGAGCAGGGCGAGTTCGTGAAGTCGGCGTCGTCGACGGTGGAGGCCCCCGTCGCTCGTCGGCTTCGGGAGTCGTTCGCATCGAAGTCGGGTGCGTCCAACGGCAACAAGTCATCCGCGAAGCCCGGTCAGAACCAGGCGCGCCCGGCGGCCAAGCCCGCGTCCGGCGCGACGCCCGGTCCGCGTCCCGGACCGCGTAATCCCGTGCCCAGTCCGGCGCCGGCCAAACCGGCCCCGGTTGTCGCGGAATCGGCCCCGGCCGCACGGTCGGAGGCTCCGGCCGCCAAGCCCGAGGCCTCCGGCGCGCGTCCCGGCCCCGCGGTGAAGCCCGGCCCGGCGCCCAAACCCGCTGTGCCGAAGCCCGCGACCCCCGCGCCCGCGCCCGCCGCGGCGGCGCAGCCCGCGCAGCCGCAGCAGGATCAGCGTCCCGCCCCCGGCGGTCCGCGTCCCGGGCAGCAGCAACAGCGTTCGGGTGGTCAGGGTCAAGGTCAGGGTGGTCAGGGCCATGGTGGCCAGGGCCACGGTGGCCCGCGTCCGGGCGGTCCGCGTCCCGGCCCCAAGGCGCCTCGCGTGGGCAACAATCCGTATTCCTCGGCTCCGGAGCGCGAGCGCCCGGCGCCGCGTCCGGCGCCCGGTCCCGGTGGTCCGCGTCCCGGCCCGTCGCAGAGCGGTCCCCGGCCGACGCCGGGCCCGCGTCCCGGTGGTGGTCAGGGCGGTCAGCGTCCGGCGGCCGCGCAGGGCGGCGGCCCGCGTCCGGGCGGTCCGCGCCCGAGCCCGGGTTCGATGCCTCCTCGGCCCAATCCGGGTGCGATGCCCCAGCGTGCGGCCCGTCCGGGTCCGGCAGGCGGCGGTCGTCCGGGTCGTCCCGGCGGTGCTCCCGGCGGCGGCGGCGCGGGTCGTCCCGGTGGTGGCGGCGGCGGTGGCGGTAACTACCGCGGCGGCGGTGGCGGCGCTCCGGGTGGCGGCGGCGGTGCCGGTGCGGGTGCTCCCGCGGCCGGTGGCTTCCGGGGTCGTCCCGGTGGCGGCGGCGGTCGTCCCGGTGGTCCGGGTGGTCGCGGCGGTGCCGCGGGCGCATTCGGTCGTCCCGGTGGCGCGCCCCGCAAGGGCCGTAAGTCGAAGCGGCAGAAGCGGCAAGAGTACGACTCGATGCAGGCCCCGTCGGTCGGCGGCGTGCGGCTGCCCCGCGGCAACGGCGAGATCATCCGTCTCGCTCGCGGCGCCTCGCTGTCGGACTTCGCCGAGAAGATCAACGCCAACCCGGCCTCGCTGGTGCAGGTGCTGTTCAACCTCGGTGAGATGGTCACCGCGACCCAGTCGGTGAACGACGAGATCTTCGAGCTGCTCGGTGGCGAGATGAACTACGTCGTGCACGTGGTCTCGCCCGAGGACGAGGACCGCGAGCTGCTCGAGAGCTTCGACCTCACCTACGGCGAGGACGAGGGCGACGAGTCCGATCTGCAGATCCGCCCGCCGGTCGTGACCGTCATGGGTCACGTCGATCACGGTAAGACCCGACTGCTGGACACCATCCGCCAGACCAACGTCCGCGAGGGCGAGGCCGGCGGTATCACCCAGCACATCGGCGCCTACCAGGTCATGGCCGAGGTCGGTGAAGAGGAGCGTCTGATCACCTTCATCGACACCCCGGGTCACGAGGCGTTCACCGCCATGCGTGCCCGTGGTGCGAAGGCCACCGATATCGCGGTCCTGGTGGTCGCCGCCGACGACGGCGTCATGCCGCAGACGGTGGAGGCCATCAACCACGCGCAGGCCGCGGATGTGCCGATCGTGGTCGCGGTCAACAAGATCGACAAGGAAGGCGCGAACCCGGAGAAGATCCGGCAGCAGCTGACCGAGTACAACCTGGTGGCCGAGGAGTACGGCGGCGACACGATGTTCGTCGACATCTCCGCACGTCAGGCGATCAACATCGATAAGCTGCTCGAGGCGATCATCCTGACCGCCGATGCGACGCTGGACCTGCGGGCCAACCCGGATATGGACGCCCAGGGTGTCGCCATCGAGGCGCATCTGGACCGCGGCCGTGGTCCGGTGGCGGCAGTGCTGGTGCAGCGCGGCACGCTGCGGGTCGGCGACTCGATCGTGGCGGGCGACGCCTATGGTCGCGTGCGCCGCATGGTCGACGAGCACGGCGAGGACGTCGAAGAGGCGCTGCCGTCGCGTCCGGTCCAGGTCATCGGCTTCACGTCGGTGCCCGGCGCGGGTGACAACCTGCTCGTCGTCGAGGAGGACCGCATCGCCCGGCAGATCGCCGACCGGCGCAATGCGCGTAAGCGCAATGCCCTGGCCGCGCGCAGCCGCAAGCGGATCAGCCTGGAAGATCTGGATGCCGCTCTGAAGGAGACCTCGGAGCTGAACCTGATCCTCAAGGGCGACAACTCCGGTACGGTCGAGGCCCTCGAGGAGGCCCTGCTGGGCATCGAGGTCGGCGACGAGGTCCGACTGCGGGTCATCGACCGCGGTGTCGGTGGCGTCACCGAGACCAACGTCAACCTGGCGTCGGCGTCGAACGCGATCATCATCGGGTTCAACGTCCGGGCCGAGGGCAAGGCGACCGAGCTGGCCAACCGCGAGGGTGTGGACATCCGGTACTACTCGGTGATCTACCAGGCCATCGATGAGATCGAAAAGGCCCTCAAGGGCATGCTCAAGCCGATCTACGAAGAGGTCGAGCTGGGTCGCGCCGAGATTCGCGCGGTCTTCCGCTCCTCGAAGTTCGGCAACATCGCGGGCTGCATGATCACCTCCGGGTCGGTCAAGCGCAATGCCAAGGCCCGCCTGCTCCGCGACAGCGTCGTGGTCGCCGATACGACGATCCAGTCGCTGCGCCGGGAGAAGGACGATGCCACGGAGGTCCGTGAGGGCTTCGAATGTGGTATGACGTTCGGCTACAACGACATCAGGGAAGGCGACATCATCGAGGCCTACGAGCTTCGTGAGAAGCCGCGGGACTGATCCTGACGAAAAGCGTGCGGGGGCCAGGGATATGGAGTCTCTGGCCCCGGTATGCTCGAGATCTCAGAGGTCCCGGCCCGATGTCGACCAGGACGAATCATCAAGAGGTGAGCCGTTGTTCGTCGGAGCGTTGGAGTTCGACATCCTGCTCGGCGATGTGCATTCGTTGAAGGAGAAGCGCTCGGTGATCCGGCCCATCGTGGCCGAATTGCAGCGCTTCGGAGTGTGTGCGGCCGAGGGCGGGGAACATGACCGGCATCGCCGCACGCTACTGGGCGTGGCCATGGTCAGCTCCGGAATGGGGCATCTCACAGAGGTGCTGGACAAATGTGAACGCCACGTCGCCGCGCGTCCGGAGTTAGAGTTGCTGGCAGTGCGCCGCCGCGTCTTCGGACCCGAAGACTGAATCGAAACCCGGCCTGACCGCCGGGAGTAAGAGTGAGGAGGGTCGGCCATGGTGGACCAGGCCAGAGCACGCCGACTCGCGAAGCGGATCGTTTCCATCGTGGGTAACGCGATCGAATACGAGATCAAGGATCCGCGGCTGCGTTTCGTAACCATCACCGACGCCAAGGTGACCGGTGATCTGCGAGAGGCGACCGTGTACTACACGGTGCTGGGCGAGTCGCTCGACGTCGAGCCCGATTTCGAGGGCGCCGCGGCGGGGCTGGAGAAGGCCAAGGGCGTGCTGCGCACCAAGGTGGGCACCGCGACCGGCATCAAGTTCACGCCTACCCTCGCCTTCATCCTGGACACGGTCCCGGACGCGGCGCGGCAGATGGAGGAACTGCTGGCCAAGGCCCGTGCGGTGGACGAGCGGGTGGCGCAGGTCGCGGCCAACGCCCAGCACGCGGGCGAGGCCGATCCCTACAAGTCCGACCGCGACGAGGAAGACTGACCGCCTCGGCGGTCGCGATTGGCCCGCGATGACTGCAGTTACGCCGGCGGCGGAGCTCGCCGCGGCTGTCGAATTACTGACCGCCGCGCGGTCGGTGACCGTGTTGTGTCATGTGCAGCCCGATGCCGACACCATCGGCAGCGGACTGGCACTGGCCCAGGTCCTGGCCCGGCGCGGAGTGCCGGTGCGGGTCTCCTTCGCTGATCCCGCGGAGTTACCGGCGTCGATGCGGTCGCTGCCCGGGATCGAGTATCTGGTGCCGCCCGCGCAGGTGCCGCACGAGGTCGATCTGCTCATCGCGGTCGACTGCGGCAGTGTCGGGCGGCTCGGCGCGCTGGCCGATCGGATCCCCGGTGCGGCCACGACGCTCGTGCTCGACCATCACCGGTCCAATACCCGGTTCGGCACGGTGAATCTGATCGATGCCGCCGCCGAGTCGACGACCAGCCTGCTGGCCCGGGTCTTCGACGCCTGGGGTGAGCCGATCGATCGGCCGGTGGCGCATTGCCTGTTCGCGGGACTGGTCACCGATACCGGCTGTTTCCGCTGGGCCGGATCCGGTACCCACCGGCTCGCCGAGCGTTTGCTGGCCACCGGTATCGATGGTGCCGGGATCACCAGAACCCTCATGGACTCCCATCCGTTCGGCTGGCTGCCGATGCTCTCGCGAGTACTGGACACCGCTCGGCTCGAACCCGATGCCGCGGCCGGGGTCGGCCTGGTCTACGCCTTCGTCCGCCGCACCGATATCGACGGCCTGCGCTCGGAGGAGGTCGAGAGCGTCATCGACGTCGTGCGCACCACGGCCGAGGCCGGAATCGCGGCCGTATTCAAGGAATCTCGCACCACCTCGGAGCTCTGGACGGTCTCGCTGCGCTCGCGCGACAGCGGCGTCGGCACCGACGACGGCGTGGACGTCGCCCAGGTCGCGACCCGGCTGGGCGGCGGCGGCCATCGCTACGCCGCGGGATATACGACCAAGGGCACGCCCGAGGCCCTTGTCGCCGCGCTGTTGTCCGCGCTGTCGTAGCCGTCGGAACTTCGGCCGGATCGACCCTTCCGATGTTTGTCGGTGCCCTGTGCGAAGGTGTGGGCATCGAGATATCAGAGACGGGAGGGATCTGGTGAGCGGGGTGCTGGAGGTTGTCGCGCCGGGGCGGGTGGGGCCGCGGCGGATTCTGGGGATCGCGGTTCCGACGTTGGGAGTGCTTGTCGCGGAACCGGTTTACCTGTTGTTCGATATGGCCGTGGTGGGGCGGTTGGGGGCGTTGGCACTGGCGGGGTTGGCGGTGGGTGGGTTGATTCTCACGCAGGTCGGTTCGCAGTTGACCTTTCTCAGCTATGGCACGACCGCGCGGTCGTCGCGGCGACACGGGGCCGGTGACGAGCGTGGTGCCGTGGCCGAAGGGGTGCAGGCCAGCTGGGTGGCGATCGGGGTCGGTCTGCTGATCGTCGTCGTACTGCAGGTCTTCGCGGGGCCGATCACGCATGCGCTGGCTGGTGAGGGCGATATCGCCGACGAGGCGTTGATGTGGTTGCGGATCGCGGTGTTCGGAGTGCCGCTGATCCTGCTCACCATGGCGGGTAACGGGTGGTTGCGGGGTGTGCAGCAGACCAGAAGGCCGTTGGCGTATGTGATTGCGGGACTGCTGGTTTCGGCGGTATTGTGCCCGACCCTGGTGCACGGGTTGTTCGGGGCGCCGCGATGGGAGTTGGCCGGTTCCGCGGTCGCCAATGTGGCCGGACAGGTGGTCTCGGCCGGGCTGTTCCTGAATGCGTTGGTGCGCCAACGGGTTTCGCTTACCCCGCAGCTCGCGGTGATCCGGGCCCAATTGGCGCTGAGCCGCGATCTGATCATCCGGACCCTGGCCTTCCAGGTGTGTGCGGTCTCCGCCGGTGCGGTGGCGTCCCGCTTCGGCGCGGCCTCGGTAGCGGCGAATCAGCTGGTGCTGCAGCTGTGGTACTTCCTGGCGCTGACCCTCGACTCTCTGGCTATCGCGGCGCAGACCCTGACCGGTGCGGCGCTCGGGGCGGGCGACGCCCTGGGGGCGCGGCGGCTGGCCGGGCGGATCACGCTGTGGTCGGCGGTGTTCGCGGTCGCGCTGGCGATGGTTCTCGCCGCCGGGTCCGGGGTGATTCCCGGTCTGTTCACCAGCGATCCCGACGTCCTCGACCGCACGCATCTGATCTGGTGGTTCCTGATCGCGCTGCTGCCGACCGGTGGTGTCGTCTTCGCCCTGGACGGGGTGCTGCTGGGTGCGGGCGACGCCGCCTATCTGCGCACCATCACCATGGGCTCCGCACTGCTGGGCTTTCTGCCGTTGATCTGGTTGTCACTGGCCTTGGACTGGGGGATCGGCGGAATCTGGTGCGGATTGGCCGCGTTCATGGCGCTGCGGCTGGTCGGGGTGAGCACGCGGGCGGTATCCGGGCGCTGGGCGCGAGTGGGGGCGGAGGTGCCTCGGTTGGCCGCGTGATCATCGCGCGTGGGAATCTGGGATCGAGGGTCGCGGTTTCCGCAAGGGTCGCGGTCGACGAGCAGAAGGGTTGGGCCGGGTGGTTCCGAAGTTGATGGCGGTGAGCGATATTCACGTCGGTCACCAGGGCAACAAGCCGGTGGTCGAGGCGATTCGGCCGGATTCGCCCGAGGACTGGCTGATCGTGGCCGGCGATGTGGGCGAGCGTTCCGACGATATCCGGTGGGCGCTGACGACGCTACGGGAGCGATTCGCCAAGGTCATCTGGGTGCCCGGCAACCACGAGCTGTGGACCACGGCCAAGGACGCGGTCCAGATGCACGGGGTCGCGCGCTACGACTATCTGGTCTCGATGTGCCGGGATCTGGACGTGCTCACCCCCGAGGATCCGTTCCCGGTGTGGGAGGGCGCGGGCGCCGAGGAGTTCGGCAGGCCGGTGACCCTGGTGCCGATGTTCGTGCTCTACGACTACTCCTGGCGGCCCGACGGCACCACGACCAAGGCCGAGGCGCTGACCGTGGCCCGCGACCGCAATGTGGTCGCCACCGACGAATTCCTGCTCGCCCCGGATCCGTACGTCACCCGCGACGCCTGGTGTCATGCCAGGGTGCAGTACACCCAGCGCCGCCTGGACGCGCTCGAACCCGAGACGCCGCTGGTGTTGATCAACCACTTCCCGCTCGTGCGCGAGGCGACGCGGATGCTGTTCTATCCGGAGTTCGCGCTGTGGTGCGGCACCGATCTGACCGCCGACTGGCATACCAGCTACAACGTGGTCTGCTCGGTCTACGGCCATCTGCACATTCCGCGCACCACCTACTACGACGGCGTCCGGTTCGAGGAGGTCTCGCTCGGCTACCCCCGCGAATGGCAGCGCCGCGGCCTGCCCGACAAGCTGCTGCGCCAGATCCTCCCCACTCCGGAATACGCACCCGGCGAGCTCAACGAATGGGGCGGCCATTTCAAGGTCACCCCCGAAATGCGTGCCGCCGCAGCGGAAATGCGGCGCACGGCCGATAAGCGCCGCGGGCTGGACTGAGGTCGGCGGGCCGGGGCGGGTTCGCGACGTCCCGGGGATGGGAACGGCGTCGGCAGGGGGCGGTGGCTCCGATAGGCTCGGGAGGGCAAGTAGGTGTCGAATCAGGAGGCGGTCATCGAGGAGCGGGCGAATGCCGCGCGGATCATCGGCAGGATTCTGCCCGAGGGTGTGGCCGCGGCCGAGTTGCTGGACTATCCGGCGGATCTGAAGGCGCATCCGGGGGAGGAACACCTCATCGAGAAGTCCGTGGAGAAGCGGCGGCGCGATTTCATCGGGGCCCGCCACTGCGCGCGGCTGGCGCTGGAACAGCTGGGCGAGCCGCCGGTCGCCATCGGCAAGGGTGAGCGCGGGATGCCGCTGTTCCCGCGCGGGGTCGTGGGCAGCCTCACCCACTGCGACGGGTATCGGGCGGCCGCTCTGGCGCATCGGCTGCGGTGGCGTTCGATCGGCATCGATGCCGAACCGCATGCCGCACTGCCCGAGGGGGTGCTGGATTCGGTGAGCCTGGCGCCCGAGCGGGACTGGCTGAAGACCGCGATTCCGGAGACCGGGCTGCATCTGGACCGGCTGCTGTTCTGCGCCAAGGAGGCCACCTATAAGGTGTGGTTCCCGTTGACGTTGCGCTGGTTGGGTTTCGAGGAGGCGCATATCACCTTCACCGTCGACGGTGGCGGCTCGGCAGGAACCTTCCACAGCGAACTGCTGGTGCCCGGCCAGACCAATGACGGTGGCGCGCCGCTGAGCTCGTTCGACGGCCGCTGGCTGATCAGCGACGGGCTGATCCTGACCGCGATCGTGACCGGCTGATGGAGCAGGCGCGGACCCCGCTGGTGGATGCCCTCGGCGGGCTGCTGGTCGTGGACAAGGACGGCGGTTGGACCAGCCACGATGTGGTGGCCAAATGCCGGAAGCTGTTGCACACCAAGAAGATCGGCCATGCCGGAACGCTGGATCCGATGGCCACCGGCGTGCTGGTGCTGGGGGTGGAGCGGGCCACCAAGATGCTGGGCCTGCTCAGCCTCACCACCAAGGCGTATACGGCCACCATCCGGCTGGGTCGGTCGACGGTCACCGACGATGCCGAGGGCGAGGTCATCGCGACGACGGCCGCGGCGCATCTGACCGACGCCGAGATCGCCTCGGGCGTGGCCGCATTGACCGGCGATATCCAGCAGGTGCCCGCCACCGTGAGCGCCATCAAGGTCGACGGTGAGCGGGCCTATGCGCGGGCACGGGCGGGTGAGGATGTGCGGCTGGCCGCCCGCCCGGTCACCGTGAGCCGCTTCGATCTCCTCGAGCGACGCGATATCGATACCGGCACAACCACATTCGTGGATCTGGATGTCGTGGTGGAATGCTCGTCGGGCACCTATATCCGCGCGCTGGCCCGCGACCTCGGCGAAAGCCTCGGCGTCGGTGGGCATCTCACCGCGCTGCGCCGGACCCGGGTGGGGCCGTTCACCCTCGAACACGCCCGCACCCTCGATCAGCTTGCCGAGGATCCGAGCCTGAACCTCGGTATCGATGCCGCGGCCCGGCTGGCATTCGGGCACCGAGAGATCACCGAGACCGAGGCGGCCTCCCTGCGCGACGGCCGCTGGCTCGAACCCCTCGGGATCGCGGGCGTGCACGCGGCGATCACGGCCGACGGGAAAACCATTGCGCTGCTGGAGGAGAAGGGTAAACGCTCCTCGCCGGTCTTCGTGGTCCGGCCGCGCGGTCTGTTCGACGGCGAATAGGGGTCGGCCCGCGGAGATGATCTAGAAGTCCTGCGCGGCCGGGCAATTCGTTCCTATCCTTGGGGTCCCGACCGAAGGAGGACGCATGCCGGACAGTGGACTTGTGGCGAGATTGCGCGATCGGATGCCGTTCCTGCGCTGGTCGTTCCTCAGGTTCGCCGCGGGCGTTCGTCACGTGGAGCGCACCGGTCAGGTGGGCGACGGCCGGGAGATCGCCTTGCGGGACCATGTGCTCGCGCATGCCATGGCGGGTGATCCCGCGAGCGTTCTGGCCACCATCGACGGATTCGCTCGCAATCGCAGCATCCTGATGAACGTCGGCGACGAGAAGGGCACGATCCTCGACGCCGCGATCGGCCGGGCCGCTCCGAAACTGCTCCTGGAACTCGGCGCCTACTGCGGATACAGCGCGGTGCGCACCGGCCGTCTCCTGCCCGAGGGAGCCCGGCTGGTCTCGGTGGAGGCCAACGCCGCCAACGCCGAGATCGCGCGCGCCGTCATCGCGCACGCGGGTCTGTCGAATCGGATCACCGTCGTCGTCGGCATGATCGGCGACGGTGGTCAGACCGTGCGCACGCTCTCCGAGGAGCACGGATTCACCGCGGGCGCCCTGGATTTCGTCTTCATCGACCATATGAAGACCGCCTACCTGTCCGATCTGCGGACCATTCTGGCCACCGGTTGGCTACATCCCGATTCGGTGGTGGTCGCGGATAACGTCAAGGTGCCGGGCGCCCCGGACTATCTGCGCTACATGCGTGAGAACGAGGGCACGACCTGGCGGACGGTCGAACACTCGACGCATCTGGAATACCAATCCCTGCTGAAGGATCTGGTCCTGGAGTCGACGTACATCGGCTGATTCTCACGGCCGGGCGCGCAGCCGCTCCACCGCATCGTGCATATGCGCGACGAGCAGCTTGCGGGCCCGGGCGGGGGTGCCCGAACCGATCGCCTCGCGCAGGTCCACATGCTCCTGAACCTGAATGCGCACATCGGTATAGGTCGTTTCCAGCGCACCCAGGCACATGCGGGTCTCGATGAACAGCGTGCGGGCGGCGCGGATCAGCCGCGGGCTGCCCGCGCTGTCCACCAGTGCCTCGTGGAAGGCCTGATCGGCGTCGGAGACTCCGGCCGCGTCACCGCTCTCGGCGCAGCCGATCATGGCCGAGACGCTGGATTCCAGTGCGCGATAGGCGATCTCGCGGCGACCATCGAGGATCAGCTCCAGTGCGCCGCCCTCGATCGCGGTGCGGGCGCGGTACACGTCGACGACGTCGTCGAGGCTGAGCTCGATGACGAAGATGCCGCGATGGCGGATGCTGTGCAGCAGGCCCTCGGACACCAGCCGCTGCATGGCCTCGCGCACCGGCCCGCGCGAGACGTCGAACTGCGCGGCCAGATCGGCCTCCACCAGCTGCGCGCCCGGGGCCAGTACGCCGCGCATGATCGCGGTACGCAGCCGGTCGGCGATCATCTCCGCCGTGGACTGCCGGTTCACCGGTTCGAATTCAATGACCGGCATGGGTCGGCCTTTCCGAGAAGAGCCTGCCGAGGGCGGGCGAGACCGGCTCGTCGCCGGGCGGATATCCGGCCAGCCGTATCCCCTCCCAGATGGTGACCTGGTTCGCGGTGAGCACCGGTTTGCCCAGCGCCGCTTCCAGTTCCGGCAGCACCTCGACGGTGTGCATCGCGGTATCGGGAATCAGCAGTGCCTCGGCATCGCGATGATCGTTCGCCAGCGCCAGCGCGCGCACCCGGTCCGGGGTGAGCGTGCCGACCTCGGCCGCGGTATCGATTCCCGCGCTGGACATTGATACAACCCGAATGCCCTCGCAGGCAAGGAAATCGACGAACAGCTCGGCGAGCTCGTCGGGATAGCTGGCGCAGACCGCGACCGTACCGACACCGAGGGCCCGCGCGGCGTTCACGAAGCCGAAGCTGGTGCTCGACGCCGCGACCCCGGTCACCTCGGCCAGTCCGCGCACCTGCTCGCGCGCGCCGTCGGCGCCGTAGACGAAACTGCCCGAGGTGCACGCCCAGACGACGGCGCTCGGCCCGTACGGGACCAGCAGTTCCGCGCCGTGGCGCAGCTTGCCCGGGCTGCCCAGATCGAGCAGTTCGGGCACCGCGTGCAGATCGGTGCCGTAGATATGGGCGACCCGCAGATCCGCGCCGAGCAGTGCCGCGGCGCGGGGATAGTCGTCCTCGGCCGCGTGGTCGGGGTAGATGAAGCCGATCGTCGGTGTTCGCATACTCGCTTCCTTCAAAAGACGTCCCGGAGCCATTTGCCGGGTCCCATCATGGGTAGTTTCATCCGGCCCAGGCAGGCCCACATGGTGAGCTGATTCGCGGTGAGTACCGGTTTGCCCAAGGCCTGTTCGAGCGGTTCGACCAGATCGTAGGTCGGCAGATTCGTGCAGCTGACGAAGATCGCCTCCGACTGCGGGTCGTCGGCGTTGATGATGCGCTCGGCGATGGTGCGGTAGCTGACCTTCCAGATGCCGCCGCCCAGACCCAGATGATCGGATCGGATCACCGCGCAGCCGACCTCGGCGAGGAAGTCGTGCAGCTTGTTGGTGAGGATCGCGTCGTAGGGAGTGATCACCGACAGCCGGTTCAGGTTCAGGGCGCGAATGGCCTCCACCAGCGCGCCCGAGGTGGTGATCGCGTCCCGGGCCCCGGCGTGACAGATGGTGTCGCACAACGACTTCTCGTAGGCCAGGCCTTTGATGAAGCTGCCGGAGGTGCACAGATAGGCGATGACCTCCGGGTCGACGTGCAGCACATTGCGGGTTGCCGCGGTGAGATGCGTTGCGTCGGAGACCAATTCGGCCATCTCCAGGGAGACCGGCACCGGTTCGTAGGGTGTGCGCGCGAGATGCAGGCTCACCTCGAGGGGTGCCCAACGCCACAGTTCCCGCTCGAGGGCCAGGTCGAAGGGGGCGATGATGCCGATTCCCCGCTGGGCGACCGGGCCGTCGATATCGGGAAAGTTCAGCTCCACGAGGGCCCCTCTCGCGTTCAGTCGGGTTTTCCTCCGCACACGATCGGATTGTTGACAATCATACGAGGCGTTCATAATGTGTCAATGTGCTCGAGGGCCCTTCCGTCACTGTTCTGCACGATGGCACCCGGCCCGATGCGGTGCTCATGCGCCCGGTGGCCGAGTGTGCCACGGTTCGCTATGCCGAGGCCGATGAGCTGGCCGCGGCGTTGCCCGGCGCCGAGGTGCTGTTCGTCCACGACTTCATGAGCGCGGCCGTGCCGGGCGCCTGGTATGCGGCCGATCGGCTGCGCTGGGTGCATGTCGGCGCGACCGGTGTCGATGCGGTGATGTTCGACGAGCTGATCGCCAGCGAGGTCGTCGTCACCAATACCCGCGGCATCTTCGACGCGCCCATCGCCGAATACGTGCTCGCCCAGATTCTCAACTTCGCCAAGGATCTGCCCGAATCGCTGCGCCTGCAGCAGCGGCATGTCTGGCGCCATCGCGAATCCGAGCGGGTAGCCGGTGCGTCGGCGCTCGTGGTGGGCACCGGTTCGATCGGCCGCGCCATCGCGCGGCTGTTGCGCGCGGCCGGGATGCGGGTGCGCGGACTCGGCCGCACGGCGCGCGCCGACGATCCCGACTTCGGCGTGGTCGGGACGGATCTGTTCGCCGAATTGCCCGCGGCGGACTATGTGATCGCGGTCGCGCCGCTCACGTCGCGGACCCGCCGGCTGTTCGACGCGCGGGCATTCGCGGCGATGAAACCACATGCCCGTTTCATCAACGTCGGTCGTGGGGAACTAGTAGTGACAGACGATCTCGTCGCCGCCTTGCGCACCGGCTCGCTGGCCGGTGCGGCGCTCGATGTCGTCGATCCCGAACCGCTGCCCGCCGGGCATGTGCTCTGGGATCTGCCGAATGTCCATGTCACACCTCACAATTCCGGTGATTTCCGCGGCTGGCGCGACGAGATCGTCACCGCGTTCGCGGATAACCTCCGGAAGTGGATCGATGGCCGGCCACTGGACAACGTGGTCGACAAGCGGCTGGGCTACGTGCCCAGCTGAAGGGAGTCGGATAATGGCCCACCCCGAGATCGACACCGCCACCGAGCCGGCGGAGATGACCGCGGTCGAGCTGGTCACCGCCTATTCGCAGGGTGTGCTGTCGCCGGTCGAGGCGACCCGATCGGTACTCGAGGCGATCGCCGAGCGCGACGCCGCGGTGAATGCGTTCTGCCTGGTCGATCCCGACCGGGCGCTGGTGCAGGCCAAGGAGTCCGAGGCGCGCTGGCATTCCGGACATGTGCAGGGCCTGCTCGACGGCGTGCCGATCTCGATCAAGGACGTCTTCCTGACCGAGGGCTGGCCCACCCGCCGCGGTTCGACGTCCATCGAGGCGGATGTGCCGTGGCCGGTGGACAGCCCGGTCGCCGCGCGGCTGCGCGCGGACGGCATGGTGTTCCTCGGCAAGACGACCACGCCGGAGCTGGCATGGAAGGCGGTGACCGATAGTCCGCTGACGGGCATCACCCGTAATCCGGCCGATCCGTCGAAGACCGCGGGCGGCTCGTCGGGCGGCAGCGCCGCGGCGGTCGCGGCGGGGATGGGACCGGTGTCGGTGGGCACCGATGGCGGTGGGAGCGTACGCATTCCGGCCTCGTTCTGCGGGATCGTCGGATTCAAGCCCACGCACGGGCGCATACCGCTGTATCCGGCGAGCCCGTTCGGGCCGCTGGCACACGCCGGGCCGCTGACGCGCACGGTCGAGGACGCCGCGCTGCTGATGGACATCCTGTCGCTGCCCGATCCGCGGGATCCGACCGTGCTCGCGCCGACCCTGACCACTTTCCGCGGGCAACTGCAGCGCGATGTGCGCGGCGCGACGGTCGCGTATTCGGCGACGCTCGGTTACGCCGAGGTGGATCCGGAGGTGGCGGCGATCGTCGAGGCGGCGGGGCGCCGGCTCGACGAGGCGGGGCTGCGGGTGCTGGCCGCCGACCCCGGATTCGCCGATCCGCTCGAGGCCTTCGAGCGGATGTGGGCGGCGGGTGCGGCGACGATGCTGTCGAAGTTCCCTGCGGGAACACGGGATCGGGTCGATCCGGAACTGGGGAAGGTGTGGGATCGGGGGCAGGCCCTCGGTGCGGTGGACTATCTGGACGCCCGTGGCATCGCCGCCGAGATCGGCATCGTGATGGGCGCCTTCCACACCGCCTATGACGTGCTGATCACCCCGACCATGCCGATCACCGCCTTCGACGCGGGCCACGACGTGCCGCCCGGCAGCGATCTGCACAGCTGGCCGCAGTGGACGCCGTTCACCTACCCGTTCAACCTGACCCAGCAGCCCGCGATCAGCATTCCGGTCGGCGCCACCGCCGCCGGTCTGCCCGTCGGCATGCAGATCGTGGGCCCGCGGCACTCCGACGATCTCGTGCTGGCCCTGGCCCGGTTCGCGGAACTGGTTCTCGCCGACTGAGTCTCACGCCGACCTCGGCCAGGTTCGCGGAACTTGTTCGTGCGGACCGAGTCTCATGTCGGCCCTGGCTTGGTCGCGGAACCGGTTCTCGTGGGGTGAGTTTCACGCGGGCAGGGCGAAGGGGTGGACCACTTGATCGAAGGTCCAGCCCTGTCCGGCGGCGCCCATGCAGGTTTGGGCGCGGCCGTTGCGCTTGGCGGCCAGCAGGGCCGCGTCGGCGGCCAGCAGCAGGCCCTCCAGTCGCGCGTCGGCGGCGCGGGTCGCCAGGCCGACCGATACCGACAGGCCGGTCAGCGTGGTCTCACCGTCGCGCGCGCTGACGGTGCGTAACCGTGCCGAATTCAGCCGGACGTTGAGGTCGCGGGCCACCGCGAGCGCATCGTCGGCCGCGGTGCCGGGCATCAGTACCAGGAATTCGTCGCCGCCGTAGCGGGCCACCAGATCGGTTCGCCGGGTCACCGAACTCAGGATGCCCGCGACCTGACGCAGCGCATTGTCCCCGGCGAGATGGCCGTGCTCGTCGTTGATCAGCTTGAACCGGTCGAGATCGGCGATGAGCAGGGTGATCGGTTCGCGGCGCGTCGTCGCCGCGGCCAGCGCCAGATCCGCGCGGTGGTGCCAGGTCCGGCGGTCGAGCAGTCCGGTCAGCCAGTCCAGCCCCTGATGTCCGGCCGGTGTGCCGCAGGTCGGACAGCGCTGACAGCCGGTCTCGACCTTCGGCGCGCTGTGCTCTCCCCCCGGGTGACGCGCACGAAGGCCGCGAAGGATCCCCATGAACACGGCTGTTCCCCCTTCCTCGGTGATGAGCGCGACCCGCAGTTGACCAGACCGTAGATTTCCGAACACATATCGTCCACGTGCGGACTGCACAGCCGACGCCCGCCGAACGAGCGGCTGGCACAAAGGGAAGAAAGCAGACGAACCCGCCCCCACCCCCTTTCCGGGCGAAGTGCACATCCCGGCCGCGCCGACCGTGCCGATCGCACATAGGGTTTCAGACACGAATCTCAGTAGCATGCGAATCCCGCTACGCTACAACGGAAATCAGGGGGATCATCAATGACCGCCGCCCCACTCGGGCACGACGACCACGCACTGTCCCGCGTCCCGGAATCGGCGCGCTATCCGTGGCTTTCGGTGGCTACCCAGCGATTCGGCCAGATCTCGGGGCTGAGCCAGTTCCTCCTGGGCGCGACGCTGGGGTTCGGATTACCGTTCTGGCAGGCATTTCTGGCGTTCACGCTGGGAGCCGTTGTGCTGGAGTTCGTTTCGATCGCGGTCGGTATCATCGGCCAGCGCGAGGGGCTGTCGACCTCGCTGCTCAGCCGCTGGACCGGATTCGGTCAGGGCGGTGCGGCGGTGGTGGCCCTGGTCATCGGGTTGAGCGCGACCGGCTGGTTCGGGGTGCAATCGCAGCTCGCGGGTAAGAGCCTGGCCAAGATTCTCGGCGGACTGCCGGTATGGGGTTGGTCGATGCTGTTCGGCCTGCTGGTCACCCTGATCGTCACCTACGGATTCCGCTGGATGGCCTGGACCGCCTATATCACCGTGCCCGCCTTCATCATTCTGGCCGGGGTCTCGGTGGTGGTCGAGCTGAGCCGCCACGACCTGGGTGAGCTGCTGACCGATGCGGCCCCCGGACCGCGACTGGGTCTCGTGCAGGCCGTCACGCTGGTCGCCGGGCAGTTCATGGTAGGGGCGGTGATCACTCCGGATATGACCCGCTTCAACCGCTCGCCCACCGACGTCGTCAAGCAGACCATCGTGGGAATCACCCTCGGCGAGTGGGTGATCGGTTCGATCGGCGTGCTGCTCGCCCATGCCCTGCACAGCAAAGACGTTGCCACGATTGTCACCTCGTCCACCGGCTGGATCGGCGTGCTGGTGATCGTGGTCGCCGCGCTCAAGGTCAACGACTGGAATCTGTACGTATCCTCTTTGGGTTTGGCCAATTTCGTGAAGACGGTGTCGGGATACCGGGTGCACCGCGCCTGGGTGTCCATCGTGGTCGGCGTGATCGGTAGCGTGCTGGGCGCGGCCGGAATCCTGTCCCGGTACACCGATTTCCTCAATCTGCTCGCCGTGGCGTTCCCGCCGATTCCCGCGATCATGGTCGCCGAGTACTACGTGGTGCGCAGGTGGCGATCGCAGCTCGCCGAATCCGGTGCCGCCCTGCCCGCGACCTCGCCCGTGTGGGTACCCGCCACCCTGGTGATCTGGCTGCTGGCCGCCCTGTTCGGCAAGTACGTGAAGTTCGGCCTGCCCAGCGTCAATGCGCTGGTGGCCGCGTTCGTGCTCTACCTGCTCGCGGACCGGATCGGGCTGCTGCGCGGATTCGGTAGCCACGACACCGAACCGGAAGTTGCCAATGTGGCTCCGCAGCAAAGGGTTTAGGCTGACCCCATGCGCATTGGCATCGACGTCGGTGGAACCAATACCGACGCGGTCCTGATGGACGGAGCGGAGGTCGTATCCACTGTCAAGACGCCGACCACCGAGGATGTCACCTCCGGAATCATGACCGCACTGGGCGAACTCGAACGCGGTTCCGGTGTGAACCCCGCGGACGTGCGGGCGGTGATGATCGGCACGACGCATTTCATCAACGCTCTTGTCGAGGCGAACCGGCTCGCGCCGACCGCGGCCCTGCGCCTGGGATTGCCGGCGACCGCCGCGCTGCCGCCGATGGTGGACTGGCCGGCGTCGCTGGTGCGGGCCGTGGCGGGGCGGCCGTATCTGTGCCACGGCGGATTCGAATACGACGGTCAGCCGATCTCGGAGCCGGATGAGAACGAAATCCGTTCGGCCGCACGCGATATGCTCGACCACGGGGTGCGCAGCGTCGCGATCTCCTCGGTGTTCTCGCCGGTCAGCGCGGAGCACGAGATGCGCGCGGCCGAGATCATCGCCGCCGAGGCCCCCGATATGATGATCAGCCTGTCGCATCAGATCGGCCGGCTCGGCCTGCTGCAGCGGGAGAATGCCACGATCATCAACGCCGCGCTGGTGGAGATGGCCGCGCAGATCGTGGACGGACTCGCCGTCGCGGTGCGCGGCGCGGGCGTCGAGGCGCCGCTGTATCTGAGCCAGAACGACGGCACCCTGATGGAGATCCATTACGCCAGAAAGTATCCCGTGGCGACCTTCGCCTCCGGGCCGACCAATTCGATGCGCGGCGCGGCCTTCCTGTCCGGCCTGTCCGACTGTGTGGTGGTCGATGTGGGTGGCACCACGACCGATGTCGGTGTGCTGCACCGAGGTTTCCCCAGGGAGGCGGCGACCGAGGTGGTCGTCGCCGGGGTGCGCACCAACTTCCGGATGCCCGATGTCGTCTCCATCGGACTCGGCGGCGGCTCGGTGGTGCGCGAATCCGGTTCGCTGGGTATCGAAGTCGGCCCCGACAGCGTCGGCTACCGGCTCACTGAATCCGCGCTGGTCTTCGGCGGTGACGTGCTCACCGCGACCGATATCGGCGTGGCCGCGGGCGTTCTCGACGTCGGCGACGCCGCGCGGGTCCGGCATCTGTCCGGCGATTTCGCCAAGCGGGCGCTGGGCACCATCGAGGCGAAGATCGGCCAGGTGATCGATCGCATGCGGACCTCGCGCGAGCTGCCGCCGGTGGTCGTGGTCGGAGGCGGTGAATTCCTGGTGCCGGACACCCTCGACGGCGTCGACGGGGTGCATCGCACCGAGCATTTCGCGGTCGCCAACGCGATCGGGGCGGCCATCGCGCAGATCGGCGGCGAGGTGGACCGCATCTACCCGATGGAGCCGGGGCGGCGCGACGCGGTGCTCGATGCCGCCAAACAGGAGGCGGTCGACCGTGCGGTCGCCGGTGGCGCCGATCCCGACCGCGTGGAAATCGTCGAGGTGGACGAGGTGCCGATCGCCTACCTGCCCGGAAACGCCACCCGCATCAGGGTCAAGGCGGTCGGCGACCTACTGCTGACGAGTCGCCGTGGGATATGAACTGAGAGTGGAGGATCTGCCCGACCTCGCCCGCGGCGCCGCGCTGCTGGGCACCGGGGGCGGGGGTGATCCCTACCTGGGACGGATGCTGGTCGAGCAGGAGTATCTGCGCGGGCGCACGGTCGAGCTGATCGATCCGGAGGAGATCGCCGCTGACGCACTGGTGATTCCGACCGCCGGGATGGGCGCGCCGACGGTGCGGATCGAGAAGCTGCCGCGCGGCACCGAGGCCGCCCTGGCGTTGCGGACCCTCGAACGACATCTCGGCCGCCGCGCCGACGCCACCATGCCGATCGAATGCGGCGGCTCCAATTCGATGGTTCCGCTGCTGGTCGGCGCCCAGCTCGGGCTGCCGGTGGTGGACGCGGACGGGATGGGCCGGGCCTTTCCCGAACTGCAGATGCTGACCTTCGGCATCTACGGAATCCTGGGCTCGCCCATGGCATTCAGTGGCGCGCGCGACGAACACGGCATCCTCGACACCGGCACGGATAACGTGCGGCTGGAACGGATCGCCCGCAGTGTGACGGTGCAGCTGGGTGGAACGGCCAATATCGCGCACTATTCGATGAGCGGTGCCCAGGTACGGCGCACGGCCATCCGCAATACGCTCACGCTGTCGCTGCGCGTGGGTCGCTGTCTACGCGAAAGCCGTGAGCGGCACCGTGATCCGCTGCAGGCGCTGACCGCGTTGTTCAAGGAGACCGCCTACGGCCATGCGGCGCCGGTCTGTACGGGCCGGATCGTCGACGTGGAGCGCCGCACCGTCGGCGGATTCGCGCGCGGCCGGGCGCTGATCAAATCGTTCGCCGACGAGTCGATGCTGGAACTGTCCTTCCAGAACGAACATCTGCTCGCCCGCGTCGACGGCCGGGCGCGGGTCATGGTGCCCGACCTCATCACGGTGCTCCATGCCGAGACCGCCGAACCGATCACCACCGAGGCGCTACGCTTCGGCCAGCGGGTGACCGTCTACGCGATCGCCGCGCCGCCGATCATGCGCACACCCGAGGCCCTCGCCGTATTCGGGCCGCGCGCATTCGGTTTCGATATGGACTTCACTCCGGTGGAGGAATTGGCATGAGCATGAATGTCGAGAAGCTCGCCGCCGAGGATGTGGACTGTCTGGAGCGCGGGGCGAGCCTGCTCGGTTCCGGTGGTGGGGGTGACGCCCACCTGAGTGCGTTGTGGCTGAGCCAGGAGCTGTCCGGCGGCGCCGAGGTCCGCGTGATCGATATCGACTCGCTCGAGCGGGGCTGGGTGCTGGTGCTGTGCGCATTCGGCTCGACCGCGTCGGTCGCCATCGAGAAACTGCCGTCGGGGGGCGAGCTGCGCCGCTGCGTCAGCTCCGCCGAGCGTCAGCTCGGCGCGGCCGTCGATGCCATCGGCGTGCTGGAGATCGGCGGCAGTAATGCGTTGATGCCGTTCATCGCCGCCGCGCAGACCGGAAAACCCGTGGTGGACGGCGATCTGATGGGCCGCGCGTTCTCCCGGCTGGATCAGACCGTCGTCGCCGCGCACGAACTCACCGGCGCGTGGGTGGCCGCCGAGGCGGGCGGCGCGGCCGTGATCGTCGACGGGGTGGACGCCCGCACGGCCGAGCGCGTCATGCGCGGTGCGCTGACAGGTTTGGGCGGCTGGGCGGTGCTGGCGTATCCGCCGATGTCGGCGCAGATGTATCGGCGGGTGGCCCTGCCCGGCACGGTGAGCGATGCCATCGGACTGGGCCGCCACCATCGCGACGGGGTCCAGGTGGGCGACGACGGTGACGCGCTGGCGGATCGGCTGGGCGGCGATTTCCTGGGCCAGGGCACGGTTCTCGAGGTCTATCGGTACGAGGGCAACGGATACGCCAGCGGCAGCGTCGCCGTGCGAACCGTGGACGGGCGGCGGGTGCTGCGCGTGGAGATGCAGAACGAATACTCGATGGTGCTGCGCGACGGTGAGGTGGTGGCCACCACCCCGGACGTGATCTGCCTGCTCGACGTGCACAGTAGACGGCCGATCCAGACCGGCGAGGTGCGGCGCGGCCACGAGGTGGCGGTGCTGACCCTGCCGGTCCCCGCTCGGCTGTGGCAGCCGGATATCCTGCCGCGACTGGCGCCGCGCGCCCACGGTGTGAATGCGGATCCTGTTCGGACACAAGCGAATCGACCCAGGAGGCTCACACGGTGAAGGCAACACCCGGCCCCGTGTCGTTGCGGCAGCTCGTCGCTCACCCGGTGCTGGCCGGGTCACGCATCGTCGGTGGTCCGGTCGTGGATACCGTAGTGCGCCGCGTGCATGTGCGTTCCGGCGTCGACGCCGCCGGGCTCGGGGACGGCGATCTGATCGTCGTTGCGGGACTTGTGGATTCGACCGGCTGGCAGGTCGAGGCCGGGATTCGCCGATGCGCGCTGGCCGGTGTCGCGGGTCTGGTGTTGCCGGGCGGCTCGCGCGGACCGCTCGCCACCAGCGTGGTGCTCGCGGAGCGGCTGGCCCTGCCGCTGGTGTTGCTGCCCGAATCGGCCAGCCCGCACGATGCGGCATTGCGTCTGGCACAACTGGTGTCGACGCCCGAAGTGGTGCGGGCCGAACATGTGCTGGGCTTCCTGCGCCGCATCCACGGCCGGGCGGACAATCTGCATTCGGTGACCAAGGCCGCGTCCGAGGTATTGCAGGCCCCGGTCAGCGCGCTGAGCCCGGACGGCGAACTCGTGCACGGCGACCATTCACCCGCGGAGTTCCGCCGCGATCTGGCGCTGCCGCAGGTCGTCGTCGAGGGCGAGCTCACCTTCGTGATCCATCCGGTCAGCACCGGTTCCGCGCCGCTGTGGATGGCCGCCGCGCTGCCGAGACCCGCTCCGGCACAGGTCGATATCGCCCAGGCGGTGCTGGCCACCGCCGAACCGTGGGTGCTGGCATGGCTGGCGACCCAGCGGCTGGATGCCGAGCGCGACGCCCGCGTGCGCACCACGCTGCTGTCGGATCTGTTGCGGTTGCGCGAGGAGGCGGGCCCGGTGCCGAGACATCGTGCCGCGATCCTCGGCTGGCGCCTGGACGGCTGGCATGTGGGGATCTACATGCGCCGGGTCAACGAATCGCCCTATGACAACCTCGGCGACCGCGACGAGATGCTGCGGGCATTGCAGGACAGCGGAATCAGCGGCCCGCTGGTCGAACAGTCCGACGGCTGGGTGGCCTGGTATACGGCCAAGGACGAGCCGTCGCCGCAGGTGGTCAACGGATTGCTGGGGTCGGTGCGCAGGGCGTTGGTGCGGTTGGGCTCTCGGATCGAGGTCGCGGCGGGCGTCGGGCGCGGTCATCCCGGCATCGGTGGTCTCGGCCGCACGATCGACGAGGCGCGCGAGGCCGCGTTATCCATCGATCCGACCACGTTGGACGTCATTACCGATACCGGCACCCGGGTCGCGCATATCGATACGCTCGGCGTCGGGCGGCTGGTCCGCGCCTGGACCCGATCGCGTCCGGCCCGCGCGTTGGCCAGCACCCTGCTCGCGCCGCTGGCCGATCAGGAACTGCTGCTGACCACGCTCGACGCCTATCTCGAGCATGAATCCTCGGTGGTGGCCACGGCCACCGCGCTCGGACTGCACCGCAACACCGTGGCCGATCGCGTCGCCCGGACCCAGCGCCTGCTCGGGGTCAATCTGCGCGATCCCGAGGACCGGCTGGCGGTCGAGCTGGCCTGCCGCACCCTGCGGCCCAAGGCCCGTAGGCCCCAACGGGATTCGATCCTCTGACCGCTCAGTCCGCGCGAGCGAAGGTCAGCGTCTCACCCTCCACCCCGCGCAGCCACAGGGTGTTGCAGGCGGCGGCGATATCGGCCAGGCCCTCCTCGATGGTGGCGAAGACGTTGCCGGGGACCCAGCCCATATCGCCGTTGATGAGCAGGTTGTTGCGGCCGTAGAACAGGGCGAGATCGGTCGCGCCCTGGGCGGCATGCGCGGTGGAGCCCGGGTCGTAGCCGTAGGCGGGGTTGCCGATCTCCCAGGGTTCGAAGTCGAACAGGCAGACATCGCCGGGAATCGGTGTGACCGTGGGGTTTTCGCGGTGCGGGGCGGCGGTGATGCGCGGGACGAGGGTGTAGACCTCGTTGCGGGCGTATTTGGCGTGGAAGGCGTCGCCCTCCTGGGGCAGTGCGTCCCAGACGGCGGCGCAGGTATGCGGGGCCTCGTCGTCGAGCAGGCGGGCGCGGCAGCTCACACCGGCCTTGGTGAGGGTGATCGTGAGATAGCGGGGCATCGGGATCTCCTTCTCGCGGTTCACAATTCGTCGAGGACGCCGGACCAGATCGCCAGGGCGTCGTCGACCTGTGCGGCGGTGACGATCAGCGGCGGGATCATGCGGACCACATTCATATGCGCACCGCAGGTGAGCAGCAGCAGACCCTTGTCCACCGCCAGCCGCTGGGCCGCGCTCGCGGTCGTGGTATCGGGTTCGCCGGTGGCCGTGGTGAATTCGGCGCCGACCATGAGACCCAGGCCGCGCACATCGCCGATCGCCTTGGTCGCGCGGGCGCGCACGCCCTCGATCAGCTGCCGACCCCGCTCGGCGGCATTGTCCACCAGCCCTTCGGATTCGATGACATCGATCGTCGCCAGCGCCGCGGCGCACGCGACCGCATTGCCGCCGTAGGTGCCGCCCTGGGAACCCGGCCAGGCCTTGGCCATCAGCTCCCGCGAGGCGGCGATGCCCGAGATCGGGAAGCCGCTGGCCAGACCCTTGGCGATCGTGACGATATCCGGGCGCACCCCGAAATGCTGATGTCCGAAGAACTTTCCGGTGCGGCCGAATCCGGTCTGGATCTCATCGAGTACGAGCAGGATGCCGTGCCGATCGGCGCGCTCGCGCAGGCCCTGGAAGAATCGGGTATTGCCGGGAACGTAGCCGCCCTCGCCGAGCACCGGCTCGACGATGAACGCCGCGGTCTCCGCCGGAGCGCTGAGAGTGGTGAGCAGATAATCCAATTCGCGCAACGCGAAGTCGGTCGCCTGCTCCTCGCTCCACCCGTACCGATAGGCGGTCGGGAACGGCGCGACGTGCACACCGGCCATGAGCGGGCTGAAACCGGCCGAGAACCGCGTTCCCGAGGTCGTCATGGTGGCCGCCGCCACCGTGCGGCCGTGGAAACCGCCATGGAAGACAACGACATTCGGCCGTCCCGTCGCCTGGCGGACCAGTCGTAGCGCGGCCTCGACCGCCTCGCTGCCGGAGTTGGCGAAGAACAGCGAATCCAGTCCGTCGGGCAGCACGGTGCCCAGGCGTTCGACGAGCGCGAGCATCGGGGTATGCATCACGGTCGTGTACTGCCCGTGAATCAGGCTGCCGACCTGGGCGCGGGCCGCCTCCACGACCGTCGGATGGCAATGTCCGGTGCTGGTGACACCGATTCCGGCGGTGAAGTCGAGATAGCGATTGCCGTCGGTGGCGTAGAGGTAGCAGCCCGCACCGCGCTCGACGGTGATCGGAGTGGCCTGTTTGAGAACGGGGGAGAGTGCCGTCATGGTGTACCGCCCGCGATTGTCTATTGTCGGATTGTCGACAATATGCATAACATGGCGGACAGGGTCGTAGCAATGGGTGAGGAGCGCGCGGTGATGCAGATCGACACGAGCCTGAATCCGGCCGAGCAGACCGCCATCGACAGCGTGCCCACCGGGCTGTATATCGGCGGGCGATGGCATCCGACCGCACGGACCATGCCGGTGCACGATCCGGCGACCGGACAGCTGCTGTGCCACGTCGCCGACGCCGGACCCGAGGACGGTCTGGCCGCCCTGAGCGCGGCCGCCGAGGCGCAGCGCGACTGGGCCCGCACACCGCCGCGCGAACGCGGCGATATCCTCATGCGCGCCTATCGCCACCTGCTCGCCGATCTGGACCGGCTGGCGCTGATCGCGACCCTCGAGATGGGTAAGCCGCTGGCCGAGGCGCGCGGCGAAATCGCCTATGCCGCAGAGTTCTTCCGCTGGTTCGCCGAGGAGGCGGTGCGCCTCGACGGCGGGTACATGCCCGCCCCGTCGGGCGGTTCGCGCTTCCTCGTGGCGCGTCAGCCGGTGGGTCCGAGCCTGCTCATCACCCCGTGGAACTTCCCGATGGCCATGGGCACCCGCAAGATCGGCCCCGCGCTGGCCGCGGGCTGCACCTGTGTGGTCAAACCCGCCGAGCAGACCCCGCTGTGCACCCTCGCGCTGGCGGGGATCCTGCACGAATCCGGGGTGCCCGCGGGCGTGGTCAACGTCGTCACCACCTCCGATCCGGGACGGCTGATGACGCCGATGATCCTCGACGAGCGTTCGCGCAAGCTGTCGTTCACCGGTTCCACGGCGGTCGGCAAGCGGCTGCTCGAACAGTGCGCGCGGACGGTCATGCGCACCTCGATGGAGCTCGGCGGCAACGCCCCGTTCATCGTCTTCGACGACGCCGATCTCGACGCGGCGATCGAGGGTGCGCTGGCGGCGAAGATGCGCAACATCGGTCAGGCGTGCACCGCCGCCAATCGAATCTTCGTGCAGCGCGGCGTGATCGACGAGTTCGGCCGTCGGCTCGCCGACCGGATGGCGGCGCTGCCGATGGGCCGCGGCACTGAATCCGATGTCGTGGTCGGCCCGCTGATCGACGGTGACGCGGTGGCGAAGGTGACCGATCTGGTCGCCGACGCCCGCGCACTCGGCGCGCGCGTGCTGACCGGCGGCGAACCCGTCGACGGCCCCGGAAACTTCTATCCCGCAACCGTTCTGGTGGACGTGCCCGATACCGCGCGCATGTGTCACACCGAGATCTTCGGCCCGGTCGCCGCGCTGATACCGTTCGACACCGAGGACGAGGTACTCACCCGCGCCAACGACACCCCGTACGGCCTGGTCGGTTACGTGTACACCGAGAGTCTGCGGCGCGGCCTGCGCGTCTGCGAGGCGCTCGAAACCGGCATGGTCGGACTGAACCAGGGCGTCGTGTCTAATCCGGCCGCGCCGTTCGGGGGTGTGAAGGAATCCGGGCTCGGCCGCGAGGGCGGTCTGGTCGGCATCGATGAATTCCTGGAGCTCAAGTACATCGGAGTGCAGCTTTGAACCATACGATCGCGACCATCCCCGGCGACGGCATCGGCGTCGATGTGACCGCCGAAGCGGTCAAGGTCCTCGACGCGGTGCTGCCGGGCATCACCTGGACCGAATTCGATTGGTCCTGTGAGCAATACCTGCGCACCGGCGCGATGATGCCGCCGGACGGCCCGGCGCGACTCGCCGAATTCGACGCGATTCTGCTGGGGGCCGTGGGCTTTCCAGGTGTGGCGGACCATATTTCGTTGTGGGGCTTGCTGATTCCACTGCGGCGAGCCTTCGGTCAGTACGTGAATCTGCGGCCGGTGCGGTTGCTGCCCGGTACCCGATCCGCGCTGAGCGACCGCACCGCGGCGGATCTGGACATCCTGATCGTGCGCGAGAACTCCGAGGGCGAGTACTCCGAGATCGGCGGCATCCACAATCCCGGCCGCCCCGAGGAATTCGTGCTGCAGGAGTCGGTGTTCACCCGGGTCGGCTGCGAGCGGATCATCCGCTACGCCTTCGAGCGGGCGCGTGAGCGCGACGGCCGGCTGTGTTCGGCGACGAAATCCAACGGCCTGATCCATTCGATGCCGTACTGGGACAGCATCTTCGAGCGCCTCGCCGCCGACTATCCGGATGTGACCATCCGGCAGATGCATGTGGACGCCCTCGCCGCGGAGATCGTGCTGCATCCGGACCGGCTGGATGTGATCGTGGCCTCGAACCTGTTCGGCGACATCCTGTCCGATCTGGCGGCGGCGGTCACCGGCGGACTCGGCCTCGCGCCCTCGGGCAATATCAATCCCCGGCGCGACGCGCCCTCGATGTTCGAGGCCGTACACGGCAGCGCGCCCGATATCGCCGGACAGGGCATCGCGAATCCGGTCGCGCAGATCCTCGCCGGGGCGATGCTGCTCGAACATCTGGGGGAGCGGGCGGCCGCGGCCGCGGTCGATCGCGCGGTCTGCGAGGTACTCGCCGAGGGCGCGGTGCGCACCCCGGATCTGGGCGGCACCGACACCACGGCACGGCTGGGCACGGCGATCGCCGAGCGCGCGGCCGAATTGGCCGGGAGCGCGGCCTCGCTCAGTGCGTGAGCCAGATGGCCTCGGCGGCCGGACTACCCAGATCGATGGTGCGATCGCCGAGCCGGATGGCGATCGTGCCCGCGAAGTCGCGGCGCTCCACGACCGCGATCAGGGTGTCCAACGCGATGCCCACCGAATCGAAGTAGCGCAGCATGGCCGGATCGAAATCGGCGATGCGGGCCACCCGGCCGGATTCGCCCGCCTCGAAGCAGCTGAGCTGACGGGCCGTCGGCGTGGGGACCGCGCCGTCGACCGATGGAATGGGATCGCCGTGCGGATCGCGATCGGGGTGGCCGAGTTTGGCGTCGATACGTTCGACCAGCGTTTCCGATACCGCATGCTCGAGCACCTCGGCCTCGTCGTGCACCTCGTCCCAGCCGTAGCCGAGTTCGTGCACCAGGAACGTCTCGATCAGCCGGTGCCGTCGGACCATCGCGATCGCGGCGCGGCGCCCGTTCTCGGTCAGCGTGATCGAGCCGTAGCGGGCGTGCTGGACCAGACCCTGATCGGCCAGCTTGCGCACCGCCTCGGACACCGTGGACGCCGAGACGCCGATGCGTTCGGCGAGCAGCTTCGTCGACACCTTCTCCTGCGACCACTCCTGAGCGGTCCAGATCACCTTCAGATAGTCCTGGGCGACGGACGACAGCACCGGCGCGACCGTCGCGGTACCGCCGTTGGATTCATGTGGCGCGGAGGGGTCGACCAGCTCGCGTCGCGTGGCGATGTCTCGTTTTCCGGGCACGTCCTCGAGCTTAGGCACACCTGCTCCGCTTTCCCACATCGGCACGCACGGCTCCGACGAGGGTGACACGGATATGACCAACCGCGAATCCGGGTGCTACCGCGTTGTGAACATCCGCACCGCCGAATGCTGTCCGTGACCCGCTTTGCGTAGGCTGCCGAGTGTGCAGAGATGGCGAAGTCTCGAGGAGATGCCCCCGGACTGGGGCCGGTGCGTGCTCACGATCGGGGTGTTCGACGGCGTACATCGCGGACATGCCCAGTTGATCGGCCGCGCCGTGAAATCCGCTGCGGCGCGCGGTGTTCCCTCGGTTCTGATGACCTTCGATCCGCATCCGATGGAGGTGGTGCGGCCCGGATCCCATCCGGCGCAGCTGTCCACTTTGACCCGGCGCGCGGAACTGGTGGAGGAGCTGGGCATCGATGTGTTCTGCGTCATGCCGTTCACCCACGACTTCATGAAGTTGACGCCGTCCCGCTATGTGCACGATCTGCTGGTGGAGAAGTTGCACGTGGCCGAGGTCGTGATCGGCGACAACTTCACCTTCGGGAAGAAGGCCGCGGGCACCGTGGAGACCATGCGGGAGTTGGGTTCCCGCTTCGGTTTCGAGGTCGACGGGGTGCGGCTGATCGGCGAGCACGCGGTCACGTTCTCCTCCACCTATATTCGGGCCTGCGTGGACGCCGGTGATATGGCCGCCGCGGCCGATGCGCTGGGCCGCCCGCATCGGGTCGAGGGTGTGGTCGTCCACGGCGATAAGCGGGGCCGCGAACTGGGCTTTCCCACCGCGAACATCGCACCGCCGATGCATGCCGCGATTCCGGCCGACGGGGTCTACGCCTGCTGGTTCACGGTGCTGAGCCCCGGCGCGACCATGGGCACCACGCTGCCGGGTAAGCGGGCGATGGCCGCGGTCTCGGTGGGCACCAACCCCACCTTCTCCGGCCGCTCCCGCACCGTCGAGGCCTACGTCCTCGACGAGGACATCGACCTGTACGGCCAATACGTGGCCGTCGACTTCGTCGACCACATCCGCGGCCAGCGCAAGTTCGCCTCGGTGGACGACCTGATCAAGGCGATGGGCCGGGACGTGGACCGCACTCGGAAGGTGCTCGCGGCCTCGGAGGAGAAGTAGCCGGCCCTCGGCGTGAGGTGGGTCACCGAAGCGGCCCCGATTCGGTGACTCGCAACGACTCCGGTAGGCTGGCTCGTCGGGTTTGCTGCGGTTCGCGGTGGCGCCCATCCGGAGCTTTCCGGACCTTCCGAGCGCGGACTGAAACATCAGGAGTGGATACGTGGCCCTGACCACCGAGCAGAAGACGGCCATCCTCAAGGAATACGGCCTGCACGAGAAGGACACCGGTTCGCCGGAGGCCCAGATCGCGATGCTGTCCAAGCGGATCGCCGATCTGACCGAGCACCTCAAGGTGCACAAGCACGATCACCACACCCGCCACGGTCTGCTGGGCCTGATCGGCCGCCGCCGTCGGCTCTCGAAGTACCTGCAGCGCAATGACATCGAGCGTTACCGCACGTTGATCGAGCGGCTCGGACTGCGTCGCTGAGCTACGCGACGTACGAGCTGCGGCAGGCAGTTGACAAGGCAGCCGACGGGGAGGCTTAGAATCTCCCCGTCGGCTTGTCGCGTGTGTGGGCCCTTCGGTCCCACGCGCAATGAGACGACACGGCCGTACGCACTCGAATTCGTGGCGTCGGTCTTCGGTAGTGGCCTTTCGGCACCACACATGTGCCGCCGGAGGGCTTCGATCGATGACCGCCTCCGCGTCGCCGATTCCAAGGGGAAACGGTCGGGTGTGCGCGTCGCAGCCAGGAGGGCTGTCGCGCGCCCGAGCCGGGTACGGCTGACAAATGCCGGATCGCGCCATCGGGGCGTTGGAATCCGGCGAGACGAGAGGTTGAGAACAGAAAGATGTCTGACACAGTGACGAGCTCTGCGATCGAGGTCGAGCCCGGCGTGTTCGAATCGGTCGCCCTGATCGACAACGGGACCTTCGGTACCCGCACCATCCGCTTCGAGACCGGACGCCTGGCCAAGCAGGCCGCCGGTTCGGTCGTCGCCTACCTCGACGACGAGACCATGCTGCTGTCGGCGACCACCGCCGGCAAACACCCCAAGGATCAGTTCGACTTCTTCCCGCTGACGGTCGACGTCGAGGAGCGCATGTACGCCGCGGGTCGCATCCCCGGCTCGTTCTTCCGTCGCGAGGGCCGCCCCTCCACCGATGCGATCCTGACCTGCCGCCTGATCGACCGCCCGCTGCGCCCGTCGTTCGTCGACGGCCTGCGCAACGAGATCCAGGTCGTGGTGACGGTCATGAGCCTGGATCCGAAGGATCTCTACGACGTGGTCGCGATCAACGCGGCCTCGGCGTCCACCCAGATCGCGGGCCTGCCGTTCTCCGGTCCGGTCGGCGGCGTGCGCGTCGCACTGATCGAGGGCCAGTGGGTCGCGTTCCCGACCGTCGAGCAGCTCGAGGGCGCCGTCTTCGACATGGTCGTCGCGGGCCGCGTGACCGACTCCGGCGATGTCGCGATCATGATGGTCGAGGCCGAGGCCACCGACCATGTCCTCGCCCTGATCGAGGGCGGCGCGCAGGCGCCGACGGAAACCGTTGTGGCCGAGGGCCTCGAGGCCGCCAAGCCGTTCATCGCGCGGCTGTGCCGGGCCCAGCAGGATCTGGCCAAGCTGGCCGCCAAGCCCACCGGGGAGTTCCCGGTCTTCCTGCCCTACGAGGACGATGTCTACACCGCCGTCGAGGGCACCGCGAAGCGTCCGCTCGGCGAGGCGATGTCCATCGCGAACAAGCAGGAGCGCGAGGACAAGATCGACGAGGTCAAGCTGGAGGTCCTGTCCACCCTCGCCCCCGACTTCGAGGGTCGCGAGAAGGAGATCGGCGCGGCGTTCCGCTCGGTCACCAAGAAGCTTGTGCGCCAGCGCATCCTGTCCGACGGCTTCCGCATCGACGGTCGCGGCCTGGCGGATATCCGCGCGCTGTCGGCCGAGGTCGCCGTGGTGCCGCGGGCGCACGGTTCGGCGCTGTTCGAGCGCGGTGAGACCCAGATCCTGGGCGTCACCACCCTCGACATGGTGAAGATGGCCCAGCAGGTCGACTCGCTCGGCCCGGAGACCTCCAAGCGCTACATGCACCACTACAACTTCCCGCCGTTCTCCACCGGCGAGACCGGCCGCGTGGGCTCGCCCAAGCGGCGCGAGATCGGTCACGGCGCCCTCGCCGAGCGTGCGCTGATTCCGGTGCTGCCCTCGCAGGAGGAGTTCCCCTACGCCATCCGTCAGGTGTCGGAGGCGTTGAGCTCCAACGGTTCCACCTCGATGGGTTCGGTCTGCGCCTCGACCCTGTCGCTGCTGAACGCCGGTGTGCCGCTGAAGGCCCCGGTCGCCGGTATCGCGATGGGTCTGGTCTCGGACACCATCAGCAACGACAAGGGCGAGCAGGAAGTCCGCTACGTCGCGCTGACCGATATCCTCGGCGCCGAGGATGCCTTCGGCGATATGGACTTCAAATGCGCGGGCACCCGTGAGTTCGTCACCGCGCTGCAGCTGGACACCAAGCTCGACGGCATCCCGTCGAAGGTGCTGGCCGGTGCGCTGAACCAGGCGCGCGACGCCCGTCTGACCATCCTGGACGTGATGGCCGAGGCCATCACCGCCCCGGACGAGATGAGCCCCTACGCCCCGCGCGTCACCGCGATCAAGATCCCGGTCGACAAGATCGGCGAGGTGATCGGGCCCAAGGGCAAGGTCATCAACCAGATCACCGAGGAGACCGGCGCCAACATCTCCATCGAGGACGACGGCACCGTGTTCGTCGGCGCGACCGACGGCCCGTCCGCGCAGGCCGCGATCGACGCGATCAACGCGATCGCGAACCCGCAGCTGCCGAAGGTCGGCGAGCGCTTCCTGGGCACGGTCGTCAAGACCACTGCCTTCGGCGCGTTCGTCTCGCTGCTGCCGGGTCGCGATGGCCTGGTGCACATTTCGAAGCTGGGCAACGGCAAGCGCGTCGGCAAGGTCGAGGATGTCGTGAACGTGGGCGACAAGATTCGCGTCGAGATCGCCGATATCGACAACCGCGGCAAGATCTCGCTCGTTCCGGTCGAGGACGAAGCGGAATCGGCCGACAACACTGCTGCGGCGGAGGCCGGTGCGGAGTAGAAAGCTCGGTGTGACGAAGAAGAAGTCAGCCGCCCCCTTGCTCGTCAACACCGAGCAGGGGGGTTCTTCTCTCCGAATGAGCGCGACAGATGCCCCGTTGGCGGACTCCGGTGTCCGCCGAACCGTGCTGCCGGGCGGCCTGCGGGTCGTCACCGAACATGTGCCGGGGGTGCGATCGGCCTCGATCGGCGTGTGGGTAGGGGTCGGTTCGCGAGACGAGACCCCGAGCGTGGCCGGCGCCGCGCACTTCCTGGAGCATTTGCTGTTCAAGGCGACCCCCACGCGGTCGGCGCTGGATATCGCCCAGTCGGTCGACGCGGTCGGCGGTGAGCTGAACGCGTTCACCGCCAAGGAGCAGACCTGTTACTACGCCCATGTTCTGGACGAGGATCTGCCGCTGGCGGTGGATCTGGTCTCGGATGTGGTGCTCAACGGACTGTGCCGAGCCGAGGACGTCTCCGTGGAGCGGCAGGTCGTGCTCGAGGAGATCTCGATGCGCGACGACGATCCTGAGGACACGGTCGGGGATTCGTTCCTGACCGCACTGTTCGGTGATCATCCGGTCGGGCGGCCGGTGATCGGGACCATCGAATCCATCGAATCGATGACCGCGGCCCAGCTGCACGGCTTCCATCTGCGGCGGTATCGCCCGGACCGCATGGTGGTCGCGGTGGCGGGCAACGTCGAGCACGAGCACACCGTCGAATTGGTGTACCGCGCCTTCGCCCATCACCTGGATCACACCCGCGATCCGGCGCCGCGGCGCGAGGGCCAGTTCCGCATGCGCACGCCACCGCAGCTGCACTGGATGCGCCGCGACAGCGAACAGGCGCATCTGGTGTTCGGGGTGCGCGCGTTCGGACGGCACGAGGGCGAGAAGCGCTGGCCACTGTCGGTGCTGAACACCGTGCTCGGCGGCGGCCTGAGTTCGCGGCTGTTCCAACGGATCCGGGAGGAGCGCGGTCTGGCGTACTCGGTGTACTCCGGCGTCGATACCTTCGCCGACACCGGCGCGTTCTCGGTGTACCTGGGCTGCCAGCCCGAAAACCTCGGCGAGGTCGCGAGTCTGGCGCGCGGCGTGCTCGAGGAGGTGGCCGCCAACGGCATCACCGACGCCGAATGCGCCCGGGCCAAGGGTTCGCTGCGCGGCGGACTGGTACTCGGACTGGAGGATTCGGGTTCACGGATGAACCGGATCGGCCGCAGCGAACTCAGCTACGGCAACCATCGCAGCGTATCGGAGACGCTGTCGCGGATCGATTCGGTGACCACCCAGGAGGTCTCGGCGGTGGCACGTACGCTGCTGGCCCGCCCGGTCGCGGTCTCGGTCGCGGGGCCGTACCGCCGGTCCCGTGAACTTCCGGCCTCGGTGCGCAGGCTGGTCGACTGAGTTCGGAAGGTACTTCGGGCCGTACTCGTAATCACCTGGTGCACAAGCAGACGATCGAGTGGGGACGGATCAGTCGGGCGAGCCGTGGGCGTGGTTGGCCGCGCCCACGATCGCGTGCAGCAGCCCGGGCATGGCCTCGTCGACCTCGTCGGTGCGCAGGCGCGCGTAGGTGTGGCCGTCGGAGACGATGCGTTCGGTGATGCCCGCTTCGCGCAGAGTCTTCAGGTGATGTGTCGCGGTCGACTTGTTGATCGTGTCGTAGAGCAGGCCGCAGCGCATCGGCTCGCCGGCGTTGCTGAGCCGGCGGACCATTTCGAGGCGCACGGGATCCTGCAGTGCGCTCAGCACCGCCTGCACCGTGCCGACCGGAAATGATTCGACGATCGCGTGAGAGTTCGTCATGATCTACCTCACTACCGGTTCGATGGGAATCGAACCGAAATCGGGAGTGTTGAGTTCGATCAGAATCAAACTTACCTGATGGAGAGGGATCGATGGCAGCGACTATGGCGGTTGCCCCCGCTGAGAGGGCGACCAAGCCCTGGGCCTATGCACTGATCCTCGTCGCCAGCGGGGTGGCACTGGGGGTGTCCGGCGTGCCCGCCCCGCTGTACGGCATCTACCAGAAGCAATGGAACTTCTCCCCGCTCACCACCACGATCGTGTTCGCGGTGTACGCGATCGCCGCGCTGGCCGCGGTGCTGGTCTCGGGCAAGATCTCCGACGCCGTGGGCCGAAAGCCGGTGCTGCTGGGCGCATTCGCCACGATGGTGCTCGGCCTGGTGGTGTTCCTGTTCGCCGATAACGTCGCGATGCTGCTGCTCGCGCGGGCGCTGCACGGCATGGCGGTCGGCGCGACGGTGGTCGCGGGTGCGGCGGCGCTGCTGGATCTGCGGCCCGCCCGCGGCGCGCGGTCCGGACAGCTCACCGGTGTGGCGTTCAATGTCGGTATGGCCGTGGCGATTCTGGGTTCGGCCCTGCTGGCGCAGTACGTTCCGCATCCGTTGCGCACGCCCTATGTGGTAATCACGGTGGTGTGCCTGGCGATCGTGGCCGGTGTGATCGCGATGGAGGAGACGCACACCGCGCGCGTGGCCGGACCTATCCGGATCGCGAAACCGGCTGTGCCGCAGGAGATTCGGGCCGATTTCTGGTTCTCCGCGCTGGGTGTGATGGCGGCCTGGTCGGTGCTGGGCGTGCTGCTGTCGCTGTATCCGGGTCTGGCCGCGGCGAAGACCGGGGTGCACAATCTGGTGTTCGGCGGGGCGGTCGTCGCCTCGACGGCCACCGCGGGTGCGCTGGCGCAGCTGTTCGCGACCGGCATTCCGGCGCGACGGGCGGCGATCGCCGGTGATACCGGGATGGCGATCGCGCTGTTGCTGACGATTCCCGCACTGGCGACCCACAATTGGGCGGTCGTGTTGATCGCGAGCGTGGTGCTCGGCGGCACCTTCGGGCTCGGCTTCGGTGGATCGCTGCGGCATCTGTCGAATGTGGTGCCGCAGCATAAGCGCGGGGAGACCATGTCGGCCTACTACCTGCTGGCCTATACGGCGATGGCGTTGCCGACGGTGCTCGCGGGCTGGGCGGCCACGACCTGGGGGATGGATACGGTGTTCCCGTGGTTCGTCGTGGTGGTCGCGCTGGCGTGCCTGGGCGCGGCGGGTATGGGAGTGCGCGGCAGCCGCGCCTGACTCGCCCGGGGCCGCCGCCCGCGTGAACGACCGTGGCAGACAATGGGACTGCTGGTCGGACTGCGGGTCGGCGGCCCGCCCGGATACGATGCGGCTATGTGGTGGCGGGGGAGGTTCGGCGCTCGGCTCAACCGCAGGGTGCAGCGCTCGGCGCTGTTGTTGTCGGTGATGTTCGCGGTGACCGGCGGGCTGGCGATCGCCGCGGTCACCTGGTGGTTGCTGTGGTTGGCGCTGGGTGCGCGGGCGGAGACGCCGAATCAGTTGGATCTCACCAAGATCGCGCTGTCGGTAGCGGCCGGGGTCGGCGCCGCGGTCGCGTTGGTGGTGGCGTATCGGCGGCAACGCGATTCCGAACGCAGCCGCTTCGCCGAGCTGTTCGGCGCGGCCGCAAGGCAATTGGGCGATCCGGATGTGGCGGTGCGGATCGCGGGTGTGTATGCGATGGCCGGAGTGGCCGACGAATTCGGGGCGGTGAGCAGGCGTCAGCAGTGCATCGATGTGCTGTGCGGCTATCTGCGGCTGCCCTATGAACCCGATGCCGGTGCGAATCATCTCGTCTCCCGCACCGAGACCGTGGACGGTGCGTCGAAGGTCGAACTGCGCTACCAGTTCCGGCAGAACGACCAGGAGGTGCGGCGCGCGATCGTGGATGTGATCGTGGCGCATCTGCGGCCCTCGGCCGAGATCTCGTGGTCGGATCGGGATTTCGACTTCGCGGGCGCGGTGCTGGAGAGCTGCGATTTCCGATATGCCGTATTCGCCGGGGAGCGAACGTATTTCGCGCGGACGGTATTCATCGGACCGCGGCCGACGACGTTCGAGTACGCGCGATTCATCGGGCGTTATATCTCCTTCCGGGACGCCGAGTTTCGCGGCGAGCGGACGCTGTTCCGGCAGACCGAATTCGCGGCGCGCGAGGGCGGGCGGTCCGAGCGGCGCGGGCGCGGCGTGCGGTTCGAGGGTGCGCGGTTCGACACCCTGGTCTCGTTCGAACGGGCCGTCTTTCGTGGGCCGGAGGTGTGTTTCCGTGGTGCGGCCTTCGCCGATGTGGCCCAGTTCGGGCAGGCCCGATTCCGCACCGAGCTCACCGATTTCCGTTCGGTCGTATTCGCCGGTGAGCAGACCGAGTTCACCGCGGTGCGTTTCCACGGCGCGACGACCACCTTCGAGAACGCCACCCTCGACGGCACCCGAATCCGCTTCGACGACACCGAATTCGCCGGTCCGGTGATCAGTTTCAAAGACGTCCAGTTCTATGCGGGCCGTATCATCTTCGCCGCCACTCGCTTCGGCGTCCGCTCGCGCTGGCGTCAGGGCCCGCCAGTGCGCACCGATTTCACCGGCGCCGAGTACCACGGCACCGTGTCCTTCGACGATGCGATCCTCGACGGCCGCACGGTGGACTTCACCGGCGGCGACTTCTTCGGCGAGATCTCCTTCCGCCGAACCGCGTTCGCGGCGGCCGAGATCGACTTCTCGCGCCCCCGGTCGTGGGTGGGCACCGAATTCTTCTGGGATCCGGACCCCTCGCTCAAACCGGCCACCGTGAAGCCGGATCCGTGGCCGCCGGTCCCGGCCGCACCCCCGCCCGGCGATGCGGACGGGAGTGCGGACTGACCGATTACTTCGTCGTCGCCGCCAGTTCCTCGAGGAATCGGTCGATACTCGCCGATCTGGCCCGGGGCGAGTCGAGGCGTTCGCGGACCACGGCCTCGGTCCGGTCGAGCGCCGCGACGGTGAGATCGTGGCCGATATCGTGGCGTAACTGCCGCCGCACCTGCGCGACCCGATCCATGCCGTGCCTGCGCACCCGGTCGACCTCGGCGGCCGCGGTCTTGCGGACCTCCGCGACGATCCATTCGGCGTCGGCGCGCGCCTCTCGATGGATATCGGCCACCTCGGCCTGCGCCGTCGCGGCCGCCTCGGCGAAGGCGCGTTCGGCGGCGGCCAAGCGGTTTGCGGCCTCCGCGCTGTCGGTCAGCTGATCGCGAATCGTGTGCTGTGCCCGTGCCATCATCGACTTCGCCGGCGGCACAACCCATTTGAGGAGTGCGCCGATGATGACCGCGAAGCCGAAGAGCTGACTCAGGAATACCGGCCAGTTCCAGGCGATGTCGTAGATACCGTCCCGGTCGTTCATGTGCCGCCACCTCCGATCACTCGGTCCGCCAGATCCCGGGCCAGCGGATCGATCTGCCCGCGCAGCCGTGCCGTCGTCGCATCGGCGTGGGCTCGCAGCTCGATCGTGGCCCCGGCCACCATCTCGTCGGATCGTTCCCGGGCCTGTTCGCGCGCCGCGATCAGGATCGCCCGGCCCTCGACCCGCGCCTGGTCCCGCAGCCGCGCGGCCTCGGTACGGGCCTGTCCCACCGAGGACCGATACCGGTCCTCGGCCGCCGCGAAGACCTCCCCGGCCCGCCGCGCGTCGGCGGTGGTCCGCTCGACGCGGGCCTCGCGCTCGACGAGCACCTCGCGGATCGGCGGGACCACGAAGAGCCAGATGATCGCGAGGGTGATCAGGAAGATCGACAGTTCGACGAAGAAGGTGCCGTCGGGGATCAGGAAGTTCTGTCCCGCAAGGATTTCCGTGGTCATGGCATTACTTGCCCGGTGCCGCGAAGGCGAACAGCGCCATGAATGTCAGATTGATGAAGTACACGGCGTCGACCAGGCTGACCGCCATCAGATAGTTGCCACGCAGCTTGCCCTCGGCCTCCGGCTGCCGGGAGACGCCGTTGATCAGCGCCGAACCCGCCATTCCGTTGCCGTAGCCCGCGCCGATCGCGCCGCCGACCATCATCAGTCCGCCCGCGATCAGCGCCGCGGCCTGGATGATCGTCGCATGGGTCACGTCAGTCATATCTCTATTCCTTCTCTTCGTTGAACAGGAATGTGGTTGTCACTCAGTGGTTTTCGCGCGCGGTGGCTTGACCGAAGTAGAGGATGGTCAGCAGCGCGAAGATGAAGGCCTGGATGAGCCCGACGAACAGGTCGAACAGCTTCCACGCGGCATTGGGCCCCCAGCTGAGCCAGGCCGGGAGCATGGCGATCACCGAGATCATCACCCCGCCCGCGAACATGTTGCCGAACAACCGCAATGCCAGCGACAGCGGTTTCGCCAGTTCCTCGATGATGTTGATGATCACCATCGGTCCCCAGCCCATATGCCCCTTCAGCACCTGTTTCACATGTCCGAGCGGTCCGCGCCGCGCGATCCCCGCAGCCTGGTAGCAAACGAATACGAACAGTGCGAGGGCGTAGGTGAAGTTGACATCCGCCGCAGGCGGTCCGATCAACTCGCCGTCGCCGTACTGCACCGGCAGCACCGACAGCCAGTTCGACAGCAGCACGAAGACGAACAGCGCCACCGCCAGCGGCAGCACGAACGGCGAGAGCTGAAGTCCGACGGCGTTTTCGACCTGAGCGCGCAGCTGCACCGTCACGGTCTCGAAGAACAGCTGGACCCCGTTCGGGACGCCGGAGGTCAGCCTGATCCGCAGATAGAACGCGAGTCCCAGCACGACTCCGGCGGCGACCCCGGTGGCGAGGATGGTGTCGACATGGAAGTCCATCCCGAACACTCGCGCCGTTTCATGGTGTCCCACTTCGACTTTCGTCATCGCGCACCGCGCAGCACCGGCACGGCCACCCGCAGCGACGCGGCGAGCTGAAAGGCCACCAATCCGAACAGGATTCCGAATCCGTCGGGCCGGGTCAGCACGCTCACGACCAGCGCCGACGCCGTGATCGCGAACAACCGCAATCCGGTCGTCGCGGCCAGCCACTGCTTGCCCGACCAGAGATCACCCGAGATTCGCACGGCCGCAACGCGCGTCAGCCACGCATTCGCCCAGCCCAATGCCATTCCGGCGCAAAGAAATACACCCATCAGAAGCCGATCCGCGAACCCGGCCACCGCGAGAACCACGATTCCCGCTGCGACGAAGCCGATGATCGGACGGCGGTCCACGCTGACCGTCATATGCCCTCCCGTAGTAATGGCCAGACGTTATGTAGTGGAGCTACTACATGTGGCCATGCCTCCATTATTACTTACTACGGTCTGTAGTACAAGAGTTCGGGACAAATCGGACACAAGCTTCCGTCGCAAAATCGTTGCTGCGCGATAACCTTTCGACATGACGACCGAACAGCTCCCCTCCTCCGAGCAGGACTTGCCGTTCGAGGGCGGCCAGCAGATTCCCGTGATCGTCGTCCGGGACGAGCCCGCGGCCGGATCGGCGCGCGCGAGCCTGTTGGAGGCGATCGGCCTCGAGGCGGGCCAAGTGGCGGAACTGCAACCCGGCAACGCCGCCGGCGCACTGGCCGACCTCGCCCGCGCCTACGCCCTCGTCATCGGTACCGAGGTCACCTCGACCACCGCCTTGGTCGCACGACGGATCGATTCCACGACGACGTGACCGCCGCGCGGTAGCGTCGCGGATATGAGGATTCGTGGGGCCGTGCTGGAGCGGATCGGTGATCCGACGCCGTTCGCTGATTCCAGGCCGATCGTTGTCGACGACCTGGAACTCGGGGAACCGGGGCCGGGGGAGTTGCTGATCCGGATCGAGGCCGCGGGGCTGTGTCATTCGGATCTGTCTGTGGTGGACGGGAATCGAGTGCGACCGGTACCGATGCTGCTCGGACACGAGGCGGCGGGCCGGGTCGAGCGGATCGGTCCCGGAGGCAGTGATCTCGCGGTCGGGCAGCGGGTCGTCATGACGTTTCTGCCGCGCTGCGGTGCGTGCGACGGATGCGCCACGAACGGGCGGACGCCGTGTGTGCCCGGCAGTGTGGCCAATAACGACGGGGAGCTGCTCGGAGGCGGGCGGCGGCTCAGCCGGGGCGGGGTGCCGGTGCATCATCACCTCGGGGTGTCCGGATTCGCGACGCATGCCGTGGTCGATCGGCGGTCGGTGGTGCCGGTGGACGATGATGTGCCGCCGGAGGTGGCGGCCGTGCTCGGCTGCGCGGTGCTGACCGGCGGTGGGGCGCTGCTGAATTCGGCGAAGCCGGGGCCGGGGGACCGGATCATGGTGGTCGGGCTCGGCGGGGTCGGGATGGCCGCCGTGCTGACCGCGGCCTCGCTGCGCGAGGAGCTCGGCTGCGAGGTCATCGCCGTCGACACCCTGCCCGAAAAGCTCGCGCTGGCAACCGAACTCGGTGCGACCCAGGTCTACACCCCCGCGGAACTGGCCGAGCGGGGCATCCAGGCCGAGGCCGTGATCGAGGCGGCGGGCTCTGTGCGCGCCTTCGAGACCGCGGTGGCCGCGACCGCCGCGGGCGGTACCACGGTGACCGTCGGGCTGCCGAATCCGCAAGCGCGCGCGAGCATTTCGCCGCTCGCCCTGGTGGCGGGCGGACGCTCGATCGTCGGCAGCTATCTCGGCTCGGCGGTGCCCGCGCGCGATATCCCCGAATACATCCGGATGTGGCGGTCGGGCCGGCTGCCCGTGGAGCGGCTGGTGTCCGCGCGCATCGGCCTCGACGACATCAATCACGCCATGGACGAGCTGGCCGCCGGGCACGGGCTGCGGCAGGTGATCGTCTTCGACTGAATCGCGGACGATAGGCTCGGGCGGAAGTGTCTGACGGCAGGTGAGGAGTTGACGGTGACCACGAACCGGATCCGGGTGGGTGTGCTCGGTGCGCGCGGCAAGGTCGGGCAGGCCATCTGCGCGGCCGTCGATGCGGCCGAGGATCTGGAACTGGTCGCCGCGGTCGACAAGGACGACGCGCTGGACGTCTTCATGGCGCACGGCACACAGGTCGTGGTCGATTTCACCCATCCCGATGTGGTGATGCCGAATCTGCACTGGCTCGTCGACCACGGTGTGCACGCGGTCGTCGGCACGACCGGCTTCGATCAGGCCCGCCTCGACGAGGTGCGCGGCTGGCTCGCCGAACAGCCCGAGGTCGGGGTGCTGATCGCGCCGAACTTCGCCATCGGTGCGGTGCTGTCGATGCGGTTCGCCGAACAGGCCGCGCGCTGGTTCGATTCGGTCGAGGTCATCGAGCTGCACCACCCGAACAAGGCCGACGCGCCCTCGGGCACCGCCTATCGCACGGCCGGGATCATCGCCGAGGCACGCAAGCAGGCGGGCGTCGGCCCGAGCCCCGACGCGACGACGACCGAACTCGACGGCGCCCGCGGCGCGAGTGTCGACGGCGTGCGAGTGCATTCGGTCCGCCTGGCCGGACTCGTCGCCCATCAGGAGGTGCTGTTCGGCACCCAGGGCGAGACCCTCACCATCCGCCACGATTCGCTCGATCGCACCTCCTTCGCCCCCGGCGTCCTGCTGGGCGTGCGGCAGATCGGCTCCCGCCCCGGCCTGACCGTCGGCCTCGATCCGCTCCTGGACCTGTGAACACCCCCGACCGCCAGGTACTCAAGATCGTCGGCTTCCTCACCTTCCTGGTCCTGGCGCTGGCGTTCTACTTCCTGCTGCTGGGCCGAATCGCGGTGGAACTCATAGGATCCGGTAAACCCGCCGCCCTGGCCATGGGCATCGGCGTCCTGATTCTCCCGATCGTCGGCCTGTGGGTGGTGGCCACCAGCATCCGCGCGGCGCTGTCCCACCAGCGCCTGGCCCGCCGCATGCACGAGGAGGGCCTGGAACTCGACGTCTCGGACCTTCCGCGCCGCCCCTCCGGCCGCATCGAAAAGCCCGCTGCCGATGCGCTTTTCGAACAGGTCAAACAGGAATGGGAGGCCGACCCGGACAACTGGCGCACCAACTACCGCGCCGCCCGCGCCTACGACTACGCGGGCGACCGCAGTCGCGCCCGGGAAACCATGCGCCGGGCGGTCGAGTTGGAGCGCGAGGAACGGAACCCGAAGGCGTAGTCAGATCGCATTCTGCTCTGTCAGATAGCGTTCGACGGATTCGACCTTGGCGGTGAGGGTATCGGTGCGGCCGGGCCGGATATCCGCCTTGATCACGATGCTGCAGCGACTCGAGACCGCCATGACGGCATCCGTGGCCTTCTTGATGACGCCGAAGACCTCGTCCCATTCGCCTTCGATTTCGGTGAAGCTGGCGGCGGTCCGGTTGGGCAGTCCACTTTCACGGATCACGCGGACGGCCTCTGCCACCTCTCGGCCCACGTCTTCTCCGACGCCGACGGGTGTGATCGAGAACGCTGCGAGCATTCGGAGCTCCTTCTCATCTGATGGTGATCGATCGTTCCAGCGCTAGAGATCGCGCAGGAGATCACGGGTATTGCGGCGTAGTTCCCCGACCTTGGACATGTTCTTGATCCGAGGGGTCGCTGTCACGTCGTAGATCGTCCGGATATCGCGGATGATCCGTGCCGATCTCGTTCCCTGGGCCCTCTCGATCAGACCTTCGCCAAGGGTGACGCCCTTGTCGACATCGCCGCGTCTCAGATGGAGAGCCGTGAGCCTCGCCATGCTGAGCAGCCGCGATCGTGCGTGCTCGTCCGAGAGCTGTATCGCCAGTTCGAGTCGTTCGATCGTGCATGGCAGCTCTACCCCGCAGGTGAACGCCAGCTCGAACAGCCCTTGGGCAACATCGGAAGTGAGCAGCTTCTCGCTGTAGTACGTTCCGAAACCCTCGTACCGCGTGTCCGGGTGATCCTCGCCCTGGGCTTCGAAGAAGAACTGCTCGGCCTCTCGCACGGCGCGGACGCATTCGCGACGATTCCCTTGTTTGCCGAATGCTCGGGCCTTCACGGCGGCCATATCGGCCCGTCGCAGTAGCGACAGCTTGTCGGCTCGAATCGAGGCCATCCCGAGCTTGTCCAGGGCATCCTCGAAGTCGCCGCGGTAGATGGACTGACGTGCCATGCACGTGAGTATCGCGGCCCGTATCCACCATTCGCCGTTGTCCTGGACGAGGCGCCAGCCTTGTTCGAAGTTGCTTCTGGCGCCCTCGTGTTCACCAAGGTCGTAGTGCGCCCACCCCACGACGCGGAAGAAGGTCGCGACTGCCGTCCGCAGCGCTCGTTCGACCTCGGGAGTCGCCTGGACATCGAGATAGGTCTCTGCGACTCGGAGTTGCGCGACCATGCCCTCGGTGATGCCGAGTCCGGCATCGTCAGCCTGACGGAACAGCGTTGCCCACGCTGTGACCCGGTCGACGTGTTCCCGTCCTACCCGAGTCGGCGCGGTTCGCTCGATCGGCTGGACCGCCGCCTCCCGAACGCCCTCGGGTAGCGCGGCGACGACGGGCATCGCGACCACCCCGCGAAGGAAGTCCTGCCGGCGCACATCGATCTCCTGTCGGTCCTCAGGATCCAAGTTACGCGCCGTGCGGAGGTTGAAGAAGCCGAGATCAGCGGGCGTGCAGTCGAACAGCTGACAGAGGGCGTCGCGGTAGGGCTTATGAGGCCACGTGTGGTTTCCGCGAAGTAACTTCCGGATCGACTCGTCGGTATACGTGCCAATTCGACCGGTAATTGCTTCCACGCGCTCGTTGATCAGCTCCGCGAGACGAGCCTGAGTCCAGCCCGCGGCGCCGATTCGCTGAGCGAGCTGAAGGTTCGAAAGCCGTTCCCGCGCCACTGAGTTCACCCCCGCCGGTCGGACCTGTGCCGTAATGACTGTGACTACAGATCACATAGTTTGTCTACCCCTCGATTTGTTAGAGATTACCCCGCGTTTTGGAGCTCGGGTAATCCCGCAAGTTCAAACACAAAGTCGCGGAAGGGAATCGGCGTCTTCGCCCTGTGCATCTCACTGCCGTCCTGCGAGTCTCGAGGAGCGATGTAGTCGAGTTTCCAATTCCATGACATTGGCCAGCAGTCGAGAAGGTGGGATCAGACAGTGAGAGCAGCGACGAATCCTGTGGTGCATCAGTACCCCGGACATGCGATGCCCGCGACTCAAATGCACCGCGAACTGGGCAGCGAATTGCACGCTGACTGCACCTTCGAAACGTGCGAGATGAAGCGCGGTTGTCGGCTCGAGCTGATCAGGCTCGGACATCTTCACCCGTACGACTCGCCGGATGAGTGCCCGACGTGTCGTGTGCGATAACGCGATGTCCCCGAGGCCATTGGAGGCGGATGTGCATCTGTCGGTGTTCCTGCACGGATTGCGATTCGACTTCGCCGCATGTCTGAGCGCCGCGACAGTTTTCGTGCAGGAGTGGCGAGACAAGCACTGGCAGGACGCGATCGATGTGATCGACGACGATCCGCACGGGCTTCCTCGTTTACCGAACGAACGGCTGTATCTCGAGCCGTAGCGGCGATCGTGCGGTGTCGAGTCGTGATGGAAGCGTGCGCGCGGTGTAGACCTTCAACGGATGCGGGGCCGGTATCGCTGCGAGGCCGGGGATCCGCTGGCGGTCAGGGAGATTCGCGGAACACGCCGATACCAGCTATGCTCCGGCCGGAAAATCCGGCAATTCGGACCGGATTGCGTTGCCTGGGGGGACTTTGCTGTTATCGCTGTTAATGGTGGTGGCCATGGGCGCGCTGGCCTACCGGTGCGGCTTCTCGGTGTTCGCCTGGATCTTCGCGGCCGGCTGCATCGGCATGATCGTGCTGTTCTTCCTTCCGTCGGCGAAGGAGGAGGGGATTGACAAGGCCGAACGCATCGAGCGGGCCAAACGCGGCAATGTCGTTGGCGCGTCCCTCACCGGCCTGATGGTGCTCATCGCGATTGTCGCCTTCGCAACGGGCATGCTGTCGGCTTGAGACCGCGCGCAGGTTCTCGGGCCTGCGCGGTTGCCGTGGGTGGAAAGGTGATGAGTGGATCAGGAGGTTCGGATGACTGAGCACGTTGTTGCAGGTAATGGATTGCGTGCGGAACTTCGCACGCTTCCGGTGCTGAAGGGAGTGGCGCCCGAGTTCGATCCGGATGTGGCGCCGGACAATCCGGTGACGCTGTTCCGCGCGTGGATCACCGGCGCGATGGCAGCGGGAGTGACCGAACCGCATGCGATGGCGTTGTCGACCGTCGATGAGGCCGGGCGCCCGTCGGCGCGGATGGTGATCCTGAAGGACGCCGATATCGATGGCTGGCATTTCTCGACCAGTTCCGCCAGCCGGAAAGGGCGCCATCTCGCGGTGAATCCGTATGCGGCGCTGACGTTCTACTGGCCGGAGGTGGTGCGGCAGGTTCGAGTGTGCGGTCCGGTCGTTGCGGACCCGCCGGAGGTCGCCGCAGCGGACTTCCTCGACCGTCCGGCCGGATCGCGACAGATGGCATTGACGCGGCGGCAAAGCGAACCGTTCACCGATTCGCGCGAAGTGGACCGAGCACTGGAACAGGCACGTCTGGAGTTGGCGTCGGATCCCGATCTGGTTCCGCACGAGTGGATCTCGTATGCGGTTCGTGCTGACCAGGTCGAGTTCTGGCAGGGCGACCCGGGCCGCCGACACCGACGCCTGCGCTACGAGGCGTCGGACGGCTGCTGGACCCGGAACCTGCTGTGGCCCTGAGGCGGTGGATTCAGGCGCGTAGGTCCGCGTCGACCCGCCAGGTGGCGAATGCGAGTCCGGCGGCTGTCATGACCAGGAGATAGCCGGCATGCACGAGGAGTCCGAGCCCGTATACGCCGTTGGTGATGCCGCGCAGCAGTTCGATAGCGTGATACAGCGGGGTGAGTTCGGCGAAAACCTGTGCCCAGGAAGGGTATTGAGTAATAGGGAAGAAGGTGCCGGAGAACAGGAACAGCACGGTCTGGCCGACGGTGACGATATCGAAGTCCTGCCAGCCGCGCAGCAGCATGCTGAGTCCGATACCGACGGCACTGAACGCGCCGTTGATGAGGACGGTCGCGGCGAAAGTGACGAAGGCGCCCCCGATTCCGACGAGTCCGGCCGCGGCCAGGACGATGACGAAAATGCCGCTGAGCATGGACACTCGCAGTATCTCCCACAACCAGTCGCCGACCACGAGTTCGCGGGTGGTGATCGAGGTCGTCGAAATCATGCGGAACATGCCGTGCTGCTTGTGCCGGGTATAGAAGCTGAATATCGACGCCGCGATCGCACCGGCCATACAGGAGACGGCGAGCATCGCGGGCGCGACGAAATGCACATAGTTCAGGGTGCGGCCGTCGGTGTCGATCTGGCGGTGCACGAGACTGCCGACGCCCAGACCCAGCGCCAGCAGATAGAGCACGGGTTCGATCACCGATGACAGCCAGATCGCGCTGAACAGCTTCACCCCGCGCCGGTGCTTGAAGGTGAATATGAACATGGGTTCGAGCACGGTGAGGACATGGACCGAGAATGTCCGATCCGGAGCGGCGGAACCTGTGGAGACGGCGGTAGCCATGATGTCGGGACCTCAATCCTCGAGGCGGCGTCGGAACGAGAGATTCGCCAGCCACCATCCGACGGCCAGCCAGATGAGCAGATAGGCGACGTTGCCTACGGATGCGAGCAGTGGCGGGTGACCGAAGGTGAAGTCGCGCAACAGTGCGACAGCGTGGGTGAGCGGCGAGAAGTAGGCCAGTGGCTGCAGGAAGCCGGGCAGCTGGCTGACCGGGAACAGCACGCCGGAGAACAGGACGGCGGGCAGGATCAGGAAGCGCGACAGCAACAGGAACCAGTCCATATCGTCGATCGCCGCCGAGAACGCCGTGGTCGGCGCGGCGACCGCGACCGAGACGAGCCCGCTGACCAGGGGCGCGGATATGACCAGTCCCGGGGTGAGCGCACCGAAGGCCCACGCCACGATCAAGAAGGCGCCGGTGGCGACCTCGGTGACGATCAGGACGTAGAGCAGCCAGCCGAGCACCATATCGGGGATGCGGACAGGTGTGGAGCGCATCGCGTGAATCCCGCCCACCCATTTGAATTCGCTCAGTACCCCGTAGGTGGATTCGTTCGCACCGATCTGAAATGCCGTGGAGGCGAGCAGACCCGGCGCGATCCATTTCAGGTAATCGTGGCCGTCGATGGTATGCACGAACTGCCCGACACCCCAGCCCATGCTGACCAGGAACAGGATCGGCAGAATGAAGAAGGAGAATGCGGAGGCGCGCCAGAGCCGCTGGTACAGCTTGACGTGCCGTTCGAGGACGGTAATCGCTTGGGGGGCCATATCATTCCGCCAGGGTTCGTCCGGTGAGGCGCAGGAAGACGTCCTCCAGGGTGGATCGGCGGACGGTGACCCGGGCGGGGGACAGTCCGCGGCGGTGTACCTCGGTGACCGCGGCTTTGCCGTCGGGTACGTAGAGAATCAGCCGGTCGGGCAAGATATCGAATTGTTCGGCGACCCCGCTGATCAGCAGCGTCGTCTCCTCGGTGGGGTTGTCGGGGAACCAGAGTTCGACGACTTCCTGGCCGGCGTGTTCCTTGATCAGCATCTGTGGTGTGCCCTCGGCGACGATGCGGCCACGGTCCATGATGACGATGCGGTCGCAGAGTTGTTCCGCCTCATCCATGTAGTGCGTGGTGAGGACCATGGTCGTGCGCTGCTGTTTGAGCTCGAGGAGACGTTGCCACACGATGTGGCGCATCTGCGGATCGAGTCCCGAGGTCGGTTCGTCCAGGAACACCAGTGCGGGGGAGTTGACCAGGCCGCGGGCGATGGCGAGTCGGCGCTGCATACCGCCGGACAATTCGTCGGCTCTGCTGTCGGCCTTCTCGTCGAGCTGAGCGAAATGCAGCATCTCCCTGCCGCGGCGGCGAGCCTCCGGCTTGGGATATCCGAAGTATCGCGCGTAGGTCGTGAGGTTCTCGAGCGCCGTGAGATCGATATCGAGATTGTTCTCCTGGTGCACGATGCCCAGGCGTGCACGGATTTTCGCGGCGTCGCGCCGGGGATTGCGGCCCAGGACGCTCAGTTCGCCGCCCGTGGGCCGGGAAATGCAGCTGAGCATGCGCATCGTCGAGGTTTTGCCGGCACCGTTCGGGCCCAGCAGTCCGAAGAACTCTCCTGAGTACACATCGATATTCACGCTGTCGACGGCGGTGAGGTCGGAAAAACGTTTGATCAATCCGCGCCCGCGGACAGCGATGCCGTCGAGCGGTGGATCGTTTTTCGTGTCCAAATCGGGATCTCCTCGCGAGTCGGGTGTCTGTCGCATTGCCGAGGTCGTGATGCGCTAAAGCTAGGCGGTAATACGTCCGACGCGGAAGATCCTGTGCCAGGGAGGGCGAACAAAAGGGCATACCCGAACGGCCAGTTACCGCAACCGATTTCCGTCCGTGGGGCATCACATGCGCGGGCCCATCAGTTCACTGTCTGATCGCCGTCGGGCACGTCGCGCACCGTCACCGGGACGCGCTCCGGCAGGCCGAGTCCGGCGGCCACCGCGCGGGCGATGCCGTCGGGGTCGGGCCGCTGCGGGACCGGTACCGGCTCGCCGTCGCCGTAGCTTTCGATGGCCTTGGTGAAGTACGAGGGATGCCAGGCGCCGACCGCTCCCCGCACCTCGACGGCGTTGATCGGCCGGGTACCCGCCTGCCGCGCGGTCGCGGCCAGGATCGCGTCGGACCGCAAGGCACCGGGCACCTGGAAGAGACTGGCGTGCGCACCGATCTTGGCTCCGCCGTCCAGACGCAGGGTGACGGTCAGGCAGCTGGTGACCGAGGGGTAGAGGATCCCTCGGCCCGGTTCGGCCTCGGCGACCTGGCCCTCGGTGATCCGGACCGGGGCGGGTGCGGCAAAGGCGGCGGGCACGGGCTGCGTCGCGAGTGCGACGGCGGTGAGGATCAGGGCGCGGCGCGTGAGCCGGACCGAGAGGGGCGCAGGGGAGTCGGGCACGGTGTTCCTTGGCGATGGGTTGGGCGATGATCTTGTCGCGCTCCAGTTTCCACCGTGCGGGGACACCGCTCGTGGTCCGGGGTCGATCTCTCGGCGCGCCTCGTGACCGTTCGATGTCCGAAAATCAGTGGAGCAGTGCGGCTCTGTGTCAATACCATGCTGTCGAGCCGAGTCGCCTGACCAAGGACATGCCGTTGTACCTCCTGTGAGACCTCCCGAGCGCTAATTCCTCGCGCGTCGCGCATCTGCGCCGCGCGTCTTTCTGCTGCGGATTTCTCACTGGAACAGGTGTACTTCCATGCTCGAAAACTGGGTAGTCCAACCCGTCTGTCTGCCGCTCGTTCGCCGTCGGTGCCACGTGTGCGCGTCGGACGGCTTCCGGACAAGCGGTAAGTTTCGCGTCAACGCACATCACAAGCTCATCGACGCCTGGCTCCTCGCGCTCTGCACCACTTGCGGGGTGACCACGAAGCTCACGGTCATGGAGCGGATGACTGTGCGCTCCATACGATCCGAGCTGCTGGACCGTCTGCATGACAACGATCCGAGCCTGGCGGCCGAACTGCTCAGGGACCCGATTGTGGTGCGCCGCAATCGCATCGCCCTCGATTGGGACAACGCCTGGCGTCTCGACACCGGCGGATCGGATCACCTGGACCGTGAGGTGATCGACGTCTCGGTCCGCTTCGCGGCGCGGATTCCTGTCCGGCCGGTGCGACTGATCGCTGAAGGCTGCGGTCTTTCGCGGGCCGAGGTCGAGAGACTGATCACGGACGGGAGGCTCGTTTCGTCAGTCCGGCTGAGCGGCAAGCTCTCCGGCGACTTCACCTTCCTGCTCAAGTGCTGAGCCCTCCTGGGGGCCGGAGGCCTGTCCGGCGAGATCCGCCGGACAGGCCGCGGCAGGGCGCGGCGCTGCTTGGTACGGATTCATGGTCGGCATCGGCCGGGCCACGCGCTCGGCACCGGGGAGGATTCCTGCCGCTGAAACTAATGCAGGTGTGCTATTACTGGTTCGTGATGGAGCCAGGGACCGGAGCGCGACAATTCCATATGCACCCCGGCCTGCTCGGGGTGACGGCATCGTGACCCTCGACGACAGAGTCCTGTTCGGCCTCGGACTGGAGACCGGCGTCGACCAGGTGAGCGAGATACTCGCGCACGCCCGCCTCGCCGACGACGCTGGTCTGGACCTCGTCAGCCTCTCCGACCATCCCTACTTCGCCGAGCGCATCGACGCCTACGCCGCGCTGGGGTTCGTTCTGGGCGCGACCCGCAACATCACCGCCGCGACAATCATGACGAATCTGCTCAGCCGTCCCGCTCCTGTCCTCGCCCGGACCGCCACGGGACTGTCCACGATCTCTCGCGGTCGTTTCGTTCTCGGAATAGGCGCAGGCGGACTGGAGGAAGAGATCGCCGCCCTCGGTATCCTCCGCCTGCCGCCCGCAGCCCGAGTGCGAGCGCTGGAAGAGGCGATCATCGTGGTGCGAGCGCTCTCCGGCGGCGGTGATCCGGTCACGTTCGACGGCGAGTTCTATCAGGTCACGGAGCTGACACCCGCGGCCGCACCGGCACCACCGATCTGGGTCGGAGCGCTCGGCCCCAAGACGCTGGCGGTCACCGGACGACACGCGGATGGATGGATGCCGGGAATGCTCGCCGACTGGCGCAGCACACGGGTTGCCGAGTCGCGCCCCATCATCGACGAAGCGGCCGCTGCGGCGGGGCGAGACCCCGCCGAAATCGCCACCATCTACAACGTGTCCGGACGTCTCACCCGGGACCCGCTGGCCAAGACCCGCGACGACGAGGGCCGCTGGATGGGAGGCTCAGTGGCGCAGTGGGTAGAGGAACTGACTTACGCCGTGCTCGAATACGGCGCAGCCGCATTCGTCTATCTGCTCCGTCCTGGCGACATCATCAGCGACACGACACTGAACCTCTGGGCATACGAAGTCGTGCCCGCCGTCCGCGAAGCAATCACCAAGCGCTGATCCCGGATCTCGTCTGGGACATCGCATCTCCTGGTTCGGCGTGAATGGGATCTACGCCATACAGGGACGGCTCTATGCTGGGCTTATGCGACTGGAAAGCGGAATCGACCGTGGCCGATTACCGCCCGGCACCCATGGCATCGACCCGGCCGACGTCGTCCACTCCCAGCGCATGCGGATGTACTGCGGGGTCCTGGAAGCGGTCGCCGAGCGCGGCTACGCCGCGACCACGGTGGCCGATGTCGTGACTCGCGCCAACGTCTCGCGCCGCACCTTCTATCAGCAGTTCACGGGCAGAGACGACTGCTTCGCCGGGGCGTTCCAGGCCGCGGTCGACTACATCCTCGGACATCTCGACGCGAGCGTGGAGAACCTCGACCGCCACGACTGGCGGACCCTGATTCGCGCGACCCTCGATCGATACCTGACCGCCCTCGCCGACAACAGCGCCTGCGCCCGTGCCCTGCACACCGAGTCGTTGGTCGCCGGACCAGTCGTCGCCGACCAGCGCCGTGCCCTGAAAACCCTTCTCGCGCAACGCATGGCGGCCGTATTCGGTATCGGTCGCGCCACCGGCGACATCCCTGCCGACGTCCCCGCCGTCGCCTTCGAAGCACTCATCGGCGCCGTCGACGACCGCATCCGCGTCTGCCTCGACGGCCCGGGACCTCGAGCGCTCCCGGCGCTGACACCGCTGCTGTACCAGATCACCCTCGCCCTGTTCGGCGTCCCCGAATGGCCGACCGGCCCATAGGCACATTCGATACGAGGCCCCCTATGTGACTCGCATCACACTCCTCATTCGCATCTGGCCGGCGGGCCGCGCATTCACCATAGGTACGGCGATGTTTACAAGCGATCTCACCGGGGTCGAGTGACTGTACCCGGCGGGCGCCTTCCATTTGCCAGGCGCCGATATTGTCGTGCCCCACAACCGCGGGGCGATATCGACACCCGGCGATAAATGCCGCCCTCGGCCATTTATCATAATCGCCGGAAATGGGGAATCATCATGTCCGCGAAATCGCCTGCATGTCAGCCGGATACGCCGCAGAAAACGCCGTGTACAGACGTGGTGATCCTGTATATCATTGTGGCACAACGCATTTCGCCTATCGGCAGCTATCCCTGAGGATTGATCATAATGAGTATGGTACGTGGCCGCCTGTCGTATGTCCCCGCCGTCCTTCTCGCTGCTTCGGCGGCAGCGCTGGTGCCCTCGCCCGCATCGGGCGCGCCCGGCAATGATTATGTCGCCATGGGTGATTCCTATGTCGCCGGCGGGATTCCACCATGGGATCCGTCCGCTCCCGTGGTGTGCGCTCAATCCTCGGTGGATTATCCGCATCTGGTCGCGAGCGAGCTGGGATTGTCACTGACCGACCGCAGCTGCGGCGGTGCCCGGACCGAGAATATCTCCGGCGCAGCGCAGTACCCGACACAGCCGCCGCAGATCTCCGGACTGACCGATGCCACCAGGGTGGTGACGATCAGCATCGGCGGCAACGACAACAACACCTTCGCTGATGTGATTGCCGCCTGCACTGCGGCCGATGCCGTCGACCCGGTGGTCAGTGCCCCGTGTAAAGCCCTGTACGGGTCGAAGTTCGTCGATTCCATCCGCGCCGATGGGCCCGCGATCGGCGCGGCGATCGCGAGGATTCACCAGAAGGCCCCCGCGGCAAGTGTTTTCGTAGTCGGCTATCCGGACGTCCTGCCGCAGCACGGCGGATGCTATCCGCAGATTCCGCTCACCCCCGGCGACGTCGCCTACACCAACGGCATCGAGATGGAGCTCGACAACGTACTCCGTGAGCAGGCGCAGCAGCACGACGCGGTCTTCGTCGACACGTTCACACCCAGCATCGGCCACGACGCATGCCAACCCGAGAACACCCGATGGGTCGAGCCGTGGTTGCCCGGCTCGGCCGCGGCGCCGGTACACCCGAATGCCGCAGGCATGCGAGGCGACGCCGCTGCGGTGGAAGCCGCCATCGGAGATTCCCTGACCAGATAGTCACCCAACCCGGCGGCGTGGTCACGATCCCCGGAGGCCATCGTGACCACGCCCCTCCCGGATTCATTTGTGCGCCCACCAGCTCCATTCGTTTGTCTCGTAGCGCCGTGAATCCGGCGCGTCGCTCGGGACGGGAGGTGTCAGGCGTGTGCACGCGCCGACGGTGCGGATCTGGTTCGGATGAGCTGCTGTTCGGGCATGGGCAGCGGGACGGCGGCCGGATAGTGGAGCGAGAGTGGCGGCGGAGGGTTGCGCCACACATCGTCCGGATCTTGTAGCAGCGCGGTCTTTTCGGCGTCGGTGAGGTCGAGTCGTTCGGCGTCGGTACTGGTTCGGTATTTCTCGGCTGCCGATGCGGCGGCACGGCGATCATGATCGGTCAGGGGTGCCGCGTGTGCGAGGAACGCTCGGTGGACAGCGATCGCGATGTCATCGGTCAGCGCCGCCCGCCACGGTTGCGGCGGTAGCTCCCGGCGCAGCAGCTCGCCCAGTACTTCCGATCTGACGATGATCGGTGGCGGAACGTTCTCTTCGGGGATGAGCAGGATTCCGGCCCGTCGGGCCAAGAGACCGACGTGTCGTGACGCGAAGGTGCGCGCGATAGGGATCGTGCAGATCCAGCACAACAGCACCGGGGACAGCCACCACAGGGCCCAGGAATCGGTGAAGAACAGAACGGCCGACACGGTGACACCGAACAGGGTGTGGGAGAAGTAGAGTCCGACGCTCTGGCTGCGCGTGGACATACCGGCAGTTCGGCGCAGGGTCGTCCAGCCCGCATCACGCCCGTAGGCCAGCTCCGCCACGAAGAGCGCGTGGGTCAGCAATCGTGTCGGTGTGGTTGTCAGCCACAGTAATTGGTCGAGAATCCGGTTGGCGAACGAACGGAGGACCGGCAGCCGTTGCCGGGTCACCGATTTGTTGTAGACCGAGATCCCGAACCCGATCGCGGGCACCCCGGCCCACGATTGCCGGGCGGCGAAGTCCCACACCAGAAGTGGCACAAAGATGGCCGCCGCACCGAATCCCGGCGAATGGGCCGACCCGATGATCAGGCCGCACAGCAGCAGAAGCAGCGGAGTCGACACATCGCGCAGCGCGGCCATCGCGAACCGAATCCGCCCGGCCGGTGGAAGTTTCGTCGTACCCACGAGCCGGACATTGACGAAGTCGCCCTGAAACCAGCGCCGGTCTCGCCGGAAGTACGCATCGAAGGTCGGCGGACACTCCTCATACGATCCCTCCAGTTCGGGCACCAGCCATACCTCCCAGCCGGCCCGACTGAGCAAGGCGGCCTCGACGAAGTCGTGACTGAGAATGTCGCCACCGAAGGGGGGTCTTCCGGGAATTCGCGGAAGACCGCAGTGCTGCATGAAGGGCGCGAGCCGGATGATCGCGTTGTGCCCGTAGTAGGCGCCCGCCGCGCCCTGCCAGGCTCGCTCGCCCCATTGCACGATCCGCGCATTGCTCCAAATCGTGAACTGCTGCAGGCGAGCCCACAGCGTCTGTCCCTTGATGATGTTGGGTGCGGTCTGCATCAGCGCGGCCTGCGGATTGGCCTGCATGAGGCCGACCAGTGTGAGAAGGCAGTCGGCCGACATCAGACTGTCGGCATCGAGTACCACCATGTATTCGTATCTGCTGCCCCACCGTTCGCAGAATTCGGCGATGTTCGCGGGCTTCTTCCCCAGCTTGCGGTGTCGGCGCCAGTAATGAACGCGGTCGAACATCCGGGAGACCGAATACCAGGCCAACTCCTCCTCCACCCAGCAGTTGGGATCGTCGGAGTTGCTGATGACGTAGATATCGAACAGGTGCTCCGCTCCGGCTTCCCCCAGCGATTCACCAATGGCCGCGATATTGCCGAAAACCTGTGCGGTGTCCTCGTTCTTGATGGGGAACACGATCGCCGTGGTCACGGTGATGTTCGCAGCAGAGGTCATGTCCGGCCAGCGCAGGCCGTCGGGGACGCGTCGACGGGCAGCCTCGATCGCACCCAGACACCAGGTATTCGCGCCGATGGTCAAGAACACCGCGAACGGAACCGACAACAGGAACACCGCCACCAACCCCGCCCCGGATAAACCCGCCTCCGACAGCAGTTCACGGTAACCGGCAAGCAGAACGAACATACTCACCGGCCACCCGACACAGATCAACAGCAGGCCCGCAGGACGTTTCGCGCCCGCTCGCGCCGGTCGGCTCTGCGCACCGGAGATCCGGACACGGTTGTTGCGCTCATCGGTTGTCACGCCACTTCCCCCAAGACGTCATCGATCGAACAGAACACGACAAGACTCGAATAGCCTGAGCCGCAGATGAAGTGAGGTCGTCTCAACGCTGAGCGACGAAGCGGAGCTGAATCCTCAAGATCTACAACGACGTTAGCATCGAGGTCGCCACCGGCGGCCGAAAGTAGCGGAAATCCACTGAACCGCAGCGCATCTCACCCCGACGACCGCCCGTAAGCGCCATGAGCGCGCGATGCTGACCGATCAGCGCGGACTCTATCGGAGTTGTAGGCTCATGCCGTGGGAGCAGACGGGGAGGGATCGGTGGTGACAGAGGGTCCACCGAAGCGATGGTCGAGGTTCAGAACGGTTGCCGCGCTTGTCTTTGTCGGCCTGTACCTTACTGCCCTGACCAGGCTGGTCGTCAGCAGGGACTGGGGCGACCTGACGGCGACTCGCCTGTTCGGCTTGGCTGACGTCGTTGCTGCGCTGCTGGCCCTGGTGACAATCGGGCTGACGACAGTTGCGACGGATGGTCCGCGGAAACGGTGGACAAAGCGTCGGACGGTCGTCGTGCTTGTCGTATCCGGTCTGTTCCTGGTCGGCATTATCAGGTCGATCATCAGCACGGGCACGGTGTGGGCCGACCCGATGGGTCAGCTGTTCATGCAAACGGCCGGGTTCGCCTTCATGCTGTTCTTGATTATCGGATGGATCCCGCTCGAGCATCGGCGGCGATGAAGTGTCCTCCCGGTGGCGCGCGCGGGTACTGGAATCCCCTCGATTCCCTTGCTGCTGAGGCAAGATCCTGGCATGAAGGTAATCCTCTTCGGTGCGACCGGCATGATCGGGCAGGGCGTTCTCAACGAGTGCCTCCGAGACGAGCGGGTCGCGCAGGTCCTCGCCGTCGGGCGCAGCTCGCTGGGTATCGAGAATCTGAAACTGCGTGAGCTGGTCCAGGCCGATCCCACCGATCTGTCCGCGATCGCCGGAGAGCTGCCGGAGTTCGACGACTGCTTCTTCTGCCTCGGCGTGTCCTCCGTCGGCATGAAAGAGGAGGACTACCGCCGGATCACCTACGACCTGACCTTGAAGGTCGGTCGCGCGCTGGCGGCCGCGAATTCCGAGCTGACGTTCGTCTATGTCTCCGGACAGGGGACCGACAGCAGTGAGAAGGGCCGGTCGATGTGGGGGCGGGTGAAGGGGAAGACCGAGAACGATCTGCTGGCACTTCCCTTCCGGGCGTATATGTTCCGGCCCGGATTCGTACAGCCGATGGACGGTGTGGTCTCCAAGACTCGGCTGTATCGCGCCGCGTATGCGGTTGCAGGGCCGTTGATCCCGCTGTTGAAGCGGCTGGCGCCGAACGCGGTCAACGACAATCGGGAGATCGGCCGCGCCATGATCGCCGTCGCGGCCTCCGGGTCGGACACTCGTGTGCTCACGCCCCGGGAGATCGCCGCACGAGCTGCGTCCTAGCGGGAGACCATGTCGCCCAACAGATCATCAGGTGCGGGCGAGTTGCCCGCACCTGATGACGGATCCGCTGACAGTCATCAGGCGGTGAATCTGATACCCGTCAGTCGCGAGGTCGACGGGCCACGACGTAGCTCACCGGTCAGGTCGTAGAACCGTACCGTCGCCGATCCCGAGAACCGGTCGTCGGTGACCTCGAGTTCGAAACTGATGATCCCCTTGTTCACCAGATCGCGGTCGGATCGGTCGACGACGAATTCCAGGAACGCGCCGGTGACCATCTCGCCCTCGGCCCGCCAGGTTCCTATTCCGTTGCTGTCGCTGGTGTCTGGGTTACCTCGATCCGGATTCGACTGGAGCGCAGTGCCATCCGGATGGAAGACCATGACGTGATGAGCGAACGGAGCCCCGTCCGCGGTCACTTCCCAGACTCCGAGGATCGGATGCGGGGCGCTCATGCGAACTCCCCGCACAGGTCGGCCAGCAGTTCGATGCCGCGGTCGATTCGGTTCGCCGGCACGCCCGCGAAGCTTAGTCTCATACTGTTGCGACCGGCCCGGTCGTCGGCGTGGAAGATACTGCCGGGCAGGAATGCGACACCATGCTCCAGGCCACGCCTGGCGACCTCATCGGCGTCGAAATCCGGTGGGCCATCGACCCAGACGAACATCCCGCCATCGGGCTTGACCCAATGAAATCCGCGCGGCATGTATTTCTCCAGAGCATTCGTCAAGATGTCCAACTTCATGGAATAGGTTTCGACAACTCGCGCGAGGTGTGCGGAACCTGTCTCACTGTCGAGGAATTCGGCGGCGATGGCCTGACAGAAGGTCGACGTCTGCATGTCGATACTCTCTTTGAGCGGAAGCACACCCTGCAGCAGCTCCTCGCGCATGACCGTGATCCCGATCCGCAGAGCCGGCGCCAGCGTTTTGGACAGCGATGTGATGTATATCGAATTGTCGGGCGCGAACGAGTACAGCGCCGGAACCGGTTCACCGCGGTAACGAAGGTCGGCGTAGACGTCGTCCTCGATGACCAGGGCATCCCGGCGGCGGATCACCTCGGCGACTTGTGCCCGCCGTTGCGCGGGCATGGTCCGTCCGGTGGGGTTCTGAAAGGTCGGCAACAGATACACGAATGCGGCCGCGTGCCGATCGAGAGCGTCGTCGAGTGCGTCCGGCAAGATTCCGAACCGGTCGGATTCCACCCCGACCACCGTGGCGCGGTGTCCGCGAAACGCCTTGATCGCCGGGCCGTATGTCGGAGTTTCCACGAGCACCACATCGCCGGGATCGAGCAATGCCATGCACACATTGTGCAAGGCGCCGGACCCGCCCGTCGCGATATGAATTCGATCGGTCGGGCAGTCGATGCTCCGCTGCCGCAACAGCGTCCGACTCCGTTCGAGCAGAGGAGCGAACCCACGGGTGGATCCGTACTGAAGGATCGAGCTACCGAATTTCCCCAGGGCGTCGGCGGCGAGGCCGGAGAACAGTTCGGGCGGCAGCAATGTGAGGTCGGGAGCCCCGACGGCAAAGGAGACGATGTCCGGGCGACGCGTCAGGGTCGCGTGGAGATCATCGATCGCTCCGCTCCGCACCGCTGCGGCGCCGCGGCTCAACTCGAGAGGAATCATGTCACGAGGCCATTGCATCGGAAAGCCGAAGCCGGGTGGCGATCTCGGCGATCTCGGCATCGTATTCGGGGGTCAGTACCACGTCCCGATTGAAATGCGGATCCGTCCTCATCTCCATCGCGACGATGTCATCGGTCTCGCTGAGATTCACAGCCACATGAATCACTCCCTCGGGAATGAAGATGAATTCACCAGGGCCGTGGAAATAGGGAGTCAGTTCCGGGCCGACCAACGTTGCCGCTCGACCGCGAAGGCAGACGACCACAATCTCGCTATGTGCATGATAATGGGCCTTCGATACCATCCCCGGGCCCATCTGTACCATTCCCGCCGAAATCCCTTCGGCGCCGCACAGTTCATTTGTCACGCATGGAGTCAGTCGCTGCTGCTGCGGCCCGGTGATTTCGGCAATCCCGGCCGCACCGACCACTCGAACATGCTTAACAACACTCTTCACCAAAACCGTCCCATACACACGTAGCAGCACTTCTTTCGTCAATTCGAAATTCATCGGATGACGGTTCGGAATCGTATCATGGATGCGTCGCCGCGGTGTAATTGCGAGTGCACACTCGGCATAACCAGAGAATAATCTCCGGTCCGATGACCTGGAATTAACTTATCGGTTCGATCTTGTTGGTTAATTCTTTGCTGATCTTGTCGCTTTCATTCGGTAGGAGGCCGCGGACGGCGAGGAACGAGGACAACCGGGATGGCACAGTTACAGTCGAGGTATGGGCATCGACTGTTCGGGCGTTGTCGAGGCATCTCGGGACGAGGTGTTCGGATGGTTCGGGCGGCCCGGGGCCTTTCGGCGGCTGGCTCCGCCGTGGCAGCCGGTCGAGGTCGAATCCGAGGCGGAATCACTGGCCGATGGGCGGGCGGTGTTGCGGTTGCCGGGTGGATTGCGGTGGGTGGCTCGGCATGAATCCGAGGCCTACGATCCGCCGCGGCGATTTGTCGATCGGATTGCCGTGGACGGGGCGGCCTCGGCGCCGATCGGGAAGTTGTTGCCGTGGCGGCATATTCATGAATTCGAGGTGGTCGATGACCGGCATACGCGGGTGATCGATCGGGTGGATACGCCGATTCCCGCGGCCGCGCTGCGGTCCATGTTCGACTATCGGTACCGCCAGCTCGCCGATGATCTGGCCGCTCATGCTCGTGCGGCCGCCAGTGGATTCGGGCCTGCGACGATCGCCGTGACCGGTGCGTCGGGTCTGGTCGGGTCGGCCCTGACGGCCTTTCTCACCACCGGCGGCCATACCGTGATCCGGCTCGTGCGGCATACGCCGACGACAGTCGATGAGCGGCAATGGGATCCGCACAATCCGGCGGCGGGTTTGCTCGACGGGGTCGATGCGGTCGTGCATCTGGCGGGTGCGTCCATCGCGGGGCGGTTCACCGCCGAGCATAAGCACGTCATTGCCGAGAGTCGTATCGGTCCTACCCGTGCACTGGCCGAATGCGCCGCGGCCGCGGGAGTGTCGAGTTTTGTCAGTGCGTCCGCGATCGGTTACTACGGGGCTGATCGCGGTGACGAGATCCTGGATGAAACCGCCTCTCGCGGAGAGGGTTTCCTCGCCGACACGGTCGCCGCATGGGAGGCCGCGGGCGATACGAGCGGGGTGCGGGTGGTTCTCGTGCGCACCGGAATCGTGCAGTCGCCGCGTGGCGGCACCCTGCGGCTGCTGCGGCCGCTGTTCGCGGCCGGGCTCGGCGGGCGCCTCGGTGCGGGCCGCCAGTGGCAGCCGTGGATCGGCATCGATGATCTGGTCGACATCTACCATCGCGCACTATGGGATACCGACCTGTGCGGACCCGTCAATGCCGTGGCACCGCAACCGGTTCGCAATAGTGAGTACGCCCGCACCTTGGCTCGGGTGCTGCATCGGCCCGCGCTGCTTCCGGTCCCGAAGTTCGGTCCCGCGCTGATCCTGGGCGGCGAGGGTGTCGAGGAACTCGCCCTCGCGAGCCAGCGAGTGGTGCCTGCCGGACTGACCGCCGCCGGCCATCGGTTCCGCGACGAGGATCTCGAATCGGCCCTGCGTCATGTGCTCGGTCGCACACGCGACAACCGATGACCGTGGGATGTAGCCGAGAGCTATCGCGGCGGATGCACCCTGGCCCAATGCTCGGCGATATCGATGCGGCGGGCCAGCCAGACCTTGTCGTGGGAATGGATGTAATCGAGGAAGCGGCTCAGGGCCGCGGCTCGGGCCGGGCGGCCCGCCAGGCGGCAGTGCAGGCCGACCGACAGCATCTTCGGGGAGCCGTCGGCGCCCTCGGCGTAGAGGACGTCGAAGGCGTCGCGGAGATAGGCGAAGAACTCGTCGCCGTTGGCGAAGCCCGCGGGGGAGGAGAACCGCATATCGTTGGCCTCCAACGTATACGGCACCACCAGATGATCGGTGTCGTGCACGCGGACCCAGTACGGCAGGTCGTCGGCGTAGGAGTCCGAATCGTAGGTGAAGCCGCCGTGTTCGACCACCAGTTCGCGGGTCCGCGGCGAATCGCGGCCGGTGTACCAGCCGCGCGGCGGTTCCCCGAACAGTTCGGTGACGATCCGCACCGCCTCGGTCATATCCGCGCGCTCGGTCTCGGCGTCGATCATTTGATATGAGATCCAGCGCAATCCGTGACAGGCGATCTCGTAACCATTGCGCCGAAACGCCGCCACCGCCTCCGGATTCCGCTGCAGCGCCCGGGCGACCGCGAAGACCGTCAGCGGAATACCGCGGGATTCGAAGGCCCGCAACACCCGCCACAGCCCGGCCCGCGAACCGTATTCGTACAGCGACTCCATACTCATGTGCCGATTCGGAAATGCCTGCGCCGGAACGATATCCGACAGGAAGGTCTCCGATCCGGGATCGCCGTCCAGGACGCTGTTCTCCCCGCCCTCCTCATAGTTGAGCACGAACTGGACCGCGATATTCGCCTCGCCGGGCCAGTGCGGATGCGGCGGTGTGGGTCCGTAGCCCACCATGTCGCGCGGGTAGGTCACGCTCACTCCTGTTCTCCCCGAAGGCCTTCTATGAAGGAATCGGACAGCTCGGCGAATACAGGCTCGGCGAGCAGCTGCTCGCGAGCGGCGTCGGTCAGCGTGCCGTAGAGCCGCAGCCGCGCGAAACCGCCGTCGGGATATACATCCAGGCGTGCCTCGGTGACGGGCTCGGCCACCTCGAGCGCGAACCGGTGCCGGGTATCGGGCTGTAGATCGACGCGCGACAGCAGCTCGATTTCCGTTCCGTCGGAACGAATTCCGGTCAGCCGCGCGGCGCCCGGGCTGTTGAACAGGAAGTAGGAGGTATCGATCTCGGCCATGCGGAGCACGCCCTCGCCGGTCAGCCGCACCCGCACCCAATCGTTGCCGCCGCCGCGGCGGCGTGAGGTCTCCCAGCCGTCGCCCATCACGCGGGCCCGCCCGGGCATCAGCAGATTCTGCGGATGGGAGTAGAAGCGGTTGGAGCAGTCCGTGACGCGGCCGCCGTTCTCCAGCGCGGCCAGATCGAACGGACCCGAATCCAGCAGGTGCAGATCGGGTTTCGCCTCACCGTGCACCCGCAGCCGCGCCACCCCGCCATCGGGGTACATGCTCAACCGCACATGGGTGAACCGTCGCGACGATTCGACCACGAACGGATTCTCCGCATCCCCGCTCACCTTGCTACGCGGCACCAGGGTGGTCCAGTCGGTGCGGGCGGCGATCCCCTCGGCGCTCGGATAGCCCTCGGCGGCAATGCCTTCCACGGCGATCTCGGGCGGATAGTTGCCCTTGAACCACGCGGTGTCCACCACCACGCCACGGATCACGCCGGGCACGCCGAGCCGCACGATGGCCCGATCGCGATCGTCGGCGCTCGGGGCGGCCCCGCCCGCGCGCCGGCGACGCCGGGTCTCCCAGCCGTCGTAGACCTGCCCCTTGTGCCCGAAGGTCGCGGGCGCGTAGGTCGAGGCCTCGGGCCGGATGAGATTCTCCTTCTCCGCGAACGATTCGTCGTCGGCCCACACGACCGCGCCCCCGAGGGTGCGCACGGCCAGATCGGGCAGCAGGGTGAATTCGGTGCCTTCGCCGCTCATAGGGTGGGCAGTTTCCTTTCTCGCAACAGGGTCAGCACCTCGACCGTGGCGGCCGGTGCCGATGCGGTGATGTCCTCGGGTCCGATTGCGCCGCAATCCAATCCGCGCAGCACGACCGTCGCCAGCGCCTGCGCGGTGGCCGGCTCGTCGACCACGGCCCCGCCCTGACGCCGCAGATAACGGTCGATGCGCGGCGCGGCCGCGGTGAGCGCGCCCCGGAAGAAGGCGAATGTCGCCAGCCAGCGCGTCACCAGATGGCCCGGATGCATATCCCAGCCCTGGTAGTAGCCGCGTTCGAGGGACCGGGTGACCAGCCGGAAGTGCCGCGACAGCGCCGCGGCCACCTCGTCGTCGGCGCCGACCGGATTGACCTGGGTGGACCCGTCGCACACCCAGACGCCGGTCTGCGCGGCCGCGGCCTGCATGACGGCCTTGGCGTGATCGGCGACCGGATGTTCGAGCGATTGGAACTGCGGCGAGATACCGCATGCGGCACTGTAATCGTAAGTGCCGTAATGCAATCCGCTGCATCGCCCGGCGGAGCGGTGAATGGCGCGGGCTACGGCCGAGGTGCCGTCGGCGGCGATCACCGCCTGCGGGCTCTCGATCTGCAATTCGAAACGCAGTGCGCCGCAGGGTAATCCGTGCGCGGACTCGAGCTCCTCGCACAACCGCACCGCGATCGCGACCTGATCGACCGAGCGCAGTTTCGGCACGGTGAACACGAATCCGTCGGGCACGCCGCCCGCGCCGTCCAGCACGTGTTCCAGGGTGCGCACGGCGCGTTCCCATTCGGCCGTGGTGAGTCCCTTGATCCGGATACCGCGGGAGCGGACCGTCGTGGGCAGGGCGGCCAGGATCTGCCCGGCGCGGGTGGCGTCGCGGTCCTCGACCTCGTCGCCGCGGCTGCCGTAACCGTCCTCGAAGTCCAGCCGCAGATCCTGAATCGGCCGCTGCACCAGGGTTTCCCGCACGCGGGCCAGCACCTCGGCCCCGGCCAGCCCGGTGAGCAGCTCGCCGTGGCGCGCGGCGAGCTCGGCCGCGGCGGAGCCCCATTCGTCGGGCAGTTCCTTGGTCGCGTCGGCGGCGCAGACGTAGGCGGTGTGGATCGGCTGGCCGGGCCGGTCGCCGGGATAGTGGCGAGTCAGTTCGGCGTCGATCTCGCCGACGCGGGCGGCCAGGCCGGACAGGAATTCGGGTGGCAATGTCACGAGTCAGCTCCCTCGGTGCCGAAGGCGGACAGCAGGCCGGTGTAGTGCTTGGGCGGCGGTGCGGCGAATTCGCCGCGACCGGACTTGCGTAGACCCAGCGTAACCAGCGACTGCACCGACAGGGTCGCCGCGGCGACGCCGTCGACGACCGGCACGCCGGTCTCCTCGGTCAGATGGGCACACAGATCGGCCATGCCCGCACAGCCCAGCACCACCGCCTCGGAGCCGTCGGCCGCCACCGCGGCGCGACACGCGTCGGCGATCACCGCGCGGACCTTCGGATCGTCGAGCTCGAGCACCGGAATATCGGTGGCGTGCACGCCCAGGCAGAACCGCGCCATCCCGTAGCGCTCGGCGAGATCCGCCGCCTGGCCGACGGTCCGCGCGAGTGTGGTGACGACGCTGAAGCCGCGGCCCAGATGGCTCGCGGCGGACATGGCCGCCTCGGCGATGCCGATCACCGGGCCGCGCGCCAGCTCGCGCGCGGCGTACAGGCCCGGATCGCCGAAGCAGGCGATGACATAGCCGTCGACGCCCTCGCGCTCACCGCGCGCGATCTCGGCGAGCAGGCCCGGTACCGCCAGCGCCTCGTCGTAGTGGCTCTCGATGGAGGCGGGGCCCATGGTCGAGGTGACCGCCTCCACGACGGTGCCCGGACCGGCGACGGCCCGGGCGCACTCGTCGATGACGGCGGTCATCGCGGCGGTCGTATTCGGATTGATGACGCGAATTCGCATGATCCTCAGGGGGTTTCGGGGACGGGTAGGCGTAGCGGGCCGCGGGTGGCCAGGAGGCGATAGCCGATCAGGCCGATGCCGCAGCCGATGAACCAGCTGTACTGGGCGGCGGTGTACATACCGGTGACATCGCCCGCGGTCAGCACCGGGAAGACCGCCGCGGTCGTGCCGAGCAACGTCGCGGTGATCGCGGCCGGGTTGTAACCCCTTCGGTACCAATAGGTTCCGTGCGGAGACAGGGTGAACAGATCGTCTACTACTACCCGCTGCTTGCGCACCAGGTAGTAGTCGGCGATGAGCACGCCGAACAGCGGGCCGATGCAGGCGCCCAGGGTTTCGAGCGTGTAGTGGATGACCTCCGGATTGTTGTAGAGGTTCCACGGCGTGATCAGCAGCGAGCCCACGGCCGCGATCATGCCGCCGGCGCGCCAGCTGATCTTCTGCGGGTGCACATTCGAGAAGTCGAAGGCGGGGGAGACGAAGTTGGCGACGATGTTGATGCCGATGGTGGCGACCGCGAATGTCAACGCGCCCAGGATGATCGCGAAGGTGCTGTCGATACGGGCCACGGTCTGCACCGGATCGGTGATGAGTGTCCCGTAGACCGGCACGGTCAGCGATGCCGTGATCACCACCAGCAACGAGAACACCAGGAGGTTGAGCGGCAGCCCGAGCAGATTGCCGCGCTTGACCACCGCGTACGATCGGGCGTAGCGGGAGAAGTCACCGAAGTTCAGCATCGGGCCCGAGAAGTAGGACACGACCAGCGCGATCGCGCCGAGCATCACCGGCACCGCCGACCAGCCGGAGTGGGTCACCGTCGACAGATTCAGATCGATGCCGCCCCAACCGGCCTTGGCGATGAGATATCCGCACAGCGCGAACATCACGACATAGACTGCGGGACCGCAGAAGTCGATGAACCTGCGGATCGCGTCCATACCGCGCCAGAACACGCAGGCCTGCACCACCCACAGCAGCAGATAGCTGCCCCAGCCCAGCGCCGACAGTCCGAGGAAGCCGTGCTCGGCGACCACCGCGTACGGCGCCAGCCCCGGAAACAGCTTGACCAGCACCACATCCAGTGCCGCCGAGGCGAGGAAGGTCTGAATTCCGTACCAGGCCACCGCGATCAGGCCGCGGATAATGGCCGGGATGTTGGCGCCCAGCACACCGAACGCGCTGCGGCAGATCACCGGATACGGCACGCCCGTCCGCTGGCTCGGTTTGGCGATCAGATTGCAGAACAGTTGCACGATGCCGATGCCGACCATAAGGGCGATCAGCACCTGCCAGCTGGCCAGGCCGAGGGCGAACAGGCTGCCCGCCGTGACGTAGCCGCCGACGCTGTGCACGTCCGACATCCAGAAGGCGAAGATGTTGTAGACGCCCCAGCTCTGCTTCTCCAGCGGAGCGAGGTCGGCGTTGGTCAGTCGGGGGTCGTACTGGGACCGGGAGGCAGCGGGAGCCTCAACTGGCGGGGCAACGATATTGCTCATGTCGCACATCCGATTCGTGTGTCCCGCACGGCGGGAATCTGATTCGGCGACGCTATCGAGCCGGTATTGCCGGTTTGTTGCGAAAACTATATATCTTCGGTCGGGTCCGGCTCGGCAAACAGGCCAGTATCGGTCGGCAGTCCCTCGACCACTGTATTCAATCGAGCGTGATGCTGCTCGGTGACCTTCAGCAACTCGACGGCATCTCCGTTGAGGAAGGCATTCAACTGCCTGCTGTGGTCGGCGTGCAGCACGGCCCTCTCCCCGGCGCTCACATGGACCATGGGCTGGACAGGTTCGGTGATGTTCCAGGCGTATTCGAGCATGTGCACCAGGCGGGCCATGCCCGACGGACGGGTCAGGGCGAGGTGGAAGGTGCGGGTCTCGCGGTGGTAGGCGGCCGGATCGTCGTCGAGGACCGCCCGCTCGAGCCGGGCGTGGGCCTCGGTCGCGATGCGGTGATCCTCCGGTCCGGCGCGATCGACGGCGGCGGCCAGCGCCACCGATTCCAGGCGTTCGCGCACGACATACAGTTCGCGCAGTTCGCTCGCGGTCAGCCGGGTCACCGAATAGCCGAAGTTGGGTCGATGTTCGACCACGCCCTCGCCGATCAGGGTCTGCAGCGATTCGCGCACCGGAATCGCGCTGACATCGAACCGCTGCGCGAATTCGCGCAGCGGCAGCCCGGTGCCGGGCGGCAGATTGCCCTCCAGGATCAGCCGCCGCAGCTCGGCCAGGATCTCCTGTTGCGAGTAACCCCGGCGCGGATCCTGCGGCGGGGTGAGCTCGGGCAGCCGGGGCAGGCGCGATCGGGGAGGCACGCACGTACCGTAGTGCCTCCGATCGGCGGCGTGGCCGACGATGCCACGGGATGTCCGGACCGGACGTTTTTCCTTGCCGTGGCGGGACGCGGCCGCGCGTTAGGCTCGGTCGCATGGCGCGGTTGTTGATCGTTCATCACACCCCCTCCCCGTACATGCAGGAAATGTTCGAGGCGGTGGTGTCGGGGGCGACGGATCCGGCGATCGAGGGCGTCGAGGTGGTGCGGCGCGCGGCATTGGCGGTGACCGCGGGCGATGTGCTCGCCGCCGACGGATATCTGCTGGGTACGCCCGCGAATCTCGGATATATGTCCGGGGCGCTCAAACACGCATTCGATACTTTCTATTACCCGTGCCTGGATTCGACCAGAGGCCGTCCGTTCGGTTTCTATATCCACGGCAATCACGGGACCGAGGGCGCGGAGCGGGGTATCGCGACCATTACCACGGGACTGGGATGGGAGCAGGCGGCCGCACCGGTGATCGCGAGCGGTGCGCCGGACAAGCGGGTGCGGGAGCGGTGCTGGGAACTCGGCGGAACCATTGCGGCGCAATTGATGGGATAGCAAAAATCCCGCCGAACACTGTCCCCCGATTTCTGGTGGCTCACATATCCACGCTCACCCCCGGCATACTCGACAGACAGGTATGCTCCGGGACCTGCCTGTGCGCGGCCGGATTCGGAGCGTGACGGGTTCTCGGGACTTTGGGAAGAGGTGACTGCGCCGTGGAGGCGACACAGCAGGGGACGTCGAGACATGCCCGAATCGGGCTTGTCGAGGACCATGAGTCCGTCGCGCTCGGCCTGGCCACCATGCTGGCCCCCGAGCCCGACCTCGAACTGCTCATCACCGCGGGCACCGTGGGCGAATTGCTTTCGACCGCACCGGAATTGGATCTGGTGGTGCTCGATCTGCGGCTCGCCGACGGTTCCAGCCCCGAGGACAACGTGCGTGCGCTGCGCCAGCGAGGCCTCGAAGTGCTGGTGTTCACCGGCGCCGACAATCCGTTCCTGGTGCGCGCGGCCGCCAAGGCCGGCGTGCTCGGGGTGGTCCGCAAATCCGAGGATGTGCAGACCGTGGTGTCGGCCGTGCGCGCCGCGGCCTCGGGTGAACTGGTGGTGACCACCGACTGGGCGGCCGCGATCGATAGCGATCCGCAGCTGTCCGACGTCGGCCTGAGCCCGCGTCAGCAGGAGGTGCTCACGCTCTACGCCTCCGGCGAGAAGGCCTCTCGGGTGGCGCGGCTGACCGGTCTGTCCGAACAGACCGTCAACGATTATCTGGGCCGTATCCGGCAGAAGTACGCCGATGCGGGCCGCCCCGCCCCCACCAAGACCGACCTGTACAAACGGGCCGTCGAGGATGGGTGGCTACCGGTGCCCGAGCGCACGCCACGCGTATGAGCGAGCGCGCGATGGGTGCGGCCGACGCGGCAGTGCCGGGTGAGGCGCTGTCGTGATCACCGTCGACGCGTTGGAGACTCCGCTGTCCCGATCGGGACCGCTACCACGCATGACGGCGTGGTGGCGAGGTCGGTCTACGGTGGAGCAGGATATGAGCGCGGTGGCGTTCGATCGCATCATTCGGCGGCTCGGGCTGTCGGTGGGCATCGGCGGCGTGATCATGGGGCTGGTCGATCTGCCCGAGATCACCGGTCAGGGCCAGGCGGCGGCCGCCTGGTGGACGCCCGCGGCCGTCGCGTTGATGTTCGGACTCTTCCCGGTGCTCGCCACGGTCTCGGTCGGGTCCGCGATCCGCTGGGTCCGCATGGTGGCCGGATTCACCGCGCTGAGTTACCTTGCCGCCCTGGCCACTACGCCGTTCGCCTTACATCTGCACACCATCGACGCCACGGCGGTCTGGCTGTACCGGTTGGTGCCGCTGGGTGTGGTCGCCGCGGCCATGGCCTGGTCGCGGCATGCCTCGATCGCCTATCTCGTGATGAGTTCCGCGGCGGCGGCGCTGACCAATATCTATCTGATCGAGGACTTCACCGCGGCCTCGGTGCTGGCCGCGTTCGCGCGCATCTTCGGCTTGTCGGCGCTGTTCCTGTGGTGCGCGACCAGCGCGCTGGGCGCGGCGGCACATGTGGATCGCGAATCCGCGATCGCCAGTCGCCGCGCGGCGGCCGCCGCGGCCGCCGCGGCGCGCGATCACGAACGGGCCCGGTTCGCGGCGCTCATCCACGACGCCGTGCTGTCCACACTGCTGGACGCCTCGCGCGGCGGTGAGAGTTCCGAGGTGCTGCGCCGCCAGGCCGAGCGCACCCTCGACCAGCTCGACGAGATCCGCGTGGAGGCACACGAACCCGATGTGCTCGACGCCCGCGCCGCGGTCATCTTCCTGAGATCGGCTGTGCACGAGATCAATCCGAGCATTCGCTTCGCCACCCGCACCTGGCCCGGCTTCGACGATCTGCGCATGCCGGTCCATGTCGCCGCGACGCTCGCCTCCGCACTCGGCGAGGCGGTCCGCAACAGCCTGCGCCACGCCGCGGTGCCCGGGCGGATCGTGCATCGCACGGTCACCTGCACCATCAGCGCGGGCAGTATTCGGCTCGTATTCTCCGACGACGGTGCGGGATTCGATGTGCGGCATGTGTCTGCCGATCGGCTCGGCATCTCGGTCAGCATTCTGGGTCGCATGCGGCAGTTGTCCGGCGGCGCGGGATTCGTCGAATCACAACCGGGCGAGGGGACGACGGTGACCCTGGTGTGGGGCGGCGATGGCTCACACTGATCCGTTCTCGGATACCGACCCCCGCTTCGGCTTTCGTGATCTGCTCGGTCTGCGCGGCGGCATGGCGTGGCTGTTCCTGGTGATCCTGGAACTGACCATCGCGCTCTATATGGTCGGCAATCTGGCCTCCGCGCCGCCCGCCGCCGCGCTGACCGGACTCGCGGTGCTGGGCACCGCCGGCGCGCTGGTGCTGGTCGTTCCGGTCGATCCGCTGCCGCTGACGGTGACCGCGTTCGTGGCCGCCTCCGCGCCCGTGGCCGCGGCGCTGACCATGTCCGGCCTGAGTTCCGAACGCGCGCACCACGTTCTGTGGACGACCTTCGCCTCTTCCTATGTACTCGCGGTGCTGGTGCTGCGCGGGCGGATGGGCTGGGCCTGGCTCGGCGTGGCCGGTGTCGCCGGGGTCATCGCGATCTGGGGTGCGCGGACCGGGCAGTCGGCGAGCACGATCGTGGCGCCCATCGTGCCGATCGGCACGGTCGTGGCGATCTCGGCATTCGCGCTCATCATGCGCCCGACCCAGCATTCGCTGCGCCGGCTGCGCGAGGAGGCGACGATCCGTGCGGCCGCCGAGGCGACCATGGCCGCCGCCGACGGCGAACGCATTCGGCAGCTGGCCCGCCTCGACCGGGTCGCGCGGCCCATCCTGGAGCGCATCGCCGAGGGCGCGGCGCTGTCGGTCGTCGAGCGCGAGGAGTGCCGCCTGCTGGAGGCCGAACTGCGCGACGGCCTGCGCGCGCCCCAGCTGGTCACCGACGAACTCAGCGGCGCCGCGCGTGGCGCCCGGGCGCGCGGCGTCGAGGTGGTGCTGCTCGACGACGGCGGTTTCGCGGGTGTCCCGCCCTGGGTGCGTCAGCGCGTGATCGATGCCGCCACACGGGAATTGGATGCCGCGAACACCGGTGCGGTGACCGTGCGCGTGCTGCCGCTACGCCGGCGCGTGCTCGCCACGGTGCTCGCCCATGCGCCGGATCACGATCGCCGCACCGAGATCGATACCGAGGGCGCGGTCACGGTGTCGGATTAGGGCGTATCGCAGCGGCCCGCCCCGCCCCGGCGCATCTGATCGCGCAGCGCGCCCTGGACCGCGGTCGACAACCAGGAGTTCAGGGACTGCCCGCTCTGGGCGGCCGCCTCCTCGGCGCGGGATTTCATGTTCTCGACCAGGCGCAGTGTGACGCGGCTGATATCGCCGGTCATCTCCTCGAAGGTGGGAGTGTGATGCTGCTCCTCGGAGGCGTTGGGGCGCACGTCGATTCGGGCATCGGTGCCGTCCACCGAGACGTGTACGGTCCGGTCGCCCAGGGTCGTGCTGATCTCGGCGGCCAGCTCCGACAGCGCGGCCAGCAGGGTGAGCCGGGCGGCGTTCTCGGTGGCCGCGGCGAGTGCGGCCGCGGTGGCCTGGGTCTTCTCATCGCCCAATGCGGCGGCCGCGACCAGGTCCTCGCGCAGGCGAGCGGTATAGGTGTTCAAATCCATGACACCAGCGTGACGTCATTTCTGACATCACGCAACCGGCAGGGCGACATCAACGGCATTAGGCGGACAACGGTTCAACGGCCGTTCGGCGACCGGGTAGCCTTTCTGACCATGACGTACGGTGAATCGACGCGAACAGGGCTGCGCGCGTCCGGCACGGTTGGTGTCGCGATGGTGACTCCCTTTACCGCCGAGGGCAAGCTCGATGTCGAAACCGGCGTCGCCCTGGCCACCCGCCTGGTCGACCGTGGTGTCGATCTGCTCGCGATCTCCGGGACCACCGGCGAATCGCCGACCACCACCGAATCGGAGAAGTTCGACCTGCTGCACGCGGTCGTCGATGCCGTCGGCTCCCGCGCGACCGTCATCGCGGGCGCCGGCACCTACGACACCGCGCACAGCATCGAGCTGGCCCGCAACGCGCAGCGCGCGGGCGCGCACGGCCTGCTCGTGGTGACCCCGTACTACTCGCGCCCCTCGCAGGAGGGTCTGCTCGCGCACTTCACCGCCGTGGCCGATGCGACCGATCTGCCGGTCACCCTCTACGACATTCCGGCGCGCTCGGTCGTGCCGATCGCCCCGGAGACCCTGCGCCGCCTGGCCGAGCATCCGCGCATCGTCGCGGTCAAGGACGCCAAGGGCGATCTGGGCGCGGGCGCGGAGATCATCGCCGAGACCGGACTCGAGTACTACTCCGGTGACGATGTGCTGAACCTGCCCTGGCTGTCGGTCGGCGCGGTCGGATTCGTCAGCGTCATCGGCCACCTCGTGCCCGAGCGCCTGGTCCAGCTGCGCGAGGCCTACCTCGCGGGCGATGTCGTCCGCGCCCGGGATATCAACGCCTCGATGTTGCCGCTCATGCGCGCGATGGCCCGGGTCGGCGGCGTGGCACTGACCAAGGGTGCGCTGCGCGCGCTCGGGATCGAGGTGGGCGCGCCGAGACTGCCGCAGCTGCTGCCCGATACCGAGCAATTGCACGCCATCATCGCCGATCTGGAAGCGGCCGGAGTGATCGCATGACCGAACCTATGAGTAATGATCCAGTGAACAATCGACGTGTCCGCAGGCGCGCCTCCAACAGGGCGGCGGGTGCACCGGCGCCCGCCCCCTCCATCGAGGCGGCCGAACAAGCGAAGGTGGCCGCACAACAGGCGAAACAGAGCGCCCGCGAGGCCGAACGAACGGTCCGCGCGGCGGAACAGGCCCCGGCGGCGCCCCCGGCCCAGCCGAGACGTGAGCCGGAACGTGCTGCCGCGCAACAGGATTCGGGTCGCGGCGACCGCAACCGGCGCGGCCGCGGGCGGCCCAACGGCCGCACCCGCTCCGAACAGTCCGAGCCGCGGCCGGTGGCCGCCGATCCGCATGCCATGGGCCTGCCGCCGAAGTTGCCGCGCAACGGCCTGCGGGTGTTCGCCCTCGGCGGCATCGGCGAAATCGGCCGCAACATGACCGTATTCGAATTCGACGGCAAGTTGCTGATCATCGACTGCGGCGTGCTGTTCCCGGAGGATCAGCAGCCCGGCGTCGACCTGATCCTGCCCGACTTCCGTGCCATCGAGGACCGGATGGACGAGGTCGCCGCGGTCGTGCTGACCCACGGCCACGAGGACCATATCGGCGCGGTGCCGTTCCTGCTGCGTCATCGGCCCGACATTCCGGTCATCGGTTCGAAGTTCACCCTCGCGCTGGTGGCCGCGAAATGCCGCGAACATCGCCTGCAGCCCAAGCTGATCGAGGTCACCGAGGGTGAGAAGACCACCCACGGTCCGTTCGAATGCGAGTACTTCGCGGTCAACCACTCGATTCCGGACGCCCTCGCGGTGGCCGTGCGCACCCCGGCCGGTCTGGTGCTGCACACCGGCGATATCAAACTCGATCAGCTGCCGCTCGACGGGCGCCTTACCGACCTGGCCGGATTCTCCCGGCTCGGCGATGAGGGTGTGGATCTGTTCCTGGTCGATTCGACCAATGCCGAGGTGCCGGGCTTCGTCACGCCCGAGCGTGAGATCGGGCCGGTGCTCGACAACGTCATCGGCAAGGCGAAGGGCCGGGTCATCGTGGCCTCGTTCGCCAGTCACGTGCATCGCATTCAGCAGGTCGTGGACGTGGCCGCGAGCCACAACCGCCGGGTCTGCTTCGTCGGGCGCTCGATGGTCCGCAATATGCAGATCGCGCAGGACCTGGGTTATCTGAACCTGCCCGACGGGTTGGTGGTCGATATCGATCAGGCGGCCAATCTGCCGGTGCACAAACTCGTGCTGATCTCGACCGGCTCACAGGGCGAGCCGCTCTCGGCGCTGTCGCGGATGGCGCGCGGCGATCACCGCCAGATCAACATTCGCGCCGACGATCTCGTGGTGCTGGCCTCCTCGCTGATCCCGGGCAATGAGAACGCGGTTTTCGCGGTCGTCAACGGCCTGGCCCGGCTCGGCGCCACCGTGGTGACCCAGCAGAGCGCGAAGGTCCATGTGTCCGGCCATGCCTCGGCCGGTGAGCTGCTGTATCTGTACAACGCGGTGCGGCCGACCAATGCCATGCCGGTGCACGGCGAATGGCGGCATCTGCGGGCCAATGGGGCGCTCGCGGTCGCCACCGGTGTGCCCGAGGATCGCGTGATGCTCGCCGAGGACGGCGTGGTGGTCGACCTGGTCGACGGCCTCGCCTCGATCGTCGGCCGCTTCCCGGTCGGCCAGGTCTATGTCGACGGCCTGTCGGTCGGCGATGTCGGTGAGTCGACGCTGTCGGATCGGTTGATCCTGGGTGAGGGCGGTTTCATTGCCATCACGATCGTCGTCGACGCCACCACCGGTAAGGCGGTCAGCCCGCCGGAGGTGTCCGGTCGCGGCTTCTCCGATGATCCGGAGGCCCTGACCGGCGCTCAGGAACTGGTCGAGGCCGAACTCATCCGCCTGGCCGGAGAGGGTGTCACCGATACCCACCGCATCGCCCAGGGCGTTCGGCGAGTCGTCGGCCGCTGGGTCGCCGACGTCTACCGTCGCCGCCCGATGATCGTCCCGACCGTCATCGGGGTGTAGGGGCTCCGGCCCTCCGGGTTCCTCCGGTCCCGCCCGGACTCCCCCAGTCCCTGCCCCGGCGAAGCCGGGGCAGGGCAGTTACCCTCGGCTGATGAGTATGGCTCAGCGGGAACGCCGCGCACTGGTGGTGACCATGACCGCGATCGGTCCGGACGCATCCACCCTGTGCGGGTCGTGGACGGTGCGCGATCTGGCCGCACATCTGGTGGTGCGCGAGCGCAGACCCGACGCATCGCCCGGCATCCTGTTGAAACCTCTTGCGGGATATACCGATTCGGTCCAGAATTCGACGGCGCGCAAGCCGTTCCCCGAACTGCTGGAACAGATTCGGACAGGTCCGCCGTGGTGGTCGCCGCTGCGCCCGGTCGACGCGGTCGTCAATCTGCCCGAGATGTACATCCACCACGAGGACGTGCGCCGCGGCCAACCCGATTGGGAGCCACGGGAACTGAGCGCCGAGGACGAGGCGCGGCTGTGGAATGTGCTGCGGCGCATGGCCAAGATGGCCTATCGCAAATCGCCGGTGAGCCTGGTGCTGTCGACGCCCGACGGTAAGCGCGTCACCGCGCACAATGTCGGCGGTGACGCCGTGGTGCTGACCGGCAAGCCCTCGGAGCTACTGCTGCACGCGTTCGGGCGCAACGAGGTTCGCCTGGATGCCGCCGGTTCGGACGAGGACGTGCGGGCCGTATTCGCGGCCGACCGCAGCGTCTAGACCTTCGCGGCCAGGCCCGAGACGACCAACTGCTCCCAGGACGTGATGTCGTTCGGGTCACCCGATTCGGGTCGCCACTGCGCGCACGGCACCAGGCCCGGCACGAGGATGTCGAGGCCGGAGAACAGCTTGATGATCTCGGCATCGCTGCGCCAGCGACCGCGTCCCCAGGTGCCCTGCAGCTTCTGCTCGGTGGCCCGGGTCTCGTCGTTGTAGCCGGAGCGGAAATGCGAGATGTAGACCCGGCTGCCGGGCGCGATGCGCTCGACCCAGAACCGCATCACCCCGTACGGATCCTCATCGTCGTTGACGAAGCCGAGGACCGCGCTGAACAGCAGCCCGACCGGCCGGTCGAAGTCGAGCAGCGCCCGGATATCGGCGTTGTCGTAGATCGACTCCGGCTCGCGCACATCGCCCTGGATCACGATGGTCTGCTCGTCGGTGCCCATCGTCGCCGCGGCGTGTACGACCACGATCGGATCGTTGTCGACGTAGACCACCCGGGAATCGGGATCCTCCCGCTGGGCGATCTGGTGCACATTGTCGACGGTGGGCAGGCCGCAACCGAAGTCGACGAACTGCCGCACCCCGTCATGGGAGATCTCGCGAACGGCACGCTCCACCGCGCGACGGGCCGTGGTGGCAATGCGGACGGACCCGGGCAGGGAGTCCATGAAGTACTGCCCGACCTCCTGATCGACCGCATAGTAGTCGCGATCCCCGAGCAGATAGCTGTAGGTCCTGGCGATGCTCGGTTTCGCCTGACCCGCTCGGACGTCTTCGTCGTTCATGGGAACCGCACCAACCTGGGGATGGGACATGCACATACATCGTAGAAGTCATCGCCCCGTTGCGGAGCCATCGCGCGAATTTCGCTGACTGAGCGGGGAAGTGGGCCCATACCCTGCCCGTTCTCCAGTTCCTCATGCCCTTGTCTCTCTGTTCCTCGCGCCTTCTCTCTGTTCCCCGTGCCCGTCTTCAGTTCCCGGTGCCCGTCTTCAGTTCCCGCACCCTTCTTGCTGTCCCTGCGCCCTTTCTCTCTGTTCCCGCGCTCTTTCTCTCTGTTCCCCGGCGGCGAAGCCGACGGGGATCACACCCCCGATGGTCCTGGTGTGGGTGTTGCGGATGGTCTGGATGGGGCGGTTGCGGCTAGCCTGAGGGGCATGGCAGGTAAGTCCCGCGGCACCACGACGTCGAGTTCGCGGGCGGGATCGACCCGGGGGCGGGCTCCGGTGCGGTCTCGTTCCGGTGGCTCCCGGACGCGTTCGACGCCCCGCGCGCGGACCACTCCGGCGCGTCGGCCCGCGCCGCGGCGCCGGTCGAACACCGCCCCGCTGGCCGTATTCACCCGGGGCGTCGGCAACGGGTGGAACATGCTCGCGCGCGGCGTGGGCGCGACCACCCGCACCCTGAGCCGCGCTGGTGAGATCGAACACGGACATCGGCGTGACGGAATCGCGTTGGTGCTCATCGCCTTCAGCGCGGTCATCGCGGCCGCGGTCTGGTTGTCGGCGGGCGGCCCGATCGGGCACGCGGTCGATACCGCGGTGCGCTGGATATCCGGATCCGCCTCGGCCGCACTGCCTTTCGTGGCGGTGGGCATCGCCGTGGTACTCATGCGCACTGAACCGCATCCGGAGATCCGGCCCCGGCTCGTGCTGGGCGGCCTGCTGCTGGGTCTGCCCGCGCTGGGCCTGTGGCATATCGCCGCGGGCGCGCCGACCGATCAGGACGATCGCGCGCATGCCGCGGGCTTCGTCGGCTACGTCGTGGGCGGCCCGCTGCGCGACGGCCTGACCTCCTGGCTGGCGGTGCCACTGTTGTTGCTCACCATGGCATTCGGCCTGCTGCTGGTGACCGGAACCACCGTGCGCGAGGTTCCCGAGCGGCTGCGAGAACTGTTCGGCACCGCGAGCGGCGGCGACGAATACGACTCCTACGACGGGCAATACGGCCGCTACGACCCGGAAACCTATGACGACGACGGCTTCCCGGCACATCGCAAGACGCGTAAGCGCGGCCGCACCCCGCAGGAGAACTACCCCACCGACGAATTCGGCGGCTCCGATGCGGTGACCGAGGTGATCGGCGAGCCGCCGCTGCGCGAGGCCAAGGAGATCATCGCCCCGGAGCCCGAAAAGCCCGCGCCCAAGGCGAAACCCAAGAAGGCCCCCAAGGTCGTCGACCAGACCCCCGAACCGCCCCCGCCGCAGCAACTCGAATTCGTCACCGAGCGCGAGGTCGAGGGCGACTACCACCTACCCCCGCTGTCGCTGCTGATCGACGGCGATCCGCCCAAGAAGCGCAGCGCCGCCAACGAATCGATGATCGAGGCGATCACCGAGGTATTGGTGCAGTTCAAGATCGACGCCGCGGTCACCGGCTTCGTGCGCGGCCCGACGGTCACCCGCTACGAGGTCGAACTCGGCCCCGGTGTGAAGGTCGAGAAGATCACCGCGCTGGCCCGCAATATCGCGTATGCCGTTGCGACGGAGAACGTCCGGCTGCTGGCCCCGATCCCGGGCAAATCCGCCGTCGGCATCGAGGTGCCCAACGCCGACCGCGAGATGGTCCGCCTCGCCGATGTGCTCAAGGCCTCATCGACGCGAAACGACCACCACCCCTTGGTGATCGGCCTCGGCAAGAACATCGAGGGCGATTTCGTCAGCGCCAATCTGGCGAAGATGCCGCATCTGCTGGTGGCCGGTTCCACCGGTTCGGGTAAGTCGAGTTTCGTGAACTCGATGCTGGTCTCGCTGCTGCAGCGGGCCACGCCCGATGAGGTGCGGATGATCCTCATCGATCCCAAGATGGTGGAACTCACGCCGTACGAGGGCATTCCGCATCTGATCACGCCCATCATCACCCAGCCGAAGAAGGCGGCCGCCGCGCTGGCCTGGCTGGTGGAGGAGATGGAGCAGCGCTATCAGGATATGCAGGCCAGCAAGGTCCGCCACATCGACGATTTCAACAAGAAGGTCAAGTCCGGCCAGATCACTACGCCGCTGGGCAGCGAGCGGATCTATCGGCCCTATCCCTATATCCTCGCCATCGTCGACGAGTTGGCCGATCTGATGATGACCGCGCCCCGTGACGTCGAGGACGCGATCGTGCGCATCACCCAGAAGGCCCGCGCCGCGGGTATTCACCTGGTCCTGGCGACCCAGCGGCCGTCGGTCGACGTGGTTACCGGCCTGATCAAGACCAATGTCCCGTCCCGGCTCGCCTTCGCCACCTCCTCGCTGACCGACTCCCGCGTCATCCTGGACCAGCCGGGCGCGGAGAAGCTGATCGGCATGGGCGACGGGCTGTTCCTGCCGATGGGCGCCTCCAAACCGACCCGTCTGCAGGGCGCGTACATCTCCGATGAGGAGATCTCGCGCGTCGTCGAATTCACCAAGAACCAGGCCGAGCCGCAGTATCAGGAGGGCGTGACTGCCGCGAAGGCCGGTGAGGCCAAGGATATCGATCCGGATATCGGCGACGATCTGGATGTGCTGGTGCAGGCCGTGGAGCTCGTGGTGACCTCGCAGTTCGGCTCGACGTCGATGCTGCAGCGCAAGCTGCGGGTCGGCTTCGCCAAGGCCGGGCGGCTCATGGATCTCATGGAGACGCGCGGAATCGTCGGCCCCAGTGAGGGTTCCAAGGCGCGCGACGTGCTGGTGAAACCGGATGAGCTGGCCGGGGTGCTGTATTCGATCCGCGGCGGCGGGACCGACGAGCCACCGCCCGATGATGCCGACGACGTGGAGTAGTTACTTCCGCCGCCCGATCACGATCGGTTTGATGTCGGTCGGGATGGCGCCGAAGGCCGATTCGGGCACGCCGAACGCGGCGGCGAGCACGTCGCGCGGCATGGCGTTGAACGAGGCCACGATGCCGATGTCGTCATAGGGTTCGCCCGCGCTGGAATTGAAGATCACCAGCACGTCCAGAGGTGCGTCGGTGCGGGCGTTCTCGAAGTAGTGCAGATGGCCCTGTGGCGCGAACACCAGATCGCCCTGCCCGGCCTCGAAGACGGCGTTGTGATAGGCGCCGTCGGGATGGGTGCCGAGGATCGACCATTTCGCGGTGCCGGAGATCACGTAGTTCAGCTCCCAGGCGGTGGGATGCCAGTGCGGTTCGCGGAAGCCGCCGACCTCCAGCCGGACGAAATACACCGAGCCGCGCTGCCCGCGCAGGATCGGGAACGTATGCTCGTTGGCCCCCTGCAGATAGCCGCCGTCGTAGTTCGACCGGTCCGCGGCGGTGAGTTTGAACAGATGCGACGACTGGTCGAGGTGGGTCTCCATATCGCCCTCGCTCGGCATCGGCATCGGTGCCGGCGCCGAACTCGCCTTCGCACCGATCAATCCGCCGCCGACCGCGGCCGCGGCCACCGCCGCGCCACCGAGCACCATCCGGCGATCGATACCCTTACCGCCCTCGTCGGGGTGTTCAGTCGAATCCTCCGGCATCGGCTGGCCCTTTCTGTGCGCCGGGACTTCATCGGCCGACAACAGCGAGAGCGTACCGCCGGGAGGGCGTCATCCGTGGGAGGGCAACGGGGAGTGGACTATCGGCGGCGTCCGATCACGATCGGTTTGATATCGGTCGGAATGGCCGCGAAGGCCGATTCGGGCACGCCGAACGCGGCGGCGAGCACGTCGCGCGGCATGGCGTTGAACGAGGCCACGATGCCGATGTCGTCATAGGGTTCGACCGCGCTGGAATTGAAGAAGACCAGGGTCTCCAAAGGCGCGTCGGTGCGGGCGTTTTCGAAGTAGTGCAGATGTCCCTGCGGTGCGAAGACCAGATCACCTTGTTCGGCGACGAAGGTCGCGTTGCTGTAGGTGCCGTCGGGATGGGTTCCCAGCAGAGTCCATCTCGCGGTGCCGGACATCACGAAGTTCAGTTCCCACGCGGTGGGATGCCAGTGCGGTTCGCGGAAGCCACCCACCTCCAAACGGACCAGATACACCGACCCGTGCTGTCCGCGCAGAATGGGGAACGTCTGCTCGTCGGCCCCCTGCAGCTGGCCGCCGTCGAAGGTCTTCGGCGGCGTGGCGGTCAGTTTGAACAGGTGGTCGGCCTGGTTGAGATGGGTCGCCACATCGTTCTCCGACGGGAGTGGCACGGAGGTGGCTGCGCTGGCCTTCGCGCCGATCAATCCACCCCCGACCGCCGCAGCGGCGGCCGCGCCGATCAATCCACCGCCGAACAGCATTCGGCGATCGATACCCTTGTCGCCCGCATCGTCCGCGGGCGTGGTCGAATCATCGGTCATCGGTCTTACGTCTTTCTTCTTCATCAGGATTTGTCAGGCCGACGACAGCCCATGCGACGGATGCCCCGGCACATATGTCCGGGGCATCCGTAGGATCACCGATCGCCGTGAACCGGTCGACATCCAGGGCAATGTCGATCGGCCGGAACCAGCGACTCCGGTGCGTAGGTCAGGCGGCGAGCCTGACCTTTCGATGCCGGGCCATATTGCGCTCGAGCATCGAGAGCGAGGCCGCCACACCGATACTGGAATCATCGAATTCGGGCAGCCGTCCCTCATCGGCGCGCAATTGCGTCAGCGCGTCGGTGATCGCCGTGTGGGCGGCGAACAGGCACGGTGTGGAGTAGATCGCGACATTCACGCCGAGATCCTGCAGTTCGGGCAGCGACAGTCGGGGCGAGAGCCCGCCGGCGATCTGATTGAACAGCAGCGGCTTGTCGCCGACTACCTTGCGTACCTTGCGAATCCATTCGACGCTGCGGACGCCGTCGACCAGCAGCACATCGGCCTCGGTATCGGCCATGGCCGCCGCCCGATACAGAATGTCGGATTCCTCGGTGGCGTCGGTGCGCGCCACCACGACCAGATCCGACCGAGTCTCGAGTACCAGGTTGAGCTTCTCCAGGTACTCGTCCAAGGGGAGGATCTGCTTACCGGAGACGTGGCCGCAGCGGCGCGGACGCTTCTGATCCTCGAGGATCACGCCGGACGCGCCGATGCGTTCCAGATGTGTGATGACGTGGCAGGCGACCTCGGTGTCGACATAGCCGTCGTCGATGTCCACCAGCAGATGCTGATGCGGGAAGGCCAGCCGGAGTCGTTGAACGAAGTCGACGATGTCGGGCCAGGCGATGAATCCGATATCGGGCAGGCCGTAGTACGAGGCCGCGAAGCCGAAGCCCGATACGAACATTCCGCCGAAGTGCTGGGATGCCAGCGAGGCGGAGTACATATCGTAGATCCCTATGAGGGGAGTGATGGCGTCGTTGTGTATGTCTTGGCGAAGAGAGTTTCCATAACTCATGCGACTCACCTGTTGATGTTTTCTGAATCCAGGTTCGCGACGGCGCTGCCGCGCCTGCATTCGGTTTTGGACTACCGGCTGAAAGGGACCGGATGTCCGAAACTAACAGTTACATACCGTATCAGTCAATAAGTTGTTTGCATCCAAGATGAGTGTTGACAGCCGTGGCAGATGGATTGATACTTCCATCTGGAAGTATGAAAAGCTGCATTTCCAAATGCGCGTCAGCCTACGTAGGACCAGCCGCGTATCGCGGTGGCCTCGATCCGAATCACCGGGCCCGTGGGCGGTATTTGCCGGTATTGATCGTATTTCATTGTCAGCCAGCCGATTGCGGCCTCATGCTCCGGCCCGGCCGCGAAAACCCTGGCGGCGCCGTCCAATCGGACCCACCACAGCCGAGACCACTGCTCGTCGTATTCGTCGGCGAGTATCGAAACCCGGTTGTTCTCGGCGATATTGCGCAGTCGCCGCAGCGCGTGGGTTGTCTTGGGTTTGTGGTCGATCGCGATCACCACGACAGGATGGTCGAATGCCGCCGGATCGGTGGCGAAGGTGACGGGGACCAGATGCGGCTGCCCATCGCCGCCGACCGTGGCCAGCCGCGCGACGCGTTGTGCCCGAAAGCGATCCCAGGCCGCCCGCCGATCCATCAGGCCTGCACCGCGGCGGACTCCCACTCGCTCGGATCGCCGTGCACCGCGGGGTCGTAGAGCACGACGAACCGGGACTGCTGCGGCGCGGTCAGCGGGAACATGCCGATGCACAGCTCCTCGGCGGTGTAGGGCATATCGCCCTTCATCCGCACCCACTTCGGCATCCGGCCGTCCCGGTCGCGCCACTTCTGGAAGACCGCCCGAGATGGCTTGACGGCCATGATCACCGACATCAGCGGCAGCGCGTCGAGCTCGTCGACCGACGACACGAACCGTAGGCCCTCGTTCATGGTTTCCAAGCTAACGCAGTCAACGCCCCCGCGGGCCGGACATCTCGGCATGGTCCTCGGTGAAGGTCGCCATGATCGGGACCGGCCGCTCCCGATCGGCGATCACGATGGTGTTGCCGCCCAGGTGTTTTGCTCGATACATCGCGGAATCGGAATCGCGCAGCAGGGCGCGGTAGGCGATGTCGGTGTATTCGGTCGGGGGGTCGGTGGCGTCGAGGACGGCCAGGCCGACGCTGGCGGTGATGGTGATGGGCAGCTCGGGCATGGTCTCGATCGCCCGGCGCAGCCGCTGGGCCACGGCCTCGGGATCCTCGCGCAGATAGCCGACGACCACGAACTCCTCGCCGCCGGTGCGGGCGAGCAGTGCGTCGGCCTCGACCGCCGCGCGCAGGCGCCGGGCCGTGCGGATGAGGACCTCATCGCCGAAGGGATGGCCGAAGGTGTCGTTCACGGCTTTGAAGCTGTCCAGATCCAGGGTGGCGACGTAGGCCGAGCGGTGCGACCAGCGGTCGATGCGCGGGGAGACATAGGAGTCCAGGCCGCGGCGATTCAGCAGTCCGGTCAGCGGATCCGACAGGGCGTTGATCCGCAGCAGCCAGTGACAGAACTGCACGAACGGCAGGATCACCCCCACCACGACGACCATCACCAGCACGATGTCGACGCCGAGGGCGACGTTCTGCTGCCAATGTTCGGCGGGCGGGCGCGTGGGCAGCTGCCCGGTGGCGATCAGGGTCGCCAGCGCCACGGACGTCAGCACCGACCACCCGATATGCAGCGCCAGGATGCGCGGCCCGTGGAACACCGTGACATAGCCGCCTATCGCCATCAGCAGCACGACGCCCAGCACCCCGATGACCCGGTCGCGGACCAGCAGATCGTTGGCGGCGGTGTCGATATCGAAGATCGCGATCCACATCAGCGATTCGGCCTCGCGCGGCCACGGCAGAAACCACCAGCGCACGGTCCACGCCCCGGCCACGACGGCCTCGACGATCCCCTGGATCGTCTCCGCGCGCCCCCCGACATCGCCCTGTGCCACCGAGGCCAGCACGGCGATCAGCAGCATCACTATGCCGCCGGCGCCCAGCATGAACTTGAATCTGCCCAGTGCGCCGAAGGATTCCATGGTCTCGACCAGCCAGCGATAATCGACCCGGTCGCGCCACCAGGTTCGATACATCGATCGACTGTCCGTCAAGGAGTACCACCTCGTGTCGGTTAGCCGGCTCACAGCGTTTGCTAGAGGTTGGCTCGAAGGTTGTTCAGCTTGGCGTTCGCCTCGAGAGTAAATCGGACCGATGTTTGCTGCAATGTGAAATCGGACGCTAGCGCCGCAAATGTTCGGTGGCCTCGCGCTGGATGCGGTCGAATTGCGCGCCCATGGCCTCGGACAGGGCGGTGGCGGCCGACAGCGGGCGGACCATCACCATCAGATCGTCGACCTTGCCGTCGTCGTTCATATGTATGAAATCGCAGCCGGTCACGCGCTTGCCCGCAACGGTCGTCTCGAAGACCAGCGCGATATCGCGGCCGTTCGGATCGGCGATCTCCCGGATGTAGCGGAAGTCCTCGAATACCCGCATCACCCCGCGCAGGATCGCCGCGGTGATGGCCTTGCCCGGATAGGGCTTGAAGGCCACCGGGCTGGTGAATACGACGTCCTCGGCCAGTAGCTGCTCGATTGCCGACTCATCGCGCGCCTCGACAGCTTCCCGGAATGGATGCATTCTTCCCACCTCGCATATGCAACTGGTTGTATATGGCCCGCATCCTATCGGGGGACATCCCAGAAGGCGAGTTCATGCCGCATGCCCTCGAGGAAATGGCGTTCGGCGCGGGCCGGATCGGCGTCGACCTCGTCGAGCATCTGGGCGCAGCGGCGGGTCAGGGCGGCGAATCCGCGATCGGCATAGGTGTCGATCCAGCGCCGGTAGCGCGGGTCCGCGGGGGGATTCTCGGCCAGAATCCGCCCGAGCGTCGAATAGCCCCACATGCAGGGATAGAGCGCGGCGAGCCCGTCGGCGTAGTCGGCGGCGGAGTCCAAGAGGAAGGCCGTGTAAGCAGCGCACGGCGCGCCCTTGGTGGCGCCGTCGAGATCGGCGTCGAATTCGGCCGCGAGACCGCGGTGCAGCGACAGCTCGTCGTGGTAAGTGGCGTGGGCGAGGTCGACCAGATCGCCCAGATGTGCCGCGGGCGCCTGCCAGGCGAGCCGGGAGAACACCCGCACATAGTCGAGCAGGAACAGGTAGTCCTGCTCGAGCCAGGAGCGGAAGACCGGATCGGGTAACTCGCCCCGCGCGATGCCGAGGACGGTCGGATGTTCCAGCTGCCGATCGACCAGCGGGCGGCCGAGTTGTTCCAGATGCGCCGAAAGACTCATGCCCGCAGTCTCTCTCACGGGCGGGGGTCTCAGGGCTTGCGGGCCTGCAGGGTGAAGGTGAACGGGATGCGCTCGCCATGCTCGCGCAGCCGGTATTCGCCGTCCTCGCCGCGCACCATGCGGTCGGGCAGCCGGGCCCACGCGGCGCAGTCGTGCTCGACCAGGCCGGTGAGTACGAGTCCGGCGTCCAGCAGCGCCGAAACGATCTCGCCCAGACCGTGATTCCACTCGTGCGTGGTCATCGCGGGCGCCTCGCGCTCGGTCTCGACGTAGGTTCCCGCGTCGTTGAACACCATCGGCTCGGGCGTCTCGAAGTAGGGATAGCCGATCACGAACCGATCGGTCTGCGTCTCGTCGAGGGTCGCCGCCATCGGATGGTCCTCGCGCAGGAACAGCCGCCCGCCCGGGCGCAGCAGCCCGGCGACCGTGCGCGCCCAGCGTTCGATACTGGGCAGCCAGCACAGCGCCCCGATGCCGGTGAAGACCAGATCGAAGCGTTCGCCGCCGAGCGCCTCGACCGCGTCGTAGACGTCGGCCTCCACGAAATCGACTGCGGCGCCGATCTGTTCGGCCAGTTCGCGGGCGCTCTTCAGCGCGGCGGGGGAGAAGTCCAGTCCGGTCATCGTCGCGCCGAGCCGGGCCAGTGAGACGGTGTCGGTGCCGAGGTGGCACTGCAGATGTACCCCGCGCAGCCCGCGGATATCGCCGAGCCGGGGCAGGTCGAAGCGCACGACATCGCTCAGGAACGACGGATCGGTGCGGAATCGTTCGAAGGCGTAATCCGGCGAGGCGGCGTGCAGCGGCGCATGCTCGTCCCAGTTGGCGCGGTTCAGATCGCGGTAGTCGGACATGACGACCGACTCTGGCACAGTGCCGTGCCCGGGCGCATCGTATTTGATTCCGGCCGAAACCGATTCACTGCGCGAAGGCGCCCAGCACCGGCAGCCACTCCACGCACCGCACCGTCTCGATCAGCCCGTGCCGCGCGAACGGATCGGTCGCCAGCAGCGTATCCATCGCCGCGGCGTCCTCGGCGCCGAACACGATCAGCGCGCCCGAACCGTCCGGATACGGCCCGCTGGTCAGCACGACGCCCTGCGCCACCAGATCCGACAGCCACGCCCGATGCTCGGGGCGATACTCGTCGCGGCCCGCGGCCTGGGATTCGGCATAGGTGTAGTGAACGGCGAACAGCGGCATGAACGACTCCCGGAACGGCTTAGAGGGTCAACAGCATTCGAGTATTGCCGAGGGTGTTCGGCTTGACATAACTCAGGTCCAGGAACTCCGCGACGCCGGTGTCGTAGGACCGGCACATCTCGGCGAACACCTCCGCGGTGACCGGGGTGCCCTCGATCTCCACGAAGCCGTGCCTGCCGAAGAAGTCGATCTCGAAGGTAAGCACGAACAGCCGCCGCAGCTGTAGTTCGCGCGCGATCGTGACCAACTGGTCCACGATCAGCCGCCCGATGCCCTGACCCTTCACCTCGGGCAGGACGGCCACCGTGCGCACCTCGCCCAGATCCGCCCACAGCACATGCAGGGCGCCGCAGCCGACCAGTTGTCCATGCGATTCGGCGACCCAGAATTCCTGCACCGATTCGTAGAGGGTGACCAGGTTCTTCTCCAGCAGGATCTTGCCGGAGTAGCGGTCGACGAGCTCCTTGATGGCGGGCACATCCGAGGTCCGGGCACGTCGCACGATCGGAGTGCTCATCTCGGAGCCGCCGATCGAATCACTGTGCGGTACCCGTGTTGTCATGGGGTGCACAGTAGTCGGCCCCGGTACCGATAGTCTGGTGGAGTGCCGCACACCCAGCCCGTCCGATCGCCCACCCGTGCCCGGGTCGGCGCCATGGGGCACAGCGTGGCCGAAACCGTTGGGGGGTGCCGGTGAGCGTGCAGAGCGATGACATGGATCGCGCCTGGGTGGACGCCGCGAGAGCGCGAGCGAATCTGGTCCCCGCGCAGGCCGCGCGCACGGTGGAGCCCTCGGCTGTGCCGCTGATGAACATCGCGAACATCCTGACGGTGTTGCGTATTCTGATCGTGCCGCTGTTCCTGCTGGCGCTGTTCGCCGCGGGCGGCCACGACACCGGGTGGCGGCTCGGCGCGACCGTGCTGTTCGGCGCGGCCGCCATCACCGATCGCATCGACGGACAGCTGGCCCGCAAGTACGGCCTGGTCACCGATTTCGGCAAGCTCGCCGATCCGATCGCGGACAAGGCACTGATCGGCGCGGCGCTGATCGGGCTGTCGGCGCTGGGCGATCTGGCCTGGTGGATCACGCTGGTCATCTGCGCGCGCGAGGTCGGGGTGACGCTGCTGCGGCTGGTCGTGGTCCGGCGCGGTGTGATCCCGGCCGGCCGCGGCGGGAAGGTGAAGACCCTGGTGCAATCGCTGGCGATCGGCGTGCTGCTGCTGCCGCTGTCGGGGGCGTTCGCCACCGCGGGCATCTGGTTGATGTACGTGGCGGTCGTATTGACCGTGGTCACCGGGCTCGACTACGTCGTGCAGGCGGCCCGGTTGTGGTCGGGGCCGGTCAAGCGGTCATGACCGATCCGCTGGCCGCAACCGTTCCCGCGGCGGAACTGGTCGCGCTGCTGCGGGCGTCCGGCACGACCATGGCTACGGCGGAATCGCTCACCGCGGGCCTGCTGGCGGCGACCATCGCGGGCGTGCCCGGTGCGAGCGCGGTACTGCGCGGCGGTCTGATCGTCTACGCCACCGATCTCAAACACAGTCTCGCGAAGGTGAGCGAACACACATTGGCCCTCGACGGCCCGGTCGCGGCGAGCACCGCCGAGCAGTTGGCCGTGGGCGCGCGCACGGTCTGCCGGGCCGATCACGGCGTGGGTCTGACCGGTGTCGCGGGCCCCGATCCGCAGGATGGACACCCGGTCGGCACGGTCTACCTCGGCCTGGCCGGACCCGAGGGCACCGAGGTGATGCGGTTGAAACTGCCGGGAGACCGGTGGACGATCAGGATGGCGGCGGTTCGCGCGGCGGTCACCGAACTTCTCCGGAGTCTCGGCGGCAGCCGGGCACCGGGCGCCGCGGTCGGGAACCAACCAGGCGGCGTGTGACGTTGTCACTGCATACGCTCGGTCCGGCGGATGAGTACGTAAGGAGAACGAGATGACGCTGCTGCGAGAGGCCATAGGGGAAAGTCTGCGGCGTGCTCGGATCGCCCAGAGCCGGACTCTGCGTGAGGTGTCGACCTCGGCCCGGGTGAGCCTGGGATATCTGTCCGAGGTCGAACGCGGCCGCAAGGAGGCATCCAGCGAACTGCTGGCCGCCATCTGCCAGGCCCTGGACATGCCGTTATCGCGGGTGCTGATCGATGTCGGCGCGGCCATGGCCGATGCCGACGGCGATATCCGCCGCGAACCGGCCGAACGCCGCACCGAGGTTCCGGTGGAGACCGAACCGGTTCTCGAGGGAATGCACGCCGCCGCTCTCGGCGCCATCGCCGGGGAGACCAGGATCGTCATCCCCGCGCCGCGCGCGGAGAAGTTGGTGCTGGTTCCGGCGAAGTGACCATCGAAGTTGCCGGCGTCGAGAGTTCGACGCCGGCAACGCTGTACGACGGAGCGGAAACGGATAGATTCTCTATAAGCGTTGGTAACCGGCCGATTTTCCGACTCGGGCGCCGCGCAGCAGGATAGGGACCATAGTGGGTGCGTGACGGTCGCGCACTACAGTCGCGTGGGAGCGCGGCGCGTCAGATGGAGGCGGGATCAATCGATGGCTAATCCGTTCGTCAAGGCCTGGAAGTACCTCATGGCCCTCTTCGATTCCAAGATCGAGGAGCACGCGGATCCGAAGGTCCAGATTCAGCAGGCTATCGAGGAAGCCCAGCGTCAGCACCAGGCCCTGTCGCAGCAGGCCGCCTCGGTGATCGGTAACCAGCGCCAGCTGGAGATGAAGCTGAACCGTCAACTCGACGAGGTCGAGAAGCTCAACGCCAACGCGCGTCAGGCGGTCATGCTCGCCGATCAGGCCACGGGCGCCGGCGATACCGACAAGGCGATCCAGTACACCAACGCCGCCGAGGCGTTCGCCGCTCAGCTGGTCACCGCCGAGCAGGCCGTCGAGGATCTGAAGGTGCTGCACGACCAGTCGCTGCAGGCCGCCGCGCAGGCCAAGAAGGCGGTCGAGCAGAACGCGATGCTGCTGCAGCAGAAGGTCGCCGAGCGCACCAAGCTGCTGTCCCAGCTCGAGCAGGCCAAGATGCAGGAGCAGGTGTCGGCCTCGCTGCAGCAGATGGATTCGACCCTCTCGGCGCCGGGCACCACCCCGAGCCTGGACGTGGTGCGCGAGAAGATCGAGCGCCGCTACGCCAACGCGCTCGGTGCCGCCGAGCTGGCGCAGAACACGGTGCAGGGCCGCATGATGGAGGTCCAGCAGGCGAGCATCCAGATGGCCGGCCACAACCGCCTCGAGCAGATCCGTGCCTCCATGCGTGGCGACGCCCTGCCCGCGGGCGACGCGCAGCAGGCCATCCCGAATCCGGCCGCCCCGACCCAGGTCAACAAGGGCCAGGCCGCCCAGCAGTAACGCGGCACCGCTTCGAAAGGCGTTGGTGTGATGGGGAAATCGCGGACCCGCGTGGAGTCCGCGACCACCCGTGCCCGCCCCCGGCCCGCGGCCCCGCCCCCGCAGCCGGAGGCGGGCCAGCGCCCGGCCTGGAAGGCACTGTTCCCCACCGGTTTCCGTCCCCAACCGCAGGCCGATCCCATCGAATCGCCCGTCGGCGCGCCGGATATCCGCGCACCGCGATTGGATGCCCCGGCGGCCCCTTCCGATCCCACTTCGCGAGTGCCGGAAGAGAATTCGAGCCCTTCGCGGGCGAGTCGCGCGACCGGGGACCCGGCAGCCCGGGGACAGCGGCGTAGCACCGGGCAGGTCCCGGGCGAGGCTTCGGCGGGCGGGCGGAGAACGTCCGCGCCCCGCACTGATTCGGCTGGTGACCGCCGCGGATTCCCCGCCCCCGCCCCCGATTCCGAACACGATCGCAGCGAAGGCAGCGCGCGCGAGCGTGCCGGTCGGCAGGCGGCCGCAGAGCGCGGGGCCGGGCGATTTGTGCGGGATGTGTTGAGGGAGAGCGGGATTCAAGAGGAGTCGCTCGAGCAGGCGCGGCGATTGTCGGACGGTCTGCGCGACGCGGGGGAGCACGTCTTCCACGCGGTGCGGACCTGGGCCGATCCGCGGGAACGAGAACTGCGGCGGCGTCGGCGAGTGCGGCGGCGAAGCCTGCGGTTGGGGGCGGCCTCGGGCATCACCGCGCTGGGGACCGCCGGGCTGGTGTTGATGTCGGCGCCGGTATGGGCGGTGCTGGTGGTGGGCAGCGGGGCGGCGGCGCTGGTGACCGGTGCGGCAGTGACCACGCGGCGCTATCTGGATCTGCGCCGCAATCCCTTGCCGGACGCGGCGTTCGTGCCGCGCAAGCTGCCGCCGGTCCGCTCGGCCGCGCGCGCCCCGATCGCCCGGCTGGTGCGCGCCGAACGCGCCCTGCACATCCTGGGCCGCCAGATCGCCCGCGGCGGTCGACTGCCCGCCGACGATGTGATCGACACCCTGGAGACCGCCGGTTCCGGCGCGGCCGCGCTGCACGCGCTGGCCGCCGACGTGATCGCCATGGAACGGGCGGTCGGCGTTATCGCACAGGTCAAGTCGATCGCGGGCCCGGGACTGGCCGACCATATCCGCGCCTCGGTGGAGCGGCTGGGGAACGGTGTCGCCGAATTCGAGGAACTGGTCGCCGCCGCCGGCCGCGTCCTGGCCGTCCCCGAATCCCCGGCGCTGCCCGACGATCTCGGCTGGGCGCTGGAGAATCTGCGCGATGCCGCCGATCGCCTCGACGGCTGGGCCCAGGCCCTCGCCGATCTCGCGGACCGACGCTAGGTCCACGGCCCGATCCGGCCGGACCGATGATCGGCCGACGGAGCTTCGCCCGGTGCGGGCAAGCCGCGCAGGGTACGGACGAAGATCTCCGTCGGCCTGCCACCCCGGATCCGAGTGCCCTGGGGCACTGTCCAAGAGGGGGTGACGTATTCGGCAGGCGCCGGTCAGCGCTGCGGCTCGGTAATGAGTTCCCGCTCTATGCGCACCTCGTCGTGCTGTACCGGAACGGTAATCGATTGATCCTCGGTCACAATGTATTTGCCGAGTCGCGCCGTGTCCGATCCGCGCTACGGCTGCGGCACTCGCTCGTGCAACGTCAGCAGGATGTGGTCGAAGCGGATCCGCAGCCCCGCCCGGTTCGGTTCCAGGTGCCGCGCGTCCCGCACCAATTGCACGGCCAGATCGCGGAGCTTGACGTTGGTGTACTGGGAACGCCACCGCAGCACCGCGAAGGCCCGCTCGGGATCCAGTTCGTAGATCAGCGACAGGATTCCCTTGGCCTGCTCGATCGGTGCGCGCGCATCGACCAGATCCGGGATGACCTCGTCGATGACATCGTTGCGCTCCTCGCCGAGGATGCCGGTGAGCTCGATGTAGTACCCGACGGTGCCGATGACGCTCCCGTCGTCGGCGGTGTCGTAATCGGCGATCACGATCACCTCACGGGTGTCGCCCGCGGTGTCGATGATCCGATGCCGACTGCAGAACGGCTCGGACGACTCGACGATCTTATGAATCAGCGTTTCGACGGTTGCCCGATCATCGGGATGCTGATGCGACAGCAGCAGTTCGGTGGTCGGCTCCACGGCCCCCGGCTCATATCCGTGCATCCGCGCCAACTCGTCCGACCACTCCCACCGCTGCCCGGCAAAGCTGAACCGGAACTCCCCCGCGGTCGCACACGGCTCGTTACCGATCACACTCCCGAGCGCACTCACCAACTGCGGCTCGAGCTTCTCACCGTCGATCATCACCCCAGTATCCGCCACTACGCCAAGCGCAGCCGCGCCCCGGTCCAGGACAGCATGTCCTCGACGGTCCGCCGATCGGCATCGCCGGGACTCGCGAGCCCGGGCATGAGCGCGTGCAGAGTCGATTCCCATTCCGCGGCATGCCCCGGGAAGCAGCGGGCGAGCAGTTCGACCATGATCGCCGGGGCGGTGGACGCGCCCGGGGAGGCGCCGAGCAGTCCGGCAATCGTGCCGTCCGCGCCGGTGACCAGTTCGGTGCCGAAGGTGAGCACGCCGATCCGGTGTGCGTCGGGCTTGACCAGTTGCGCGCGCTGACCCGCCTGGATCGGATACCAGTCCGCCGGATCGGCATCGGGGCAGAATCGTTGCAGCTCGGCGAATCTTGCGCGGCGCGTGGACAGCAGCTGACCGATCAGATAGCGAACCAGTCCCAGGTTCCGCAGCCCGGCGGTGAGCAGGACCGCGACATTGTGCGGCCGCAGCGTGGTGAACAGATCCACGAGCCGGCCACGAGTGAGCAGTCTGGTGCTGAATGTCGCGTAGGGCCCGAACAGCAGCGATTCCCGGCCGTTGACGAACCGCCGGTCCAGATGCGGCACCGACATCGGCGGCGCGCCGAGCGCGGCGCGACCGTAGACCTTCGCGTCGTGCCGCCGCACCAGTTCCGGATCGTCGGTACGCAGGAACCGGGCGCCGAACGGGAAGACGGCGTAACCGCGAACCTCGGGAAGGCGGGCCCGCTGCAGCAGCTTCAGTGCGTATCCACCCGCTCCCACGAATACGAATCGGGCGCGAACAACCGTGTGGCGCTTGGTATTTCGATCCATAACCCGCACCGACCAGATACCGTCGGGGCCGCGGCGCAGGGCGATGACCTCGTGCCCGGTCCGGATCCGCGCCCCGGCGTCGGTCATCAGGTCCGCGAGTGCGCGCGTGAGCGCCCCGAAGTCGATATCGGTTCCGGCCTCGTATCGGGTGGCCGCCACGGGTTCTCGGCGATCACGGCCTGCCATGATCAGCGGCGCCCATCGGGCGATCGTCTCGGGATCGCGGCTGTAGCGCATCGCCGCGAACGCCGGTAGCTTGCGCAGGGTCTCGAAACGCGCACGCAGATAGGCGATATCGCGTTCACCGAACACCACGTCCAGATGCGGCGCCGCTCGCACGAACCGCGTCGGGTCCGGCAGTCGCCCCTCGGTGACCAGGGACGCCCAGAACTGTCGCGAGAGGTGGAACTGCCGCGCGATTTCCTCGGCCCTGCTCGAATCGGCCGGATCCGGCATGTAGTTCAGCTCGCAGAGTCCGGAATGTCCGGTGCCCGCGTTGTTCCAGGCCTGCGAACTCTCTCCGGCGAGTTCGTCGAGCCGCTCGTAGAGCACCACGGACCAGTCGGGCCGCAGCCTGGTGAGCAGTGCGCCGAGCGTGGCCGACATGATGCCGCCGCCGATCAGCACGACATCGTGGATCTCATGGGTATCCGACATTCGTGACCTCCCTGTCATGGCCGTCTCGGGGCCATTGTCGCCGCGCCCGAACCCATCCGTCCAATACAAGAACGGCGCCTTTATGATCCGAATGTGGATGAATACGAGGCGACCGGCGTCGAGGCGTTCGCACCACTGCTGGCGGCATTCGAGGCCGCCGCGGGCGAACAGCACATCACCAGGGCCGCGGATCTGCTGGGCGTGCCGCAGTCGTCGCTGAGCCGGCGACTCAAGGCGCTGGAGCAGGCGCTCGGGGTATCGCTGTTCCAGCCCGTGGGCCGTCGGGTCGCCCTGACGCCGGCGGGGCGAGAACTATTCGAACGCATGCGAGAACCGTTGCGGGCCTTGGGCGATGCGGTGGATGTTGTCCGAGGGCACGCCGATCCCGAGGCCGGGCTGGTGCGATTCGGATTCCCGCTCAGCCTCGGACCGATCAGCATGCCCGGCCTGCTGGCCGAATTCCATGCCGCGGCGCCGCGGATCCGGCTCCATCTCGTGCAGGCGCATGGGGAGGCGCTCGCCGAGCAGATTCGCGACGGCCGCCTGGATCTGGCGGTGATGATTCCCGCGCCCGATGATCCGCCCGCGATCGTCCTGGGATATCAGGACATTCACCTCTACGTGGCGCGTGGGCATCGGCTCGCCGGACGTAAGCGGGTCGATCTCGCGGAGCTGGCCGCGGAACCGTTCGTCGCCAATCCGCCGAGCTATCACCTGCGGCAGTTGCTCGACTCCTGGTGTGCGGCAGCGGGTTTCGAACCGCGTGTGGTTTTCGAGATCACCGAATTCGATACCTTGCGCGCGCTGGTCGGCCATGGACTCGGGATCGCGCTGCTGCCGACTCCCGAACTCGCGCATCCCGAACTCGTCGCCGTGGCGCTGACCGGTCGCCGGCGCCGCAGCATCGGGCTGGTGGGTGGTGCGTATCGGCCGACTCCGGTCGTATCCAGGCTGCGGGAGTACATCGCGACGCGTGCCGCGTCAGACCACCTGTAAGAGGAGGTGGGTGTCGCTGGTGATGTTGTAGGAGAGCAGGCTGCGGCTGTCTTCGAGGGTATTGCCGTCCTGGGTGAGGCGTTGGTGGTTGGGGGAGATCTCGTATTGGGCGTCGATCTTGGTCTTGACGTTTCTGATGCTGTCGGTTGGTGCGGCTTCGATGGGGAATTCCCCGGTCAGGGGGAGTTTCTCGCCCAATGCCACTCTCGTGTCCCGGGTTGCCTTGATGTACAGGGTGAGTTGCGAGGCGGTCGGCGGGGCGGCGGGTGGGGTGGGGCCGGGGTCGGCTGCCGCGAGCGTCGGCAGGCTTGCCGCGATCGCGATCGCGACGATCAGGCAGAACTTGCGGGAGGCGGTCATGTAGGTCATTCAAGTCCGGCTCGCCGCCGAAGGCGTGCTTCGGCGGCGGCATGTCGCGTGGGCTATCGGCGGGCTCGGAGGTAGTCGCTGACCACGGCCGTGCCCAGGCCGTCGAGGTCGGGGGCGACGACCCGGCCGCCGCTGCGGCGGGCCACCAGGTCGACGAAGGCGGCCAGGCGGGGGTCCTCGCCGAGCATGAAGACCGTGATCGAAGCGCCGAGTTTGGCGAGGGCGTCGACCTGGCTCATGGTGACGGCGAGGGTGCGCGGTTCGGGTGGCCAGTTGAAGTAGGCCTCGCCGCTGGGTTCCAGATGGGCCGTGGGCTCACCATCGGTGACGACGAGTACGACCGGTACGGCGTCGGGGTGGCGGCGGACGTGCCGGGCGGCCAGCAGCAGGGCATGGTGCAGATTCGTGCCCTGTTCCCACACCGGCTCGAGGCCGGTGAGCTCGCCGATGTCGACGGTCGTGGCGTGGCGGCCGAAGGTGATCAGACTCAGTGCGTCGGAACGGAATCGGGTGGCGACCAGATGCTGCAGGGCCAGCGCCGTGCGCTTCATCGGTACCCAGCGCCCGTCCTGCACCATCGACCAGGAGGTGTCCACGCAGAGCGCCACCGCCGCCCGGGACCGCTGTTCGGTCTCCATGATCTCGACGTCGGAGACGTCCAGGGTCACGGTGCGCCCGCCCGTCGAGGCCGAGCGCAGTACGGCATTGCGCACGGTCCGCGGCACATCCCACGGCTCGGTATCGCCGAACTGCCAGGCCCGCGAGGCGCCCGTCGGCTCGCCCGCCGCACCCGCCAGGGCGGTATCCCGCTGGCCCCGTCGAGATCGCAACTGGCCCACGATATTACGCAGCGCCACCTCGCCGAGTCGTCGTAATGCCTTGGGCGTCAATCGAAGCGAGCCGTCGGGCGCGCGCTCGAACAGCCCTTGGCGGCGCAGTTCGCGCTCGAGTTCGGCCAGCCGGGCCGCGTCCACGCGTGCCTCGTCGCCGAGCTGGCGGGCCAGCGCGTCCAGGTCGATATCCTCGAGCCGGGCGCCGGGATAGGACTGGCCCAATTGCTCTGCCAGCGCATCCAATTCGGCGAGATCCTGCAGCGCCTGGGCGCCCTCGCCGAGCCCGAGCGGATCCTCGCCCCGGAACCGCTGCGCCGATTCCCAGTCCTCACCGGGCCGCAGCGATCGCAGATTCGTGTCCAGCGCCGAAATCTGTTGCGCCAGCCGGGGATCGCCGAATGCCTGGCCGATCAGCTCCTCCAGTTCGGCGCGCTGCTGGGCCGACATCGAATTCAGCATGCGCTGCGCGGCGGCGGCGCGGGCGGCCAGCGCATCGATCAGCTCGTCGGTATCGCGCGGATTCTCCGGGAAGAACTCACCATGGCGAGCCATGAATTCGGCGAACCGCTGCTCGGTATCGTCGCCGCGCGCATGCGCGGCGAGCAGGTCGTTCAGGTCCGACATCATCTGCCGGATCCGCTCGACATCTTCGGGACCGGTATTGCGCAGGGCCTGTTTCATGCCCTGGAAGCGGGAATCCAGCAGCTCTCGGCCGAGCAGGTCCCGGATCTTCCGGTAGTTCTCGCGACCGGTCTCCGAACGCCAGGGGTACTCGGCCAATTCGCTGACCGCCGCGGCCGTGCTCGGCGGTAGCGCGTCCAGCTGCGCCTCGGCGAAGCGGGCGTCATCGGACGGGTCGGGGAACAGGGCGGTGCGCTCGGCGGTCACCGCCTCGTCCAGCAGCTCCCTGACCTGTTGCAGCGTGCCGTCCAGACGGTGTCGACGGGTGATCTCCGCGCGGCGCTGCCACAGCCGCCGGGTCAGCTCGTCGAGACCGCGGGTGTCGCGCAGCCCGCGCCGCAGCAGCTCCTCCAGGGCACTGCGCGGCGAGCTGCCCTCCATCACATCGCGCCCGATGTGATCGAGCGCCTCGCGCAGATCCAGCGGGGGCGCAAGGGGATCCGGCCCGTCGTGATACGGGCCGTAGGCGTAGCGGTCGGTGGTCACGGCCCGTACACCGCCGTGCCGTCGTCGGAATCCTTGGCGACCTTGCGGGCCAAATACAGTGACTCCAGCGCGAATTCGACCGCCGAGGCGATCCGGGGCGGCGGATCGGTGGCGGCGACGCCGAGCCGCCCGGCCACCTCGTGCAGGATCGGCAGTTCGGGCAGCGCCGCGAGCATTTCCGCCCCTGGCACCCGCTCACCCGTGGTGACCATGGCGCCGTCGCCGAGCGCCTCGACCAGCGGCCGCAGATTCAACCCGCCGAGGCGACCGCGTGCGGTCTCGGCGAACGAGCGGCGCAGCAGATGGGTGAGATGTTCCTGTTCGCGGCCCTCCTCACCGGATTCGAATTCGAGCTTGCCGCGCAGCACCGCGGGGACGGATTCGAGATCGATCGGGCGCGCGACGGCCGGGCGTTCGCCGGTGAGGGCGGAGCGGCGCAGCGCGGCGGCGGCAACGGTCTCGGCGGCGGCCACCGCGAATCGGGCCGACACACCGGAACGTTGATCGATCGCGGGCGATTCGCGCAGCTGCCGCACGAATCGGGCGAGCACCTCGATCAGCGGATCGCCCACCTCGGCCACGAGCTCGGCCTCCTGGCGGACCAGATCCACCTCGGTATCCACGCTGAGCGGATAGTGGGTGCGGATCTCCGCGCCGAAGCGGTCCTTCAGCGGGGTGATGATCCGGCCGCGGTTGGTGTAGTCCTCCGGATTGGCGGTGGCGACCAGCAGCACGTCCAGCGGCAGGCGCAGGGTGTAGCCGCGTACCTGAATATCGCGCTCCTCCATGACATTCAGCAGCGCGACCTGGATCCGTTCCGCCAGATCGGGCAGCTCGTTGATGGCGACGATGCCGCGGTGCGCGCGCGGTACGAGCCCGAAGTGGATGGTCTCCGGATCGCCCAGGCTGCGTCCCTCGGCGACCTTGACCGGGTCGACATCGCCGATCAGATCGCCGACGGAGGTATCGGGCGTGGCGAGCTTCTCCGCATAGCGTTCCGTGCGATGGCGCCAGGCGACCGGCAGATCGTCGCCGAGTTCGGCGGCCATGCGCTTACCGAGCGGGCTGATCGGATCGAGCGGATGTTCACCGAGTTCGGCGCCCGCGATGACGGGCGACCATTCGTCGAGCAGGCCGATCAGCGTGCGCAGCAGTCGCGTCTTGCCCTGGCCGCGCTCACCGAGCAGGACGACGTCGTGCCCGGCCAGCAGCGCCCGCTCCAGCTGCGGCAGCACGGTCCGGTCGAATCCGACGATGCCGGGCCAGGGGTCGCCGCCGGATCCGAGCAGGTCCAGCAGATTCTCCCGGATCTCGGCCTTCACGCCGCGCGGCCGATGGCCGGCCGCCCGCAGCTCGCCCGCGGTCCGGGGCAGATCGTGTGGGGGTGTCACCGTGTCGACGCTACGACGATCCGGCCCTCCCGTCGACCTTGTTCTCCGGTAGGAAACACGCTGGACAAGGGGCCGTCGAGCTGTCCGCCCACGCCGCGGACCATTTCAGGCTGGATTGAAACCATCGCGCCGGTACTCGGCGCGGTGCGAACATCCCAGGTAGTCGTCCGGCGGCTGTGGCGGGTGCGCACGGGCGATATGCGATCGCGATGCGATCTTCGCCGATGTCGACGGAGGACGAAACGCGGTTTCGGGGGAACGCGCGGAAGGAGTTCGTAGTGTCTACCGAGCGCGTCTGTGGGTCTCGGACGCTGGAATGTGGTGCGGTGCTGTGCCTGCTGGCGCAGTTGTTCGGATCTATCGCCGTCGAGCTCGGGGTGCTCGGCGGAGCGATGGGTGTGCTGGTCGGCTGGGGTGCCCCGGCCTGGTTCGCCTGCGGCTTCGGGTTGCGGGTGGCCTATCTGTCGATGACGCCGATCCCGGTGAGCGAGAGCCGAAATGGCTTGCGCGTCAAGGCCACCGCGCTCGCCGCCGCGACGGCGATCATCACCGCGTGCACGGTCGAGGGCCCCGGCGATTCCATCGCGCCGGCCGTGAGCGGGACCGTCCTGGGGGCCGATGAGATCGGCAAGTGACCGCGTCGACGATTCGAATCGGTTGTGCCGGACATAATCTCGCCACCGCCGCGAAGGGGGCGGCGGTGGCGATCGGCGAGCAGGCCGGTCGATGAGCTACTCCGCGTGCCGGACCGGACAGGCCGCGGGCATCGGACCGAGGTCGTCGATGCGATAACCGTTGGGGTAGCTGCGATCCCGGCTCATCTCGATCAAGGGGACGGGCTGGGTGCGAGACGGCAGGTACCGCATCAGGATTCGGCGGGCACGCAGGGCGGCGTCGACCGGACCGACCGCCACACCGGGACGTGGCAACGCCAAGGCCCGCGCGACCCGGTCCGGCACACTAGCATCGACGATGCCGCGCGCGATGCCGAGTGGTAAGCCGGGTAACAGGTCTCGGGCGAACCGGTCGCGATTGGCCAGCGCGACCCGGTGCCCGCCCTCGGTGCCTGCGACGCAACGGATTTACGCCTCGAGCAGGGCGAGCCGTCCGGCGGCCACGCTGCCACGATGGATGACGGCGGCCGGTTCCAGCCGGGAATCCAGGACGACCAGATCCGCCCGCAGCCCGGCACGCAGACACCCCACCTCGTCGAGGCCCAGCGCGCGTGCCGGGGTCGTCGCGGTCATCCGCACGGCGGCCAGCAGCGCCGCGTCGGGATCGGGGCCCGCCGCCTCGACGGCCGCGCGGAACAGCCGATCCATGGTCGCGGTACTTCCGGCGATGGTCGAGGTGCCGGTCACATGCGCGACTCCGCAGGACACCGTCACATCGACCGGGCCGAGGCGGTAGGCGCCGTCGGGGGTGCCCGCGGCGGCCATCGCATCGGTGACCAGGGCGATCCGCTCGGAACCGGTGGCACACACCAGATCTCGCAGCAGGGCCGGATGGATGTGCACGCCGTCGGCGATGAGTTCGACGGTCACCCGGGGATCCTCGAGCAGCGCGAGTGCGGGTCCGGGCTCACGGTGGTGCAGCGGCCGCATCGCGTTGAAGACATGGGTGCCGACGGTCGCGCCCGCGTCGATCGCGGTCCGGGTCTGCTCATAGGTGGCATCGGTATGGCCCACGGCGACAACGACATTCGCGTCGACGAAGCGGTCGATCGCGGCCGCCGCGCCGGGTAGTTCGGGCGCGATGGTGACCATCGCGATCGCGCCGCGCCCGGCCTCGAGCAGGGCGGCGATCTCGGCGGAATCGGGTTCGCGCAGCTGGTTTTCGGCATGCGCGCCGCGCCGGGCGGGGCTGAGCCACGGTCCCTCGAGATGGATGCCCGCGAGCGTGCCCGCACCGACCCGCTCCGCGAGCAGCGCCACCGTGCGGAGCAGCTCCTCCGGGGCGGCTGTCACGAGGCTGGCCAGGGTCGTCGTGGTGCCGTGGCGCAGGTGGAAGCGCGCGGCGTCCTCGATATCGGAGACGGTGCCCTCCGAATACGACGCACCGCCGCCGCCGTGTACATGGATATCGACGAAACCGGGGACGACGATGGCCTCGGGCAGGTCGATATCGGGTGTGCGGGGGGCGATTCCGGCTCCGCACGCGCGGATGCGCTGGCCCTCGAACTCGATCCAGCCGGGGCGGCAGATTCGGTCGTCCAGCACGAGAGTGCCGGCGCTGAGCAGGGTCACAGCGTCTCGGTCACCTTGTTCAGTCCGCGCGGCCGGTCCGGATCGCCGCCGCGCGCGATCGCCAGATGGAAGGCCAGTTGTTGCAGCGGAAGGATTTCCAGCAGCGGCGACAGCGGTTCGGGAACGCCGGTCGGCAGGACGATTCCCGCGTTCAGACCCGAAATCGCCTCGGCGGCACCGACACCGAACACATCGGCGCGCAGTTCGGCCAGGCGTGCCAGCACCGGCAGCATCGCCTTGCCGCCCGCACCCTCGGGCACGATCGTCACCACGGGCACCGACGGGTCGATGGTGGCCAGCGGGCCGTGCAGCAGATCCGCACCCGAGAACGCCTGTGCCGAGAGGTAGGAGGTCTCCATCAGCTTCAGCGCTGCCTCGCGGGCGGTCGGATAGGAATAACCGCGCGCGGAGGTGATCAGGCGCTGCGCGAAGCGGTATCGCTCGGCGACACCGGCGAGGGCCGCGCCCGATTCGAGCACCTGCGCGCCTAGGCGGGGCAGCTCCTCGGTGCCCGCACCATCGCCGCCGCGGGCGTAGTCGAGCATCAGATACAGCGCGAGCAGTTCGGCGGTGTAAGACTTGGTCGCCGCGACCGCGAGCTCCGGCCCGGCGAGCAGATCGATATGGATCTCGGCGGCCGCGGCCAGCGCGGAATCCGGATTGTTGGTGAGCGCCACGGTCAGCGCGCCCTGGCGGCGGGCGACCTCCACCGACTGCACCAGATCGGGCGAGCCGCCCGACTGGCTCACCGCGATCACCAGGACATCGCGCAGATCCGGAGTGCTGCCGTAGATCGTCATCGTCGACGGGGAGGCCAGTCCGGCGGGCAGACCGTGGTGGATCTCCACCAGATACTTGCCGTACAGCGCCGCGTGATCGCTGGTGCCGCGCGCGACGAACAGCGCGAATCGCGGCTTGTACTCGGCGATTCGGGCCGCGGCGGCGCGGATCGCGCCGGTGCCCTCGCTCAGCAGTCGCTGCCACGCCGCGGGCTGTTCGGCGATCTCCGCCGCCATCAGCGCGCCGGGCTTGATCTGATCTGTCATGTCACTCCTCGAGGTGGATGGCTTGTTCGGTCAGGCCGGCGCGCCGCGATCCGCCAGCTGCTGTGCGAGTCGCAAGGCGCCGCTGACCGGGTCGGTGTCGAGCACGCGCAGATCGCGGATACCGCGTTCGGCGAGGCTGTCGCGCAGCTCCCGATGCAACAGCGGTTGATTGACCACCAGCCCGCCCGCCGCGATCACCGGACCGTCGAAGGACAGTCTGCCCGTGACGGTTTCGACGAGTTCGGTCAGTTGGGCGACCGCCTCGTCGACGATCGCGCGGCAGCTCGGATCGCCGGTCGCGGCCAGATCGAAGACGATGTTGGCGCGCCGAGCCCAGTACCGGCGGTCGGTGTGGTTGTAGAAATGGTCGAGCAGTTGTTCGGTCGAGCGCAGTCCGCATTCGGCGGCCAGCGCGCGGCCGAGCCGATCCTCGGGCCGGCCGCGGTCGACCCGGGCCAGCGCGCGGCAGACCGCCTCGCGCGCCACCCAGTAGCCGCTGCCCTGATCGCCGAGCAGATAACCCCAGCCGCCCGCGCGCGCGGTCTGATCGCCGCGGCGACCCCAGGCGACCGATCCGGTGCCGGAGATGAGCGCGACGCCCTCGTCCAATCCCGCTGCCGCCAGCAGGAGTTCGGTGTCGTGCACGACGTGGATCATCGCATCGGGCAGTCGCTCGGCGAGCAGATCGCGCAGCCGGGCCCGGCCCTCCGGGGTGTCGGCGCCCGCCGCGCCCGCGCAGACGATGCGCGCGCCGTGGCCCTGGACCCGTTCCAGGACGAGATCGAGCTGACGTCCGGCCTCGAGCACACCGACCGAGGCCACATTGGCGCTGCCCGCGCGCGCCTGGGCGACGACGACGCCGTCCTCGGCGCGCAGGGCCATCGTCTTGGACCCGCCGATGTCCAGACCGAGGATGGCGGTCATCGGTGCGTACCTTCGTCGAGCGGTGCGGGCCAGCGGGCGCCGTTGTCCCAGTAGTGCCGGATCTCCTCGAGCCCACGGCCCTTGGTCTCCGGCGCCAACCGATACACGAAGGCGAATCCCGCCACCGCGAGTGCGCCGAAGACCGCGAATGTGCCCGCGCCGCCGAGGGATTGGAGCAGCGTCAGGAATACCGCCGCCACGATCGCATTGGCCACCAGATCGGAGGTGAGCATCGCGCTCGAGCCCATCGACCGCAGCCGCGCCGGGAAGCTCTCACCCGCGTAGACCCACACCAGCGCGCCGAAGCCGAAGGTGAAGCCGACGGTGAACAGCAGCACGCCGAGGAATCCGAAAACGGTCAGCGCACCGCCGAATTCGGATCCGGCCATGAAGACCGCGATGAGCACGATATTCGCCACGATCATCATCGCGATGCCGGACAACAGGATCGGCCGCCGGCCGAGCCGGTCGACCAGCACGAGCGCGACCAGCACCGCGGCCAGCGACGCGACCTGGATCAGCGCGGGCAGTACGAGCAGTGCGAAATGACCACGGAAGCCCATCGCCTCGAACAGCCGCGGGCTGTAGTAGACGATGGCGTTGATGCCGGTGATCTGGATGAAGAAGCCGAGTCCGACCACGAACACCGTCGCCCGCAGATACGGTCGCCGCAGCATCTCCCGCAGTGCGCCACCGGATTCCGAGCGCAGACTGTCCTCGATCTCGGCCAGGGCGGCCTCGGTGTCGGCCTCCGGCTCGACCTGCCGCAGCACCTGCCGGGCCTGTTCGGTGCGGCCCTTCATCACATACCAACGCGCGGTATCGGGCAGGCGCAGCACGAGAATCGTGGTGAGCAGCGCGGGCACCGCAGCCAGGCCCAGCATCCAGCGCCAGCTGTGCGAGCCGGCCAGCAGATACGCCGCGAGATATCCGATGATGATGCCGATCACGGTCGTCACCTGATAGGCCACCAGCAGCGCGCCGCGTATTCGGGTGGGCGCGGATTCGGCGACGAACACCGGCACCACGACCACCGAGATGCCGATCGTGATGCCCAGCAGGAACCGGGCCACCATCAGCATCGGCAGCGCGGTCGACAGCGCGCCCAGCAACGCGAAGACCGCATAGGTCGACGCGACCAGAACCATCGACCACTTGCGGCCGATCCGGTTCGCGAGCATGCCGCCACCGATCGCGCCCGCGATCTCGCCGATCACCACCACCGTGGTCAGCAGCTCCTGCTGATGGGTGGTCAGACCGAACTCGTCGGTGATGAACAGCAGCGCTCCGGCGATGTTGGACAGGTCGTACCCGTAGATCACCCCGACGCTGGCGGCCGCCCCGCCGACCAGCACTCCCAGTCGGGACGACGCCCGCAGCTCGCCCACGAACCCCATATTCTTCGCCTCTCACCATTGAACAGGGAAGGAATTGGTGTACACCAATTTGCCGGTGTGAGATTGGCATATACCAATTACCGCGTCAAACCGGAGGTCGAGCGGTAGGTTTTGCAGTATGCACAACGCCGCCGGGACGGCTTCGGGACTCACGCAGCCGCAACCGCGCTATTACGGCACCAAGCTGGCACTGCGCGATCTGATCAGCACGCTGGAACCGTCCACCTCGCTGCCGCCGGAGCGCGTGCTGGCCGAACAGCTCGGCACGTCGCGGACCACGCTGCGCAAGGCGCTGGCCGAACTCGCCGCGGAGGGACTGCTGCGCCGCGTCCAGGGCAGCGGCACCTTCGTGGCGCCGCCGAAGGTGGTTCACCTCCAGCAGCTGACGTCGTTGACCGACGATCTGAACACCCAGGGGCTGCAGGTCAGCTCCCGCGTCCTGGCGCTGACGAAGACACCGGCCGACGAGGCCGTGGCCGAACGGCTCGCCATCGCGCCCGGCCGCCGGATCCATCGTCTGCAGCGGCTGCGCTCGGTCGGCGGTGAACCGCTCGCGATCGAGGTCGCCCATCTGGCCGATCCGCTGCCGAATCTCGCCCGCCGCCTCGCCGATCGCGGCTCGCTGTATGCCACCCTGCGCGATCATTACGGACTCGAGGTGGCCGCGGTGGAAGATACCGTCGAGACCGCGCTCACCACGCCGGAGGAGGCCACTGCGCTCGAGGTGGCGGTCGGCTCCCCGATCCTGCTGGTGCATCGGCGCGCCTGCGATCACACCGGCCGGCCCATCGAGTGGACCCGATCGGTCTACCGCGGCGACCGCTTCCGCTTCGTCGCCCGCGCGTGACCGAACCATCGCCATCGCGAGGCCGGCGAGGTGAATGAGGTTCCAGGGACTAGGAACCCCTCGGTTCGCAACCGATGAGAGCCACACAGCGCCAGGGTAATTCGGGTAGTACCGCCAGCTGGCTCGCCGTGAATCCGATCGGATCGCCGTCGACGCAGGCGGTATCGAGGTAGAGCCGCTCGAGTTGGTACGGATAGCGACTCGAGGTGATCGAGTTTGAGACTTCCTGGGCGCCCGCGCAGTACGGATGTGCCGCTGTCCATGACGCCGAGCACCTCGTCGGCATCCATACCGTATTCGGCGAGCAGTGGCGTCAGCTCACGAATACGTTGTCGGCCCAACTCGTGATGGTCGAGTCCGGCAACGCCTTCGAACGTGTGGCTGAACGGCAGGTGCCCGATGTCGTGCAGCAGCGCGGCCAACCGCGCGACCTCGTCGTGCGGGGCGAAATGCGCGACGAGAGCGAGCAATCCGAGGCTGTGCTCGAGCCGGGTGTAGGTCTGGTTCGTCGTGGATGCGGCCGCACCCGCGTGCACGACGAATTGCAGTCGCCGCAGCTCCCATGTCCGCAACAGTCGTCGTTCCAGCGGTGTCAGACGAAATCTGTTTGCCCACAAGGGATCTCGATACCATTCGTCCCGACCGAGAATTCCGGACACCGGATTCGCACCGCCACGAAGTTCGTATCCAACGCCGCGCGCGCCCATTGCCCCCTATCGTTTCGACAATTCACGGCTGCCGACACCTCAGCGTCATACGAGCTGATGCAGCTCGACGACGTTGCCGTCGGGATCGGACACCATCGACTGCAGATGCCCCGGGGCGGTCGAAAACGGATCGGACACTTCCAGTCCCCGTGCTCGCAGCGTGTCCACCACGGTGTCGAGTCGGTCGACGAGAACGGCGAAGTGCTGGCCGAGGGCGGGTGGGACGGTGGCCTGCATCAGGTGGATCTGCCGGTCGCCGAGATCCAGCCAGGCGCCGGGCCCGAGGTCGTCGGGACGATCGGTCCGCCGCCCCAAACCCAGTACGCCGCAATAGAAATCCACCGCGCAATCGACGTCGCTCACGACGATCGCGACGTGATGGAGCGCGAGCGCCTGCACGCCCTCGATCTGTGCCTCGTGCGTGTTCTCTGACATGTTCCGACCCCTCTCGATGGTATGACGGTGGTGCGATACCGGTACCCGGGTGCTTGTTCGCCGCCAGCGGCGGATGCTGCTTCGCAATGAGCGAGACGGACGCAAGGAGCCCAATGCCTGTGTGTGGCAGGGGAGAGTGTGTGCCGGAAGGCTCTCGCCTCCCTGCCCCACGGACATTCGTACACGGTGATCCCACCCATCACAACGAAAGCGTCGTCCCGCCAACGGGATTCGCTTACGGACGTGGGAATCGCTCACCAGTCGGCGCGTCGCGAGCGTAACACTGCGCGAAACACTTCGAAAGCCCTGCCGCGTGGAACTAGCATGCTGCGCCATGGACCTACCACGTTTGTGGGTCGGGATCGACGTCATCGGCACTCTGATACACAGCGAGATTGTGGTTCATTCCGCAGGGGGTCAACGGATGGCACGGCGACTGCGTCGCGTGGCACCCACGCTCGGTTTCGACTACCAGGGGGAGAACCTCTTTCGCGGAGTCGTCACCGACATCATGAGGGACGGCCCCGGGATCGACGGCGCACGCACCGCGGGCGGTATCGAATGCCGCACGCACTGGGTCACCGCGTTCGACGGCACCGCGGTCGGGCTGGTCGTGTGGCTCGCGCCCGGACCTGTCACGCCGCGACCGGTGTACAACAGCTGGACCATCGACCTCGCCCGGCTCATCACCGCCGGTGGCGGCGACAACCTCACCCTCTACGGCGTCAAACGCCAAGTGGGCGAGTACAAACCGTTTCCGGCGCTGCTCAAGAACATGAACCCCGACGACGCCCCGAATTTCACCGCCATGGTGCACAACCTGGGGCACGAGCGGGAAGGCGTCATCTGTGACACGGCGTGGTCGGTCCGCCCCGAACGCAGCTGGACGCACTTATGGTCCTCGGCAACCACTCTCGGCGCACCAGGGCCCGGCCGCACCGTCTACGGGCTCACCACGCAACTACCCCGCCGCGATCTCGACACCCGGCTGGGCACCCTGGTCAGCTATACCGACGCCACCTTGGTCATGGTCGACGTGGCCCACCGGGTCGTCATGAACGCCTCCGGCGACCTCGCCGACGCCCTGCTCGCCGACGAGCCCCGCCTGAAACATGTGCTCACCCAGATCGACCTGGAGGCCCTGATCGGGGCGGCATCCACCAACCCTGTTGTGGAGCAGACGATTTCGATCGAAGGTTCGTTGTTTCGGGCCGCGCTGTTCGCGTTGCCCGCCGGACCTGTGGGGCCCGGTTCGGTGATCGCGATCCTGCTCGTCCCGGCGTCGGATCGGACGCGGTGACCCGTCAGCGTGGCTCGGTGGTGTTCTCCTGCGGTGCGCGGCGCGGCCCGCGCACCGTCCACACCGCCGCCGAGCCACGCGTGTCCACATCCACCTCGGTGAACGCCCGCTTTAGCGCGGCCACCAGTCCGTCGAGGTCGTCGGTGTCGTTGCGGTAGATGTTGTGCGCGCGGAGCCGCCTCATCTCCGCGCGGCTCAGCGCCGTATGCGAGACTCCCGAATCCAGGACGGTCGCCCCGAAGAACACGCCGTCATCGGCCATCACATCCGAAATGTGCTGGAACGCTTTGCCTTTGCTGTCCCACCCGCCCGTCACGCAATGCATGAGCCAGGTCGCCGACACCGATGTGAACCGGCGGCGATCCACCGGTAACGGCGCCAACACGCTCCCGATCCGTATCACCGGGTCGATGCCACGCCGGCGCAGCCGCCGACTCGACACCTCCAGAGGCTGGCGATTCAAGTCGACCAGGGTCACCTTCGGACTGGCCGTGGGGTAGCCGGCATGAGACAGATGCCACCCGCTACCGGTGCCGATATCCAGATGATCGGCGCTCATATTGCGGTTGTACAGGGCCAGCGTATGCCGTGGGGAGCAACGCCAGACCACACCACAGTTGAACCACAGCACCCGAAAGTCGTACATGGCGAGCATCCAGGGCGAGTACACCGACGCGCCGTCCTGCCCGACCTGACTGATACCGTCCGTTGAATCCATACCCGTCACTCCCTCGCGCCTACCAGGGGAGGGTAACCCGAAAACGGTCGCCCCCAAGGCATCTGCACCCGGACGGGAATCACTCACCGACCCGCTGAACACCCGTTATCGTAGTGGCACCGGCGCCGCTCGCACGCCGCGACCACCGCCTGGCCGGGCATGTACCGGACGTGGAGCTGCCCGCGGCCGATTCCGGGACTCGGGGTAATCCCTGAACTTTCCCCGATTTCCCCGTTGACCAGGTGCTTTTCCCGGTGCGGACTGACAGTATCGAAGTGTCGGATCGCGATGACGGCGGTTCGGAGACTTCGGGAGGAATGGACATGTTCTGGAAGATCCTGGGCGTCGTCGCGCTCGCGTGGCTGGCGCTGCTCGTGGTCGGGGCGCTGGTCAAGGCTCTGTTCCCGATCCTGGTGATCAGCCTGGTGGTGTTCGGGCTGTACCTGCTGTACAAGGCGGTGTCGGGGTCGAACAAGTCGACGGTCGGCAAGATGTAGCGACCCTCGCGGGCACGGGCCGTTCGGTAGCGATGCCGAACGGCCCGTGCGCTTTTCGGTTTCCGGCACGGCGATGATGCGAGTGGTTCGCAAGATCGGCTACCATCACTGCTGCCTCTCGGTCCAGAAAGCGGCCGTTGAGCCAGTCGGCGTGCGCTGAAGCCGCCCTCGATGTGATCGGAGGCCAAGGGTTTTGGTCTGTCCGGAAATCCGCGTCCTCGCCGGTGGTGACGGTGCGGCGTGAAGGTTTCGGCGAACCCGGTCTCGGGGTCGATCCCGGTTGGACCTGGCAAGAACCCTGGCTGCTGCTGATCGAGGACGATGCCGGTGATGCCCTGCTGGTGCGGGAGTTGGTCACCGACGGCGCGCCCGGTCTGCGGCTGGAATGGGTGCGCTCGCTGGCCGAGGCCGGATCACGCCTCGAGGCCGAGATGCCCGATTGCGTCCTGCTGGATCTGCACCTGCCCGATGCGCAGGGCCTCGAGGCGCTGGCCCGCATCCGCGAATACACCGACGCGGCCGTGGTGGTGATGACCGGACTCGACGAGGAACGGACCGGCCTGGCCGCGGTCTCCTCGGGCGCACAGGACTATCTGGTCAAGGGCCGCGTCGAACCGGAACTGTTCGGCCGCGCCGTGCGCTATGCCATCCAACGCAAACAGGCCGAACGCACCAGTGCGGCACTGCAGGCCAGTCAGCTGCGCGCCCAGGAGAACGCGCGTCTCGAACGCGGCCTGCTGCCGACCCCGCTGCTGCCCGTCGACAGTGTCGTCTCGGTGCTGTCGCGCTATCGGCCCGGCCGTTCGCATGCCCTGCTGGGCGGCGACTTCTACGATGTGGTCCAGGACGCCGACGGCACGGTGCACGCCGTGATCGGCGATGTGTCCGGTCACGGCCCGGATGCGGCCGCCACCGGTGTGGCGTTGCGATTGGCTTGGCGCACACTGGTTTTGAGCGGTGTGACGGGCGTGCGCCAGCTGCGCGTGCTGGAGCGGGTGCTGCTGGCCGAGCGCACCGACCGCCAGACCTTCGCCACCGCGACCAGCCTGATCCTCGAACCCGGCACGCGGACCGTGCGGGTGCAGCGGGCGGGCCATCCGGGCATGGTGCTGCGGTCGGGGACCGAACTGAACTGGATCGAGGTGCCCGGCGGACCCGCGCTCGGATTCCTGCCCGACCGCGCCGAATGGCCCATCGAGGAACTGCGACTGCCGATCGACGGCGGCCTGATGCTGTTCACCGACGGCCTGTTCGAGGGTTGCATCGGCGCGGATCGGGAACGCCTCGGTGAGCGGGGCATGCTCGAGATCGCCCGCGCGGTGGTGGTCGAACAGCCCGAGACCTTCGTCGACGAACTCATCGGCCGGATCGAGGAATTGGCCGGCGCGACCGGCGGATTGGACGACGACTTGGCGATTCTGTATCTGCGATGGAGCGACGGGGGAGCGATCCGATGACCCCGACCGAATCCCGGATGGCCGGTCGGCTGACGGTGCAGGCGTGGTTCCAGATCGTGCTGGCCTCGATGATCCTGTTGGTGATCATCGGTTCGGCCGCGGGCGCGCAGGTGATCTCGGCCACCACCACGATCAGCGACCGTCTGCTCGACCGGACCCTGCCCGCCGCCGCGGAGGCCTATCGCCTGCAGAGCGGTCTGGTCGATCAGGAGACCGGGGTGCGCGGATACGCCATCACCGTCGACCCCGAATTCCTGCAGCCCTATACCGACGGCAAACAGCTGGAACAGAAGTCGGCCGCGCGGCTGCGCGAACTGCTGGCCGACCGCCCGGCGCTGCTGACCGATGTGACCGAGATCGAGCGGGCCGCCGATCAGTGGCGGCGCGGCTACGCCGAACCGCTGACCTCGATTCAGTCGCTGCCGCAGGCCCGTTCGGTCGGCAGCGCGACCGCCGATCGGGGCAAGGACATCTTCGACGGTATCCGCGCGCAATTCGACCATCAGAACAACGATCTCGCCGCGGCGCTGGCCGCCGACAACGCCGATCTGGACCATGCCCGCACGGTGCGCAATGTGGTGCTGATCGGTCTGCTGGTGGTCTTCCTGTTGACCAGTGTCCTGTTCACCGTGCTGGTGCGCCGGCTGGTCGCGCGGCCGCTGCGCTATCTGGCCGACTCGTCGCTGCGGGTGGCGAGCGGTGAATTCGATCATCGCATCGTCGCGCACGGACCCGCGGATCTGGCCGCGGTGGCCGACGCGGTCGAGGATATGCGCCAGGAGATCGTGTCCAAGCTGGGTTCCGCGCGCGCACAGGAGGCGGTCCTGCTGGAACAGAAGGAGGCGCTCGACGCCCAGGCGATCGAGTTGCGCCGCTCCAACGCCGAATTGGAGCAGTTCGCCTACGTCGCCTCGCATGATCTGCAGGAGCCGCTGCGCAAGGTGGCCTCGTTCTGTCAGCTGCTGGAGAAGCGCTACGGCGACAGGCTCGACGACCGCGGTAAGCAGTACATCGACTACGCCGTCGACGGCGCCAAGCGGATGCAGGCGCTGATCAACGATCTGCTCACCTTCTCCCGGGTGGGCCGGATCACCGGCGACAGTAAGCCCATCGCGCTGCACGAACCACTGGACAAGGCGCTGAACAATCTGTCCTCGGCGATCGAGGACGCCGGGGCCCGGATCGAGCGACCCGACGAACTGCCCGAGATCATCGGCGAACCGGTGCTGCTGGCCATGCTGTGGCAGAACCTGATCGGCAACGCCCTGAAGTTCCGCAGCCCGGATCAACCGCCCGAGATCCGCATCACCTGCGATCCCGATCCGGCGGGCGGCTGGCTGATCACGCTGTCCGACAATGGAATCGGCATCGAGGCCGAATTCGCCGAGAAGGTGTTCGTCATCTTCCAGCGGCTGCACAGCCGAGACGAGTACACCGGCACCGGCATCGGCCTGGCCGTCTGCAAGAAGATCGTGGAATTCCACGGCGGCAGAATCTGGATCGATACCGGCTACACCGAGGGCACCCGATTCTGTTTCACCCTGATCGGCACCGAAACCCCCACGCGCAGTGCGGATCTCATTGCCGCCATCGAAGGAGCCTCCTGATGACCACCCCCGGCCGTCCGATCGACATCCTGCTGGTGGAGGACGACCCCGCCGATGAACTGATGACGCGGGAGGCGTTCGAGGACAACAAACTTCGCAACAGCCTGCACGTCGCGCACGACGGTCAGGAGGCGCTGGACTTCCTGTATCGGCAGGGCCGCTACGCCGAGGCGCCGCGGCCCGATCTGATTCTGCTGGACCTCAATCTGCCCAAATACGATGGGCGCGAGGTGCTGGGGAGGATCAAGGCCGATCCGGAGCTGGCACATATCCCGGTCGTGGTGCTGACCACCTCCGCGGCGGAGGAGGACATCCTGCGCAGCTATCAGTTGCACGCCAACGCGTATGTGACCAAACCCGTGGATCTGGACCAGTTCATCGCGGCCATCAAGCAGATCGACGAATTCTTCGTCCAGGTGGTCCGTCTGCCGTCCTACCAGCAGTAGGTATCGGCGTTCTCGCGATCAGTTCGACGCGCTCGTGAGCGCCTCGTCCAGAGTGGGGAACATCGCCAGCAGCTTGTCCAGTCCGGTCACCTCGATCGGTCGGCGCACCGCATCCGACGCCACCACCCGCAGCAGCGCAGGTTTGGCGGCCTCGGAGGCGACCATCAGCGCGCTCAGCCCGGCCGAACCCATGAATCCGACATTGGTCATGTCCACCACCAGCGGATTGCCGTCTCGCCCACTCTGTTCCAGAGCGGACTGCAGATGCGGCACCGAGGCGATATCGATCTCGCCGCTGACCGTGATCACGGTCGTGGAGCCCTCGGCGCGCACCGTGACGTCGAGCATCCGGGATGTGCCTTCACCGCTCACAGACTGGCCCTCCGTATACACCACGTTCCACCTCTGGAGCATCGAACTTCCGCCGCGCGCGACGCGACGCCAGGGGACTGTCTCCCTGACTCTACTTACCCGGCGAACGACTCGGTAATCATCACCACACATCAGCGGAGCCGACCCTGTTGAATGGGACCCATGCAGCAGGTACCCGAGGACTGGCAGCGCGGCCTGGTGATCGTGGCGCATCCCGACGATATCGAATACGGCGCGATCGCGGCGATCGCGCGCTGGACCAAGCAGGGCAAGGATATTCGCTACGTGCTGGTGACCAGCGGTGAGGCCGGGATCGCGGGACTGCCGCCGGAGCAGGCCGGTCCGCTGCGCGAGGCCGAGGAGATCGCCGCCGCGCGGGCGGTGGGCGTGCGCGAGGTGGAGTTCCTCGGATATCCCGACGGCCGGGTGGAGGAGGGTCCGACGCTGCGCCGCGATCTGGCCCGCGCGATCCGCCGCCACCGCCCAGAGTTGGTCGTCCTCGCCCATTTCGGCGATGTCTGGATGCCCGGCTTCGCCAACAGTGCCGACCACCGCGCGGTCGGCCGCTCCGGTCTCGACGCGATCTCGGATGCGGGCAACGAGTGGATCTTCCGTGAACTGGCCGATCTGCCGGTCTGGACCCCGCGCTGGGCCGCGGTGATCGCCCCGGGCGCCACCCATGCCGTCGACGTCACCGACACCATCGACGCCGCGGTGGAATCACTTGTCGCTCACCGCCGTTACCTCGCTGCCCTGAGCGCGGATCCGGTCGAGGATCAGGCCCGCGCCATCGTCGACCGCGCCACCGCGCCCCGGCCCGACTTCCCGGCCGAGCGCGCGGTGGGTTTCGAGCTCTACTACTTCGCGGGCTGAGCGGCCGCCACCCGTTCGACGACCGGCCGCCAGGATTCGAGCGGCGCGACCGCGAGCCCGACGACCTTGCCCGCGTCATCGGCGCGGCGCAGCGCGACGGCCGCCGCGAAATCCGGATCGGCCTCGAATGCGGTGATCTCCTCGACGGTCATCGGCCCGCCCTGCGCGACCAGGGTGCGCCGACTGGAATCCGACAGCCGCGCCGCATGATCCGAATCCGTCGCCGCCAGATACCTTTTCGCGACGATATGCAGCTCGACGAGCCGAGCCACCCGCATCCCGAGCAACTCCCGCACGGCGTGGGCGCCATGCCGTCCATGCCCCGCATCATCCCCCGGCCTCAGCACATGTCCGACATCATGAACCAGCCCCGCCACCTGAAGCTCCTCATCCTCGGGATGGTCCCGCCGCAACAACTCCGCACACTGCCGATCATGATCGAGGATGTCCACCGGATCCCCCGACCGATCAGCGGTATCCCAAGCATCCGCACACCCGGCCAGCAATCCCATCAACTCGTCCACCGACCCGACCACCCGAACACCGCTCATGCGCCGAGACCCTAACCACACTCGATGAACAGGGGGCGACCCACGACCCGGGGCCGGGATGCGGGGACCTCGTTGTGGCAGGCTGTTCGGCATGCGAGTGGCTATCGTCGCGGGACCGGATCCGGGGCATGCGTTTCCGGCCATCGGGTTATGCCTGCGCCTGCTGGCCGCGGGCGATGAACCCGTGCTGTTCACCGGGCCGCGCTGGTTCGAGGCGGCGCGGTCGGCCGGGATCGGGGTGCGGCGGCTCAAGGGGCTGGCGCCGCGCCCGCAGGACGACGATCGCGATGCCGGACAGCGCATCCACGAACGGGCCGCGCATATCTCCACCGAGATCCTGCCGGATCTGGGCGCCATGCTCCCGGAACTGGTCGTGTCGGATGTGCTGACCGCCGGCGGCGGTATGGCCGCCGAACGACTGGGCGTGCCCTGGGTGGAACTGTCGCCGCATCCGCTGTATCTCCCGTCGAAGGCGTTGCCGCCCATCGGAAGTGGACTGGCCCCGGGGGAGGGGCTGCGCGGCCGGGCCCGGGACGCGGTGCTGCGCGGCATGACCGCGCGCGCCCTCGGGCGCGGCGAACGTCAGCGCACGGCCGCCCGCGCGAGTATCGGCCTGCCCGAACAGGATCCGGGACCCGACGCCCGCCTCATCGCCACCCTGCCCGCCCTCGAGCTCCCGCGCCCGGACTGGCCCGCCGAAACCCATCTGATCGGCCCGCTGCTGTGGGAACCCACGACCGATGTGCTCGCCCCACCGCCCGGCGACGCGCCCCTGGTCATGGTCGCCCCGTCGACCGCGCACACCGGCGTATCCGGTATGGCCGAGGAGGTGCTCGCGGCCCTGCGCGGCGCCGGTGTGCGGGTGGCCGTCTCGACGCTCGACTCGCCCCCGGCGGATCTGCCGTCCTGGGCCACCGCCGGTCTGGGGCGCCAGGACGTCCTGCTGCGCGAGGCCGCCGTGGTGATCGGTGGCGGCGGCCACGGCCTGCTGGCCAAGGCGCTGCTCGCCGGTGTTCCGATCGTGACGATCCCCGGCGGCGGCGACCAGTGGGAACTCGCCAATCGCGCCGCCCGCCAAGGCGGTTCGATCCTCGTGCGGCCGTTCACGCCCGAGTCGGTGCGCGAAGCGGTGGGCCGAATACTCGACGATCCGTCCTACCGGACGGCCGCCGAACGGGCCGCGGCCACGATGGCCGAGGTCGCCGATCCGGTCGAAATCTGCCACCGGGTCCGCGAGACCGCGGGTGCGCGCTGAATCGCGGCCCCCGCGGCACGGTCCATGCCACCCGGTAGCCTCGGTGCGGTGCGATTGACTGACTTCCGGGAGCTTGTGCACGGCGAATTCGGCGTGGCCCGCGGCGATGCCCTGCTCACCGATCACACGCTGCCCGCGCTGGGCGGGCGGACGGGCGCCCAGGCGATCGAGGGCGGCGTGGAACCACGCAAGGTGTGGCGTGCGCTGTGCGCCGAATTCGACGTCCCGCGAGTCCGCTGGTGATATCGCTACCACCGACAGTCGCCGCACTGCTGGGCGATTCGCCCACCCGTTCGCGCGATCACGAAGGGCGCAGCGGTGTCGTGGAATTCGTCGACGGCGCCCACTGGATGAAGCGCGGCCCCGATCCCGTCCGGCTGGAGTGCTACCGGCTGCTGGACGAGCTGTTCCGAACCAACTCACGAGCACTCGACCCTCGGCGTTTCGGGGATCCACCGCCCGCGAGCGCCGAGGGAAACAGCGCGAAGGCCAGTGCACCGAACGCGATCCCCACACCCCCGGCCACCGCGACCGCTGCGTCGAGTCCGTTCACGAACTGGGACAACCCGATTCGTGGCCCAGCACCGGCCGAGCCACGAAACACCGTGCCCAGCACCGCGACTCCCAGCGCCAGGCCGAGCTGCCGCGCGGTATTGACCGCACCGGCGGCCGTCCCGCTCTGCCGCGGCGACACCGCCGCCATCCCGACCGCCACCAGCGACGGCGCCATCACGCCGACCCCGATGCCGATCACCACATATCCGAGAAGCAGTGCGCTCCAATCGGATTCGGTATCGACGATCCCGAGCAGCGCGGTGCCTGCACCGATCGTCACCAGTCCGCCGCCGATCGTCCACTTCGGCGCCAGATCGTGCAGGAACCGCCCGAACACACCCGATACCAGGAATGCCGTCGCCGCCATCGGCAGCATGGACAGCCCCGCCCGCAGCGGTGAGAGGTGCAGCGACTGCTGCAACCACAGGGATACGAACGGACTGCTCGCGAAGGCGGCGAAGTTCATCCCCGCGGCCGCGATCAGCGTCGCGCCGAATTCGCGATTGCGCAGCAGTGCGAGCGGGAACATCGGTGCGGCACTGCGTGATTCGATCATCCCGAAGGCGAGCACCGCGGCCACGCCCCCGATCATCGCCGCCAGCGCCTGCCCATCGTCCCAGCCGTGTTCGCCGCCGCGGATGATGCCGTAGACCAGTGCCGTGGCGGCCACCGCGAACGCGACCATCCCGGCGACGTCCACCGCGCGCCCGGTATGCCGAGGAGAGGGTCGGAAGACGAGGGCGGACAACACGACCGCCACCACCGCGATCGGCAGGTTCACCAGGAAGATCCACCGCCACGACAGCAGATCGATCAGCATGCCGCCGAGCACCACCCCGATCCCGGCCGCCGCGCCCGATACCGCGCCCCAGACGCCGAAGGCGATTCCGCGATCGCGCCCGGTGTAGGTGGCGTGCAGCAGCGACAGCGTGGTCGCGAACATGGCCGCACCGCCGATGCCCTGCAATGCCCGCGCCGCCACCAGCACCGAAACCGATTGCGCCGCACCGCAGGCCAGCGAGGCGGCGGCGAACACCACCAGTCCGATCAGATAGGTGGGCTTGGCGCCCACCCGGTCGGCCAGCGAGCCCAGCACCAGTAGCAGCGCCGCCAAGGCCAGCGCATACCCGTCGACGACCCACTGCAGTCCGGACAATCCGGTGCCGAGATCGCCGGCGATCTCGGGCAGCGCGATATTGACGACGGTGACGTCGATGAGCAGCATCAGCGTGCCGAGACACGCCGCGAACAAGGGGAGCCATTTCCGCACAGCGACCTCCAGAGCGAACGAACGATATCGACGGCAAGCCTGTGGCATGCTTGAATATCCACCTAGTCATCCATTGATCAGCGTTGGATTCCACCCATGCGGCCAGAAGATCTCGTCGATTCCTCCAATATGGATCTGCTCGACAAGCAGATCGTGCACGCGCTGGTCACCGATGCCCGCATTCCGTTCGCCAAGCTCGGCACGATCCTCGACGTCTCCGAGCAGACGGTCGCGCGGCGTTATCGATCGCTGCGGCAGCGCGGCATCATTCATGTCTCGGGCCTGGTGAACGCCGTGCCGCTCGGGCACACCCGCTGGATACTGCGGCTGCGCTCGACCCCGGACAAGGCGCTGCGGCTGGCCGAATCGCTGGCCCGGTTCCCGGATGTGAGTTGGGTGTCGTTGCTGTCCACCGGATCCGAGGTGGTCTGCGTGAGCCGGCCGCAGTCGATCGAACGGCGCGACGCGCTGCTGTTGCACACCCTGCCGAAGGCGGCGCAGGTGGTCGAGATCCGCGCACACGAGGTGATCCACCGCTTCCCGCTGGAATCGGAGTGGCCGCACTACGACCGCCTGCTCACCGCCGAACAGCGCGAGGCGCTGGGCGAACGGCCGCCGATCCGCCAGGACGGCCCGGGGACGCCGGTGGATCTGTCGGCGGCCGACGAGACCATGCTGGCGATCCTGGCCCGCGACGCGCGCGCCTCCTACGCCCGCATCGCCGCCGAGACCGGTTGGAGCCCAACGCGAGTCGCGCGGCGCATGGACGAGCTCGTCGAATCCGGGGTGTTGTACTTCGATATGGACTTCGCCATCGACCGGATGGGTCACGCCGTGCGGGCCTCGCTGTGGCTGCGCACCCGCCCGGCCGATCTGCACGCGGTGGGCAGCGCCGTCGCGATGCATCCCGAGGCCGCGTTCGTCGCCGCCACCACGGGCCCGACCAATCTGGCCGCCTCGATCGTGTGCCGCGATACCGCGCATCTGTACCGCTATGTCACAGAGAAGCTGGGTTCGCTCGACGGCATCACCGATGTCGAGGTCACCCCGGCGCTGCGGGTGTTCAAACAGGCCCAGGCGCTGATGCATACCGATCGCGTCACCCTGGTTCCCGAGCCGAACCGCAGGTAGCCGGGGTGATGCCGACGGCTTTTGCGTGTCGTGGGGCGCGTCGCTTGCCTCGAACACGTGTTCGTCTAAGCTGGCCGTCAGAACTTGTCGGTGCCGCCCTCTACGGTGGGCATCAACCACATAAGAGACCCACCCGTCGAGAAGGGGATCCAGACGATGGCACCACAGGCTTACGACCGCGACAAGGCGCTCGAGCTCGCACTCGCGCAGGTCGAGAAGAGTTTCGGTAAGGGTGCCGTGATGCGCCTGGGCGAGGAGGCGCACCAACCCATCTCGGTGATTCCGACGGGTTCCATCGCGCTGGATATCGCCCTGGGTCTCGGCGGTCTGCCGCGCGGACGCATCGTGGAGATCTACGGTCCGGAATCCTCCGGTAAGACCACCGTCGCCCTGCACGCCATCGCCAATGCGCAGGCCGCCGGCGGTGTCGCGGCATTCATCGACGCCGAGCACGCCCTGGATCCGGACTACGCCCGCAAGCTCGGCGTCGATACCGACGCGCTGCTGGTCTCCCAGCCCGATACCGGTGAGCAGGCGCTCGAAATCGCCGATATGCTGGTGCGTTCCGGCGCGCTGGACATCATCTGCATCGACTCGGTGGCCGCGCTGGTGCCGCGCGCCGAGATCGAGGGCGAGATGGGCGACAGTCACGTCGGTCTGCAGGCCCGCCTGATGAGCCAGGCGCTGCGCAAGATGACCAGCGCCCTCAACAACTCCGGCACCACCGCCATCTTCATCAACCAGCTGCGCGAGAAGATCGGCGTGATGTTCGGCTCGCCCGAGACCACCACCGGTGGTAAGGCGCTGAAGTTCTACGCCTCGGTCCGCCTGGATGTGCGCCGGATCGAGACCCTCAAGGACGGCACCGACGCGGTCGGCAACCGCACCCGCGTGAAGGTCGTCAAGAACAAGGTCGCGCCGCCGTTCAAGCAGGCCGAATTCGACATCCTGTACGGCGTGGGCATCTCCAAGGAGGGCTCGATCATCGATATGGGTGTCGATCAGGGCTTCATCCGCAAGTCCGGCTCCTGGTTCACCTATGAGGGCGACCAGCTCGGCCAGGGCAAGGAGAATGCGCGCAAGTACCTCAAGGAGAACACCGACGTGCGCGACGAGATCGAGAAGAAGATCAAGGAAAAGCTCGGTATCGGTGCGGATGTCACCGCAGACGCGGGTGCCGAGGCGCCCGTCGACTTCTAGCCGATGCTGGACCGGGAAGCGCCGGGGCCCAATCCCCTCCAGGGCTCCGGCGCGACTCGGCTCGATGCGGTGGAGCGCCTGCGCCGACAACTCGCCGATCTGGAAGCCGGTAGCGCCCGCTCCCGCTCGGACTCACCCCGACGGGTGCGATCCGCGCCCAAACGCCCAGGAGCCGAAGGGAATTCCCGCGGCCTCTGGCGCTCAGACGACGGCCCGGTCGATGACAGCGCCGCCGAGGCTCCGCACCAGGGAGACGCGGGGTTCCCTGGTGCAGAGCCGACCGAGGGCGCCGCATCCGCCACCCGCCGCGGACGACGATCGATCGACGGTCGTGCCGGAACCCATTCGGCCCCAGCCGATTCCACCCACACCCCATCGCGCGCGGATCACCGCGAACGACCCCCCATTGCCGACCCGAACGAATGGGATGCACCCGATTCCGTTCGACGCCAACCTCGTCATCCGTCGCGTGTGGACGATGCCGAGCGTTCGGATGCGATGGGCGAGTCGGAGTGGGATGCGGATGGTTTCGGTGGTGATCGGCGTCGTGATATGGCGCGTGTGGACGATGCCGAACGCTCGGACACGATGGGCGAGTCCGAGTGGGATGCGGCCGGATTCGATGGTGATTGGCGTCGTGATATGGCGCGTGTGGACGACGCCGAGCGCCCGGACACGATGGGCGGGTTCGAGTGGGATGCGGCCGGTTTCGGCCGTGATCGGCGTCGTGACGTGGTGGGTGTGGACGATGTCGAGCGATCGTTCGCGGCCGATGTGCCCGTGCGGGATGGGGCTGATATCGGTCGTGGGCGGCGTGGTTCGGTGCGGGCGGATGATGTCGAGTGCTCGGATGAACGGTTCGAGGTCGATTCCGGGCGGGATTCGTCGCATGAGGCGGACGGTCGGCGGCGGCCCGGATCGGGGCATGGCGGTCGTCGGGGGTCGCGGCGACGGGGTGAGGGCGCGGCGGCCGAACCGGCCGGGGGCGGTACCGAGGCGCAGGCCAAGGACGTGTGTCTGCGGTTGCTGACCGATCGGGCGCGCAGCCGGGCGGAGCTGGCGGACAAGTTGGCGGCCAAGGGATTTCGCGCCGAGGTCGCCGAGCGGGTCTTGAACCGTCTCACCGAGGTCGGCCTCATCGACGACGCGGCCTTCGCCGAGCAGTGGGTGCACTCCCGGCATACCTACTCCGGAAAGGGTAAGAAGGCCCTCGCCCAGGAGCTTCGCCGCAAGGGCGTGGCACCGGCGGACGCCGAACCGGCCCTGGCAGGTATCACCACCGACGACGAACACACCCGCGCGGCCGAACTGGTCCACCGCAAACTGCGGAGCCTGCCGCCGGATCTCGACCGCGACAAGGCGATCCGCCGCCTGGTCGGCATGCTGGCGCGCCGCGGCTACGACCCCTCGACGGCGCATGCGGTCGTGATGTCCGCGGTCAAGGAGGCCGGGCTCGAGACCGAACGGCAGCGCGAGCCCGCACCGGACCATGCCCGCCCCGTCACCCGGCCCGATACCGCCCCGGACGAATCCGCCGCCACCGAACTGATCCGCCGCAAACTCCGCACGATGTCGCGCGACCTGGACCGCCAGAAGGTCATCCGCCGCCTGGTCGATATGCTCGCCCGCCGCGGCTACAACCAGTCCGCCGCCTACACGCTCGTGAAAGCCGAACTGGCGCAAGCCGAATAGATCCGCACGCACGAGCTGTCCGTCCTCGCGCACGAATGCTGCGATTTCTGATGGAGGAGACGGGATTTCGCGCGCTGGCGCTCGAAGGTGAACGCTGCGACCAGCATCGCGATCGACGAGTACCGGCAACGTGATTCGCTGGCACGAGCGCACCGGCGACAAGCTGCCGCCTCCGATCCCGCGCCCGCCCGTACCGTGCCCCGGCACCCGGGGCACGGTACGTCGTCATCAGGCCGGGACGGCGTCCAGCTTCAGCGTGGCCGCAATGGCATTGGCCAATTCCGCGCCCTTGATATCGAAGTGACGGGCGAAGTACGCCACATGTTCCCCGTGCTCATGGAAGTGGTGCGGGGTGAGGACCGCCGAGAATACCGGGACATCGGTATCGAGTTGGACGCGCATGAGTGCGTCCACCACGGTCGAGGCCACGAAATCGTGGCGGTAGATACCGCCGTCGACCACCAGTGCGCAGCCGGCCAGTGCCGCGTATCGGCCGCTGGCGGCCAATCGTTTGATGCGCAGCGGGATTTCGAAGGCGCCGGGGACCTTGATCACCTCGACGTCGGGGAAGCCGTGCTCGGCGAGTGCCGCGCGGCAGGCCGTCACGGCCCGGTCGACGATATCGGCGTGCCAGCGGGCGGCGACGATTGCGATGCGATTCGAGATGGGTGACATGAAGATTCCTCCTGTTCGCTGTCACCCAGGGCATAACAACGCGAACAGGGAGCACCCATGGACGGGCAGCCCGGTTCCGTGTTCTCTTTCATCCGGACTATGACCGTCGGCTCCGGAATCACACCGGAATCTGCTGGACCCACGACATCCGTGGATGGCGTGGCGCTCGCGGGCTAGGACACCGGGACGGCCCGGATACCAGTACCGCCGGTGGGGAATTCCACCCCGCCCTGAGAACGTGTACGCCCGGACGGTACCAAGCTCGAGGAACCGGGCGCAAGATCGGCTGTCCGCCACGGCATCCGGGCTCAGTTGCCGGAGTACGGTCCCAGCACGCGATCGAGGAGATGGTCGAGGAGTTCGACGGCCCCGGCGGCACTGCAGTAACCGGCGAGCGTTCCCTGGGCCAGGCCTCCGACCGACGCGCCGATGAGCTCGGCGTCGAGGTCGACATTCACCGGCTTCGCTGAGACGTCCGGGTGATGGGCCTTCCGGAGCTGATCGGCGACGAGGGTCACCAATGCGCGTGGTGCGGCGAGAGTTTCCGCGGAGGTGATGCCCTGGCCACGGTCTCGAGCAGATCCGGTGTCGCCAGCACAAGATGGTCGAGTATGCCCACAGCCCAACCCTACTCAGCCACAAGTGTCCAGCTCATCGACGGCGACACGCGGAAGACCGGGAACGTCGATATCACCCCTCGGGCAACGGGATCAGTTCGAGATGTTCGGCGGGTGCGGATGCGGTGGTGCAGGAACCGCGGTTGGCCACGATATCCACCCCGCCTCGATGCGCTACCAGCCAGCGTCCGCACACACAACGCAGATAGCGGACGGAACCGTGCGCCGAGACGAACATCGGCGACGACCAGGAGCAGGCGGGACAGATGGCAGACATAGCAGCCAAGATTGGAGACCGAACGGTGCGAATGCAATCACCCGGTCGGCGTGGCGAGCTAATCGTTGGACAACCGCTCCCGGTCGTCGGCAGTGGCGAGACCGGCGACCGGAAGCAGTGCCCGTTCAGAATTCCCGAAACCCCTGCCGCTCACGAGGGTTCGGCTCATCGTGAATCACTTCGCGGGGGTCAGGTCCAATCCCGGCGCCGCGGTGGTGAGGACCGCGTCGGCGGCCACCACGCCGCGCCCGCGGCGACGAGAGCGCAGCCGGCGCTCCAGCCAGGTGGCGATCTTGGACAGCGCCCAGTTCAACACGATCATGATGACCGCGATGACGATCAGCGACGGCACCGTATTCTGTTCGGCCGCACCGAGCTGCTGACCCTGCCGCACGATCTCCTGATAGGTGATCTGATAGCCCAGCGCCGAATCCTTCAGCGCCACAACCATCTGCGACACGATCGCGGGCAACATGGCGGTGATCGCCTGGGGGAGCAGGATCAACCGCATCAGCTGACCCTTGCGCAGGCCCAGCGCGGTCGCGGCCTCGGTCTGCCCCTTCGGCAGCGAGCGGATGCCCGAGCGCACGATCTCGGCGATGACCGAGCCGTTGTAGATGGTCAGGGCGATGACGACCGCCGCCAGCGCTAGCTGATCGGACGGGAACACCTGCTTCTGCGCGAAGAACGCGAACAGGAAGATCATCATCACCAGTACCGGGATGGCACGGGCGAATTCGACGACGATCCCGGCCACCAAGCGCACGCCGCGATGATCGGACATTCGCGCGACGCCGAAGACCATACCGAGCACGAGCGCGAAGACGATCGACAGCACCGCGGCGATGATCGTGCCGCGCAGACCGGGCAGCAGATAGGTCTTCCACACCTCGCCGTCGAGGAACGGCTTCCATTTCTCGGCGGTGAACTGGCCCTTATCGGCGAAGCCGCGATAGACGAACCACGCCACGGCGACGACCACGATCGCGACCAGCACCGAGTAGATGTTGTGCCGCACCCGGGCCTTCGGGCCCGGCGCGTCATAGAGAACCGAGACACCGGAGCTCATCGAGCCACCTCGAATCGCTTGGCGAGCCAACCGAACAGCAGTCCGGTCGGCAGGGTGAGAATGACGAATCCGAAGGCGAAGATCGCGCCGATCACGAGGATCTGCGCCTCGGATTCGTTCATCGACGCCATGAGGAACGCGGCCTCGTGCACGCCGATGGCCGAAGCGATCGTCGAATTCTTGGTCAGGGCGATCAGGACGCTGCCCAGCGGCGCGATCACCGAGCGAAATGCCTGCGGCAGCACGATCAGCCGCAGATTCTCACCGAAGGTCAGGCCGAGTGACCGCCCGGCCTCGGACTGGCCCAGCGGCACGGTGTTGATGCCCGAGCGCAGCGATTCGCAGACGAACGAGGCGGTGTAGACGCTCAATCCGATCACGGCCCACCGAAAGGCATTGTCCTGGATGGAATTCGAGCCGTGCGCGAGTTCGATGCGCATCGTGCTCAGCAGGCCGATGGAACAGAACACCAGGATCAGGGTGAGCGGGGTATTGCGGAAGACGGTCACGTACGCCGTGCCGAGCCAGCGCGCCACCGGCACCGGCGACACCCGCATGGCGGCGACGACGGTGCCGAGGATCAGCGCGCAGATTCCCGACAGCACGGTCAGTTTGATGGTCATCCAGAACGCGTCGAGCAGTTGGGAGTCGTATCTGGAGATCAGGTCGAACACGGCGGACGTGCTCCTCGCGGTAGCAGGGAACCGGGATGGATCAGTACCGGTCGACGGTGGGCGGCTGCGGCACCTGGAATCCGGTGCCCGCGAAATCCTTCTCCAGCGCGGACTTCCAGGTCCCGTCGCTGATCATCGCGTCGATGGCGTCGTTGATCTTGTCGCGAGATTCCTTATCGCCCTTCTTCACGCCGATGCCGTACTTCTCGATGGTGAAGGGCTTGTTGACCAGCTTGAGCTGACCGGGCGACTGCGCGGCGTAACCGGCGAGGATGACGTTGTCGGTGCTGACCGCGTCCATCGCGCCGGACTTCAGCGCCTCGATGCACAGCGAGTAGGTGTCATAGGTCTGCAGCTGCGCGTCCTTGTAGTTCTTCTCCAGGTTCTGCGCGGGGGTCGAACCCTTGACCGAGCAGACCTTCTTGCCCTTCAGCGCATCCGGACCGGTGATATCGGTGTTGTCCGCGCGCACCAGCAGATCCTGGCCCGCGATGTAGTACGGGCCCGCGAAATCGACCTTCTCCTTGCGCTGATCGGTGATCGAGTACGAGGCGACGATGAAGTCGACCTGGCCGTTCTGGATCAGTGTCTCGCGCTGCGCCGACGGAGCCTCCTTGAACGAGATGTTCTCCGGCTTCACACCGAGCTTGCCCGCGACGTACTTGGCGACATCGACATCGAATCCGGAGAACGAGCCGTCCTTATCGCGCAGGCCGATACCCGGCTGGTCGAACTTGATGCCGACGGTCAACTTGCCGTCGGCGGCGTGCTGCGATACGGATTTGGAGCTACCGCCGCCGCAGCCGGTGGCGACCGCCGCGATGGCCAGGGCGCCGATGCCTATCCGCAGCGCACGAGTGATCCTCATCGAATTCCTTCTCTCTGGTGAGGTATGTGGGGGTGATTGTCACCGGTCAGTGGCTCAAGATCTTGCCCAAGAAATCCTTGGCACGGTCGGATCTCGGTGCGGTGAAGAAGGTTTCGGGATCGGTGTCCTCGACGACCTGACCGTCGGCCATGAACAGCACCCGGTGCCCGGCGCGCCGGGCGAAGCCCATCTCGTGGGTGACCACGAGCATGGTCATGCCGTCCTTGGCCAGCTGGACCATCACCTCGAGCACCTCGTTGACCATCTCCGGGTCCAGCGCGGAGGTGGGCTCGTCGAACAGCATGACCTTCGGATTCATCGCCAGCGCCCGCGCGATGGCCACGCGCTGCTGCTGCCCACCCGACAGCTGGGCCGGATACTTATCGGCCTGATCGGCGATGCCGACCCGCTCGAGCAGTGTCATCGCGGTCTCGCGCGCCTGCTTCTTATCGATGCGGCGCACCTTGACCGGCGCCAGCATGACGTTCTCCAGGATCGTCTTGTGCGCGAACAGGTTGAACGATTGGAACACCATGCCCACATCGGAGCGCAGCTTGGCCAGCGCGCGCCCCTCGGCCGGTAGCTGGACACCGTCGACGGCGATGGTGCCGGAATCGATCGGTTCGAGCCGATTGATGGTGCGGCACAGTGTCGACTTGCCGGAACCGGAGGGACCCAGAACGATCACCACCTGCCCCTTGGGCACCTCGAGGTTGATGTCCTGGAGCACGTGCAGCGCGCCGAAGTGCTTGTCCACCTTGTGCATCGCGATCATCGGCGGTGCGTCGACGGGCGCGGTGGCGTTCGGATCAATGACAGTGCCGGGTGTTGCGTCGGCAGCAGCGTCGGTCATGGCTCGACCTTAAGTTGAAATCACAGGAAATGCTCAACTTTGCGGGACGCGTCGACGCAGCTCGGATAACGATCAACCGAAGCTTGACATCGGTGATCGGTATCACTGCTGCTCCCGTCGTGGGCAGGCGGGGTGGGTATGCGGTTTCGGTGAACCGATACGCTGGATGAGTGAATTCGTCGATGCAGCTCGAGGCAGGTTCGGTGGCGGCATCGGAGTCGGCGCGAACCTATGAGGTCCGCACCTACGGCTGTCAGATGAACGTCCACGACTCCGAACGCCTGTCGGGCCTGCTCGAGGACGCCGGCTATACCAAGGCCGTGCCCGGTTCGACCGCGGATCTGGTCGTGTTCAACACCTGCGCGGTGCGCGAGAACGCCGATAACAAGCTGTACGGAACGCTGGGACATCTGGCCCCGATCAAGGCCGAGCGGCCGGGCATGCAGATCGCGGTCGGCGGCTGCCTGGCGCAGAAGGATCGCGACACCGTCGTGCGCCGGGCGCCGTGGGTGGACGTGGTGTTCGGGACACATAATCTGGGTTCGCTGCCGGTGCTGCTCGAGCGGGCCCGGCACAACGAGCAGGCGCAGGTCGAGATCCTCGAATCGCTCGAGGCATTTCCCTCCACACTGCCCGCCCGGCGCGAATCGTCCTATGCGAGCTGGGTGTCGATCTCGGTGGGCTGCAACAACACCTGCACCTTCTGTATCGTTCCGGCGCTGCGCGGCAAGGAGATCGACCGCCGCCCCGGCGATGTGCTCGCCGAGGTGCAGGCGCTGGTCGATCAGGGCGTGCTCGAGGTGACGCTGCTGGGGCAGAACGTGAACTCCTACGGCGTGAACTTCGCCGACCCCGATGAGCTTCGCGACCGGAGCGCCTTCGCGCGGCTGCTGCGCGCATGCGGTCCGATCGAGGGTCTGGAGCGGGTGCGCTTCACCTCGCCGCATCCGGCCGAATTCACCGATGACGTGATCGAGGCGATGGCCGAGACCCCGAATGTCTGCCCGCAGCTGCATATGCCGCTGCAGTCGGGATCGGATCGGGTGCTCAAGGCCATGCGCCGGTCCTATCGCAAGGCGCGCTATCTGGGCATCATCGAGAAGGTGCGCGCGGCGATGCCGCATGCGGCCATCACCACCGACATCATCGTCGGCTTCCCGGGCGAGACCGAGGAGGACTTCCAGGAGACCCTGGACGTCGTGCGGCAGGCGCGATTCACCAGCGCCTTCACCTTCCAGTACTCGATCCGGCCCGGCACCCCGGCCGCGACCATGGCCGATCAGGTGCCCAAGGCCGTCGTGCAGGAGCGCTACGACCGGCTCATCGCGCTGCAGGAACAGATCTCGCTGGAATCGAATCGGGCGCTGATCGGCAGCGAGGTGGAACTGCTCGTCGCCGAGGGCGCGGGGAAGAAGAACGCGGCGACGGCGCGGATGAGCGGCCGCGCCCGCGACGGGCGACTGGTCCACTTCCGGCCGACGGCACAGGGCGCGATCCGGCCCGGCGATATCGTCACCGTCGAGATCACCGAGGCGGCGCCGCATCACCTGATCGCCGACGCTCCGATCCGCGACCACCGCCGCACACGCGCGGGCGATGCGCACGAACGCGGCACCACCCCCAAGACCGCGCCGATCGGTGTGGGACTGGGCCTTCCACGCATCGGCGCCCCGGATCCGGAACCCGCGGCCTCCGCATGTGGAACCGGCTGCGGCGCATGATGATCGCGGGACCACCCGATACGGCAAGGCGGTGAGGGATCGTGGCTGATCGTGAGAAGGACCAACCGGCGCAGGACGAGCCGAACGAGGAGAACATGAATCCGGCCGAGACCAAGACCTTCGAGCAGTATCACGACGAGCTCGAGGCGGTCGAACGCAAGATCGCCGGGGAGATCGATCCCGGATATCGGGCGATGGTGGTGGCGTCCGCGGTATTCGTCCTGTTGCTGTCGCTGGTGCTACCGCATGCCGGCGCGGCGCGCGGGCTGGATGTGGTGCTCTACGACCACACCGCGCAGGTCGAGCACATCGGGCTGCCGTCGCGGGTGTTCGAATGGTTCGTCGTGGTCTTCGGCATCTGCTTCTCCTCGCTCGCGCTGGTCACCCGCCGATGGGCGCTGGCGTGGGTCGCGGTCGCGGGCTCGGCCGTCGGCAGCGTCTTCGGCGTGCTGTCGATCTGGCATCGGCAGACCCCGGGCATAGGCGACTATCGCGGCGCCGGACCAGGAATCGGTCTGATCCTGGCGACGCTGGCGATCGTCGTGCTGACCTTCCACTGGATCAAGGTGGTGTGGAGTCGCACCGCGATGCAGCTCGAGGCCGAGGAGCAGCGCCGGATCGCCGCCGCCCGAGAAGAGGAGCAGCACCGGCGCTGGCTGCACGGTGACAAGTAGCCTCAGCGCTGGCTGACGGCGCCCTCCGCGGCCTCGGCCCATTCGCGCCACTGCTTGGCCTGTTCGAGGGCCTTCTCGGCATCGCGGGTGCGGCCCGCGGCCTGGGCCTTGGCGGCCTGCTCCTCGAATTGGGCCACGCGCTCACGGAATTGGGCGGCGCGGGCCATGGCCTCGGGATCGCTGCGGCGCCACTGCGCGTCGACGGCCTCGCGCACGCGCTTCTCGATCGCGCGCAGCTTGCCCTCGAGGTCCTGCATACGTTCGCGGGGGACCTTGCCCAGGGCGTCCCACTTCTCCTGCAGTTCGCGCAGTGCGTTGCGCGCGGAGTCGAGATCCGAACCCGGATCGATCCGATGCTCGTAGGCGTGCAGCAGCTCTTCCTTGGCGGTGGCGTTGTGCTCGAATTCGGCGTCACGCTCGGTGGCCGCGGCATTGCGCGCGGCGAAGAAGACGTCCTGGGCGCTCTTGAAGCGACGCCACAGCTGTTCATCGGCCTCGCGCGGGGCGCGGCCGGCGGACTTCCACTCGGTGAGCATGTCGCGGAAGATCGAGGCGGTCCCGATCCAATCGGTCGAGGTCGACAGCTCCTCGGCGCGCACGCACAGCTCCTCCTTGCGCGTCTTCGCGGCCGCGCGCTCGCGGTCCAGCTCGGCGAAGTGCGCGCCGCGGCGGCGATTGAATCCCTCGCGGGCCTTGGAGAAACGCCGCCACAGCGCATCGTCGACTTTGCGGTCCACGCCGCGAATGGTCTTCCATTCGTCGAGGATTTCGCGCAGCCGATCGCCCGCGGCCTTCCACTGCGTGGATTCCGACGCGATCTGCTCGGCCTCCGCGCAGAGCGTCTCCTTGCGCTCGGTCTGCTCGTGGCGGGTGCGATCCTTCTCCTCCTTGGCCTGTGCCGCGGCCTCGTCGGAGTGTTCGATGATGACCTGTAGCCGCTGGGCCAGGCCGTCGATATCGCCGATGACCGCGGCGGTCGGCAGCGATTCGGCCAGGGCGGTGGCGGTGGCCTTGGTCTTGCGGGCGTCGGTCCCGGCGGCGAGCCGGGCCTCGAGCAGCGCGACCTCGGTGGCCAGATCGTCGAAGCGCCGGCCGAAATGGACCAGGCCCTCGGCGGCGTCGCCGGCCTGCCAGGATCCGACGCTGCGCTCGCCCTCGGCGGTCTTGACCCAGGCGGTGCCGTCCTCGTCGACGCGACCCCACTTGCTCGGATCGCTCACCGTCGGAACGACCACCGGATGCGGATGTTCCTGTGCCGGACCGGGAATGGGCTTGATCGCATGCGGTTTCGGGGATTCCGGCTTGCGGGTTCCCGGTTTCGGGGTACCGGGCTTGGGCGCATCGGCGGGCGTGGGTCGTGTCGCGGCGGAGTTGCTGGACTGCTGCGCCGTGCCGGTGTCCGGGTGGGTGGCCTTCTCGGTTCCGCTGTTCTCGGTCATCGCTCCTCGTCCCTGCCGCGCGTCACGGCTGCCTGGTTACGCCCTAGCTCATCCCCATTCAACCAGCCAAGAGGCAGATTTGCCGTGTCTTGTTACGGGTGGCGCTGCGACCGGGGTTGCTGTGAGGTGCGAATAGCGGTGGGAAGTGCGGTGTTGGGGGTTGCGGGGCAGATCGTGAGCGGGCCGTACGGTTCTGGGCCGGATCGGGCCCCGGCCTGCGGAAACTGATCGGTCGATCAGCTCGCGTCGGTGCCGGCCGCGGCGTTTGCCGAACTGTTACCAACATCGTTGCCCGAGATTGTCCACGCGCCGTGGGAATTCCGGCAAATGGCTGATCGGTCTCGGCGGAGGACGAGATTTCCCTCGATAGCCGACATGTCGCCCAGATGCTCGAGTCGGCGGTCGCGATCGATCATCATTGCCGCATGCCTCCTTCTTCGACTCTCCGCAGCGGGGCTGCGGTTGTTCTGCTCGCGCTGTCGGTGGCCGCCTGCGGTGGTCACGCCTCGGATCCGGACGCGGCCCGTGCCGGGGGGAATTCGGGGAAGGGCGATTCGGGTGCCGACGGCGGCGGCGTGCCCGACTACACGCCCACGGGACCGTTGCTGGCCGATATCGGGTTCCGTCCCACGGCCGACGGTTTCACCTTCCGCAACTACGGCAACGAGCACAATCCGACGAATCTGACCCCGAACGCGATGCGCGCACTGTTCGGCGACAAGATCTGCGACAACATCGTCGACGGCGGCTGCGCGCTCACCCCGCAGGCCGAGGCGTGGATGCAGAAGCAGAACGAGGATATGAACGGGGGCCACTGCCAGGGCATGTCGATGACCAGCCTGCTCATGTACGGACATCGGTTGGACGCGGGCCAGTTCGGCGCTGCCCGGGCGGGCGAGCTGAATCTGGACGGCAATCCCGGGCTGCAGGAGATGATCGCGCAGCAGTTCGTGGGCCAGTATCTGCCGGAACTGCAGGACGCCCAGGTGAAGGGAACGCCCGCGCAGATCGTCGATCGGCTCGTCGCCGACCTGAAACCCAGTGGGCCGGAGACGTATTCGCTGGGCTTCTACAAGTCGGACCACACCGGCGGTCACGCCGTCACCCCGTACGCGGTGGAGGACAAGGGCGAGGGTAGGGTCGCGATCCTGGTCTACGACAACAACTTTCCCGGCGTCACCCGTCATATCGATGTCGACCGGAATGCGAACACCTGGCAGTACGAGACGGCCTCGAATCCGAACGAGGCGGCCGCGGAGTACCGGGGCGACGCCGAGTCCGCGACCCTGGAACTCGACCCGGTCAGCAAGCAGCTGGGAACCCACGAATTCCCCTACACCGCACAGATTCCCCGGGGCAGCGCCGCCCCGATGGGACCGCCGGTCACGGTCTATCTCGAGGGCGATCCGATCCGGCACGGTCATCTGCTGATCACCGACGACCAGGGGCGCCGCATCGGCTACGCGGACGGCAAGCGGGTCAACGAGATTCCCGGCGCGCGGTTCGTCGATACCAGGGCGGGCACCGCCGACTACGCCATCGAGCCGGACTACACATTGCCCGCGAACACCCACTTCGTGATCACCGTCGACGGATCCGGGCTGACCGCACCCGACCGCACCCATGTGGGCATCATCGGCGACGCGTTCGCGGTCGATGTGAACGACATCATGCTCGCCCCAGGCTCCCGATCGACCATCGATACGGCTGTCGACGGCGACCGGGTGAGCTACACCTCCACCGATGCCCAATCGCCCGCCATCGAGATCGGCGAGAACTATCAGCAGGCCGGTTACATCTTCGCCGCGCGCGAGGTGCCGGTCGGCCCGGGCGGGACGGCGACGGTCACGCTGCCGTTGAACCGCAACGTCTTCACCATCGACACCGGCGCATCCGGTAAGGCGGGATCGGTGGCCGTGCGGATGGAGCGCATCGACACCGCCGGCACCCGTACCTTCACCCGTGACGCGGTGCCGGTGACGCCCGGCGGCAGCGCCGCCTTCGACTACGACGAATGGGACGGCGGCGGTAAATCCATGGGGCTGACCGTGTCCGAGAACGGAAAGGCCACGACCACCCGCCTGCCGGCCAACTGAGCGTCGGGCCCGCCGGAGCCGCCAGCTACGGTTGAGCACGTGTTCCGTGTCGCCGCGTTGATCCCGTCGCCGCCCATCCTCATACCCGAACTGTGTGGTGGGCGGCCGCTGGTGGATCCGGCGCATCCGGCCGCGGAGGTGCCCGCGCTGCGCGCGGCCGTATTGTCGGCCGGACGGACGTTGGCCGAGCGGGCCGGGCACTGGATCATCGTCGGCGCCGGCGCTCACCCGGCGGTATTCGGACCCGAGACAGTGGGCACCTTCCGCGGCTTCGGGGCCGATGTGCGGGCCGGGCTTTCGCGGTTCGCGCTGTCCGGTGCCGCCGCCGACCCGAGCCTGCCGCTGGCCGTGCTGGGCGGGGCCGCACCCGATCCGATGCTGCCGCTACCGGTGTTGATCGGCGGCTGGGTGCGCGGGCAGGTCGCGCCCGCGGCCGTGGCGCAGGCCCGGATCGTGGCATCGGACGCGCCCACCGAGCGCTGCCGCGAGGTGGGCGCGACGCTGCGCGCGGAGCTGGACGCGCGCGAGGAGGACTGCGGGGTACTGGTGGTCGCCGACGGCGCGGCCACGTTGTCGCTGCGCGCGCCCGGCTATCTGGATCCGCGTGCGGAGGCGGTGCAGGCCGATATCGACCGGGCGCTCGCGGCCGGGGATCGGGAGGCCCTGGCGCGGTTGGATATCGAGCTGTGCGCGGAGCTGGAGGTGTCCGGCCGGGCCGCCTTCGGAGTGCTCGCGGGTCTGTTCGATACCGCACCCGAGGTAGAAACCCGTTATTCCGCAGCACCTTTCGGTGTCGGTTATCAGGTGAGCGTGTGGCGCCCGGGCGGTGCGGTATGAGCAAGCCCATCGCGGTCATCGGGCCGACCGCCACCGGAAAGTCGGATCTGGCACTGGAATTGGCGCAGCGCCTGGACGGCGAGATCGTCAACATCGACGCCATGCAGTTGTATCGCGGCATGGATATCGGCACCGCGAAACTGCCGCCCGCGCAGCGCCGCGGTATCGCGCATCATCAGCTCGACGTCCTCGAGATCACCGAAACCGCCACCGTCGCGGCGTATCAGACCTCGGCCCGCGCCGATGTCGAGGCCGTCCTGGCGCGCGGGCGCGTCCCGGTGATCGTCGGCGGTTCGATGATGTATGTCCAAGCGCTGCTGGATGATTGGGATTTCCCGGCCACCGATGCGGATGTGCGGGCGAAATGGGAGGCGCTGCTGGCCGAGGGTGGGGTCGGGGCCGTGCACGCGGCCCTGCGCGCGGCCGATCCGGTGGCCGCCGACACCATCCTGCCCACCGACGGCCGCCGCATGGTCCGCGCGCTCGAGGTCGTCGAACTCACCGGCCGTCCGTTCGCCGCCTCGCAACCACAGATCGGTGAACCGCGGTGGGGTGCACTGATTCTCGGAGTCGATCGCGAGACGGCCGAACTCGACGCGCGCATCGAGGCGCGCACCGCGAAGATGTTCGCAGACGGATTGGTCGAGGAGGTGCGCGGCCTGCTCGACCGCGGCCTGCGCGCGGGCCAGACGGCGCGCCGGGCGATCGGTTATGCACAAGTCCTGGCCTACCTGGACAACGAATACGACCTGAGACATGCGCAGGAGCGCACCCTCATCGGCACCCGCCGCTATGTGCGGCGCCAGCGATCATGGTTTCGCCGGGACCCGCGGGTGCGATGGGTCGACGGCGCCGATCCGCGGCTGGTGGACACGGCGCTGGCACAGGTGCGCGCCCACGCATCCGGCGACGATCAGGAACGAGTTCGGCAGTGACCACCCGTAATGCCGCGGTCGGTGAATGGCAGGCCTACCTCACCAACCGCACCACACGCCATCGCGACGGCCGATTCCTCGTGCACGGCCGCGCCGCGCTCACCGCGGCCGTCACCGGCGACTGGCCGCTCGAGACCCTGCTGTACCGGCTGGGTCCGCCGGAACTGCCCCGCTGGGCGCGGGAACTGCTCGGCGACAGCGGCGCGCCGAATATCGGCCTGGTGCCGGAGCTGATGGCCGAACTGGACGAATCCGCCACGGGCACACCGGATCTGGTCGCGGTGGCGCGGATCCGCACCCCCAGCCTGGACGATTTCGCGCCGGGCGCGCCGGGGGATCGGCATCCGCCGGTCGTCGTGGTGATCGAACGGCCCGGATCCGCGCTGCGGCTGGGCAGCGTGATTCGCACCGCGCACGGCTTCGGGGCCGCGGCGGTGGTGATCAGCGGGACCGGGGCCGATCACTACGATCCGCGCTGCGTGCGGGCCTCGGAGGGCGCGTTGTTCGGCATTCCGGTGTTCCGTGTGCCCGGCGCGGCGCCCGTGCACGACTTCTGCGATCGGCAGGCCGGGCGCGATATCGCGACCTGGATCGTGGGCATCGTGCCCGGTCGCGCGGGCGCGGCGACCCGGGCGGTGTACGAGCAGGACTTCCGGGATGCGACGATCGTGGTGATCGGCGACGAGGCCGACGACCTGGGCCCGGTGTGGCGCGAGGGCTGCGACGAGCTGGTCTCGATCCCGGTCGAGGGGGCGGTCGCGGCGCCGTGCGCGGCATCGATCGCCCTGTATGAAATCTTCCGGCAGCGCAGGACGTTCCAGTAGGGGATATGGATATCGAATTCACCAAGGGCCATGGCACGCAGAACGACTTCGTCGTGCTGCCGGATCTCGACGTCGCGCTCGAGCTGACCGTGGATCGGGTTGCGGCGCTGTGTGATCGGCAGCGCGGCATCGGGGCCGACGGGGTGCTGCGGGTGGCGCGGGCCGGTGCGCTGCGCGCGGCCGGGGTGCTCGACGCGCTGCCCGAGGGCGTGGCCACCGACGACTGGTTCATGGACTACCGCAATGCCGACGGTTCCATCGCCGAGATGTGCGGGAACGGGACGCGGGTGTTCGCCCACTATCTCGTCGCGACCGGCCTGGATAAGCGTGACGAATTCGTGGTGGGCAGCCGGGCCGGGGCCCGGCCGGTCACCGTGCACGGTTACGACGATGTCGTCGGCGAGGTGACCGTCGGCATGGGCCGGGTGCGGACCCTGGGCGATTCCACCGCGACGGTCGGTGGCCGCGCGCTGCCCGGCCTCGGCATCGACGTCGGCAATCCGCATCTGGCCTGTGTGGATTCGGAGCTGACCGCCGCCGCGCTGGCCACGATGGACCTGAGCGTCCCGCCGGGCTTCGATCCCGAGCTGTTCCCGCACGGGGTGAACATCGAGATCCTCACCGCCCTCGACCCCGCCCGCTCGGTCGATATGCGCGTCTATGAGCGCGGCGTGGGCGAAACCCGTTCCTGCGGAACGGGAACCGTGGCCGCGGCCGCCGCAGCCCTGTCCCGCGAGGGCTTCGCCCTCGAGACCGATACCGGCGAGGTCCGCGTGCGGATCCCCGGCGGCGAGGTGACCGTCGGCATCGATGCGGGCCGCGCCACCCTGCGCGGCCCCTCGGTCCTGGTCGCCTCGGGCCGCCTCGCCCGCGCGTGGTGGGCGAGCCTCTGACGGACTCACCCCTGCACCCCCTATGTTCGCGGCCCGCTTTCGGCCGGGAAATAACTCGGATGCGTCATGTCGTTGAGTCGTGGGACCATGGAGGCATATGAGGAAATCAGAGACGTACGAGTTCACGCCGGTCGAGGAACTCGACAAGGAGCAGGGCGGTAACGGCTGGGCGCCGGAACCGACCGTCGGCGAGCTGCAGCTCGACGAGCGCAGTGCGCTGCGCCGCGTCGCCGGGCTCTCGACCGAACTCACCGATATCACCGAGGTCGAGTACCGGCAGCTGCGCCTGGAGCGCGTGGTGCTGGTCGGCGTCTGGACCGAGGGTAAGGCGGCGCAGGCCGATGCCAATATGGCCGAACTCGCCGCACTCGCCGAGACCGCGGGCTCGGAGGTGCTGGACGCACTGATCCAGCGCCGCGACAAGCCCGATCCGGCGACCTACATCGGCTCGGGCAAGGCCGAGGAGCTGCGCGCCGTCGTCCTCGAGACCGGCGCCGACACCGTGATCTGCGATGGTGAACTGACCCCCGCCCAGCTCAACGCGCTGGAGAAGGTCGTGAAGGTCAAGGTCATCGACCGCACCGCGCTGATCCTGGACATCTTCGCCCAGCACGCCACCTCCCGCGAGGGTAAGGCGCAGGTCTCGCTCGCCCAGATGGAATACATGATGCCGCGCCTGCGCGGCTGGGGTGAGTCGATGTCGCGGCAGGCCGGTGGTCGTGCCGGTGGCAGTGGCGGCGGCGTGGGCACCCGTGGTCCCGGTGAGACCAAGATCGAAACCGATCGCCGCCGGATCCGCGAGCGAATGGCCAAGCTGCGCCGCGAGATCCGCGAGATGAAGACCGCGCGCGACACCAAGCGCGGCCGCCGCGATGCCAGTGGCATCCCGTCGGTGGCGATCGTCGGCTACACCAACGCGGGCAAGTCCAGCCTGATGAACGCGCTCACCGGCGCGGGAATCCTGGTGCAGGACGCACTGTTCGCGACCCTGGATCCGACCACCCGCAAGGCCGCCCTCGAGGACGGTCGCGAGGTCGTGTTCACCGACACCGTCGGCTTCGTCCGGCATCTGCCGACCCAGCTGGTCGAGGCGTTCCGGTCCACCCTGGAGGAGGTCACCGGCGCCGATCTGCTGCTGCATGTGGTGGACGGTTCGGATCCGATGCCCGATCAGCAGATCAAGGCCGTGCGCGAGGTGATCACCGACGTGCTGCGCGAATCCGATGACGTCGCGCCGCCGGAACTGATGGTGGTCAACAAGATCGACGCACTGGACGCGACCGAGCTGACCCATCTGCGGGCCCAGCTGCCCGGCGCGCTGTTCGTCTCGGCGCGCACCGGCAGCGGCCTGGACGAGCTGCGCGTTCGGCTCGGCGACATCCTCGGCAAGCTGGATGTGGAGGTCAGTGTGCTACTGCCCTATACGCGCGGCGATCTGCTCGCCCGCGTGCACTCCGACGGCCGGATCCTGGAATCCAGCCACGAGGAGGGCGGCACGCTGGTGCGGGCCCGGGTACCGCACGCGTTGGTCGGGGTACTGTCGGAGTTCGCGTTCGCGAGCACCACGGGGGCCGCGGGCCTTTCGGACTGAAGCTTCCATAATCGGTATCACCCTGCCGTTTTCGTTACGATGGCGTTATTGAAAACGACTGCAGGGAGGGTGCTTTTGTCTGGAAACGATTCTCCGGCAACGCCACTCAGCGATGGCGCGCCGTTGCACATCTCGTGGGGTGATCTCGATCGGCTGATCGCCGATTCGCTGACCGCCCCCGTGCGTGCCTGGACCAGCCCGCGCTTCTACGGGCTGGACAACATTCCCGACGAGGGGCCGGTGCTGCTGGTCGGCAACCACACCCTGCTCGGCGGTGTCGACGCGCCATTGCTGGTGCACGAGATTCTGGCCCGGCGTGGACGTTTGGTGCGCGGACTCGCCGAGAACGTGCTGATGCGGCTGCCGCCGGTGCGCGATCTGGTGCACCGGATGGGCAGCGTGCGCGGCAATCGCACCAACTGCCGCACGCTGCTGGCCAACGGCGAGGCGGTCATCGTCTTCCCGGGCGGCGGCCGGGAAGCCATGCGCCGCAAGGGCGAGAAGTATGTGCTCAAGTGGGAGGGGCGCACCGGATTCGCGCGGATGGCGATCGAATTCGGCGCGCCGATTCTGCCGGTGGCCATGATCGGTGCGGACGATGTGTTCGATGTCGTCTTCGACGGCGACCATCCGGTCATGTGGCCGCTGCGCCGGGCCGTCGAGGCGCTGGGTATCCGCCGCGAGCTCACCCCGCCGCTCATGCGCGGGCTCGGGCCGACCTGGATTCCCCGGCCGGAGCGGTTCTACTACTCGGTCGGTTCGCCGATCGAGACCACACCGTGGAGCGACGCCGGCGATGTCGACGCGGCCGCCGCCGAACTCCAGGCGGTGGTGCGCAAGGCGCTCGAGGAGGAGCTGAAGTTCCTGCTCGACGAGCGCGGGCGCGACTCGGGCCGCACGCTGTGGGGACGGGTGCGCGGGGCCGTCGGAGTCTGAGGTGTTTACCGGCGTTCAGGTCGCCAACGATGTCGATCTGACCCTCACCTACAAAGGTGAGGGCATTTTTATGCGATCTCAAGTGAACGACGATTCGAGTTCCGGGTACCGTATGTGACATGGAGCGCACCCTTTTCGAGCCCGAACACGAGCTGTTCCGGGAGTCGTTTCGCAAGTTTCTCGATCAGCACGCCGCACCGAACCACGCGCGGTGGGAGGAACAGGGCATCGTCGACCGCGAGATCTGGCTGGAGGCGGGCAAGCAGGGCTTCCTCGGCATGGCGGTGCCGGAGGAGTTCGGCGGCGGGGGTGTGAAGGATTTCCGCTACAACGCGATCATCACCGAGGAAGTGTCCAGGGCGCAGTATTCGGGGCTGGGCTTCGGGCTGCACAACGACGTCATCGCGCCCTATCTGCTGGAGCTGGCCAACGACGAACAGCGCGGCCGCTGGCTGCCCGGCTTCTGTTCCGGCGAGATCATCACCGCCATCGCGATGACCGAACCCGGCACCGGTTCGGATCTGCAGGGTATCAAGACCCGCGCCGTCCGCGACGGCGACGACTGGATCCTCAACGGCGCCAAGACCTTCATCACCAACGGCATCAACTCCGACATCGTGATCGTGGTGGCACAGACCGATCCGGAGAAGGGGGCGATGGGCTTCTCGCTGTTGGTGGTCGAGCGCGGCATGCCCGGCTTCGAACGCGGTCGCAATCTGGACAAGATCGGGCTGAAGGCCCAGGACACCGCCGAGCTGAGCTTCATCGATGTGCGGGTGCCCGGCAAGAACCTGCTCGGCACCGAGGGGCAGGGCTTCGTCCACCTCATGCAGAACCTGCCGCAGGAACGACTGTCGATCGCCGTGATGGCCGCCGCCGCGATGGAGGGCAGCCTGGCGGGCACGATCCAATACGTGCGCGACCGCAAGGCCTTCGGCAAACCCATTGGCGCCCAACAGAACACCCGCTTCGTCCTCGCCGAACTCGCGACCAAGACCACCGCCGTCCGCGTCTTCGTCGACCGCTGCATCGAACTGCTCAACCAGGAGAAGCTGACCGTCGAGGAAGCCGCCATGGCCAAATGGTGGAGTACCGAGGAACAACTCGACCTGATCACCAAATGCCTGCAGCTGCACGGCGGCTACGGCTACATGCGCGAATACCCGATCGCCAAGGCCTATATGGACGCCCGCGTCCAAACCATCTATGGCGGCACGACCGAAATCATGAAGGAGATCATCGGCCGTTCGCTGAAGCTGTCGTAACAGCCATGCCCCGCAGCCGATCTCCCGCCACCGTCGGATCGTCGAAGCTCGCGCCGGTATCGACCTGGTTACCCGCGACGATCACCCCGTTGGCCGCTCGGTCCGTTCACCGACCCGCGTGGCGTGTCGAGGCCCGGCACGCCGAGGTGGGGCGGGAGTTGGTTTGATGGGCTGATGGTGCAGACAACGCAGATCGTGCTTGCCTCTCGGCCGAGCGGAATGCCGGCCGAGCAGAACTTCCGGACAGAAACCGTCGAACTCCCCGCACCCGGCGCGGGCGAGGCGCTGCTGCAGACGCTGTATCTGTCGTTGGACCCCTATATGCGCGGGCGGATGAGCGATGCGCCCTCCTATGCGCCGCCGGTGCGCATCGGGCAGCCCATGGTCGGCGCGACCGTGTCGCGGGTGCTCGAATCCACCGACCCCGCCCTGGCCCCCGGCGACACCGTGCTCGGCTACGGCGGATGGCGCAGCCATTCGGTGGAGCCGCTGCGGCAGCTGCGCAAGCTGGACGCCACGGTTGCACCGGTCACCACCGCGCTCGGTGTGCTCGGCATGCCCGGCTTCACCGCCTATTCCGGACTGCTCACCATCGGCCGCCCGCAACCGGGGGAGACGGTCGTGGTCGCCGCGGCCACCGGCCCGGTCGGATCGGCGGTCGGTCAGATCGCCAAGATCAAGGGCGCGCACACGGTCGGCATCGCCGGTGGGCCGAAAAAGGTTGCGCTGCTGAAGGATCGGTTCGGCTTCGATATCGCGCTCGATCACCGCGCCCCCGATTTCGCCGACCGGCTCGCGGCCGCGACCCCCGACGGTATCGACGTCTACTTCGAGAATGTGGGCGGTGCGGTCTTCGACGCCGTGCTGCCGCGCCTCAACCCCTTCGCCCGCATCCCGGTGTGCGGCCTGGTCGCGGACTACAACGCCACCGAGCTGCCGCCCGGTCCGGATCGGCTGGGCCGGTTCATGTCGACCGTGCTGCGCAAGAGCCTCACCGTGCGCGGCTTCATCCAATCCGAATTCGCGCCCGATCAGTTCGGGGATTTCCTCTCGGAGATGGGCGGGTGGATCCGCGATGGACGCGTGCACTACCTCGAGGACATCGTCGACGGGCTCGAGCATGCGGTCGAGGCGTTCGGCGGACTATTGGTCGGCAAGAACCTCGGCAAGCTCATCGTCGAGGTCGCCGACTGACCGGAGCCGACTGCACCGATCGGGCCGAATTGCCTTGTGCACTAGACCGAATCGTCGCATTCGACATGCGCGGACCGACCATGGCGGCGGCGCCCGGACTCGGCCATTCTGGTAGTCGGGGTGCACTCACTCACCCCGTTCGCCATCGAAGGAGCTGGCCGATGACCGGATGGAATCGTATCGAGCGCGGTACCGGTGCGCCGCTGGTGCTGTTGCACGGGGCGGGCGGGGCGGTGGGGAACTGGCTTCCGGTCCTGGATCGGCTCGCCGAGCGCCGCCGCGTCATCGCCCTGGATTTCCCGGGATTCGGCCGCACGCCCTTTCCGGAAGGTCCGGAATTCACCATCGATTGGGCCATGCGGCAGCTGGCCGCGGAATTCGATCGGCTGGGCCTCGACGAGCCGGTGGATCTGGTCGGCAATTCGATGGGCGGCTGGTTCGCGCTCGAGGCGGCCAAACTCGGCATGGCCCGATCGGTGGTCGCGCTGGCGCCCGCCGGACTGTGGCGCGGCGTGGGCATGCCCGGATTGCTGTACGCACAGTTCCAGTCCGCCTTGACATTCGGTCTGTGCACCCGCGGCGTCGGCGGCCTCGCCCTGCACCTCGCGCCGATCCGCATGGCCGGGCTGGCCATGGTGACCCGCCATCCCGAGCGCATCCCCAAACGCGCCGCGATCGATATGATCCGCGATCTGGACCGCTCGCACCGGGCGCTGCGACTGGTCGTGCACCACGCCCGCTCATTGCGCTTCGAGGGTGGCCAGCGACTGCGGATTCCGATCACGGTCGCCTTCGGCAGCCATGACCTGATGTTGCTGCCTACGGTGAGCCAGCACCGCGATCAACTCCCGCCCCACACCCGCTGGGTCACCCTGCCCGATTGCGGCCATGTGCCGATGTCGGACGCCCCGGAACTGGTCGCACGCACCATCCTCGACGGCATCGAGATCACCCGGGTGCACGAACTCGGCGCATAGCGATCCGGGCGTAACTTTCCGCAGTGCGACAACGACCTAATAGTAGGTGCCTACACTGATCTCGTTCGGTGTAAGGAGTCTAGGCTGGACAACGAACGGCTTATCCCTTGGCGCTAGGGAGCACATGGAGAGCACGCAGGTTCCGCAGCCGGAATACCGGCAGGCTTGCTTCACCGATCTCGAAGCCATCGCGGCCATCGAGGACGAGGTCTTCGACGAGCCGTACAAGTACCTCATGCTGCGGCAACTGTACGATTTGCACGGATCGGACTGGCTCGTCGCCGAGCTGAACGAGGCGGTCATCGGCTATGCGCTGACCCTCGAGAAGGCCGGGCGGGCGCTGCTGTTCACCTTCGCCGTGGCCAAGCGGTTCCAGTTCCGTGGCTACGGCCGGGCATTGCTCGAGCACACTCTCGAGCGCAGCCGGGCAAACGGTGTCGAGGTCGAATACCTGACCGTGCGACCGGACAATCTGGCCGCCTCCAATCTGTTCAAACAGGCGGGCTTCGTCTTCGTGGCGCACGACGAGCGGTACTTCGGTTCCGGCGAGCCGCGCGACGTCTACGAATTCCACCTGCACGCCTGACCGCGGCGTCCGCAGACGATCATGGCCGAGCTCACCCCGTTCGTGGCCTCGATCGCCACCCGCATCGCCCGCCGCGCGGCCGGTTACGCCGCCGAGATCGATCGCCACGAGGGCCCCGAACGGGAACTGCTGGACCGGCTGAACACCCACGTGGAAGCCGTTCTCGCCGAATACAATCCGCCCGGCGTGCGCCGCGCCGTCGAGGGCCTGGTGTTCGAACATCTGTACGCGGCGGCCCGCGATCCCGCGCGCGACGAGGAGGGGTGGCGGGTGCCCAGCGCGCTGCTCGCGGCGCTGGTGGCGGCCGAGGTGGAATTCCGGGGACCGTTGCGGCTCAGCGCGATCCAGACCACCGTGCTGGCCGAGGTGTACGAGCGGCTCGGCGCGCAACTGTCCACGCTCGGCCTGCTCGCGCATGCGGTGCTGACCTTCCGCCGCGCGACCGCGCTGTACCGGATCAACGAGGATGTCGACGCCGAGGATCGATGCGGGCTGGAATTGGCGCGGGCCCGCACCCGCGCGACGCCGCAGGCCTGGCGGCGCTGGGCCGGACGCGGCTCCTATGTGCTGTGCGGCTACGGATATCGGCCATTCTGGTTGCTCGGCTGGGTGGCGGCACAGCTGGTGGTCTTCACGGTCCTCGGATTGCTGCTGGCGGGCAACGCCTCGGTCACCGAGACGATCTACATGTGCGCGACCAGCTTCCTGAATCCGCTGGGCCCCGGCGACACCCAGAATCTGCATGCGGCGGCGCGCCCGCTGTATGCGATCGAATCCTGGGCGGGCACGGTCTCGATGTCGGTGTTCTTCGCGCTGCTGGTCCGCAAGTGGTTCCGGATGTGATCACCATTCGGTATCGAAGGCCTTGTGCCGCAACGCGTCCAGCATCGCCACCGAGACGTTGTCGCGCAGCCGGTCGGTGAGCGTGCTCCATTGACGGGAGAAGCCGGGCTCGTTCTGCAGCTCCTTCCATAACGCCCGCAGCGTCGACGGGGTGTGCGCGCCGGGCATCCACAGACCCGTCATGTGCTGCAGCAGTGGCGCCAGGATGTCGAGGCGTTCGCGGCTGGACGCCCCGAACCGGTCGGCCTCCTCGAAGGCCGCGGCCATCACCGTCAGCAGCCAGTCGTGTACCGCGACATCCTCGCAGAACCGTTGCGCCGCATCCAGATCCGACTCCTCGCGCACGGTCAACCGCAGCGAGCGGGTGGTGTCGTCGTCCACGCGCAGCGTCACCGTCTGGCCCGCGCGCCGGCCGATGCGCGCGATCCAGCGCAGCCGCGTCGCGCTCGCCTGCATCGGCGGCGACTGATCCAGCCGCGCATCGGCGCGGATATGGGCCAGCAGTCGTTCGCTGATCGAGGCCATGTCCAGGGCGCCGGGGCGGCCGCTGTCGGCGAGATAGCCCTCGGCCAAGGCGATTTCGGCCACCTCGCGATCGGAGATGCGGCTGATCACCTCGGTCACGCCCTTCTGGCTGATGTAGTGCGACCAGGGCTGGCGCCGCCGCTCGGCCGCGCGCACCACCCGGGCGCGGGCCGAGGATTGCAACACCCGCCCGCCCACCAGCGTCACCCGGGTCGCGACCGTGCCCACGATCCGGGCCGCATGTTCACCCATCGGCAGATCGCAGTCGACGCCGACCGCGATCGTCGGCGAAATCGCCAGTGTCCCAGGCCTTTCCCGCCATCGCACCGCCCGGCCCGGCATCAGCGTCAGCAGTTCGCGCGCCTCGGCCCGTCCCAGCGCCCCGGCCGTCGGCAGCAGGCATGTGCGCACCTCGCCGAGCACGACCAGGGGCGTGGTGGACACCATGGCTAGGACCCGTCTAGCAACAGATGCGACAGGCGTTCGGAAACCTTGCGGGGCACCGCGGTCGGCGCCGCTTCGGCGGCGCCGCGGGCGATGATCTGGGAGACCACATCGTCGTCGAGATCCAGATGGTCGAGGATCACTCGCACGGAATGCTCGATGGCGATATAGCGCTTGGGCAGCATCGACAGCGTGTGATACGCCGCGAACGGCGCCGCCTCGGGATTGAGCCGCACCACCGGCGGCACATCGTGCCAGCGCCGCGGCCAGGGATCGTCGGGCTGCCAGGGATACGGATCCACCACGGACGCACCGTGATAGCGCAGCATCCCCAGCCGCAGCAGATGCCAGACCGCGGCCAGGAACGGGCACGACCACCGGGTCACCGTCCCCTGATCGGTCACATGCGTGCTCCACAGCTGCACATCGAGGAAGATCGAATGCTCGCGTCGGCCGAACTCCTCGGGCGGCCGGAATGTCCTGCCGCGCATGGCCTGTGCCGGTTCGCGGTCGGAGGACCGACGCCCGTTGCACAGCCAGCCCGATTCGGCGGTGGGCGGACGGCTGCCGGTATCGGGCGGCGCGGGCTCGGCGACGATGCGCGCGGCCACCATCTCCGCCACCGGAATCGGCTCGCCCAGCGGCACCCCGTCGACGAAGGCCGAACTCTGCCAGCAGCCGGATTCCCGTGCCAGATAGTCGATCACGAGCCCGGCCTCGTCGGCGGCGGCCAGCAGGGCGCCGAGCGCCTCGGCGGCGTCGGTATCGGGCTGGAAGTAATCGTCGAGCAGATAGCAGGTGCTGACCCGGGCATCGGTGCCGAACCGCACCCGCGCCGATTCCACGAAGGCCGCCACCAGCGGGGCCATCCGGCGGAACTCCGACTTCAGATGTCGGGCATCGCCCAGGATGTCGTTGAGATAGAAGTGTCCGACCTCGATGGACATATGCGACATGGGCACCGGCTCGATCCACGGCTGCTCGGTTGCCTCGGTGTAGGTCTGCGTGTCGGGCATCAGAGCCTTTCCCAGGTGGCGTTGTCGACCAGGCGCCGGGCCAGTTCCGCATAGGCCAGCGCGGTCTCCTCGTTGGCGATCTTGGCGTTGACATCGGAGTCGAGCACGATCTGCTCGCGCCACTGCAGCACGGGCTCGATCGGGGTGGCGCCCAGCACCGCGGTGGCGCCCAGGTGATTGGCCGAGGCGAGCCGCTTGAGCGCGGCGTCCTGCTCCTGCAGCCAGGCGGCCTGTGCGGGGCGCTCGGCCGTGCGATGCGAATCGGCGGCGGCCAGGGCCGTGCGGACATAGCGGATCGAGCCCAGCAGCTCGTCCGGATCGTGCCCGCAGGCGCGGCCGGTTTCCAGCAGGCCGTGTGGCCCGTGCACGAGTCCCGAGGCGGCCAGGATGTGCTGACGGGTCCAGCGGTGGAAGATGAGCCAGCGCGCGGTGCGGCGGCGCAATTGGGGCAGCGCCGTGGCCTGTAGCGCGATCTCCAGCGCCACCGACCGGCCCGCGCTGAGATCGACGACCACGACCTTGAATTCCTGTTCCAGCGCGACCAGCAGTTCGGCGCACCGCCGCACCACGGTGTTGTCCATGATGAGGAATTCCGCGCCGCCCTCGTCGCCGGGCAGCAGCACCAGCCGCCCCGCACGGGGACCGATGCGCCGCAACTCGATTCGATCGGTCGAGGCGCCGACGTCGACCCGGGCCGCGGTGCCGCTCTGGCCGAGCAGATACGAATGCACCCCACCCCCGGCCACGCCGCGCTCGACCGAGCTGATCTCGAAAAGCGCACCCGCGGTGGGCGATCCGAAGTCGAAGTCGACGTAGACGACATTGCGCCCGGACAGGCACAGCCGATAGGCGATATTGCAGCTGGTCACCGAGCGACCGGTGCCACCCTTGTCGGATGTGGAGAAGACCAGCATCATTCGGCCCTCATCGCTGGGCGTCCTGCCGGGCGTAGGCCAGCTCGTCGAGCTGGACCAGGGCCTCGGTGGCGAGACTGAACGCCGTGCCCGGGCGCTCGGTCAGCTGGGCGCGGGCGCGATCGAGCGATTGCGCGATCCGGTTGAGCGCGGCCCACTTCGGCGACAGATAGCCGTCGCTGACCAGCAGCCGCTCCTGATTGTGCAGATGTTCGGCCTCACTGAGCAATTCGACCGCGCGCTGCATCATCGACTGTGGCGCCAGCGGCGGCTGCCGGAAGGTGTCGTAGGCCACCACCAGACATTCCATGACGCGCTCGGTCATGAACCACGACGGTTCCTCGGCAGCGAGTCCGGCCGGGCCCAGCACCGCGTAGGTGTCGTCCCACAGTCCCGCCGCCTGGCCGTGCCGCAGCATGCGCCGATCGAGATGGTCCATGGCGGATTCGGCCAGCGCCATGAGCTGGTCGCGGGTGGCGACATCGGTGCGCAGCCGTGCGGCCTGCAGCGTGCGCTTGAGCATCATCGTCACGAAATCCGGTACGTACCAGAGCAATTGCGGCCCGCCCTCGATCTCCTCGCTGCCCGCCAGTCGCAGCCGCACGCCTGGATAGTGCAGGGTCGCGGCCGGATCGTGGGTGGTCAATCGGCTGATGACGCGACCGCGCCTGGCCAATTGGTCGAAGACCGCCACTGTGCGCGCCAGATCGTCGGTGCTCTCGCGCACCACCAGATCCTGAATCAGCATGGCCGCCACGGCGAGACTGAAGTAGTCCGATTCCTCGCCGTCGGAGGTGCGCCAGGGGATGTCCTCGAGTGGCCAGCGGCCGGTGCCGAAGCGGGCCACGGTCGACCAGTACTTCTCGGTCAGCTCGAGGCGCAGCTGCAGCGCGTCGGCCAGATAGCGCTGGGTCTCGTCGAGCAGGTCGAGCTCTCGAATGCGTTGGGAGGTCAGATCTCTGACGCCATCCAGGGCCACCGCGGTGAAGTACAGGTAGGGCCGGGATTCGGCATGTCCGGCGGCGTCGGCGACATGGTTGTGCACCAACTCGATCGACTCGGCCTTGCGGAAAATGCCCCAGCTCCAACCACATTCGAACAGCCGCAGATCGTCGGCCACGTCGACCTCGGTGGCCTGGGCGAGCCGGACCTCGTTGGCCGCCTGTACGCGCAATCGCTCCAGCCGTGCCGACAGCGTCGTGATCAGCTCCTCGGTGGATCCGCCGCCCTGGTTGATCATGTGCAGAATAGCCTGCCCGGCATCGGATTTCGGCTCCGGGGTGTGAATCACGAAGCTGCGCACCAGCCCGGTCATCGCCGCGGTGAGCCGGGCGCGGATCAACCGCTCGACGGCGTCGATCCGCGGTTCGAGTTCCCGTGCCTCGCGGCGCACCTCGCCGGAGACGAAGCGCCGGAATCCGCGCAGGAAGCGCAGCGAGGCGATGCACAGGCTCAACGACATCGAATACGAGTCGACGACCTCGATATCCAGCTGCGCCTCGGTGGGCCGGGCCTCGTCCTCGGCGCGCAGATAGCCGCGCGCGCCGAATTGCGGTTCGCCGTCGGTGGTGTAGCGCGCCAGATAGTCCTCGATCAGCCCGACCAGCACTCCGCCGATGCGGGTGCGTTCCCCGAATCCGGCCAGCGCCTGTTCCACGTCGGTGGCTATGTCGTCGGGGCGGTCCAGCGCGAACGCCTCGATTTCGGTGGCCGGATACAGCAGGCACAACAGCTGTTCGGCATCGCTGATGGAATTGGCGCCGTCGCGACCGCCCCAATTCCATGTGCCGCCTCGATAGCAGCTGTCCAGCACGGCTCGCCAGAGATCCAACAGCTGTTGCCGTGGGCGAATCCTCATCCGTTCATTCCTTGCCCCCTGCCATTCGGCGTTCGCCGAATGTCGCACTTAAAGTGTGCCCTCAGTACGCCCGCTCTGCCAGAGAGTTTGCTATCAAGGTGGAAAACATGTCGGGAACTTCCGGGTCGAACAGCCGGACCAGCGGGTCCGACCGCCGTGACCTGGGGGTTGCGGTGAGTGAACTCGGATACTGCCATTCGGAATGAATCCGTCTGGGCCCGAATGTAATTGCACCGTGGCCCGATCTCGAGGTTTGTTGGCCAGAAATGCACTCGGTCGTGACCGGGCCTCGCGAACCGTTGCCGGGAATACGCTCTCCCGTAACCGAACCTGGTGGTCCGCAAAGACGGATGCAATTACATCGCGGCCAGGATTCGGCCGTTTCTGCCGGAATGGCGAATTACCACCAGCGCAGGATCGGTCGCAGGCGGCGCTCCAATTCCGGTGCCAGCGTGCGCGAGTAGCTCGAGGTCAGGTGATGTTCGTCGTGGTAGACCAGCACGTTGCCGATCACGACGGGACAGACGTCGCGATCGCAGAAGGCGTCGGTGACATCGATGGGGAAGACGTTGGGGAACGCACCCGCGCGGGCGGCGGCCGGATCGACCGGCGCGAGCGCGTCGGCGCGGCGCATACCGCAGCCCGCCGGGGTGCCGCCGTCGGCCAGGCAGTCGATGGCGCGGTAGCGAATGCCGTTGCGCCGCAACCACGGCGTATCACGCACGGCCACCACATTCAGCCCGCGTTGCGACAGCGCCGACCACACATCGAGATAGTCGTCCGGGGTCTCGTCGCCGCCCTCGTCGGCAGGCCGGGTGCCGGTGGTGAACACCCAGTCCGGCCGCTCGGCGCCGAGCAGATCGATGACCTCGCGCGACCAGTCGCCGCAGTCCGGATTGGGTTCGCCCTTGTAGTCGGCCTCCTGATCGAGGGTGAGCGGGCAGCCCATCTTCAGATGCACCAGCAGGCGGAAGTGATGCCGCTCGGCGAGCGTCTGCAGTGCGGGCATCCAGTGTTCGGCATGGGAATTGCCGACGACCGCGAGCGTGCGGGCCGCCGCGGTATCGCCGTAGGCGCAGGTGACCACGGCGCGGGTGTTCCAGTCGGCGATGCAGCCGTCGCGGGTCGGCGCGGGCAGCTCGGCCGGGGCGTCGTAGACCGTGGGCCGCATCGGCGCGGGCGGTGTCGCCATGCCGTCGGTCAGCGCCTGCGCACCCGGATAGCGCAGCGCGTCCAGATCCACGACGGGGCGTGGGGGATTGGCGTGCAGGACGGCCTGCCAGGCGACGATCGAGGCGATGATCGCGATCCCGGTGGTCGTGACGAACGCCCCGAGCGCGCGGCGGTACCGGATCGCGGCGCGGCGGATGACGTTGTCGCGCAACGGCTGTTCCACCAGTCGGTGGGTGAGGAAGGCCAGGGCGAGCGAGACCGCGAAAACCCCGATCCCGACCGACATTCCGGCCCGCGGGACGCGGAGTTCGCCGAGGGTGAGAATGAGAATCGGCCAGTGCCACAGATACAGGGCGTAGGCGAGCTCACCGAGCAGCACCGGCCCCGCGGCGGCCAGCAGCCGATTGGGGATCGGCAGGCGCCCGGAATCGATATGGGCGCCCGCCACGATCAGCGCCGCGGTCGCGCCGACCGGCAGCAGCGCCGCCGGTCCCGGGAACCGGTGTACGCCGTCGATGAGCCAGCCGCACAGCAGAACCGCGATGAGGCCCACCGCGGCGAGGACCGCCCGCAGCGCGCGCGGCGGCGCCAGATACGGCAGGGCCAGCGCCAGGCCCGCACCGACCAGCAATTCCCAAGCGCGCGCGGCACTGTCGTAGTAGCTCCAGCCCTGATGGGTCGAAACGCCATGGGCGGCATAGCCGAACGACGTCGCCGCGGCGGCGACGATCACCGCCGCGAGCAGCGGCCGAATCGCGGTGGGCTGCCGCAGCATTCGGCAGAGCGTGGTCGTCGCCGCGATCAGCAGCAGCGCCGCCAGATAGTACTGCCCCTGCACCGACATCGACCACAGATGCTGCAGCGGGCTCACCGACGGATCGGCGGCCAGATAGTCCGTCCACGACAGGGCCAGCTGCCAATTCTGGTAGTAGAGCAGCGAGGCCAGCGTCTGGCGGGCCACCTCGGCCCACTGCGTCACCGGCCGCAGCAGCAGCGTCGCGACGGCGACCGTGGCGAGCACCACCACCAGCGCGGGCAGCAGCCGCCGCGCCAGCCGCCGCAGCGTGATCCCGACCCACAGCCGCGCTGCGGCGGGCTCCGCCGCGATCGGCTCGGCGCGGCGCAGCAGGGAGGCGGTGAAGAAGAAGCCGGACAGCACCAGGAAGACGTCCACGCCGCCGGACACCCGCCCCACCCAGATGTGGAACACCACGACCAGGGCAATGGCGATGCCGCGCAAACCGTCCAGATCGCGACGGTAGCCGCCGGTCCGTGTGCCGGCGGCCGCGATCGTCGCCGTCTCGATCGTCATCGCGCCGCGGTCACCCGCGGGCGCTGGCACGAATCGACGACCGGTGAGTGAACGGCGAGTAGATGCGGCACGACATTTCTTTATCACGCAGCCGATGGTTCCGGCCCATCGACGCCCCGTAGCCGCCCCGGTTTTCGCCGGGCCCCTGTGACGGGTGACGACCCGCGGGCCGCCCGGCCGATGAATATCACCGAATGTCTGCGCTCATACCGCCCCCGGGCTTAAAGTTGTTGAAGGACAACGTCGTTGGATGGCCGTGTGTTCCGAACGCCTCAGCCGCGGTCGAATTCACGATTACGCACCCCGTCGTGGAAGGCGTCGAGTTCGGCCTGGTCGAAGATCAGCTCGACATCCGGCACGGGTTGCGTTGTGGCAGCACGGAATACGTACATATCGTCGGTGCGGCGGGTGACCGTCAGCGGGGCGGCCTCGACCCGGCCCACACGCACGCCGGCCTGATAGGCATCGAACTGTTCATCGGTGAACAGCAACAGCTCATCGGCGGGCAGCACGGTGGTGGGAGTGATGCGATCGGAGGCGCGCTTGTCGTCCCACATCGCGGTCCAACCGTCCCTGCGTGCGATGCGCACACAGTTCTGGTTGGGGGAGCTGGCTTGTGCCTTGCGGAATTCGGCCGCGACGAAGGTCGGTAGCAGCGTCATTGGTGTTGCCTTTCTACGGAGTAAAGCCCAGGCGCGCGGAGGCTGACGTCCACGCGCCTGCGTGTCGCCTATGGCTTGTAGCCAACGGCGGCGAAGTTACACGGCCGTGCCGGATCCTGGGAATCCACCGATTCGATGGGCCGCCACTCCGGCGCGTGTACCAGGCCCGGCTCGACCAGCTCGAAACCGTCGAAGAATGCGGCGAATTCGTCCCGGGTGCGGTTGACGACCGGATCCGAGGTCTGTTTGTACAGCTCGGTGAGCGCGAGTATGCGCTCCTTGACCTCCGGCGAGGCCTCCCACAGCGAGGCGTGGCTCATCGCCACATAGCTGCCGGCGGGCAGTCGGTCGCGCAACTGTGCCATCAGCTCATACGGGTGATCGCTATCGGGAACGAACGGCCAGACGCTGATGATGAGCAGACCTATCGGCTGGTCGAAGTCGAGGAGCCGGCGGGTGTCGGCATCTCCGAGGATCAGATCCGGGCAGCGCAGATCGGCCTCGATGATGGCGGTGGTGTCCAGCGCGTCCTGCTGCGCGAGCAATTCGTGCGCGCGGGTGACGGCCTCGAAATCGTTGTCGACATAGACCACCCGGGTGTCCGGTGCCGATTGCCGGGCCACCTCATGGGTGTTGCCGACCGTCGGCAACCCGGAGCCGATGTCGAGGAACTGCCGAATGCCTCGCGCCACCATGAAGTTCGTGGCCCGCTGCAGGAAACCGCGGTTGTGATGGGCCCAGACGTCGGCATAGGGGAAGATCTGGAAGATCTTCTCCCCGAACACCTTGTCGACGTCGAAGACCGCCTCCCCGGAGAGGTAGTAGTGATACATGCGCGCCGCCGATGGGCGGCTCACATCGATATCACGCGACTGAAAGTCGTTCTCGCTCATTCCCCATACCCCTTCTGCTTTCGTACCCCTTCTTCGTTCACCCGGTGGTGAAAGTCTTGCGGCGCACCGAGCGCGTGACGTGCTCGATGAAGGCACGCGAATCCTCGGCGCCCAGCGCCGCGGCCGACAGCCGCGACCACACCGTCTCGCGGGCGGTGACGGCCGGCTTGTCGTCGATATAGCGAATATCGCCCTGGCTCTCCACGATCGCCATGTCCAGATCGCCGGCCGCGCCGGGGGAGGGCACCCGCACCAGCGTGAACCGATCCTCCATGCCCGCGCCGTGCGCCGTCACGGCGAACGGCAGCACCTGGATCATGATGTTGCCGCGCCGCGACAGCGTGAGCAGATGCTGGAGCTGTTCGAGCATGACCGCGCGGCCGCCGTACTCGCGCCGCAGACACGATTCGGACAGAATCGCGCGGAACTGGGGTGGATGGTCCTTGGTCAGGATCTCCTGGCGGGCCAGCCGCGCCCGCACCGAATCCTCGACGGCCTGGTCCGCATCGGCGTCATCGGGATGTTCGGGCTCGTGCAGGGCACGGATATAGGACTCGCACTGCAGCAGGCCCGGCATGATCTCGGCCTCGGTGACCCGCAGCAGGCTGGCGTAGTTCTCGAGATCGACCAGCAGCCGCAGATCCTCGAGATAGGCGCGGCGGTAGCCGGTATTCCAGAAGCCGCGCTTGTGATTGTCGCGGCGCAGCTCCTCGAGGGTCTCGAGATAGCCGGACTCGGTGAAGCCGAGTTGGGTGGCCAGGCGTTCGAGATCGCCGACGGTGATCGAGCTGGCTCCGGTGAGGAGCATGGCGATCCGGCTCTGAGAGGTATCGATGATCTTGGCGGCCTCGCTCTGACTGACGCCGGCGGCGGTGATCATATGTTCGATCTCTCGGCCTAACAAAAGTTTTCGCGCCGTGCGCAGTCGCGTACCCATGGTGAACGACGGACCCGCCATCCGGCCAGTTCGCCTGTAACCCCTTCTGCCCCAACCTCTTTCGCTTGCGTGATAATCACGCTAGCATTTATCACGTACAGAATATCACAATTTCAGATGTGCAGCGGGTTGGTGGGGAGCCATCGCGGCGTCTGGTGGGAGGGGAGTCGACATGACGACTACCACGCGAATGTGTTCTGCGCCTTGCCGTTTCGGCGATGTGCAACATTGTGACGGAGCGGACGGACCGCTCACCGAGGCTGTCGCACGCCGGATACTCGTTGCGGAGCATGCTGTTTCATGCACGCGCTGGGTAGCCGCGGTGGCCTACCTATCGGCCGGCCTGGACGACGATTGACGAGGGATGTCGTGACCGGATTCCAGTCCTCGATCTGGCCGCTCGGCTGGCCGCACGAGGCGCCGGAGCAGCCTTTGTCGGTGAACGAGGCCCATCTGACCATGCAGCGCCATCGCGGTTGTCTGCGAGACGAGTGTCCACGTAAACAGGCGGCCTATCGAACGCTGGTGGAGGCCGGGCGGATTCGGCCCGACTCCGGCCGCGCGCTCTGATCAGCCGCGATAGGTCCGCGCGACCAGCGCGGACCGCAGGTACCACAGGCCGCTGGCCTGGGCCGGATCGAAGCCGGTGAGCTGGCCGATGCGCTTGAGCCGGTAGTCGACGGTATTGGTGTGCACGTGCAGCAGCCGCGCGGTGCGCTGCCGGTTGAGGTTGTGCGCGATATGGGTCTGCAGCGTCTCGAGCAGTTCCGGATGGGCGTCGAGCGGATCGAGCAGTGAGGCGAGGTATTCGCGTCCGGGGCCCGGCCGGGTCAGCTGATACTCCAGCGCCAGATCGTCGAAGCGGTAGAGCCCGGGCACCGACTGCAGCCGGCTCACCATATCGAGCAGTTCGTGTGCCTGATCGGCGGCGGTCGGGACGGCCTCGGTCGCGGCGGTGACCACCGTGGCGGTGAGCTCTACCCGTGCCGCGCGCGACAGCAGGCCGATCAGCTCGTCGAGATCGTCGTCGGCGAGGCGGTCGGCCGGGATCAGCAGGGTGCCGCCGTCGACACTCAGCAGCGACAGCGCCGATTCCCCGCAGTGGGTGGCCACCTCGGCCTGCACCCGGCGAAGTTTGCGGCGCGCCACCACCTTCGCGTCCAGCATCGGATCGGCCTCCTCCGGATGCGGCGGCAGGGCCAGCGCCAGCACGCGATAACACTCGGCGATCTCGATACCGCATTCGCGGGCCATGGTGGAGGTCGGATGTCCGCCCAGCAGTGCGGAGGTCAGGGTGTGCACCGCGGTGTGGTGTTCGCTGACCACCGCGCGCAACTCGCGCACATAGGCCATCGATACCGCGGAGGTCATGGTGTCGAGCATCTCCACCACGAGTTTGGCTCCGCCGAGCAGGTTTTCGTAGTCGGCGAGGCTCAGGGTCAGCATCGTGTCGTGATCGCTGGAACCGGCCGCGCGATGCCGATCGGCGGCATGGGCGACCACCAGATCGAAGCCGATCTTGAAGCCCTCGTGGATGGCGTGGTGGATGGTGTCGATGGGCACGCCCTCGCGCGCCCATTGGGCGGCGGCCTCGGCGAGTCGTTCCGTCTTCTCCGGAATGTCCTGACCGTCGAGCATGCTGACGGCCAATTCGAGGCAGACCCGGGTGACCGTGGTGACATCACCCTGGATGGCCTCCCCGGGTAATGTGCCGCAGGGCGCGACGTTCTGCACGAAGTGGCCGACCATCTGCCGCGACAATGCCCAGACGTCCTGCAGTGCGGTCGACATCGGTCGTCCGGAGACCGTCAGGCCGGGCCGGTCCGGGGTGGCAATGGACATGTCCACACCTTCCTTCGGATTTCGTGCCAAGGTAACCGTCTCGAGACCGCCGGGTGTCGGTTTCGGTCATCGATCGTGACAGTTCGGTAGCAATCGGGCGGACGGTTTGGTGAACCCTCACAACGAATCCCGCAAACCGACCGGCCCGCCCATCCATGGGCCGCTCCGCGCCGAATCACAGTTCAGAACGGCCAGATCCGTACTCGCAGAAAAGATCCCAAAAGGAAGGATTCGTGATGATCCCGCATTTCATCGAGAACCTGATGTGCGCAGTATCCGATTTCCTCGGTAGGCTGCTCGTACCCTGACGGGCGCGGCGGCCGGATTCGGCGAGGAGTTGCGCGTTCCGGATCCGGCCGTCAGACCGGGCGCAGCGGCGGACGGCCGGTGGGGAAATCGTCGTCGTCGCCGTCGTCGTACTGGAGCAGGGTGTGCGTCCCGGCCTCGCGATCGAATTCGGCATCGTCGACCCGGAACTCCTCGGCGGCGCTTCGGATTTCGGCCATCTCGAAATCGGTGTAGCGACCCAGCACCTGGACGGTCCGCTCGTCGATGCCGCGGTTGAGTGCCTCGGCGGCGGCGATCAACTTCTGGTCGACGATATCCTTATAGGTCGGATCGTCGCTGGTCAACTGCTGTAGCATCGTCTGCCAGCGCGATAGTCGGCCCAGATAGGCCAGACCCGAGTGCTCCTCCATCGACTCGTGAGCCATGACCGACTCCTTATCCCAGGGCGACCTTCTCGACAACGTTACTCGCGGCATGGCGGGCCGGATGGACAACGGGCCCTCCGTTATCTGATGTAGGTCTGCATCCAGTTGATCACGGCCAGCTGATAGGCGCGGGTATTCCGGGCGAGATTGACCGAATGCCCGCTACCGGGCAGTACGAAGGTCTGCAACTTGGCGGCGGGGGAGAAGTACTGTGCCTCCTCGTCGTGCAGTGTCGCGGAATCGGTACAGACCGAATAGTTCGTACCGCAGGACAAACGGTCCTTGCTGCCGTTGACGATGAGCACCGGCGCGGTGATGAAGCTCGACATGCCGGGCAGCGTGGAGGCCAGGCCGTCGGGATACTCCGTCAGCGAGAAGACCTCCTTCGTCTTCTCGTCGTGCGCGACCACCGCCGGATCGGCATCGGCCGGATCGTAGAAGTCGTGCATGCGGGTGCCCGGGCGGGTGACCAGATAGCCGGGATCGGTGATGCGCCCGGCGAATTCGGGATCGTGGACGGCCGGATAGTAGGTCGAGACCACGCCGAGCGTCTCGGGGATGTTGAGCGCGTGCGAATAGCCGGTGAGGATCACCCCGTCGGCATCGTGGTTCGACGAGGACTCGATGACCGAGGTGCCCGAGGTCAGCGAGTGGCCGACGATGACGACCTTCGCGAACGGCGGTGCGCCCGCGATGCCGCCGCGCGCCGACCCGACGATCTGGTGCAGCGCCTGGGCGGTGGCGGTCGCGGTCAGCGTCAGCGCCGGCGGGTGGGTGCTCTCGCCGTTGCCGAGCCGATCGACCACGAGAGTGGCGTAGCCCGCGGCATTCATCGCGCGGCGGAAGCTGTAGACATCCGGCTGATATTGGAAGTCCCAATAGGTGCCGTTGTAGTTGGACCCCGCCATCAGCACCATCACCGTGTTGGAGGGTCCGCTCGCGGGCTGGCACAGCGTGGAGCCCAGCTGCCCCTGCGGCACGGGATAGAAGAATGATTGACAATTGCTCTGTGATGACGTGTCATCGGCCCGGGCGACCCCGGGAGCGAAACAGAGCAATGCTGCCGCCGCTGCTGCGGCGAAGTTCCTGACCGAGGTTCGCACGCGATGCGCTCCCATGGGTGAGATCCGAAGACCGCCTGTCCGACATCCTTATTCGGGCATCAATGAGGCAGGCTATAGCCCAAGATGGTCGACATGCAAGGCTCCGGCAAACCCGCTGGAGTGGAATGTTTCATTTTCGTATCCGTTGGGCCGCAGGGCGACTCGGTAGAGTGAGCCTTCGGACAACCGGGGTGGCGACACCACACAGGAGAGGAATCCCTTCGAGGATGGGTGACACCGCCAGGCGGGCTGTGCATTTCGTGGGCAGTTTCCCGGCCGAGAGTACCGACGACGCCATGCGCGCCATGCTGGGCGGCGCGAGCGCGCGGTTGCGCACCCTGCCCACGGGTGAGGTGCGTCGTTACGAAACCTATCTTCAGGTCATCGTCGCCGATCTGGTGGCGCAGGGCGTGCTGGAGGTCAGCTCGCCCGGCAGCTGGGATACCAGCAGTGAGCGCACCCTGCATCGCGTCGCCACCGGCACCGAATTATGCGGCGGCGCAATGAATCTCGGCTATCTCGACGAGGCGCGCGAGGCGCTGCCGGTGTTCCGGGAACAGTGCCGGGAGCGCGATCGGACCGATCTCGCGCTGCAGATCGGCATGCCCACCGCCTTCACGCTGGCGTTCATCGCACTGGGCGTATCCGGGGCGCGCAGATATGAGCGGGCGTTCGCCGATGCCATGGTTCGCGATATCACGGCCGTGCGCGAGTTGGCCGGCGACGATGTGGTCATCCAATTGGAGGCGACCGCCGAAATGGTGGCGATGGCCAAGGCGCAGCCATTTCATCGACCAGTCGAGACCGCATTGGGTCTGGGAAAGGGAATTGCCGCGGTGGCGGCCGCATCCCCGGCGGGTACGCGTTTCGGTGTGCATCTGTGCCTCGGCAGCATGAACAACAAGGCCCGGGCAACGTTCCGCAACGCCCGGCCGCTGGTCGCCCTGGCGAATTCCGTTGCCAGGCACTGGCCCGCCGGACGTCCGCTGGAATTCGTGCACGGGCCGCTGGCCGCCGGTGAGATTCCGCCGCCGTCGAACGCGAATTTCTATACGCCGCTGCGGGATTTGGCGCTCGGCCCGGATACCGCGTTCTACGCCGGAATCGTCCACGAGATCCCGTCGCGGGACGAACAGGTGCATCTGCTGCATCTGGCCGAGCAGGCGCTGGGGCATCGGGTCGGCGGAGTGGCCAGCGCCTGCGGGCTCGGCCGCCGACCCCGGCCGATAGCCGATGCGTTGGTGGCGCGCGCCGCCGAACTCGCCGACGCGCCGTAACCCGATTACGGTTTGCGGACGATTCCGGCCAGGATCCGCAGCAGCGTCGGCGGGAGCTCCCCACCGAGCCAGTCCTGAATGGTCACCACTCCCGGCGGAAGGATGTCGAATCCGTCGAGGAGTGCGGTCGTCTCGGCCGCGGAGCGGAAGCAGAATTGGGCCGTCGTGCCGGTGGTGTCGCGGCGGGCCTGGTCCATGAATCCGCGATCGCTGTCGTCGGATCCCTGGGTGAAGGCCAGGAAGCTGCCCGGCGCCATCGCATCACGGAATCGCGCGAGCATCTCGGCCGGGGCCTCGTCGGCCATGATGTAATGCAGGACGCCGACGAGCAGTATCGCGACCGGTTGGTCGAAGTCGACGAGATTCTCCCCGCGCAGCCGGTCGACGAGATCGAGATCGCGCACGTCCGCGAGCATCGGGTGGACGCCCGCCACGCCGGAGAGCATGGCGTTGGAGTGTGCGAACACCACCGGGTCGTAATCGACCGAGACCACCCGGATGGCCGGATCGTGCTTGTGCGCCACCTCGTGCACGGCCGGTGAGGTCGGAATTCCCGCGCCGAGATCGAGGAATTGCCGCACGCCCGCATCGAGCGCCAACTCGACACCGCGGATGAGGAATTGGCGGCTGAACCACGCCAGGGTGCGGTTGTCCGGCGCGGTGGCAAGCATCCGCTGCGCTACCACGCGGTCCACCTCGTAGTTGTCTTTACCGCCCAGTAGATAGTCGTACACGCGAGCCGCGTTCGGTTTGGTCGGATCGACGCCTTCCGGTACTCGCCTATGCCCTGGCACCGCACCTCCTTCGACGTACCTGATAAGCGTACAAGCCGCCACGCCCCGCGAATGGGAAACGCATCGCCTCTTTCGTGCGTTGCCGCCCAGCCGGTTTCGTTCGCCCAGCGGTCCCGCATGCGTAAACGATTGCGGGACTTGGTATCACAGTCAGGTCAAACCGGGAAAGGCCGCCGCGCTGACATCGATCCCGTGGAGCACCCAGCGGTTGGGTCCGGCCGCTTTGGCGCGGTAGAGCCCGGCGTCGGCGGCATCGAGCAACCGTTCGGCATCGGCATTGGCAACCGGGGTGACCACCGCGCCGATACAGGCCGTGACCCGCAGTAGGCGATCGTCGACCGAAATCGGTTCCGACAGTGCGCCCAGCATCGTCTCGACGATTCCCGCGACCCGCACCGAATCGCACGGCGGGGCGAACAGCACCACGAATTCGTCACCGCCGACCCGGGCCAGCATGGCGCCGAGCGCATGGGCGGCCAGCCGGTTGGCCACCGCGGTCAGCAGGCGGTCGCCGACGCCGTGGCCGTGGGTGTCGTTGATCATCTTGAAGCCGTCCAGATCCACGAAGCCCAGCCCGACCCGATCGCCGGGTTCGGCCTCGGCGATGATCCGCGCCAGCGTGTCGACCAGATGGCGTCGATTGGGCAGACCGGTCAGCGGATCGTGGCGGGCCTGGCGGTGCAGTTCGGCCTGCAGCTCCCGCCGCTGGGTGGTGTCCTCGCCGACCACGAGTAGATAGGCTGCCCGCCCGCCGGTTTCGGGGACCAGGGTGATCGCCCACGCGGCCCAGCCGACGCTGTCGTCGGGGCGCCGGTAGCGCAGTTCGAGGCGCACCGTGCCCGAACCCGCGGTGGGTAGTTCCTCGTAGACGCGTGTCTGCATCTGCCCGCGGTCGTCGGGGTGGATCAGTTCCACGACCGGTCGTCCGCGCAGTTGCTGCACGGGCACCCCGAGCATGGCGGCCAGGGTGGGGTTGACATCGACCACGCGGCCCCGGGTATCGCCGATGCCGATGGCCACGGCGGCATTGTCGAACATCACCCGGAACCGGATCTCGGCGGCGTGGCGGGCGTCGGCCATCGCGGTATGCAGCATCTCCTGATCGCGGGCGCGGGCGGTCAGCAGCGTCTCGGTATAGCCGCGCGCCAGCTCACCGAAGACCGCGACCATGCGATCGCCGTGCGGTGCAACGAGTTCGGTGAGGGGGGTCAGCGCGTAGGCGGACCGGGTGAGGACCTGCGGATCGGTCAGATTCGCCCGCACCAGCTCGGCGCCCACCTCCGCGGCGTCGGCCGGATCGAACGGTTCGGTCGTCGCCGCCGCGAACAGCCGCTCGGTCAGCCCGAGCAGCAGGAGTTCGAGTTCGCGCATCGACATCGGCACGAATCCGGTCTCGGCGACCGCGATTCGCCATTGTCGTGCCAGTGCCGCGATATCGCTCTTGCGTATCATGCAAACCCACCCCCGCCCAGATCCGACCTGCATTCACCGAATTGCGGGAACGGCGTGGCGCCGAACCAGATCACCAGGCTACCGCGCCGGGGGAGTTGTTTCGCGCCGGCATGCTTCCGAATGGTGCGATCGTCACCGATTCGACGCCGGCAACAGGGCGTTCGGCATCCGGGCGTCCGTGGCCGAGGCGGCGGCCGCGCTGCGAGATCCGGTGGTGGCGGTATGTCCGGCTCGCCGTGGCGCCGATCGGATCCGGCGACTATCGGCCCTGTTCGCGCGGGTCCACCGGCGTCGACGGAAGTGACCGCGCGATGCGGATCGCGAATGCGGGCATCGGTCAGGTGAATTCGTTCGTCGACCGTCGAATTCGCCTGCGATTCCAGTGGTCCCGGCCAGCACGGCCGACGGACCGCGCTCGTCGCCGACCGCGGGTTCTTTACGCTGCAACGGGATCTGCACGCGCATCCGCACGATCAGACGAAAAATGGCGCGCCCATGGCTATTACGGCTTGGTACGGCCATAATGCGGTGGCGCTGGGAGCATTCGCCGACGGAGCTGGGCGGCGGCGCCCCGGCCTGCGGGGCGCGATCCCGGCCGACCGCGACATGCCCGCGGATATTGCCGGGTGTGAGTTCGGCGATCGAGGGCAATGCCGCGGGTCCGCGGCATTGCCTCCACTGCTGGACGAGCCCGATCCGAACGTGGAATCACATTACTTGTTGGCTTTGTGATACGCCGAGACGACCTCCGAGGAAATACGGCCGCGCGCCGAGACGTTGAAGCCGTGTTTCTTGGCCCATTCCCGGATGGCCACGGTCTGCTCGCGGTCGGCCGCGGTCTTGGGGCGGGTGGTGCCGCCCGCCTTGAGCCGGCCGACCTTGCGGCCTTTGTCCGTCCAGGGCTCGAGCGCCCCCCGGAGCTTACCGGCATTCAGAGTGGAGAGATCGATTTCATAGGCCACGCCATCGATCGAGAACTGCACGGTTTCATCCGCTTTGGACTTACCGTCGTAATCGTCGACAAGCGTGACTGTGACCTTCTTGGCCATGAGCGAGCCCCTTCACAAGGACATGGATCGGCTGGGATTGTCCACACCGTACCGCAAGGCTCGCGTACACAGCGAATCCGACGCAATTCGGCGTTTCCGGTGGCGAATGCCGAAACGTGAAAACAATCGGCGTCCGCAACAATTCCGGCCGGGTTCCGAAGCGTCGGCATTCCGATATGTGATTGCTCCCGCTCGCAGGGCCGGGCGATCGGGGATGCGCTGTCCGAATGGGTCGCCGCCGGGGTCGAGAGCATCCGGACCGCCCGGCTACCTGGTACGACGCGCCGAGGATGTGTTTGCCGTCACATTCTCTTCCGATTCGGTCGGGAAGTGGCGACCCTCGACTGAAGGGTTTGCTGACTATTCGCTGTTCGGGGATCGGAGAATTGATCGTGACAATCGAACGCCCCCCGCTGCGCATCGCCCCGCCCCCGGAGCTCGGTTCGGCGGCCGGTCCTTTGGGCGTCCCGGTGGCCGTGCTCGGTCTCGTTCTGTTTCTCGCGGCCGTCGCCGCGCTGCCTCGCCTGTCGTTCTGGGGCGGTGAATACGGCGGGATTCTGATCTATCTCGCGTTCATGCTCTATACCGCCGTCGCGGGTGCGCTGATCCGATGGGGGATCGACACCGCTGCAGATCGCCGGGCACGGCTGGGTCGCGTGCGGTCGGCAGCGCGAGAATCTCGTCGGTAGTCGCGGTCTCGCCAGGCGCGGGAAGATCTCGGTGCCGCTGTGCCGCTGTGCCGCTGTGCCGCTGTGCCGCTGTGCCGCTGTGCCGCTGTGCCGCTGTGCCGCTGTGCCGCTGTGCCGCTGTGCCGCTGTGCCGTCAGGTGATAGCCGTGTTCCTGCGTTGCGCGGGCGGTGGATTCGCCGCCGATGCTGGTCGCGATGCCGCCCTGCACGATTGCGGTCATGACGCGCGGCGTGGTCGCGGATCCGGGTCGGTGCCGTGGAATCTACGATCCGAGTAGCCGGTGCACCAATGAAACAAGGCAGGCAAACTCGTGAGTTTGCCTGCCTTGCTATGTGATGTAGGTCAGGTCAGCCGGTGATCGACTGGAAGATCTTCACCCCCACCAGGATCACCGCGATGGCCAGATAGCCCCGCAGCGCGATCATGCCGCCCAGCCGCAGCGGCGAAAACGCCGGGCGCTCCAGAGTTTCCAATGCCGGGGTGCGCCAGGAATCGCGGTCCTGCTCCCGGATCGTCCGGCGCTCGGCCCGCGACAGCGGAGTCGACTCCAGCTCCTCGATCTGATCGGGATCCAGCCCGCCCAGCTCGGCCGCCGTGCGTTCGGCCGCTCGGCGCTCGCCCCGGTTCCGCGCGAGGACGATCACACCGCCGCCGAGCAGCCCGACCAGCACACCCACCCCGAAGAACAATTGCAAACTGGCCGTGGACAATTCGGGGAAGAACGTGGCCGCCGTCAGGGCCAGCGACAGCAGCACCAGCGACCACACGATCACGCCCGCGACGATGTTCTGCCGCGCCGTATTCACCCACGGTCCGAGCACCGCCTTGTCGTTGCACAGCAACACCAGGAATACCGTGGCCGACGGCAGCAGCACCCCGGCCAGCGCCTGCACGCCTTGGGTGAGCAGGCCCAGCACGTGATCGGGGCTGAACGACACCGCCGCGGCGACCGCCAGCAGCAGCGCGTAGCCGAGGTAGAACACCGGCGCCTCACTGATCTTCCAGTGCAGCGAGTGCCGCTTGCCGACGGTGTCGCCGAGGGCGTAGGTGGTGGCCAGGCCCACGGCGTTGGCGCCGATCAGCGATGCGTCCAGCAGCAGGATCGCGAACAGCGCGCCGACGGTCGGGCCGAGGTGATCGTGCAGCGCCCCGGCGACCGCTCCGGCATCGGTGAAGTTCCCCACCGCGTCGGTACCGGCCAGTCCGAACGCCGCGGCCGCCATGATCGCCACCGCGCCGAGCATCACCACGACGATGCCCACCCACAGGTCGATGCGCTCATAGCGGATCCAGCGCGGGGTGATCCGCTTGTCCACGATGTTGGACTGCTGGAAGAACAGCTGCCAGGGCGCGACGGTGGTGCCGACGATCGAGACGATCAGCAACAGCAGCGTGGAGTTCAGCCCGCCGGGGAACGACGGGATCAGACCCTTGGCGGACTCGGACACGCTCGGATGCACCATGAACGCCAGCGGGAACATGACGATGTTGATCGCGATGAGCCCGAACAGGAATCGCTCCCAGCGCCGGAACGAGCCACCCGCGACCACCGCGAACAGCAGCACCGCCGCCAGCGGCACCGAGATGGATTTGGGCAGGCCGAAGTAGCCCAATGCCATCGAGACGCCGATGAATTCGGTGATGATGGTCAGTGCGTTGACCAGGAACAGATCCCCGACGCTGAACGCGCCCCAGAACTTGCCGAACCGCGCGAAGATCAGCCGCGCATGCCCGACCCCGGCGACCGCGCCGAGCCGGACCACCATTTCCTGGTTGACGTAGAGCACCGGAATCAGCAGCAGCAGCGTCCACACCAGGGCCATGCCGTAGTTCTGGCCCGCGGTGGCGTAAGTGGCGACACCGCCCGCGTCGTTATCGCCGACCATGACGATCAGGCCGGGGCCGAGGATGGCCAGCAGCATCCGGAATCGCTGCCACCGGCTGCGCCCGGCGAGGGTGTCGTTGCGGCCGATGGTGCCCAGCGCGCCGACGATATCGCCGACGTGGGCGCTGTCCATGACCGCGCCGGTCGGCGCCGGATCGGGTGCGGTGACGGTCGTGGTGGTGCGGCGCGAGGCGCCACCGGAGAAGAAGGCCATCGCCGTTCTCTCTTTCTTGGCTGTGCGAACTACTGCCGTGCTGCCCACCACTTGTGTTCGAGCACCGACACCGAGCTTGCATCTGAACGTGCGTGAATGATCTTGCGGCACAAGCGAATACGTGCCGTCTTGGGCCCTACCGGTGGTAGGGGTGGGCGCCCAGCGAGGCGCTGACGACCGCCAGCGGGGTCTGCGAGGCGCGCAGGTTGTGCCGCTCCTGCGGGGTCAGGGTGTACCGCGCCCGAACGCGGCGTGCGGCGGTGGCCAGGGACAGGCGGGGGAAGGTGATGAAGGTCATGATGGACTCCTCGAGGGAAAATCCAACCGGCACAACATTTTTCGCGCATGCTGAGGCGCGCGGAGACGAGCGGTCTGCGCGGGGATCAGGCTGCGGGAAGCGTGCGGCAGGCTGGCAATGGAACAGAATGTCGACCCGGACTCGGATACGGACTATCGCCAGATTTCATACTTGTCCCTCACCTCCTTGCCGCCAGGACGCATGCGAGCGTCGAATTCGAAATCAGAACCGGCGTGACAACGCCGAGGGATTGCGCCCGCCTGAACCGCCGAGCGTGCACCCCTCTCGTCAGAGCTTCGGCACTGAACGACGTATCCCCAAGGGAAGCCACTTCGGATCACCCCTTAATCCGGGAAGATCTGTCCTAACCCTGGGCGTCTCTCGACGTCGTCGGATCAGTGGCCTGTGTTCGAACAGGAGCCTCGCCTAGCGAGGTGCTGACTCGGCAATCGTGGACCTCCGTGCGGTGAGAAGTCAAGTCGAACGCGAAAACCCCTGCGGGGTGGGTTCTTTCGCGAACACGTCGGATGGCGCGCCTGTGACTCGGATCACCGTGTCGAGCCTCCTTGCATACATAGCGATGTGTGCATATGATCGCCTTCGGGTCGAACAACCGAAAGGGGACACCGCATGGGTGCCGGACACGCGCACTCCCATCAGCACGCACACGCCACGCCCGACAGTGACCGGCGCTGGCTCGCCGGCGCGCTGGCGGTGATCGTGATCTTCCTGCTCGGCGAGGTAACCGTCGGTGTGCTGGCCGGATCGCTGGCACTGCTGTCGGATGCCGCGCACATGCTCACCGATGCCGCCTCCATCGTGCTCGCCCTGTCGGCGATCCGGTTGGCGGCGCGCCCGGCCGCCGGGCGGATGACCTTCGGCTGGAAGCGGGTCGAGATCCTGTCCGCACAGGCCAACGGGCTCACCCTGCTGCTACTGGCGGCATGGCTGGGGTACGAGGCCATCCGCCGGCTGATCAATCCGCCGGAGGTCACCGGTGGTTTGGTATTGGGCACCGCACTGGTCGGCATCGTGGTGAATGTCGCTGCCACCTGGATGGTTTCGCGCGCCAATCGGAGCAGTCTCAATGTCGAGGGCGCCTATCAGCACCTCCTCAACGACCTGTTCGCATTCATCGCCACCGCGGTCGCCGGTGTGATCATCGTGCTCACCGGCTTCGAGCGCGCCGATGCCATCGCGACACTGGTCGTGGTGGTGCTCATGGTGAAGGCCGGGGTGGATCTGGTCCGCGCGTCGAGCCGCATCTTCCTCGAGGCCGCGCCCGCCGATCTGGATCCGACCGAGATCGGCCGGGCCATGGTCGCGCGCGACGGGGTGGACGAGGTGCACGATCTGCACATCTGGGAGATCACCTCCGGCTCGCCCGCGCTGTCGGCGCATGTGCTGGTCGATCCGGGCCGCGACTGCCACGCCGTGCGCGAGGATCTGGCGCATTGGCTCGCCGACGAGCATCACATCGAACACGCCACCCTGCAGGTCGACCATGCGCGGCCGGAGCTGATCGAGATCGGCGCCACCGCGGACGCGCATTGCGAGGATTCGCACGGGCCGACCCATCGCGCCCGGGATATGCGGCACGCGCACTGAATTCGCGCTGCCCGATTTATCCGATCTGCGAAAGCGCCCGCCGACCTGGGCTGACCCCGGGCCGGCGGGCGGTGGATACTGGCTGCCGTGGCATGGATCGACACACCGCTGACCATGGGGTCGATCGTGACCTCATGGCGGTGGGATACCGCGACCATCGTGATCACCGCGGGGTTGGCGCTCGGATATCAGGTGGCTCGGACGCGGGCGCGTCGTCACGGGGAGGCGATGCCGATCGGGCGCGCGGCCTCGTTCTGCGCGCTCGGGCTCGGGATATGGCTGCTCACCGGGATCAGCGTGGTCGGCGTGTACTCCGACACCCTGTTCTGGATGCGGGCGCTGCAGACGCTGCTGCTGTTGTATGTGGTGCCGTTCGGGCTGGCCAGCGGTCGGCCCGTCACCCTCGTGCGGGCGGCGCTGGGCCCTGCCGGGCAGGCACGGCTGGATCGGGCGGTGGCCTCGCCGCTGGCGCGGGCGCTGACCTATCCGCTGGTGCCGTCGGCGGCCATCCTCGCCGCGCCCTGGCTGCTGTTCCTCACGCCGTGGTACGAGCTGGTGCTACGGCATGGCGCCATCGATGCGCTGACCCGAATCCTGTTGGTGGCCATCGGATTCCTCTACTTCTATTCGCGACTGCAGGCCGATCCGGTGCCGCAGCGGTTCAACCAGTCGATCTCCGTGCTGATCACCGTGTTCGAGTCGATGGCCGATGGGATCCTGGGGCTGGTGCTCTGGTTCGGCCCGCTCGTCGCGGCCGGGTACTACGCCGAGGTCGGCCGGACCTGGGGTCCGGATCCGCGGATGGATCAGATCGTCGGCGCCGGGGTGATCTGGGTGCTCGGCGATGTGCTCGGACTGCCGTATCTGCTGGCGCTGATGCGGTCCTGGGCCTCCGACGAGCGCCGCCGGGCGGCCGAGGTCGACGCCGAACTCGATGCGGCCGAACAGGATTCGCCGCCACAGCCGGAGGCCGCCGAAGAGGAGCCGCAGGGCAGCGGGCTGTGGTGGGAGAACGACCCGCAGCTGCGCGGGCGCTTCCGTCGCTGACTTCGCCGCCCGCCCCTACTGATGCACGGTCGTTACCGAAACGCGTAGTCCGGATTCACGCAATCCTCACAGTTGTGAGGGCACGATAAGCGGATGAGCTCTGCTCGCCCGTTCGTTCTGCGCGTCGCCCTGGCCGTGGGCGCGACGGCGGGATCGCTCATCATTGCCGCCGAACCGGCCGCGGCGGCGCCAGCGGTCACCTTCCGGATCGGCGGCACCATCACCGCCCATGTCACCGGCGAAAAGCCCGGCTATCACTGCCAGATCGCGGCCCATGACATCGACGGACCCTGGGGGCCGGTTAATCCGGGTGGTGATGTCGATCTGGACTCCGGTCCGGTGCGCGGCGGCCGACATATGGTGCGTGTCATCTGCGAGAACCGCCAGCGCGGCGATACGACCACGCATCTGGTCGGCCGTGGCGCCGAGGTTTTCATGCCCTGACGGCCGTCAGATCTTCCGGATGACCGTGACGACCTTGCCGAGGATCTGGGCGTCGTTACCCGGAATCGGTTCGAACACCGGGTTGTGCGGCATCAGCCAGACATCCTTGCCGGTGCGTTTGAACGTCTTCACCGTTGCCTCGCCCTCGATCATCGCCGCGACGATATCGCCGTTCTCGGCGACGTTCTGCTGACGCACGACCACCCAGTCGCCGTCGCAGATGGCCGCGTCGATCATCGACTGGCCGACGACCTTGAGCAGGAACAGCGAACCCTCGCCGACCAATTCGCGCGGCAGCGGGAACACATCCTCCACGGCCTGCTCGGCCAGGATCGGACCACCGGCGGCGATCCGGCCCAGCACCGGCACATAGGTCGGGATCGGCTGATCGCCCCTCTCGGATTCGGATTCGGCGGAGCGCAGGCTGGTCACCGGCGCGACCGCGCGCAGCACCGTCTCGTCCAGGCCGCGTACGTCCACCGCGCGGGGGCGGTTCGGATCGCGGCGCAGATAGCCCTTGCGCTCGAGGGCGCGCAGCTGATGGGCGACCGAGGAGGTGGACGTCAGTCCGACCGCATCGCCGATCTCCCGGATGCTGGGCGGATAGCCGCGTTCGCTCACCGAGGTGCGGATGACCTCGAGCACCTTGCGCTGGCGGACGGTGAGATCCGTAGCGACGCCGGATGTTTCGGCGCCGTCGGATTCGGTGACAGGGTCGGCCAGGTCGTCGTGTCCGCCCACCGTTCGTTCGTTCACGGTCGCCGTCCTCCGTTCATGGGGGTGTTCGGTCCTCCTCGCGCCGCGCGGGGCGTGCCCGCGAGGTGCTCTGCTGTGGTCTCACCGGATTGCGTGTCTCGAATGTAGTCCGCTCGCGACCAGGTTTCAAACATCTGTTCGACGCATGTCTCGCAAATCCGTGACTTTGTCGGTGCCCCGTGGTAGAAATCGAACACCAGTTCATCGAACACATGATCGAATCAATCGCACACAGTCCCGCCCCACTCCCTCCTGGAGGTTCTGTCCGATGCGCACCCCGATCAGCGAATTCGACTCCGCCGACACCGATCTCGGCTTCGATTCCGTACCGCGCGTCCACCGATCGCCCGCCGCCGCACCGGCCTGCGCCGGGCCGGGTAATAGTCGCCCCCGCGGCGCCCGTCCCGCGACTGCGACCATGCGCTACGACCGCATGCGCCTGCGGACGGTCGCGGGGGAGCGCGATCGCGGCCCGCATCCCATGGAGCGGGTGGAGCGGGCCCGCGTGGGCTTCGCGACCCTGGCGGTCACCGCGTTGCTCAGTGCGGTGGTGGTCTGCGGCCTCATCGGCGTGGCGCAATTGCGTTCGGCCGATACCGGTCCCGGCCCGACCTCGGTCGTCCAGGTGCGCGAGGGCGAGTCCCTGTCCGAGGTGGCCGAGCGGGTGGCCCCCGAGACCCCTATACGCGAGACGGTCCACAAGATCGTGGAGCTCAACGGATTAGGCGGCGCGGAGGTCGCCACCGGGCGGACCCTGATCGTCCCGGCCCGGGCTGCTCGCTGACCGTGCCGATCTCGATGGTCGGGCACGTCACCGATCTCATCGATCGAGGTGACCGGCGCGCGGTCTGACACCGGATCATCGATGGCCGACGCGGGTATAGCCCCACGGCCATCGCGTGTGGCCGAATTTCTTGATCGCCGAATAGAACTCGTTGCTACTGTGCTCGGAATGTGACCTGGGCGACATTCGCCGCTGATCGATTTCGAGGGCTTGGCACCATGACTCCACCCACCATCGCCGCGCGTCCGGCGCGTCTGCTCGCCGGAATCGCCGGGCTGCTGGCGTCTTTCATGGTCGGGCTCACGGCCGCACCGGTCGCGCACGCCGTATCGGGCTATGCCGCCTATCTGGATCTGCCGTCCGTCAACGGCGACGGCTCGGGCGGGGGCGGGCTCAATCCCGCCCTGCCGCTGGATGTCGCGACCCTGCGGGCGGCGGTCGAGCAGGTCCGTGCCGACGGTATCGCGCCACCGCGCTATGCCACGCTGCTGCACCAGTATTGGCTGGCGGTCGCGGCCGCCGATGCCGGAATCGACCTGGCAGCATGGGATCCCGCGCGCGGAGTGGACGCCAATGCGCACACCTTCACCCAGGTGTACGTCAACTATCGGCGACTGGCCCTCGCTCATCCGCAGTTCTATTGGGCCGGACTGGCCGAGCTGGCGGGCGGATCGTTTGCGTCCGGATTCTTCGATATGAACGATGCCGCCGGGGTCGTGAGCTTGCCGGAGATCCGCCGGCTCGGCGACGCGGTCGCCGATCTGCTCCGCCGGACCCCGGCCCCGCTGCTGGATCTGCTGCCCTCGGATCTGCGCCTGCTCGCTACCGAGGGGCCGCGGCTCACGCCCGCGGACCTGTCCTGGTATCAGACCCGGCTGCTGATCATGCAGCGGCACATCTTCCTCGACCAGGTCCCGATGCACGAGGCCTATGCGGCCGAGGGCCTGCCCGCGATCGAGGAGATGTATCGGGCGGGGGTACTCGACGAGAATGCCGTCGCCGCATGGCAATCCATCGCCGCGGGCACCGAATCGGGCTATCGGGACGCGCTGGTGCGGATGACCGACCGGGAACAGAACCAGATCATCGCCGATCAATGGGACGCCACCGCATGGGGCCGCGGCGCGATCGGCCGGGTGCTGACCTATGTGAGCACCATCGCCGGTAAACCGGCTGTGCCCGATGTGCGAGCGCCCGGGATCTTCGCCCCGGTGACGGTCGCCGCCGATGTCGAGGGCCGCCGCGTCGCGCTGCGGGCGCCGCTGCCGGACTTCGACTGGGCCGACCGCGATACCCGATGGACCTATATCACCGGCGATCTGGTGCCGCGCTATACCGAACTGCGGTCGAATCGGGCCGCCGCACAGGCGGTGCTCTCGGTTCCGTTCCCCGATCAGCTCGCGCACAATCGGTTATCGGTCCGGCTGCCGGAACTCCTCGGCGATCTGACCGGCCAGTGGTGCCTGACGGCCTGAAGACCGGTGCGCGATCGGGGGCGCCGACCGGCCGGTCGGCAGTTCTCTCCCGCCTGGGAGTATCCTCAACGGTGCTAAGCACGTATAACACGAGTTCGCGCGTTATACGCTGTGTCGGGAAGATCCCTGTACACCCCGCTCGCCGAAGGATCTCAACGGATGCATTGCCCGTATTGTCGCCACCCGGATTCGCGTGTGGTCGACTCCCGTGAGGCCGAGGAAGGCACGGCCATCAGGCGCCGTCGCGCCTGCCCGCAGTGTGGGCGACGCTTCACCACTGTCGAGACCGCGATCCTGTCGGTGGTCAAGCGCAGCGGCGTCACCGAACCGTTCAGCCGGGAGAAGGTCATCCGCGGTGTGAGCCGCGCCTGCCAGGGTCGCGAGGTCGACAGCGATGCCCTGAACCTGTTGGCCCAACAGGTCGAGGATTCGGTGCGGGCCAAGGGGTCTCCGGAGGTCGCCAGCCACGAGGTCGGGCTCGCGATCCTCGGCCCGCTGCGTGATCTGGACGAGGTGGCGTATCTGCGATTCGCCTCGGTCTATCGCTCGTTCAGCTCGGCCGAGGACTTCGAGAACGAGATCGCCGAACTGCGCCGCCTCCGTGCCGAACACGCGGTCACCGTCAACGCCGACTGAACTGCCGAATCCTGTTCCCGCGCACCGATTTCCGCTGGCGCGATCCCGAAAACCTGTGGCCCGGAAGCGCTCGTGCGTGCTTGACTTCGCCCATGAATTGGGTGCGGGAGTTCTATTCCACGACCGGGGCATGGTGGGCCAAGGCGGATGCGCGGATCACTGATCGGGATCTGCGGCGAGTGCGCCTGATCGGTGAGCACGGTCCCGGCACGGGCCGAGTCCTGGAATTGGGTTCCGGATACGGGGCGACCGCGGTGGCTGCCGCGCGCGCCGGATACGACGTGACCGCGATCGAGATCAGCGATCGCGCGGAGCACACCGCCGGATTGGCCCACGACCTGACCCCGGGTGCACTGAGGGTGCATCGGGCCGACTTCTACGACGTGGAACTGGACCAGCGATTCGACATCGTCTGCTACTGGAACGGATTCGGCGTCGGCTCGGACGCCGACCAGCGCCGCTTACTCGAACGGATCGGTTCGCTCTGGCTCGAGCCTGGCGGGGTCGCGCTCATCGATATCTTCAATCCGTTCGTCTGGGCGGGTTGGGACGGCGACGAGGATCATCACCTGCCGGATCCGGCCGCCGGATACGACTACGAACTGCGGCAGCGGATCAGCTTCGACCCGATCACCTGCACCGCGACGGACACCTGGTGGGAGCCGACGACGCCCGAGCGGACATTCCGTCAGTCGCTGCGCTGCTATTCACCCGCCGATCTCGGACTGCTGCTCGACGGGACCGGCCTGTCCCTGGCCGGAATCGTCGCCGGGGAGAACGCGGATCCGGCCGCGCTGCGCGACGAGTACGAATACCTCGCGATCCTGCGCCGGTCGTGACCGACGCGGTTATCGCGCAGGACGTTTCACGGGCGTGGCACGCACGGCCGTGATCGCCTTCTCGATTCGCTTGGCCGACACCGGATACGGCGTGCCGAGCTGCTGCGCGAACAGACCCACCCGCAATTCCTCGATCATCCACCAGATTTCGGTGACATCCGCCGCGCCGCGTCGCGGCTCCGGCAGGCTGTCGAGCAGTCGCTGATAGGCGGCGTGCACGCGATCCAGTTCGGCCATGCCCTGGCGGTCGCGGTTGAGCGATGCGGGCAGCGCCTGCAGCCGCACCGTGGCGGACTGCAGGTATCGGGGCAGCTCGCGCAGCCGGGCACTGCCGAATTCCGTGATGAATCCCGCGAACACCAGCTCGTCGAGCTGATGGGTGACATCGTCGGCGATATCGCGATCGGTGGTGTCGGACAGGGCGGTGCGCACCCGATGGGCCTCGGCCAGCACGGGCACCACGAGCCGCACGATCCGGATCACGGTGTCGCCGAAGCGTGGTCGGATGCGCTCGATCAGCGCCCGGAACTCCTCGGGGCTGCGTACCGGACCGCCGTTCGCGCCGATCAGCTCGTCGGCGGCGCAGGCGCGGCAGTCCTCGATCAGCGCCTCCAGTGAGCCGTACGGATTCTGGCTCAGCGCAAGGCGATCGGTGGGCGACAGTCCGGCCGTCGCCGCCCGCGCCGAGGCGGGCAACTCGTTCAGCACCAGCGTCCGGATGCCCGCGCGCATGGCGGCCGCCTGCTGACCGGGTGAGGACAGCACGCGCACCGCGACACCGTCGCCCTCGGGGACCAGTGCCGGATATCCGGTGATGGTCTGACCGCCGACCTCGCGGCGCACCGTCGGCGCCAGCGTGCCCAGCGATTCGGAGGTCCACACCGTGGCGGGGGCCCGCTCGGCGGCCTTCGTGGCGCGCGCGACCGATTTCGAGACTTGGTCGGCCAGGCGGGTTTTCAGCGTCGCGAGGCTCTTGTCGCGGTCGACGATCGTGCCGTCGGGCGTGGTGGCCGCGAAGGTCATGCGCAGATGGTCGGGGAGTGCGCCCGGATCGAGATCGTTGGTACCGATGGTGACCGAACCCAGCTGGGACAGCTCGCGGGCCAGCCCGACCCGCAGCGGTTCGGCACGCGGGGTGAGCCGCGCCAGGGCCGCCCGGGCGAAATCGGGCGCCGGAACCACCGTGCGGCGCAACTGTTTCGGCAGTGTCTTGATCAGCGCCGCCGCCAGCTCCTCGCGCATGCCCGGCACCAGCCAGTCGAAGCCGACCGCGCGCACATGCGCGAGCTGCGTGATCGGAATGTGCACGGTCACACCGTCATCGGCCTGGCCGGGCTCGAATTGATAGGTGAGGGGGAAGGTGAGCTCGCCCTGGCGCCACTGGTCGGGGAAGGCGGTCGGATCGAGGACCGCGGCATCGGAGTTGACCACCGTGGACGTCGAGAAGTTCAGCAGCTCAGGGTCTTTGCGCTGCGCCTTGCGCCACCAGCTGTCGAAGTGGCGGACCGAGACCACATCGGCCGGGATGCGCTGATCGTAGAATTCGAACAGCACCTCATCGTCGACGAGGATATCGCGGCGGCGTGCCCGATTCTCCAGATCGGCGACGTCGTCGATCAATTCGCGGTTGCGATGGAAGAATTCGTGGCGGGTCTGCCATTCGCCCTGTACGAGCGCGTGCCGCAGGAACAACTCGCGCGAGATCTGCGGATCGATGCGGCCGAAGTCGACCCGGCGCTGGACCGCCAGCGGAATGCCGTACAGCGTGACCCGCTCATAGGCCATGGCCGCGCCCCGGCGCGAGGACCAATGCGGTTCGGAGTAGGTGCGTTTGACCAGATCCCCGGCCAGCCGCTCCGCCCATTCCGGTTCGACGCGCGCCGCCATGCGGCCCCACAGCCGGGAGGTCTCCACCAATTCGGCGGCCATCACCCAGCGCGGCGGCTTCTTGGCCAGCGAGGAGCCCGGGAAGATCATGAACCGCGCATTACGCGCACCGAGAAACTCCCGGCTCTCGGCCTCGCGCACCCCGATATGCGACAGCATGCCCGCCAGCAGCGACTGGTGGATCGCCGTGCCGTCCCACGGCAGCAGATCGGAATCGTCGGGCATCGAGGCGATCTGGCCGTCACCGGACGACCAGCCGAGCCCCTTGGTGATGGTCCGCAGCTGCCCCTGTAGATCCTGCCATTCCCGAATCCGCAAGTAGTGCAGGAACTCGTCGCGGCACATCCGCCGGAACTGATTGGACGACAACGCCTTGCGCTGGGCGCGCAGATAGTCCCAGAGCCGCAGATAGGCCAGGAAGTCCGAACCCTCCACGATGAACCGGGCATGTTTCGCATCGGACTGCTGCTGGAACTCGGCCGGGCGCTCCCGCACGTCCTGGATCGACAATGCCGCGACGATCACCAGCACCTCGGGCAGGCAGCCGTTCTTATCGGCCTCCACCAGCATTCGCGCCATTCGCGGATCGACCGGAATCTGGGCCATCTCGCGCCCCACCGGGGTGAGCACGAGATCGCCGACCATCGCCTCATCCCGGCGCCGCGAATTCCCGCGCCCCTGAACCTCTTCGGAGCTGTGATCGTCGCGGTCCGGGCCGTCGGCGCCGAGATCCTGGCCGCCGGTGGAGTCTTCCCCGTCTGGGCGGTCGTCCTCGGCGCGGCCGGACGAGTCCTTCTTGCTCTGGCCGCTGGATTCGGGATCCGGCCGGGCCGCAAGTGGTTTCGGCGGATCCTTCTGGGCAAGCGCGCCCAGCTCCTCCAGGAGCGCGATGCCGTCGCGAATCGCGCGGCGGTCCGGCGGCTCGACAAACGGGAAGTTCTCGATATCGCCCAGGCCCAGGGCGGTCATCTGGAGGATGACGGCGGCCAGGTTGGTGCGCAGGATCTCTGGTTCGGTGAAGGCGGGGCGGGTGTCGAAATCGTCCTCGGAGTACAGGCGGATGCAGATGCCGTCGGCGACGCGGCCGCAGCGGCCGGCGCGCTGGCGGGCCGAGGCCTGGGAGATCGGTTCGATCGGCAGGCGCTGCACCTTGGTGCGCATCGAATAGCGGGAGATGCGTGCGGTTCCCGGATCCACGACGTAGCGGATGCCGGGGACGGTCAGCGAGGTTTCGGCGACGTTGGTGGCCAGTACGACGCGACGTCCGGTGTGGGACTCGAAGACTCGATGCTGCTCGGCCGTGGACAGCCGCGCGTACAGCGGCAGGATCTCGGTGCGTGGCAGCCGCAGATCGCGCAATGCGTCGGCGGCGTCGCGGATCTCGCGCTCACCGGACAGGAAGACCAGCACATCGCCGTCGCCCTCGGCGAGCAGCTCGGTGACCGCGTCGCCGATGGCGTCGACCGGATCCCGGTCCACCACGCGAGGATCGGCGTCCTCATCGTCCTCGCCCTCACCGGCCGGCGCCGGAATCTCCAGCGCCAGTGGGCGATAGCGCAGCTCCACCGGATACGACCGGCCCGAGACCTCGACAATCGGTGCGGGCGTGCCGGATTCGTCGGCGAAGTGGCGGGCGAACAGCTCCGGATCGATGGTCGCGGAGGTGATGATCACCTTGAGATCGGGCCGCCTGGGCAGCAACTGCTTGAGATAGCCGAGCAGGAAGTCGATGTTGAGGCTGCGCTCGTGTGCCTCGTCGATGATGATCGTGTCGTAGCGGCGCAGCAGCCGGTCGCGCTGGATCTCCGCCAGCAGGATGCCGTCGGTCATCAGCTTGATCAGGGTGCGTTCGGACGCCTGATCGGTGAAGCGGACCGTATAGCCGACCACATCGCCGAGTTCGGTGCCCAACTCCTCGGCGATCCGCTCGGCGACCGTGCGCGCGGCCAACCGGCGCGGCTGAGTATGCCCGATGGTGCCGCGGATGCCGCGCCCCAACTCCAGGCAGATCTTCGGAATCTGGGTCGTCTTACCGGAACCGGTCTCACCGGCGATGACGACGACCTGATGGGCGGCGATGGCGTCGGCGATATCGGCTCGGCGCGCGGAGACGGGCAGCTGCTCGGGATAGCGGATCTGCGGTACGGCCGCGCGACGCGCCTGGATTCGCCGTTCGGCGGCGGCGATCTCGGTCTCGAGGTCGGCGATATCGCCGCGGGCCCGATCGAGCCGGCGGCGCAGACGATATTCGTCGCGGATCGTGAGATCGCCCAGGCGGGTGCGCAGCGCGCGAGAGGTGGCGGCGGTCCTGGTCATTGCATCGACCAGCCTAGCGAAACGCCGCCGTCGCGGCGCACACCCGGTGCCGATCTTGCTCCGAAGCGCCTGTCCCATATGTCACCATCGAGGAATGATCGCTGGTTCCCGAACGCCGATATGGGTCCGCGTCCTGCGATTCATCTCCGTGCTGCTGGGCATCGCCGCCCTGATCCGGGGCCGGATCCGCGCCCTCGATGCGGTCGCGATGTCCGCGGTGAGCCGTCCGCGTTACGACGCTGACGGCGATCCGCTGCCGGGACGACCATGACCCCACGGATGTAGGACCGCACCACCGCATCCGCGGGGCCGCTACGACCCGCGGCGCGTATCGCCGTATGCGATAGCGATCGGCACTGGGTTTGCGGCCTCGTTGCCGTGGGAAATGTAGTGGTCTGTGCCAGGATCTGATCATGATCACCGGTGCGGGGTCGGCGCTGTGGGTGCGGGGGATTCGGATCGGGTTCGCGGTGCTGGGAATCGTTGCGCTGGTGTGGATTCCGATTCGCGACATCGGCGACGCCGGATTCTCGCTGGGGAACTACCTCAGCTACTTCACGATCGAATCCGCTGTGTTCGGCGTGCTCGTACTGCTGTTCGGCGGCCTGATCGACCCGCAGGGGCGGCGCTGGCAGGAGGTGCGCGGGGCCGCGACGCTCTACCTGCTGATCACCGGCGTGGTGTATGCGGTGCTGCTGGCGAATATCGACGTCATGCTGCAGGACCAGTGGATCAACTCCGTCCTGCATCGGGTGCTGCCGATCGTCGTGATGGCCGATTGGTTGCTGATACCGGCTCGGTTGGGGGCCGGTGCGCGGCTGGTGGTCGGCTGGCTGATCTATCCGGCGGTGTACGGGGTTTACACCTTGATCCGCGGGGCGATCGTGGACTGGTATCCGTATCCGTTCATGGACCCGCGCGGACAGGGTTATGTCTCGCTGTTCATCGGAATGGTGATGTTGGCGGCCGTCTTCGCGCTCCTGGCGACCGCGGTCGCCGGACTGGGTGCGCTGCGCGGACCGCCACGGGCCGATTCCGCGGGGTGAGGCGCCGCGCGCCCGGTGGGTCGAGGCCGGATCGGCGCGCAGGTAGTGTGGTGCGCGGTCGGTAACGGCCGGTTGGGTGTGCGGAGAGGAGCCTGAACATGGGTGCGCTGTGGCATGGATTCGCCGATATGGGTGCGGTGGAACGCGATGGTGCGTTCGTGGTGGCACGCGGTGAGGGCGCCTATATCTGGGATCGCGACGACACCCGCTACCTCGACGCCACGGGCGGACTGTGGTTCACCAATGTCGGGCACGGCCGCCGCGAGATCGCCGATGCGGTCGCCGCTCAGCTGTCGACGCTGGCCCACTACAGCAACTTCGGTGATCTCACCGCGCCGGTGACCCAGGAGCTCGCCGAGCGACTGTCGGAGCTGGCCCCGGTGCCCGGCAGCAAGATCATGTTCACCTCGGGCGGTTCCGATTCCGTCGACACCGCCGCCAAGCTGGCCCGCCGCTACTGGCACGAACTGGGCCGCCCGGACAAGACGCTGATCGTCGGTCGTCGGCTGGCCTATCACGGCATGCACGTCGCGGGTACCGCGCTGGGCGGTATCGCGGTCAACCGCGAGGGCTACGGCGAACTCATGCCCGATGCCCGCACGGTCGAATGGAATGACGCGCAGGCGCTGCGGGCCCTGATCGATGAGGTGGGCGCCGATCGGATCGCGGCCTTCTTCTGTGAGCCGATCATCGGCGCGGGCGGGGTGTACCTGCCGCCGGAGGGCTACCTCGCCGAGGTGCGCCGGCTGTGCCGCGACAACGACATCCTGTTCGTCGCCGACGAGGTCGTCACCGGCTTCGGTCGCATCGGCGGATCCTGGTTCGCCTCCACCCGTTTCGGCCTCGAGCCCGATCTGATGACCACCGCCAAGGGCCTCACCTCCGGCTATCTGCCGATGGGCGCGGTCTTCGTCGCCCCGCGGGTGGCCGAACCGTTCTACTCCGGCGGCGTCTGGTTCCGCCACGGCTACACCTATGGCGGACATGCGGGTTCGGCCGCCGCCGCCATGGCCAACCTCGACATCATCGAGCGCGAACACCTCCTCGACGCCAGCAAGAATCTGGAATCACTGCTGCACGAACACCTCGCCCCGCTGGCCGACCACCCGAGCGTCGCCGAGATCCGCAGCGGCCTGGGCGCGGTCGCCGCGGTCCAACTGACCGACCCCACCGCGGGCCCGGCCATGGTGAAGGCCCTACGCGCCCAGGGTGTTTCGGGCCGCGCCGCGGGCCAGGGCGCCATGCAGATCTCCCCGTCGTTCGTCATCACCGAACAGCAGGTGGCCGACCTGGTCGCGGCGTTCACCCGCGCTCTGGGCTGACGGGCGGCGTTACCGTCGGGTCGGCGGCCCGAGTTGGCCGCCGCATTCGCCCGCGCCTTGGGTCGATGGCCGATCCGGCCGTGGCGCTCGCCCGCGCGCTGGGCTGAAGGAAGGCGAGGTCGGGGCCCTATAGCGGTAGCGTCATGAAGACGCTGTGGGGGTCTTCGGCGTAGTCGGCGAAGGGTGGGCAGAACCGGAAGCCGTGGTGTTCGTAGAGGCGGTGGGCCGGTGAAAAGAACTCTGCCGTACCGGTTTCCAGGCTCAGTCGGTCGTAGCCGCGGGTGCGTGCCTCGGCGATGAGATGGGTGAGCATCCGGGCGCCGATGCCGCGGCGGCGGAAGTTCGGGGCGGTGCGCATCGACTTGATCTCACCGTGGGTGGGATCGAGTTCCTTCAGGGCACCGCATCCGGCCAGGGCGTCGCCGTCCCGGAGGGTCCAGACCGTGACCTCCGGCTTGCGCAGATCGTCGAGATCCAGCGCGTGCACGCTGTCCTCGGGGGAGTGCTCGTGCATATCGGCCAGGTGGCTGCCGAGCAGGTCGATCAGCTCCGCGCCGGTCACATCGTCCACCAGGATTCGCATGCGACACGGTAACTCGAAACTGGTCGGTCGTCAGAAAGGTGAATCCGCAGAACAGGGTGCCCCTGCCCGGATCGGGTGCGAGCATGGAGGCAGGGCGGCGGAGGGGCAGTGCCGGAAAGGTGGGCTGGCGTGGCCGGATTCGTGCTGGAGTACGGGGTGCTGCGGTGGGCGGCGGTGATCGCGTTCGCGGTGGCCGGAATGATCGTGGCGGGGCGGGTCGCCTTGGGGTCGGTGGCGGGTGAAGGGGCACAGCGGTTTTCGCGTGCGGTCGATTACGAATCCGATGCCGCCCATCTGCTGATGTGCCTGGTGATGGGGGTGATGCTGATCTTTCCGGCCGCGGCCAGTCCGCCCGCCCTCAGTGGGGTGCTGACCGCCATGGTCGTGGTCTACGCACTGCTGCTGATGGGGCGAATCATCCAGTGGCGCACGGGAAATGCCTCGGGTCCGGGCGCGGCGGTCGCCTACCATCTGCTGGCCGCGGCGGCCATGCTCTACGCCATGTCGGGACATATGACCATGTCGGGACAGATGGGCACGGGCCGGCACGGGCCGGTGCTGTGGGCCCTCGCGGCGGTATTCGCGGTCGACGCCGTCCTGGCGCTGCTCCCGGCTCGGGTGTCGTTGTGGCACGCCTTCGCACATCCATCCGGTGTCACCGGCCCGCTCGCGCGGATTCCGCATGTGGTGATGGACCTCGGCACCGCCTACATGATGATCGCGGCACTGCGCTGAGTCAGCGAAAGGCCTTGCGGTAGGCCAGCGGTGCGACCCCGACCTTGCGGCCGAAGTGGTGCCGCAGCGTGACCGCCGAACCGAAGCCGCACTGGTCGGCGATCTGCTCGATCGACAGATCGGTGGTCTCCAACAGCTGCCGGGCGCGATCGATGCGGGTGCGCAGCAGCCATTGCAGGGCGGTGGTACCCAGCTGCTCCTGGAAGTGCCGCTGCAGCGTGCGCACCGAAACCCCGGCCGCGCGGGCGATATCGGTCTGGCTGAGCGGCTTGTCCAGATGATGTTCGACCCATTCCAGTATCGGCTGCAGGGCCGTGCGCTCGCCGGGATCCGGGGCATGCGCGATGAATTGTGCCTGCCCGCCGTCGCGCTGCAGCGGCATCACGATCGTGCGAGCGGTATCGGCGGCCACCTGCGCGCCGTAATCGTTGCGCACCATATGCAGGCACATATCCAGACCCGCCGAATACCCCGCGGAGGTGAGCACCGATCCGTTGTCGACGAACAGCACATCCGGATCGACCTTGACATTCGGATAGCGACTCGCCAGCGCATCGCAGTTCATCCAGTGGGTGGTCGCCCGCTGCCCGTCCAGCAGCCCCGTCTCGGCGAGGATGAACGCACCGGTACAGACCGACGCGATGCGCACCCCGGCGCGTGCGGCGCGCCGCAGCAGCTCGGCCAGCTCCGGATCGACGTCCCACGGCGGCTGGAATCCCGGGATCAGGATGGTGTGGGCATTCTCGAGCTCGGCCATCGGCCATCGGGCCCGCAGACCGAACAACCGCTGGCCGAAGGACATGGCGGTGGTGTCGCCGCCACAGACCCGCACCTCATAGCCGTAGCCCACGTCCGGTATGACCGTTGTGGCAAAGACATGGCAACCAATGATCAGGTCGTAGATCTCGACCCGATCCGGGACCACCGCCGCAACGACGTGCATGTCGTGATCCTAACGAAAGTGAGACGTCCTCGCGGTTGCGCGGATCGTTTGACCTGGATCACTATGAGAAAGAGGTTTAGCTCACATTCAGTTATCCCTAGTAAGTCGTGAGATTCCGGAGTAGGAGACCCAGCATGATGACCACCGAATCCGATCGGGCCGGGCTGGACGCGCGGCGCCGGCGCGAGCGTATGACCGTCCTGGCAAACTTCCAGTGCCAGTCGGCCCGCGATCTCGACGGCTACCTCGCCACCCTCACCGACGACGCGCGGATCCTGCTGCCGTGGCAGCCGCCGGGTTTCCCGCGAGAGTTGGTCGGGCATGAGGAGATTCGTGCGGCCTTCGCGACGATGGGCATGCACGGCCACCAGGCTCTCGCCGTCACCTCGATGCGGCCGTTCATCGATCCGGGACGCTGGTTGGCCGAGGTCGACGCGGTCGACGCCGCCGAGGAGGGCGCCGGCTCCTATCGCGATCACATGGTGGTGCTGATTCGGATGCGCGAGGGCAAGATCGCGGATTTCGTCAGCTATCACAATCCGCTGACAACGCTCGAGGCCCTGCAGGAGGCGCTGCCCGTGCCGGGGCGGTGCTGAGCGCTCAGATGACCACCGGATAGTCGGGCACGACCCGGCCGCCGAGGCGGACCCAGCCGTCGGAATCCCATTCGGTGAACAGCTGCGAGCCGCGGCCCTGGGTGATGATCAGCCCGCGGCGCAGCAGCGCGGTGATCGCGACCGCCGCGGCGCCGGTGGCCTCGTCCTCCGCGATGCCCAGGTCCGGGGCGAACAATCGCGAGCGGATGGCGCCGCGATGTTCGTCGACCCAGGCCCAGACGTAGTGATGGCCCTCGGGAAAGTCGGTGGGCCGCAGGGTGAGTAGATCATCGACGTTGTCGAACTGGTCGACGGTGAAGCTGGGCGTCCATTCGGCGCGGGCGCGGATCCAGGTCAGGCCGTTGTCGAGCGCTTCGACCTCGACCGGACCGGCGGGCACATCGATCACCTTGACCGGCCGGCCGGTGTGCGAGAGCCACCAGGCCGCACCGACCGAGGGATGTCCGGCGAACGGCAGCTCCCTGGTGGGCGTGTAGATCCGCATCCGGGTGCGCCCGTCGGCGGGCTCGTCGAGGACCACGGTCTCGCTGTAGCCCGCGCGCGCGGCCAGGGCCTGGTGATCGGCGCCGCCGACCTCGTCGGCGCGGGCGATGCCCACGGGATTGCCGAAACGGCCCGCCGCATCGGTGAAGACGCGAACGACCTCGATCTGTGTGCTGTCGCTCTCGACTGCGCCCATGGTGAACCAGCGTACCGCTGAGTACCGACGGGTCTGTTGTGGACACGAAAATGCCCTGCCCCCAAAGGGGGCAGGGCATTTCGATCGAATCAGACGTTCGCCGCGGCGAGGGTTTCGGTGGCCTGTACGGCCTGGCCGACACCGGCGACGATGGCGGCCACGCGCAGCGCCTCGAAGATCACCTCACGCGAGACACCGGCCTCGCGCAGCGTGTGCTCGTGTGCCTCCAGGCAATGCTGGCAGCCGTTGATCGAGGACACCGCGAACGACCAGAGCTCGAAGTCGGCCTTGTCGACGCCCGGCGTGCCGATGATCTGCATGCGCAGCCCGGCCCGCAGGTCGTCGTAGCGGCCGCCGAGGAACGCCTTGCCCCGATAGAACACGTTATTCATGCCCATGATCGAGGCGGCGCCGAGGGCGGCGTTGTACGCCTCGGCCGACAGGGTGTCGGCCGCCTCCTCGGCGATCTCGCGCAACGTGGTGGCCGAACGAGTGGCCGCCGCGGAGGCGAGCAGAGTGCCCCACAGCTGCTGTTCGTTCAGCACGGTCGACCGCGCGATGGACGACAGGTTGAGCTTGAGGTCCTTGGCGTACTCGGGAAGCGAGTTCTTGAGGTTCTCGACAGACACTTGGTGACCTCCTGGATCAGACGCTGGCGGCGAGGAGCTCACCCGCGTTGATGGTCGGGTCGCCCTTCTTCCAGTTGCATGCGCACAGCTCGTCGGACTGCAGCGCATCGAGCACGCGCAGCACCTCGTCGACATTGCGGCCGACCGAACCGGCGGTCACCGAGACGAACTGGATCTCGTTGTTCGGGTCGATGATGAAGGTCGCGCGGTCGGCGACGCCGTCGGCGTTGAGAACACCGGTGGCCGCGGCCAATTCGCGCTTGAGGTCCGACAGCATCGGGAACGGCAGGGTCTTGAGGTCCTCGTGCTGAGCCCGCCACTGGAAGTGCACGAACTCGTTGTCGACGGACGCGCCGAGCACCTGGGCGTCGCGGTCGGCGAACTCGTCGTTCAGCTTGCCGAACGCGGCGATCTCGGTCGGGCACACGAAGGTGAAGTCCTTGGGCCAGAAGAAGACGATCCGCCACTTGCCGGCGTAGTCGTCACTCGAGATCTGCGTGAAGTAGTCGTCGGGCTGCTGAGCATTCACCTTGGACAGATCACCGCCGATAACCGCGGTCAGGTTGTAGGCGGGAAACTGGTCGCCGATGGTCAGCAGGGCCATGCTTGCTCCTCTTCGTTGTCGGGATTGCCGTGCGAAGTGTTCGGGTGTGATCTTGCCCAACCAGCACTGAAAGGTAAAGGTGATCAGTCGCACTATACTAATAGGCGTGACTGATCAGACTTATCAGCCCACCCTGTCACAGCTGCGTGCGTTCGTGGCGATTGCCGAATATCGGCATTTCGGCACCGCGGCGGCGCGGCTGAATGTGAGCCAGCCAACGCTATCGCAGGCTCTGGCATCACTGGAAAACGGACTGGGACTGCAGCTGATCGAGCGCAGCACGCGCCGCGTGCTGGTCACCGCCGCGGGCAAAAGACTGTTGCCGCAGGCGATGGCGACGCTCGAGGCGGCCGACCGCTTCGTCGCCTCGGCGGCGGGCGACGGGCTGCGGGGCACGCTGCGACTGGGCATCATCCCGACGGTCGCGCCCTATGTGCTCCCGAGCCTGCTGCCCGAATTGCGCAGTAGACTGCCCACTTTGGTGCCGTATGTCATCGAGGATCAGACCGCGCGGCTGCTGGACGGGCTGCGCACCGGCGTGCTCGACGTGGCACTGCTGGCGGTGCCGACCGAATCCACCGGCTTCGTCGAGATCCCGCTCTATAGCGAGGAGTTCGTGCTGATCGCCCCGCGCGGACATGAACTCGCCGGGCGCACCGACCTCGCGCCGGAGGCGCTGGATCGGCTGCCGCTGCTCCTGCTGGACGAGGGGCATTGCCTGCGCGATCAGACGCTCGAGCTGTGCCGGGCGCGCGATGTGCGGCCCGGACCGGTCGGCGATACCCGCGCGGCGTCGCTGGCGACCGTGGTGCAGTGTGTCGCGGGCGGTCTGGGCGTGACGCTCATCCCGGAGATGGCCGTGCCCGCCGAAACCGCCCGGGGCACGCTGGAAATCGCCCGATTCGCCGCGCCCGCACCCGGCCGGACGCTGGGCCTGGTCTTTCGCGGCTCGACCGCGCGCATCGAGGACTATGAGAACCTCGCCGAGATCATTCGGTCCGGGCGGCCCCTGTGAGACTGCACAATGATCTCCGCTCTGCTTTGCCACCAGCGCGATTGACCGTTCGGTAAGGGTCTGGGACGCTCGGGCCGTGCGGATTCATCACCTCAACTGCGGCAGCATGTCCCTGGGTACGATCGCTCACTGTCTGCTCGTCGAGACCAGGACCGGGCTGGTGCTGGTCGACACCGGTTTCGGGCTGGACTGCGTACGTAACCCGGGACGGCTGCTCGGTCCGAGCCGCTTCCTGGTCGGCGCCAAGCCCGCCGAACACGAGACCGCGATCCGCCAGATCCAGGCCCTGGGCTACGACCCGGCCGATGTGCGCCATATCGTGCTGACCCACCTCGATTTCGACCATGCCGGTGGGTTATCCGATTTCCCCGGTGCGGTAGTGCATGTGCACGGCCCCGAATTCCGCGCGGCGACCGCGGGCCGCACGATGTCCGAACGCATGCGCTATCGCGCCGTGGAATGGGCGCACGGGCCGCGGTGGATGGTGAACGAATTCGAGGGTGGCGAACCATGGTTCGGCTTCCAGGCGGTGCGCGATCTGCCGGGGCTGCCGCCGGAGATCCTGGTGATTCCGCTGCCCGGGCATACCCGCGGCCATGTGGGCGTCGCGGTGGATACCGGCGCGGGCTGGCTGCTGCATGCCGGCGACGCCTTCTATCTCGACAGCGAGATCGATCCGGCGAATCCGACCACGCCCTGGATGTGGCGGCTGTACGAGATGGGTTCGATCTCGATGGGCGCGTACCGGGCCAATCAGCGCCGGCTGGTCGAGCTCAATCGGGAACACGGCAACGAGATCACGATCTTCTGCTCGCACGATGCCCGGGCCTTCGCCCGGCTGACCGGCGCGGCCGTGTCCCGCCCCCGGTAACTCGCTCAGCAACTGATCGGCACCGCCGTGACTGAGGTCACGTATCCGCAGCTTCGGCCTTTTCAGACGATGTGGGCAGAGTAGTTTCATGAGACTGGCAACTGCGCGGCGAATTGTCGCGCCCGTTCGCGGATGGTGGTCGGTATGAGCAGACTCGAGGGCGTCGGCGCGCGGCTGTTCGTCTACGGCACCCTGCAGTTCGCCCCGGTGCTCGACGAATTGCTCGGGCGCACACCGGATCACGAGGTGGCCGTGGCGCGCGACTGGCGCGCGGCGACGCTGGCGGGGCGGCTGTATCCGGGCCTCGTGCCGCAGCCCGGACGCCTGGTCGCGGGGCTGGTCCTCGACGGGGTCACCGCGGCCGAATGGCGGGTCATCGACGCCTTCGAGGATGACGAATACGATCTGCGCGCCATCGCGGTGATCGGTTGTCCGGATCCGGTGCCGACGTACGTCTGGACCGCGGAGGTCACCCGAAACGACTGGGCGGCCGAGACATTCGCGACCGATCATCTCGCGCGCTATGCGGACCGGTGCGCGCGGTGGCGACGCGAGGCCGCCTCTCGTGCCGAACAGTAGCCGGGGCCACAGCGCGGGCGATTCTACGCGGTAGCCCTGAGATCGTGTCGCGGGTCACACTCTGCACAACCTCTGCCCACCCCGACGGCACCCAATTGCGCACATTGCGCAATTCCAGATCCATCTGTTGTTCATTCCGCCTCGTCAGGACAGGATGACGGCGACGAATGCTCAACTTCGAGAGGCGCTCAGAAGGTGCCGAACGGACGGGTGGAACTGATGACCGAGCTCGCCGACCGCGAACTGATCCCAGCACCGTACGACCTCGCCGACCGCTACCGGGTCGGCGGCGGCACCGTGGTCCTGACCGGTGTCCAGGCCATCGCGCGCCAGCTGGTGGAACAGCATGTGCGCGATCTGCGGGCGGGCAGACGGGTAGGCACGTTCGTCTCCGGCTACCAGGGTTCGCCACTGGGTGGCGTCGACCGGATGCTGAGCGGCATGCCGGATGTGCTGTCGGAGCACGATATTCGCTTCGTGCCCGGCCTCAACGAGGAGTTGGCCGCGACCGCGGTGTGGGGCAGCCAGGGCCAATTGCCCACCGGCGCCGGGGCGACCCATGACGGTGTGGTGGGCGTCTGGTACGGCAAGGGCCCGGGCCTGGACCGCTCCACCGATGCGCTGCGGCATGCGAACATGTACGGCGCCAACGCCAATGGCGGTGTGCTGCTGCTGGTCGGCGACGATCCGGCCTCGAAGTCCTCGACGGTCCCGGCGGTCTCGGAGCGTTCGCTGGCCGCGCTGAACATTCCGGTGCTGTTTCCGCGCAATGCCCGCGAGATCATCACCATGGGCCTGCACGGTGTCGCGCTGTCGCGGGTATCGGGCTGCCTGGTGGCGCTCAAGATCGTCGCCGATGTCGCCGACGGCGCCTGGACGGTCGACGGTGCGACCGGCGATATCGATATCGTGCTGCCCGAGATCCAGTGGGAGGGCAGGCCGTTCACCTACCGGCAGCGTCCGATGGCCGCCCCGGCCGACAGCGTGATCGCCGAGGCCGATCTGTACGGCCCGCGCTGGGAACTGGTGAAGGCCTACAGCACCCTCAACGATCTGGATGTCATCGAGGTCGATCCGCCGCAGGCGCGCATCGGAATCGCCGCCACCGGAACGACATTCGACGCGGTGCGCCAGGCGCTGATCGATCTGGGCGTGGACGACGAGGCACTGCACCGCGCGGGCGTGCGGCTGCTGCGCATCGGCATGCCGTTCCCGATCGCCCCGCAGCGGGTCGTCGAATTCGCCAGGGGCCTGGAGCGGCTGATCGTGGTCGAGGACAAGACCGCCTTCATCGAGACCCAGATCCGCGAGATCCTCTACGGCGGCGCCGACGCGCCGCAGATCGTCGGCAAGCGCGACGCCGCGGGCCGCCCGCTGTTCGATCAGGACGGCGAGCTGACCGCCGGGCGCATCGTGAAGCCGCTGCGCCGGGTGCTCGACGGCCACCTCGAGATGAAACGTCCACTGCCGCAACCGCTGTCGCTGGCGGTGCTGGAGACCAAGCGCGCGGCTTACTTCTGCAGCGGCTGCCCGCACAACCGCTCCACCGCCGTGCCGGAGGGGTCGCTGGCCGGTGGTGGCATCGGCTGCCACACCATGGTCACCCTGTCCGATCGTGAGGACAGCAAGGTGCTCGGCCTCACGCAGATGGGCGGCGAGGGCGCGCAGTGGATCGGGCTGGCGCCGTTCACCGATGTGCCGCATCTGTTCCAGAACATCGGCGACGGAACGTATTTCCACTCCGGACAGCTCGCGATCCAAGCGTGCATCGCGGCCGGGGTGAACATCACCTACAAGCTGCTCTACAACGACGTGGTCGCGATGACCGGCGCACAGGACGCCGAGGGCGCGCTGGCCGTACCGCGGCTGACCCACAAGCTGAGCGTGGAGGGCGTCAAGCAGATCATCATCTGCGCCGATGAGCCGAAGAAGTACCGCAAGCGCGATCTCGCGCCGGGAACGCTGCTGTGGGACCGGGATCGGCTCGACGAGGCGCAGCGCGCCCTGCGGGAGGTCCCGGGCGTGACCGTGCTGATCTACGACCAGCACTGCGCCGCCGACGCCCGCCGCCAGCGCAAGCGGGGCACGCTGCCGACCCGCAACACCCGCGTGGTCATCAACGAGGCGGTGTGCGAGGGTTGCGGCGACTGCGGCGTGAAGAGCAACTGCCTGTCGGTGCAGCCGGTCGACACCGAATTCGGCCGCAAGACCCGCATCGACCAGACCTCCTGCAACACCGACTACAGCTGCATGGACGGCGACTGCCCGTCGTTCGTGACCGTGGAGCTGCCGGATCCGGCGAAGGCCAAGCCGCGCAAGCGGACCCGGCCCGAACCGCCCGCGCTGGCCGATCTCCCGGCGGCCGTCCTGACCACCACGCAGAACGTCTTCCTCGCGGGTATCGGCGGCACCGGCATCGTGACCGTGAACCAGGTGCTGGCCACGGCGGCCCTGCGTGCGGGATACGAGGTGGCGAGCCTGGATCAGATCGGGCTGAGCCAGAAGGCCGGACCGGTGGTCTCGCATCTGCGGTTCGCCGCGGGCGAATTGGAGCCGTCCAATCGGCTGACCCCGGCCGGCGCCGACTGCATCGTGGCCTTCGATCTGCTGGCCGCGGCCGATAACAAGAATCTGGCGTACGGATCGGCCGAGACCACGCTGTCGGTGGCCTCGACCAGTAAGACGCCGACCGGCGCGATGGTCTACGACAAGTCGGTGAGCTATCCGGAGACCGAGCTGCTGCTGTCGCGGCTGCAGGGCGTGTCGCGCACGGTGCATTCGTTCGACGCGCTGGCCGCGGCCGAGGAGCTCTTCGGCAACACCACCGCCGCGAACTTCCTGCTGATCGGCGCGGCTCATCAGCTGGGCGGCCTGCGGCTGCCCGCCTCGGCGATCGAGGAGGCCATCGAGATCAACGGCGTGGCCGTGGCGGCGAATATCGCGGCCTTCCGCTGGGGCCGGGCCGCGGTGGCGCGGCCGGACGCGTTCGCGGCCGCCATCGCGCGCCCGCAGGCCGAGCGCATCGAAATCGCCGTTCCCGTGGACCTTTTCGACGGGTTGTCCGCGACGGGTGAGACCCGCAGGCTCGTCGAGCTGCGGGCGGTGGAGCTGATCGGCTTCCAGGGTGTGCGAGTGGCCCGCGAATACGTCGGCGTCATGCAGCACATCTGGCTGGCCCAGCAGGCGGTCACCGAGCGCACCGAGTTCAGCGAACAGGCCGCGCGCGGGCTGTACAAGTTCACCGCGTACAAGGACGAATACGAGGTGGCGCGGCGGCTGGTGGATCCGGCCTTCGTGGAGCAGGTTTCGGCCCAGGTGCCCGAGGGCGCGAACCTGACCTACAAACTGCACCCGCCGATCCTGCGCGCATTGGGCCGGAAGAAGAAGATCGGCTTCACTCCGCGCACCCACCTCGCCCTCAAGGTGCTCGCCAAGGGGAAGCGCCTGCGCGGCACCAAGTTCGACCCGTTCGGCTACATGCACCTGCGCAAGGTCGAACGCGCCCTGCTCGCGCACTACACCGACATGGTCTCCGCACTGGCCGCCACTCTGAGCACCGACTACGACCGCGCCGTCGAGGCCGCGTCGCTCGCGGATGTGGTCCGCGGCTACGAGGGCATCAAGCTCGCCTCGGTCGAGACCTACCGGAACCGCCTGCGCGAGTTGGGAATCGAGCCGCCGGTCCTGCCGTGAGACCCGTGGCGGTGCGATTCGGCTGAGGGGTCGCACCGCCTCCTCGATGGGTACAGACCGGGATCCGTTGCGTCCCGCAGACCGCAACGGATCCCGGTCTGTATCGATCCGGGCCCTTCGTCTCTCGGATCAGCGGGTGATCGCGGTGCTGGTCACCAGCAGATCATCGCCACGAGTCTCGTGATGACGGGCCATATTGCGCTCCAACAGCTCCAGCGATGCGGCGACGCCGACGCTGGCGGCGTCGAATTCGGGTAGCCGACCGTCATTGGCGCGCAGTTCCAGCAGTGCGTCGGTGATGGCGGTGTGGGCGGCGAACAGACACGGCGTGGAGTAGATCGCGACGTCGACGCCGAGGTCCTGGAGTTCGGGCAGCGACAGTCGTGGTGAGAGGCCGCCGGCGATCTGGTTGAACAGTAGGGGTTTGTCGCCGATGACGTTGCGTACCTTGCGGATCCAGTCGATGCTGCGGACGCCGTCGACCAGGAGCACATCGGCATCGGTATCGGCCAGGGCGGCGGCGCGGTAGAGGATCTCCGATTCCTCGGTGGCATCGGTGCGTGCCACCACGACCAGATCGGATCGGGTCTCGAGCACCAGATTCAGCTTCTCGAGGTATTCGTCGAAGGGCAGGATCTGCTTGCCCGAGACGTGGCCGCAGCGTCGTGGCCGCTTCTGATCCTCGAGGATCACCCCGGAGGCGCCGATGCGTTCGAGGTGGGTGACGACGTGGCAGGCGACCTCGGGGTCGACGTAACCGTCGTCGATGTCGACCAGCAGATGCTGGCGGGGGAAGGCCAGCCGGAGTCGCTGGACGAAGGCGACGATATCGGGCCAGGCGATGAAGCCGATATCGGGCAGGCCGTAGTGCGAGGCCGCGAAGCCGAAGCCGGACACGAACATTCCGTTGTAGTGCTGGGCGGCCAGCGAGGCGGAGTACATGTCGAAGATGCCGATGAGTGGAGTGATGCGGTCGCTGTGGATCTCGGTTCGAAGAGCAGTGCCGTAACTCATGTCATCGACGTTACGAATCGTAGGGTTAGCGCCCGGTCATCGGAAGGTAAACCTTACGCTTGCCTTTGTTGATCCCGAATACATTGGGGGACAAGAGGTGTCGAATGTCATCGCGTCTGGAAGCAGTACCCGCGGCTGCGCACGGTGGTGATGCTGAGCGGATCCTCGCCGTGTTCGGCGAGTTTGCGGCGCAGCGCCGAGATGTGCACGTCGAGGGTCTTGGTCGAGCCGTACCAGTGCTCGTCCCAGACGGTGGACATGAGCGTGTCGCGGGTGACCACCTCCCCTGCGCGCGCCAGCAGCAGCGCCAGTACGTCGAATTCCTTGGGCCGCAACGACAGTTCGGCCTCGCCGATCCAGGCGCGCCGGGCGTGCGGGTCGACGCGCAGCTCACCCGCGCACAACACGGCCGCGCCCTCGCCGCTCGACTGCCTGCGCAGATGGGCGCGCAGGCGAGCGAACAGCTCGGTGAGCCGGAAGGGTTTGGTCAGATAGTCGTCGGCCCCCGCGTCGAGGGCGACCACGACCTCGAATTCCTGTGTACGCGCGGTAAGCACGACGATGACGGTGCCGGGTAGGGCCGCGCGCAGGACGCGGCACAGTGCGACACCGTCGCGGTCGGGCAGCCCGAGATCGAGCAGGATCAGATCCGGCCGCCGCCGCGCCACCGCGGCCTCGGCATCGGCCGCGGTCTGCACCCAGTGGACCGTATAACCGTTGCCCACCAGTGCGTTACGCAGTTCGACGCCGATATCGGGGTCGTCCTCGACCACCAGCAGCTGAGCCGATCCCATCATCCGATGATAGGTGGTACGGCCGGGCCGGGAGAATCGAAAGGCATTCGGGCAGTGCATGTTACGATCTCGCGCGCACGATCGCTGCGGAGCCGGGTATGGAATTCGATCGTGGCGGTCACCGCGCTGTCGATGCTGTTGTTCGCCGTGCCGCTCACGATCGCGGTGGAGCGGATGTACTACACCGAGGCCGTCACCGAACTGCAGCGCGATGCGTTCCGGGCCGCGGCCACGGTACCCGGCGGCTCCGAGGGCGTCGCGCGCCCGCACGCGAATCGCACCGTCGGCGTCTACACCGTCGACGGTCGGCTGATTCGCCAAAACGGCCCCGCCACATCACCGCTGGCCGCCGCGGCCGCCGATGGCCATATCCATGTGCTGATCGAGGGGCCGGATCTGGCGGTGTCGGTGCCGATCTGGACCGATCGCGTCGTCGCGGCCACCGTACGGGTCTCCATGCCCTACGGATTGGTCCGCGAACAGACCCACGGCGCCTGGCTGCTCATGGTGCTGCTCGGCCTGACCGCGGTCGGCATCGCGGCCCTGCTGGCGCGCTACGAGGGCGGCCGGATCGCCCGGCCGCTCGAACGGCTGACCGCCTCGGCGCGGGCGCTCGGCGACGGCGATTTCACCATCGATCCGCACCGCTCACGGATCGCCGAGGCCGATACCCTCGCCGACGCGCTGCAGGTCACCGCGGGCCGGCTGGGCCGGCTGCTCGAGCGCGAGCGCGCGGTCAGCACCCAGGTCTCCCATCAACTGCGTACGCCACTGACCGCGCTGCTGCTCGGCCTGGAGGCGGCACTGGCCCGCCCCGGCGCGGATCTGCGGCAGGCCGTCGTGACCGCCCTGCGCCGCGGAGAGCGACTGGAATCCACGATCGAGGATCTCCTGCGCCTGGCCCGGGAGCACGAGACCACGGCCCGCCCAGCGCTGGCGACCGCCGACCTGCTCGACGCGGTCCGCGACCATTGGCAGACCATCTTCACCGAGCGCGGACGATCCCTGCGGGTGTCCTGCGCGGCCGACCTGCCGCCGATCCACGCCTCCGCCACCGCGATTCGCCACGTCGTCGAGGTCCTCGTCGACAACGCACTCGTACACGGCGCGGGCCCGACCACCCTCAGCGCCCACACGGTGGCCGAGGACCTGCTCATCGAGGTCTCCGACCACGGCCCCGGTCTGACCGATCCCGACGCCGCCTTCGCTCCCCGCCCGACCGGCCGCGACGACACCCACGGGATAGGCCTGGCCCTGGCCCGCTCCCTCGTCGAGGCCGAGGGCGGGCGGCTGGTCCTACGTCAGGCCTCCCCACATCCGACCTTCGGTCTGCTGCTACCGGGTTCGTGACGGACGGTCGGTCCTCGGCGCCGATGTGGCGATGCGAAAGGCCCGCCCGGACAACCGATCCGGGCGGGCCTTTCTCGTATTCCGTTGTGCGGCAGTCAGCCTACGGGGACGCCGACGCGCAGGGCGTGCGGTTCGATGGCGCCGCGGACGAGGGCCTGTGCGTCGACCGTCTCGGGCCGGTAGGGCAGGCTCGCCAGGGTGGCGGTCATCTTCGTCACCGGATCCTCGAGCACCGCGGGGGTGCCGAAGATGAACGTCCACTCGTGTTCGTCGCTGACGTAGGGCACGACGGTGGCGAACAGGTTGTGGAAGCGGGTCCACGAGCGCTTCAATGTTTCGTTGCGCCACATGGTCTGACAGCCCGCCTGCGCGGCGAGCACGCCGCCCTCGGCGAGCAGCGCTTTACATCGCAGCAGGAAATCGTCCTCGTAGAGGCGGTTGTGCTGGGCGTCCTCGACGCGCTCGTCGGGCAGATCGATGACGATCATGTCGTAGCGGACGCCCGCCGCCTCGGCCTTGGCCAGAAAGTCCCAACCGTCGGCGTAGTGCATCTTGATCGGGCCCTGCTGCGCGACCGCCCGGTCCAGATCGGCCTCGGTGTAGCCGTAGGGGAGATGCTTCGCGCACAGCTCCACCTCCAGCTGATCGATGTCGACGTGGTCGACCAGCGACGCACCGGCGGCGACCGACATCTGCGAGGCCACGCCCTCGCCGGAGCCGACGATGAGCACCTTGTCCAGCTTCGCGGCCAGCGCGTAACCGGGCACCAGCATGGCCTCGTGATAGGTCAGCTGGGAATACTCGGTGGACTGGCGATCCTCGTCGGAGAACAGCGACACACCCTGTTCGGTGCGCGCGATCACCATGTGCTGGAACGGAGTTCGGGTGTCGACCAGGACATCCTTCAGATCCCAGACGCGGGTCAGACCCTCGCCGACGGGCTCGTGGATCCGGCGGGCGGCGTGCCCGCGCTGGATCACCTCCATATGCACACTGCCCGGGGACAGCTCCGCCTGCAGTAGTTCGACCGCCTTCGTGGCACCGGCGCCGATACTGCCGCAGGTGAACACGTCGACGAAGATATCGCCCGATTCCGGATAGGTATGAATCGAGGCATGCGACTCGGAAAGGAGCGCCAACACCGTCACGCCCTGCGGTTCGAACTGCTTATGAACCACATCGCAGATGGTGACTCCGGCTCCTAGCAACGATTTTCGAAGCGCTGTTTCGAGTCGTTCGAGATCGTTGCAAAGGGCTGCGTCGACACCACCGAACTCGGCCAGCACATGCCAACCGGTGAATTCTGCCGTCATGGGCAAACTCACTCTCGCTCAGCGCCAATGACATGCACAGTCAGAGGCGGGAAACCATTGAAGGACACCGACGAATAGCTCGCCGTATAGGCGCCGGTATCGAAGATCCGAACGGGATCACCGGCTCGCAGCGTGGTAGGTAACAGGACACGCGTGCGTTGATAGAGTACATCGTCTCCGTCACAGGTCGGACCGGCAATCACCGCCTCGTCTGTGGGGTCACCGTCTCGTAAGGTTTCGATCCGGTAAGCGATGTACTCGTTCTCGGTTTCGGCCATTCCGTTGTAACGGCCGATATCGAGGTATATCCAGCGCCGCCCGTCCGGCGCGATGCGCACGTTCACGACCTCGGCGTGGATCACGCCGGCGCTGCCCACCAGGGCGCGGCCGGGTTCCACCACCAGATCGGTGTGCTCCGGGAGATGGTGCGATGCCGCCTCGGCGATCACCGCACCCAGTTCGGACAGCGTCGGCGCGGGATCGACATACGAAATCGGCAGTCCCCCACCGATATTCACCGCGCTGACCGCAATGTCCTTGACCGCCAAGGCTTCCGTGATCGCGCCGGCCTGCTCGATGCCGATCCGCCACGCCGCCGGGTCCAATTGCTGTGAGCCCACATGGAAATACGGCCCGATGACCCGCAGTCCCAGATCGCGCGCCCGCACCAGCAGCCGCACCGCCTCACCGGGCGCGCAGCCGAACTTGGTGCCGAAGGGCGTCTGCGACTGCGGCGCCGAGGCCAGGAAGCGGCACTCGACCTCCGTGCCCGGCGCGTGCTCGGCGATGCGCTCGAGATCGTCCTCGGTATCGAAGGCATAGCGGCGCACACCCGCGGCGTGGGCGGCCGCGATATGGCTCGCCTTCTTGATGGGATTGCCGTAGCAGAGTGCGGCCGGGTCGACGCCCAGGCTCAGGCACTGCTCGATCTCGCCGATGCTGGCGACATCGAATTCGGCGCCTTCGTCGGAGAGCAGCCGGATGATCTCCGGCAGGGGAGATGCCTTGACCGCGAACCGAATTCGCGCTGTGGGTAGCGCGGACCGCAGTGCGCGGTAGTTGTCGCGCACCCGGGCGAGATCGATGACGAGACAGGGCGACTCGGGCGCGTTTGAGCTCAACAATCTAAGGGAACTCTCTTCCTTCTGGGCAGCTTTCCGCTGCAGGCCGAGCGAGACAGTATCAGCAGGATGCTGTGTATTACGAACCGGATTGACGCCGTCTTGACACCCGACGGTGATTCCATACGCCCTGATGACGCCGCTGCATGCGCAGCACAACATCACCACTCGGCAGTGAGCGGTGTCACCATCCAGGATTCCCGGCCGATGCCGGGACCTGTTTTCGGCGCAGGATCAGTGCGCTGACGGGAATGCGGACCGAAGAGTTCATCCGGCCGTCACCGCCATCTCGTCGAACACCACCTCGCCGGCGGCATCGGATTCGGCGAGGTCGACCACGGCGTCGAGGGACCAGCCGTGATCGCCCGCCGGGTCGTCGAGCACCTGGCGCACATGCCAGAAGTCCGGACGCTGATCGATCTGGAAAAGCCTGGGGCCGCGGGCATTCGGGCCGGTGCCGAGGGTTCCGTATTCGGCGAAGTAGGGTTCCAGCGCGGACTCCCAGTCCGGCCCGTCACCCATCTCGTCGAGCCGATCCCAGCGGCCCAGCGCGGCCAGCTCGACGCGCCGGAACATCGCGTTACGCACCAGCACGCGGAAGGCGCGCTCATTGGCCGTGATCGGGCGTACCGTATCCGCGCCGAAGGCCAGCTGGTCGTCGTCGTTCTCCGCACCCGGATTGGTGAGCTGCTCCCACTCGTCGAGCAGACTCGAATCCACTTGGCGCACAAGCTCGCCCAGCCATTCGGTGATGTCCTCGAGCTCCTCGGTGCGGGCCGATTCGGGGACGGTGCGGCGCAGGGCGCGGTAGGCGTCGGCGAGGTAGCGCAGCACCAGACCCTCCGAGCGCGCCAACTCGTATTCGCTGACCAGTTCGGTGAAAGTCAGTGAGCGCTCGATCATTTCGCGCACCACCGACTTGGGGGCGGGGCTGAACTCCGACATCCAGGGGTGACCGGCCCGATAGGTCTCGAACGCGGGCTCGATCAGTTCGGCCAGGGGTTTGGGCCAGGTGATGTCCTCGATGAGCTCCATGCGCTCGTCGTAGTCGATGCCGTCGGCCTTCATCTCGCCGATGGCGGTGCCGCGCGCCTTGTGCTGCTGGGCGAGCAGCAGCTGACGCGGATCCTCCAGCGTGGACTCGATGATCGACACCACATCCAGTGTGTAGGTCACCGCGTCGCTGTCAAGGAGTTCGAACGCGGCCAGCGCGAACGGGGACAGCGGCTGATCGAGTGCGAAGTCGCGCTGCAGGTCCACGGTCAGCCGCGCGCGGCGGCCGAATTCGTCGGGCTCGTCGAGCTGCTGCACCACGCCCGCATCGCGCAAAGCCCGGTAGAGCCCGATCGCCTTGAGGATGTGCTTGCGTTGCGCCGGGCGCGGTTCGTGATTGTCCTCGAGTAGATGCCGCATGGCATCGAAGCAGTTGCCGCGCCGCGCGATCACGTTGAGCAGCAGGGAGTTGGTCACCCGGAAGCGCGAGACCATCGCCTCGGGTTCGGCGGCGATGAGGCGGTTGTAGGTGTCCTCGGACCAGGACACGAAGCCCTCGGGCGGTTTACGGCGCTGGACCTTGCGCTGTTTCTTCGGATCGTCGCCGGCCTTGGCGAGCAGCCGGGCGTTCTCGACCTCGTGTTCGGGGGCCTGCACGACGACCGTGCCGATGGTGTCGTAGCCCGCGCGCCCCGCCCGTCCGGCGATCTGATGGAATTCGCGGGCCTTGAGGCGGCGGGTGCGCACACCGTCGAATTTCGTGAGCCCGGTGAGCAATACGGTGCGGATCGGGACGTTGATGCCGACGCCGAGGGTGTCGGTGCCGCACACCACCTTCAGCAGGCCCTCCTGGGCCAGCCGCTCGACCAGGCGGCGGTACTTGGGCAGCATGCCCGCGTGGTGCACGCCGATGCCGTGGCGGATCAGCCGCGAGAGCGTCTTGCCGAAACCGCTGGAGAAACGGAAACTGCCGATGGCCTCGGCGATGGCATCCTTCTCGGCCTTGGACGCGAAGTTGACGCTGGTCAGCGCCTGCGCGCGCTCGAGGGCGGCGGCCTGGGTGAAATGCACGACGTAGACCGGGGATTGGTGGGTGGAGACCAATTCCTCGAGGGTTTCGGTGATCGGCGTGCGGACGTAGGAGAACATCAGCGGCACCGGGCGCTCGGAGCCGGTGACGATCGCGGTGGATCGGCCGGTGCGGCGCTCGAGATCCTTCGCGAAGAAGTCGACCTCGCCGAGAGTGGCCGACATCAGCAGGAATTGGACGTTCGGCAGCTCCACCAGCGGCACCTGCCAGGCCCAGCCGCGATCGGGATCGGAGTAGAAATGGAACTCGTCCATCACCACCTGGCCCACCTCGGCGGCCGCGCCCTCGCGCAGCGCCAGATTCGCCAGGATCTCCGCGGTCGCGCAGATGATCGGTGCGGTCGGATTCACCGCGGCGTCGCCGGTGACCATCCCGACCTTGTCCGCGCCGAATACCTCGCACAGCGCGAAGAACTTCTCGCTGACCAGGGCCTTGATCGGGGCGGTGTAATAACTGCGCTGACCGCGATTGAGCGCCGCGAAATGCGCGCCGACCGCGACCATCGACTTACCGGAACCGGTGGGCGTGGCCAGAATGACATTCGCCCCGGTCATCAGCTCCAGCAGCGCCTCTTCCTGCGCCGGATACAGCGTCAGGCCCTGTTCGAGGGTCCAGTCGGCGAAGCTCTCGTACAGCCACTCCGGATCCACATCGGGCATGGCGCGATCGGGGATCAGTTCGGAAAGCTGCACGTCTTTCAACGTTACCGGGTGTTGTTACGCGGTTTTCCGCGCCCTGGCATTACCTCTCGCGGCCGTCCTCGTCGTCGCCGAGGCCGGACTGTTCGGCCAGGAAGCGTTCGAATTCCGCGCCGAGTTCGTCGCCGGTGGGCAGGTCCGCGTCGCCCGCGAGCAGGCTGGACTGGCGTTCCTGGGCGGTGACGAAGCTGTCGTACTGACGTTCCAGGGCCTGCACGACCGTCTCCACCTCGGCGTTGCCGGCGATGTGCTCGTTGACCTGTTCGCGCACGCGCGCGGCGGCCTCGCCGAGCGCGGCCAGCGGCAGCCGCAGGCCGACGTTGTCCGAAACGCTCTCGAGCAGGGTCTGAGCGGCTTCGGGATAGGCGGTCTGGGCCAGGTAGTGCGGCACGTGCACGGAGAAGCCGATCGACTCGTGGCCGTGCTGGGCCATCCGGAATTCCAGCAGCGACGAGGCGCTGCCGGGTACCTGCAGCTCACCGGGCCAGCGCTGATGGTCGCCGATCAGATCGCTGTCGCTGGCGTGCGCGGTCACGCCCAGCGGGCGGGTGTGCGGAATCGCCATGGGGATCGCGCTCAGGCCGATGGTCCGGCGCACACCCAGCTGTTCGGCCAGCAGGCGCACCGCGGTCACGAACTTCTCCCAGCGCAGATCCGGTTCCAGACCCGACAGCAGCAGGAACGGCGTGCCCTCGGTGTCCTTGAGGGCCCACAGGTTCAGTTCCGGCTCGGCGTAATCGGTGAAGTGATCGGTCTTGAACGTCATCAGCGGACGTCGCGAGCGGTAGTCGAGCAGTTCGTCCACATCGAACGAGGCGACGAGCTCCGATTCGAGGCTCTCGCGCAGATGGGTCGTCGCCAGGCGCACCGCATGGCCGGCGTCGGTGAAACCCTCCAGCCCGTGCACCAGCACCGGACCGGCACCGTCGGCGGACGACAGCTGTGGAGCGGGGAACTCCAGCTCGTACATTCGCGACTCGTAGTCCATCGCGTACTCCTTCCTGCGGTGGCCCACCTCGACGCGGGATCGCCGACCACCTTCATTGTCTCTCATGTTCTTCGGAGACCTCGCAGGGTGGGGTGGACCGCACCCGGACAACAACCGGTAACCGATTCACATTCCCGCCCACCGGGCACCGGCGTGGCAGCGCGGGGCGTTCGCGCCGCTTCGGCATAGTGAACATGTGATCGTGCCGGATTCACCGGGCGCGCGGTATGGGCGCGCGTTCGGTCGGGCCCTCGGATGCGCGGCGCTGGGCTTGATGCTCACGGCGTGCGGTTCGACGGTGTCCGGACATCCCGAGGCCGCGCGGAATACGACCGCACCCTCCGCCGGCCCGTTGACGCGGTTGCTGCCGGGCCGGGAGCAGTTTCCGGCGAGGTATACGACCGTCGTGCTGCCGCCCGATCGGGCACGCCGCGCGGCCGGGGACATCAGCGGAACTCCCGAGGGCGCACAGGTCGATCCGGCCGACTGCGCCGTACCGACGCCGTCGTTCGAGCCGGATCGGGGCGCGATCGCGGTCGGCACCGATAACGACACCCGAGCCACCCTCACCGTCGAGCTGACCCGGACCGATGTCCCGCTGGCCCGGCTGCGCGACCGGCTGCAGCGCTGCGGCACGATCCGCGTCAGCCGCGGACCGGTCACGAATACCGTTGCCACGCAGCTGGATCCGCCGCCGCCCGCACATGTCGACGATGCGCTCGCGTTGCGGCGCACGGTGACCGGACAGGTGGGCGGGCCCGGGCTGACGCGGTCGCTGCAGACCCTGCTCGGGCAGATCGGTGAGGTGCGCATCGCGGTCACCTACATGAGCTACGGCGACGGCCGCGCCGATACGGCCGGACTGGATCAGGTGTTCACCGCCGCAGTAGGCGACGTGCGCCGGGGCTGACCGGAGTACGTTCGAATTCATGGCGAAATTCGGTGCGACGGATCTGGACGTCTTTCCCCTGTGTCTGGGCGGCAACGTGTTCGGCTGGACCGCGGATCGGGCGGGGTCCTTCGAGGTGCTCGACGCCTTCGTCGCCGGGGGCGGGAACTTCATCGACACCGCGGATGTGTACTCCGCGTGGGTGCCGGGCAACAGCGGTGGCGAATCCGAGACGATTCTGGGGGAGTGGATCGAGGCGCGCGGCGGGCGCGAGCGTGTGGTGATCGCCACCAAGGGCAGTCGGCTCGCACCCTTCCAAGGGTTGTCCGCCAAGGCGATTCACGGTGCGGTCGAGGCGTCGCTGCGGCGGCTGGGCACCGATTACATCGATCTCTACTACGCGCACTACGACGATCCGGACACTCCGCTCGAGGAGACGGTCGCGGCGTACGACGAGCTGGTGCGCGCGGGCAAGGTGCGCTACGTCGCGGCCTCCAACCTGTCGCCCGAGCGCATCCGCGCATCGCTGGCCGTTGCCGACCGCGAGGGCCTGGCCCGCTACGTGGCCGTGCAGCCGCAGTACAACCTGGTGGAGCGCGCCGATTTCGAGCGCGATCTGCTGCCGCTGGCCCAGGCCGAGAACCTGGCCACCGTGCCGTACTACGCACTGGCCAAGGGCTTTCTGACCGGCAAGTACCGTCCGGGCGCCGAGGTGGACAGCCCGCGAGCGGAAGGTGCGGCGGCCTATCTGAACGACCGCGGGCTGCGCGTCCTCGACGCGCTGGATGCCATCGCCGCCGCCCATCGGGTCCCGGTGGCCGCCGTGTCCCTGGCCTGGCTGGCCGCGCAGCCGACCGTCGCCGCCCCGATCGCCAGCGCCCGGACGACCGCGCAGCTCGCCGACTTGCTGGCCGTGGGTGGGCTGCGGCTGAGCGAAGCGGAGCTGGCTCAGTTGACCACCGCGTCGGACTAGGTGTGGCACGGTCGTTTCGACCGGATTCATCCACAGCCGAACCGTTATCCACAGCCTGGATGAAACCGCAGGTCGCCGGGGATCGGTGAGATCGGCTGGCGCGCAAGCTGGTCGACATGACCACGCCAGCCGAACCAGTACCCGGCGACAACGGCGCCCTCGAGGCGCCCCGGGACGCCGCCCGCCCGCCGATCTGCGGGTCACCGAAATGCCGGGCGGGAGAGCCTCGATCGGTCCCGAGACTGCGCGGTGGGCCGCCGGCGCCCACCGCGCCCGGCGAACCCTGTTGTTCGGCCGAGCGATCCGTCGACCACGGCTTCGAGCCGCTGTGGCCCGATCCGAGACTGCGGCTGGACGATGCGAGCGAATTCATCGCGGCCGTCCCGGCGTTGCTCGGCTTCATGCCGGAACGTTCGCTGGTGGTGTGCATGCTGCGGGAGGCCCCGGATCACCCGGATTCGCTGAGCCTGGGCATCGTGGCCCGGCACGATCTGGACGTATTCGGTTGTGGCGCATGGGCCCGATTGGCCGGTCAGCTGGCCACGATCTGCGTGCAGGAACGGACGTTGGCCGTGTTGCTCCTGATCGTCGACGATCGCGCCGGCGCGCCGCGGGCCGGGCGCCCGGGCGCCCGCTCGGCGCGGCATCGCGAGCTGGTCCGGGTGCTCTGCGCCGCGCTGGAGGCCGAGGATGTGGTCGTCGGCGAGGTGTGCGCGGTGCGCGAGATCGCCGGCGAGGCGCCGTGGTGGAGCCTGCTCGAGCCCGATGTCGGCGGCCTGCAATCGAATCCGGCGGATTCGCCGATCACGCTCGCACACGTGCTCGACGGCCGCCCGATCCGGACCTCACGCGAGGAGCTGATGGCCGTCGTCGCGCCGGATCCGCGGGCCGCGGCAGAAGTCGCCGCCGTGCTCGAACAGGCCGAGACACGGGCGCGTGACCAGTACCGCCGGGCCGTCTGTCGTTGCGAGCCCGGCTCCTACAGCCGGGCCGCGTTGGAGATGGTGCTCTGGTCGATCGCGGCGGTCGATTCCGGCGAGCTGGTGCGGGCGCGCGAACTCGCGGAACTGGCCGTGGCACTGCGGGATCCGACGGTGCGCGATGCGCTGTTCGCGCTCGCGGTCGGCGACCATGCCCACGCCGCCGAGACGGTGTGGACGCTGCTGTGCCAGGCGACGACCGGCGCCGATCGCGCCGAGGCGGCGACCCTGCTCGGCTACAGCGCCTACGTTCGCGGTGACGGTCCGCTCGCCGGGGTCGCCTTCGCCGCGGCGCTGCACGCCGAACCCGGCCACCGGATCACGGCACTGCTCGATACCGCCCTGCGGACCGGTATGCCGCCACGGGAGGTGCGAAAACTGGCCCGCAGCGGCCGGGACAAGGCCGCCGCGGTGGGTGTGGATCTCGGTATCGACGCGGTTCGGTGGGACCGATGAGCGCGGCACGCCCGTCAGCGGGCGCTGTGTGCCCGCTCGCCCAGCGACCGCAGGAAATCCCAGGCGTCGGAGACGATCTCGTCGAGATCGTTGTGTCGTGGCTCCCAGCCCAGTTCGGCGATGGCACGCTCGCTGGAGGCGATCAGCACGGCCGGATCACCGGCGCGACGCTGCGCGTCCACGGCGGCGATGGGCAGGCCGGTCACCCGTTCACATGCCGAAATCACCTGGCGCACCGAGAATCCGGTGCCGCTGCCGAGATTGAAGACCCGATGCTCGCCCGGCCGGGACTGGGCCAGCGCCAGCAGGTGGGCCTGGGCCAGGTCGCGGATGTGGATGTAGTCGCGCACCGCGGTCCCGTCCGAGGTCGGGTAGTCGGTGCCGAATACCGAAATCGAATCCCGATGTCCCAGAGCGGTCTGCAGGACCAGCGGAATCAGATGGGTTTCCACGACCCGGTTTTCGCCGAGGCCGCCGTAGGCGCCCGCGACGTTGAAGTAGCGCAGGCTGGTCGCCGCCAGCCCGTGTGCCACCGAATAGGAGGTGATGGCGTGATCGATGGCCAGCTTCGACGCCCCGTACGGATTGGTCGGGCGGGTCGGCGAATCCTCGGTGATCGGCACCTGTTCGGGCTCGCCGTAGACCGCCGCGGTCGAGGAGAACACCAGCCGCGGAGTTCCGGTACGGCGTATCGCCTCCAACAACGCGAGCGTCTTCACCACGTTGCCGTACCAGTACTTCTCCGGCTGCTGCACCGACTCACCGACCAGCGATTGCGCGGCGAAATGCAGCACACCGTCGAAGGATTCGGATTCGATCAGTTCGACGCCCACGGTCGCGATATCGCCCTCGACGAACTTCGCGCCGGTGGGCGCGCCGTCGGCGTTGCCGGTGGACAGATCGTCGACGACGACCACCTCGTGGCCGTCCTCGAGCAGTACCTGCGCGCAGACGCCGCCGACGTATCCGGCGCCGCCGGTCACCAGAAGTTTCATGGATCAGACCAACTTCACCTGGACGGCATGGGCCATCTCATCGGACAGTTCGAAACCCTCGTGGCCGGGCACCGAGATGACCACCACGCCGGGCCGGGTCTCCACGGTCACCCGGGCGTCGGGCACCACACCGGCCTCACGCAGCTGGCCGATGACCTCCGGATCGGTCTGGATGTGCTCGGACAGCCGGCGCACCACCACCGCCGACACCTGACCGGGCGACAGATCCGACAGCCGCACGAGCTTCTCCTCATCGGAGGAGGTCCCGGTCACACCCAATTCGTCCAATCCCGGAATGGGATTGCCGTACGGGGAGGTGGTGGGGTTGTTGAGCACCTCGACGAGGCGACGCTCGACGTCCTCGCTCATCACATGCTCCCAGCGGCACGCCTCGGCATGGACGTTCTCCCACTCCAGCCCGATCACGTCGACCAGCAGCCGCTCGGCCAGCCGGTGCTTGCGCATGACCGAGACCGCCATGGCCCGGCCCTTCTCGGTCAACTCGAGATGCCGGTCGCCCGCGACGGTCAGCAGTCCATCGCGTTCCATCCGCGCGACCGTCTGGCTGACGGTCGGACCGCTCTGCTCGAGGCGTTCGGCGATCCGCGCGCGCAGCGGAGTGACACCTTCTTCCTCGAGGTCGTAGATGGTACGGAGATACATCTCCGTGGTGTCGACCAGATCCTTCACCTGTTACCCCTTCGTCGGGACGAATTCTACTCACGCGCGGATGTGCGACCGGCGTCAGCATATGTAGCTGGTCCTGCGGAAATCCCGAACGCACGATGCGTGCGCTCCCGGGGCGCGCCGCTGCCCGGCACACCGCGTCTGCTGCATTTGTACTGCATGGCAACGACAAAATCCGCTCCGTGCTTCCCCGTGTTCGCTTCTCGCTTGCGCCGACACCGGTGCATTAGCGTGGGATCCATGGCAAGCGACGCCACGGTGGTGTGGACCGACCGGTTCCTCGAGTACAGCTGGACACCGGAACATCCGATGAAACCGGCGCGATTGCGGTTCACCATGGCGCTGGCGCGTGGCCTGGGATTACTCGACGGAATCGAGACCCTGAGCCCGGATCCGGCCGGGGAGGCGGAGTTGCTGCGGATTCACACGCCCGCCTATATCGAGGCGGTCCGCCATATCGTGCCGCCACCACCGGGCGCCCCGACACCGGTCGCGCCCGCGCACGGGCTGGGATCCGAGGACAATCCGGTCTTTCCGCGCATGCACGAGGCAGCGTCGGTGATCGTGGGTGGCACGCTGGCCGCCGCGCGGGAGATCGCCACGGGGCGCACCCGCCGGGCGGTGAGCATCGGCGGTGGTATGCATCACGCGATGGCCGATGCGGCGTCGGGCTTCTGCATCTACAACGATGTGGCCGTGGCGATTTCGTGGCTGCTGGACAACGGTTTCGATCGCATCGCCTATGTCGACGTCGACGTCCATCACGGCGACGGGGTGCAGCGGGCCTTCTACGGCGATCCGCGGGTGCTGACCCTGTCGATTCATCAGCATCCGGCCACGCTGTGGCCCAATACCGGCTGGCCGGAGGAGATCGGCGCGGGGGCGGCGGAGGGCACCGCGGTCAATCTGGCGGTGCTGCCCGGGACCCGGGATGCCCAGTGGCTGCGCGGTTTCCACGCCGTGGTGCCCAGCGCGCTGGCGGCGTTCCGGCCGCAGGTGCTGATCAGTCAGTGCGGTGTCGACACCCATCGCGAGGATCCGCTGGCGGATCTGGAGTTGAGCGTGGACGGTCAGCGGGCGGCGTTCCTCGCGATGCGCGAGCTCGCCGACCGCTACGCCGAGGGGCGCTGGCTCGCGGTCGGCGGCGGCGGATACGGCCTGATCCGGGTCGTGCCCCGGGCCTGGACCCATCTGCTGGCCGCCGCACTGGACCGCGATATCGATCCGGCGACACCGATTCCGGCCGACTGGATCGAGCAGGCCCGCGCCTATCTGCCCGCGGTCGAACCGCCGCGCAGCATGAGTGACGGCGTCGAACCCGCCTTCACCCGCTGGGACGGGCCCGGCGGCACCGCGGAGACCGGCGACGAGCGCCACGACCGCGCGCAACGTGCTCTGGACACGTCCGTATTGGCCACGCGCCGAGCCACTTTCGGGCTGCTCGGCCTGGATCCGGAGGACCCTCGTGACTGAACCGTCCGCCGCCACGCCCGCGAATCCGCCTCCGCCCCCGCAGCATTGGTTCGCCGATGTGCTCGCCTCCGACGGCCGCGTGGTGCGACTGCGCCCGATCACGCCCGAGGACGCCGAGCCCCTGGAGCGATTCCACGCCGGATTGTCCGACCGCACCCGATATCTGCGTTACTTCGGGCCGTATCCGAAGATGACCCCGAAGGATCTGTTCCGCACCACCCACGTCGACTATCGCGATCGGGTGGGGCTGGTGGTGGTGCTGGGCGAGTCGATCATCGCGGTCGGTCGCTACGAATTGCTGGCCGATCGTGCGGGCACCCGCGCGGCGGAGGTGGCGTTCGTGGTCGCCGACGGACATCAGGGCCGGGGTCTGGGGTCGATTCTGTTGGAGCACTTGGCCGGTGCCGCCGCGGAGAATCACATCGACACCTTCGTGGCCGAGGTGCTCGCGGAGAACAACGCGATGGTGACCGTGTTCCGCGACGCCGGATATCAGGTGCGGCGCAATCGCGACGGTTCGGTGCTGCATCTGGAATTCGCGATCGATCCCACCGAAGCCCTGCTCTCGGTGCGGGATTCGCGCGAGCGGGCGTCGGAGGCGCGCAGCGTCGGCAATCTGCTGAGCCCGCGCGCGGTGGCGGTGATCGGCGCCACCCCGTCCTCGGGCCGAGTCGGTGGCGCGGTCCTGGCTAATCTGCTGTCCGGGGTATTCCAGGGGCCGGTCTATCCGGTGAACCCCAATCGCAGTTCGGTGCGCGGCGTGCGCTCCTATGCCACCGTCCGCGATATCCCCGACGAGGTGGATCTGGCGGTGGTCGCCGTGCCGGCCACCGAGATCAAATCGGTGCTCGACGACTGTATGGCCAAGGGCGTCAAGGGGTTGGTGGTATTGACCGCCGGATTCTCCGAGACCGGACCGGCCGGATACGCCGCCGAACGCGATCTGGTCGATGCCGCGCGCGGGCATGGCATGCGGGTGGTCGGGCCGAGTGCGCTCGGCATCGCCAACACCGATCCGGCGGTCTCGCTCAATGCCACTCTGGCCCCCGTGCTGCCTGGCCGGGGTCGGGTCGGATTCTTCTGTCAGTCCGGACCGTTGGGCGGGGCGATTCTCGGCGAGGCGGCCGCGCGCATGCTGGGGTTGTCGACCTTCGTCTCCGCGGGTAATCGCGCCGACGTCTCCGGTAACGATCTGCTGCAGTATTGGGACACCGATCCCGATACCGATGTGGTGCTGCTGTATCTGGAGACGTTCGGCAATCCGCGCAAGTTCTCGCGGATCGCGCGGCGGATGGCGCGCACCAAACCCGTTGTCGTGGTGAGCAACGGCCGCAACGCCATGCATACCGGTCCGATCAGCCCGCTGGAACGCTCACTCGAGCGAGACCTGTTCGCGCAGGCCGGGATCGTGCAGGTGGACACCATCTCGGAGATGTTCGACTGCGCGATGCTGCTGGCCTATCAGCCGCTGCCCGCCGGGCCGCGGCTGGCGGTGATCGGCAACAGCGCGGCGCTGGAATGGCTGGCCGCGGACGCGGCGCTCGGGGAGGGACTCGTCGTGGGCGAGCCGACCGATCTGGGCCCGCGGGCCGATCCGGCCGACTATCTCACCGCCGTCGCCGCGGCCGCGCACGATCCGCAGGTCGACGCGCTGATCGTGATCTTCTCCCCGCCCGTGCCGATATCGATCGCGGCGTACGCCGAGGCCATTCGCTCCGGCGCCGCCGGCATCTCGAAACCGGTTCTGACCACCTTCGTCGCCGAACACGGGATGCCGAATCTGTTGTCCACACGAGGTGCCGGCGGGATCGTCGAGCGCGGGTCGATCCCGTCCTATCCGGAGCCGGAACGGGCGGCGCGGGCGCTGGCTCGGGTGCGGCGCTACGCGGACTGGCGAACCCGGCCGGTGTCGGCGGTCGTGCGACCGGCGGATCTGGATACCGAGCGGGCACGGGAGTTGGTGGGGCAGTGGATGTCTCGCGTACCCGAGGGTGATTGGCTCGCCGATCTCGACGCCGCGCAACTGCTCGCCTGCTACGGCGTGCGGGTGGTCGAATTCCGGGAGGTCCGAGATGCCGAGGCGGCGATCGCCGCGGCCGAGGAGCTCGGATATCCGGTGGCGGCCAAGGCAACCGGCGAACTGTGGCGGCTGCGCCCGGATCTGACCGGGGTACGGCTGGATCTGTGGCGACCCTCGGCGGTGGGCCGCGCCTACGACGATCTGGCCGAACTGTCCGGCAATGAGATCGTGCACATCCAGCGGATGGCCACCAAGGGCCTGGGCTGTGTGCTGCGGGTGCGCGACGATCCGTCGTTCGGCTCGGTGATCAGCTTCGGGCTGTCGGGAACCATCATCGACCTGCTGGGCGACCGGGTGTACCGGGCGCTGCCGCTGACCGAGGCCGAAGCGGTCGCGCTGATCGAGGCGCCGCGCGCGGCACCGCTGCTGGACGGGCAGACCGGAGTGCCCGGGCGCACGGTCGGGGAACCGGTGGACAAGCGAGCGCTCGCCGAACTGGCGCAACGCATTTCGGCCCTCTGCGACGATCTGCCCGAGGTCCGTGAGCTCGCGATCGAACCGGTGCTGGCCTCGCCGCAGGGGGCCGCCATCCTCTACGCGCGCGTACGCATCGGCCCCGAACCCAGCCGCTTCGATGTCGGGCCCCGCCGACTGTCCTGAACCGCGCGGCCGTGGGTGACCCGCTCGGCGGCCAGCCGGGCATCCCATTCCCGCCGGATCGGAGCGGTGGGCGTGGGCAGGTCCACGATCGATACACGATGGCCGGCGTTCTCGAGCCGTTCGGCCAGCCAGGGGAACCAGTGAGCATCGACGGAGGCGGAGTAGCCGTGCACGATGAAGGTACGCATGTTCCAGGCGAACCCGCCGGTCGAGCGGGAGTATTCCGGGCGCGATGGTGGCCGCGCCCACATTTGCGCAGCCTGCGACGGCCCGCGATCGCACCGATGGTCGATACTGGCCCTATGCGCGAAGATCAGATCGAGGCCGCCACCGCGCCGCTGCGCGACGATATCCGTTTCCTCGGTGCGATCCTGGGTGAGACGATTCGCGACCACGAGGGGCCGGAGGTATTCGACCTCATCGAGCGGGTCCGGGTCGAGGCGTTCCGGGTGCGCCGATCGGAGGTGGAACGCAGCGCGGTCGCCGATATGCTGCGCGATACCGAGATCGACGTCGCCATCCCGCTGATCCGGGCGTTCAGCCATTTCCTGTTGCTGGCCAATCTGTCCGAGGATCTGCAGCGCGACCGCCGCCGCACGGTCCATCAGGCGGCGGGCGAGCCGCCGCAGGATTCGAGCCTGGCCGCGACGTACCGCAAGCTGGACTCCGCCCCGCCGGACGGCGCGACCGTCGCCGAGCTGCTCGCCGATGCGCTGATGTCGCCGGTGATCACCGCGCATCCCACCGAGACCCGCCGCCGCACGGTGTTCGACGTGCAGTCGCGCATCACCGAGCTGATGCGGATGCGTCAGCGCTACAGCGCGACCGAGCCGGAATACGCCGAACTCGAGACCCGGCTGCGCCGTCAGGTGCTCACGCTGTGGCGCACCGCTCTGATTCGCTTGGCGCGCCTGCGAATTCAGGACGAGATCGAGGTCGGGCTGCGGTACTACGATATGTCCCTGCTCGAGGTGATCCCGCGGATCAACGCCGAGGTGCGCGACGCGCTGCGGTCGCGGTGGCCCGATCGCGAGCTGCTGACGCGCCCGATCCTGCGGCCGGGATCGTGGATCGGCGGCGATCGCGACGGGAATCCGAACGTCACCGGGGAGGTGGTGCGTCGCGCCACCCACCGCGCGGGCGCGGTCGCATTCGGTCACTATCTGAAAGAGCTTGTGGGCCTGGAGAAGTCGCTGTCCCAGTCGGCGCGGCTGGTGCAGGTCTCGCCCGAGCTGGCGCGGCTGGCCGACGCCGGATACGACGAATCGCCGCAGCGCGCCGACGAACCCTATCGCCGCGCGATCCGCGGTATCCGGGCGCGGCTCACCGCGACGACGAAGCGGGCCGTGGGCGAGATCCCCGGCGAGGGCGTGGATGTCGGCGCACAACCGTACGCGGGTCCCGGGGAACTGCTCGACGATCTGACTGTCGTGGACGCGTCGATGCGCGCCTCCGGCGACGGGCTGCTGGCCGACGACCGGCTGGCCGCGCTGCGCGGCGCGGTCGAAACCTTCGGCTTCCATCTGCAGGGCCTGGACATGCGCCAGAACTCCGAAACGCACGAACAGGTCGTCGCGGAGCTGTTCGCCTGGGCGGGAGTGCATTCCGACTATGCGAGCCTGCCCGAACCCGAACGCGTGCGATTGCTGGCGGCCGAACTCGGCACGCGACGTCCGCTGCTCGGCCCGACGGCGCGGCTGAGCGAACTGGCCGTCAAGGAGCTGGGCGTGGTGCGGGCCGCCAAGGCCGCACTGGACGATCTGGGCCCCGACACCGTGCCCAACTACATCATCAGCATGTGCACCTCGGTCAGCGATCTGCTCGAGGCGGCGCTGCTGCTGAAGGAGGCCGGGATCCTGGATCCCGGCGATGCGCAGACGCCGCCGAGCAGCCCGGTCGGGGTGGTGCCGCTGTTCGAGACCATCGACGATCTGCGCCACGGCGCCGAAACCCTCGTCGCCGCATTGGAAGTCCCGGCCTACCACCGTCTGGTCGTCGCGCGCGGCATGCAGCAGGAGGTGATGCTCGGCTACTCCGACTCCAATAAGGACGGCGGCTATCTCGCGGCCAACTGGGCGTTGTATCGCGCCGAACTGGATCTGGTGGAGGCGGCGCGCAAGACCGGAATTCGGTTGCGGCTGTTCCACGGTCGTGGCGGCACCGTGGGCCGCGGTGGCGGCCGCAGCTACGACGCCATCCTCGCCCAGCCGGCAGGCGCGGTGCGTGGATCGCTGCGCCTGACCGAACAGGGCGAGGTGATCTCGACCAAATACGCCGATCGCGGCACCGCCTACCGCAATCTGGAGGCGCTGGTCGCCGGAACGCTCGAGTCGACGCTACTGGATGTCGAGGGCCTCGGCGCCGAGGCCGAACCCGCCTATGAGCTGTTCGAGGAGCTGGCCGAGCTGGCCCGGCGCGCGTATGCGCGACTGGTGCACGACACACCGGGTTTCGTCGAGTACTTCCGCGCGTCCACTCCCATCGCCGAGGTCGCCGACCTGAACCTGGGCAGCCGCCCGGCCTCGCGCAAGCCCACCAGCTCGGTGAGCGATCTGCGCGCGATTCCGTGGGTGATGGCCTGGAGCCAGTCGCGGGTCATGCTGCCCGGCTGGTACGGCACGGGCACCGCGATCGAGCAGTGGGTGGGCGACGATCCGGGCCGACTGGCGACGTTGTCGCGGCTGTATCAGCAGTGGCCGTTCTTCCGCACGGTCATCTCGAATCTGGCGCAGGTCATGGCCAAGGCCGATATGGATATCGCCGCCCGCTACGCCGAACTCGTCGAGGACGAATCGTTGCGCGAGCACATCCTCGGCATGATCCGCGACGAATTCGACCGCACCGTCCGCATGCATGCGGCCGTTACCGGCAGCGACCAGCTCCTTGCCGACAATCCGGCGCTGGCCGAATCCATTCGCAATCGTTTCCCCTATCTGGAGCCTCTCAATCAGCTGCAGGTGGATCTGCTGCGTCGACGCCGCGCCGGCGACACCACCGAACTGGTCGAGCGCGGCATCCTGCTCACCATGAACGGCCTGGCGACGGCCCTGCGCAACTCGGGATAGCCGTCGCAGAGTCGGACGTTGTTCTCGAATTGTCAACCGTGACAACGTAATCGGTTCCCCGCTGAATCCTGTGTGAACGTCGTGCCGACGGGGGCCGCGGGCGGCGGTGGCCGTGGTCTGGTGGTGGGCATGAGTAGAGCACCGGGTTATCTGAAGCAGTTGGCGGCCATCGGTCTCGTCGCGGTGAGCGCACTCGTCGCGGCGGGGGCCGCGGCCGCGGAACCATCTCAGGACAGCGCCGGCGGCATCGAGAAGGTGGTGGTGGTCGGATTGGATGGGACGATGTTCCGAAAGGTCCAGGAGGCCAAAGCCACTCGGCTGTTGCGCTTGGCCGCCGAGGGCACCCTCGGGCAGCGCTCGATCGCGCCGCACATCACGGTCTCCGGACCGTCGTGGGCCAGCGTGCTGACCGGAGTGTGGGATACCAAACACGGCATCAAGGACAACAACTTCACCGCCGCGCCGTTCGCGAAGTATCCGACCGTCTTCACCCGGGCGGAGCGGGCCAGGCCCGCACTCGACACCCGCTCGATCGCGAGCTGGGATCGCATCCCTGTCATGAGCGGCAGCGGCACCCCGCATGCCGATGTCGACATCGCCACCCGCAAGCCCCCGGCCGACCCGACCGAGCAGAAGATCGACGCCGCCACCACCGATCTGGATGTCGACGCGATCACCAAGGCCGGTCCGGATCTGCTGTTCACCCATCTCGATCAGGTCGACACCGCCGGTCACAGCCACGGCGGCGCCTCGCGGGACTATCTCGACGCCGTCACCCGCGTCGACGCACTCGTCGGCCGGATCGTCGATGCCGTCGACGCCCGGGCCAAGGCCCATCCGCGCGAGCGGTGGAACATCATCGTCACCTGCGATCACGGCCATAAGCCCGGCGGCGGTCACGGCGGCCAATCCGCCGACGAGACAGCGAATTTCGTCATCGCCCGCGGGCCGGCGTTCCGGCGCGGCGTCACCACCGGCGCCCACTCGCTGATCGGTGTCACGCCCACGGTACTCGATCTGCTCGGCGTGCCCGCCGATCCGGTCTTCGACGGAAAGTCCATGGTGGACAACAGATCCCCGCGTTCGACGGCGGAAGCCACCAAATGACGTCGCGCTAGAACGGTGTGCTGTCGTCGCGCAGGTCGGTGAGGAACATATGACCCGGCGCGTGGGTGATCGCCAGGGGCGGGGCGGAGGCGGCGATCACGGCCTGCGGGGTGACCCCGCAGGCCCAGAACACCGGCGTCTCATCGGGTTCCGGCTCGATCGCGTCGCCGAATTCGGGCCGGGTCAGGTCGACGATGCCCAGCGCCGACGGATCGCCGATATGCAGCGGAGCGCCATGTGCCAGCGGCAGTTCGGCGGTGATACGGCACGCGGTCTCCACATCGTCGTGGCGCAGCGGACGCATCGAGACGACGATCGGACCGTGGAATCGGCCCGCCGGGGTGCACTGCCGCGAGGTGATGAACATGGGGACGTTGCGGCGTAATTCCTGATGCCGGAGGCGGATTCCGGCGGCCAGCAGGCGGGCCTCGGCGGTGAAGCTGCAGCCGAGTAGGAAGGCGACGGCGTCCTCGGGCCACACCTCGCGGGCATCGGTCGGCTCGTCGTCCAGGCGGCCGTGGCGGTAGACGCGATAGCGGGGGAGATCGGTGCGCAGATCCGCGCCCGGCGCGGCGTGCCGTGGTTCCAGGTCGCCGGGTGTGGTCATCTCGATGAGCGGTAAGGGTTTCGGATTGGCCCGGCATAGCGCGTGGAAGTCGTCGGCCGCCTCGGCGGGAAGCACCACGAGGTTCGCCTGGACATATCCGAGGCAGATGCCCGTCGTCGGACCCGCCCACAGACCCGATCGGAAGCGCCGCCGAGCCTCATCGGGTCGTACGTAGTTCGCCTCGTCCATAGAGCGATGCTACTCACAACGCGTAGGAAAACTCCTACGGTTGACAGGTAGGGAAAATCCGACCTATGGTCACGACCATGACCATCTCGCAGATCGGCAAGATCACGGCCTTGGTCTCCAACCAGGATCGGGCCGAGAAGTTCTACACCGAGGTCCTCGACTTCGCCGTGCGCGGCGACGACGTCCGGGGCGATAACCGGTGGCTGGAGGTGGCCCCCGGGCGAGTCCGGCACTTCGATCGTCTCGCACACGCCGTTCCCGGGCGCGAATCCGGGAACCTGGCGGTGTCCTGCTCGACAGTGTCGACCTCGACGCGACCGTTGCGCGGCTGCGCGAGTCCGGCGCCGAGGTCGACGGACCCCAGGATCTGCCCTGGGGGCGGCGGGCGAGTTTCGCCGATCCGGACGGTGATTCCTTCATCCTCGCCGCGGCGAGTCCGCTGCGGTGACAACGCTTTTCGACGCAGGCGGATCGAAGCCGTCTGCTGCCCGGGAACGCTGCGGGAGGCTGCGATCGCGACGGCGCGGACATGACGACCGGAGCCCGACCGGTCTCGGCCGGATTCGGACATACCGGCGCGGGTGCTACGTCGCGGCCGCGGCCTGGTGCCTGCGTATTCTTCTGCTCGCCATCGCCGCCCCGATGCTGTTCCGGCGGCGCTGAATACCGATGGAACGAGGGCCGATGCCGCATCGCGTGAAATCCAGCAGTACCGATCTGGTGTTCGGCGCGCTCGCCAATCCGACTCGGCGCGAGATTCTGGACCTGCTGCTCGACGGCGAGCAGACCGTGCAGGCGATCGCCGACCGGTTCGATATGGCCAGACCCAGCGTGTCGGAACATCTGAAGGTGTTGCGCGACTGCGGTTTGGTCGATGAGCGCAAACGCGGGCGCTACCGGTACTACCGAGTGGAGCCGCAACCATTGCACGACCTGCAGACCTGGCTCGATCCGTTCGAACGATTCTGGCGGGCCCGACTGCGCGACCTGGGCGCGGTACTCGACACCATGCCCGACGACCCCGACGACAGAACGGAATCCGACCGGTGACCGATGATCCGACGACCATCGAACTCGATCACTTCTACCCGCATCCGCCGCGGAAGGTGTGGCGTGCGCTGACCACACCGGACCTGATGGCTCGGTGGATGATGCGGACCACGGGCTTCGAACCGGTGGTGGGCACCGAGTTCCGCATGCGCGGCCGCGCCGTGCCGCAGATCGGCTTCTCCGGCGAGATCCGATGTGAGGTCATGGAAGTCGTCGCGCCCCGGCGCCTGAGCCTCGGCTGGAACGACGCCCACGCCGATACCGACACCGGCTGGGTCGTCACCTGGGAACTCCGCCCCGAGGGCACCGGGACCCGAATCCTGTTCACCCACACCGGTTTCGACCCCGACGATCCGAATTCCCAACTCTCCCGCCAGATCATGCGCGGCGGCTGGCCGGGCATGCTCGGCCGTCTGGAGACCGTGCTCGAAGAGGAGTAAGCGACTGTCCCGCCCGGGACGGGATGCGCGATGGCCCCGAAACTATGGCAGGCGACGGTTCCGAGGTCCGGACATGCGATGGCCCCGAAGTGTTCTTCGGGGCCATCGGCGACCCGGGAAGGTCGGATGCGGGAATGTGTGTTCCCTAGTTGCCGGACTGGCCGCCACCCTGAGTGTTGCCACTCCGATCGCCGGCCTGCTTGTTGTTCTTGTCCTTGTCTTTGAGAGTCTCGCCATCTTTGCCCTTGTCCTTGCCGGAACCCTGGCTCTGGGCGTCGCCATCGTTCTGGCCGGTCGGAGCGCCGGGGGGCGTTTTGGGACCGTTGCCGTTCTCCCCCGGTGTGCCCAGGCCGTTCTGGCCCAGCAGCTGACCCAGGCCCGGAATGGCGCTGAAGTCGGTCATGCCGCCGTTGAAGCCGTTGAAACCGAACAGACCGGCACCTCCCGGTCCGCCCGTGCCACTTTGGCCGCCCGTGCCGTTGGTGCCGTTCTTACCGTCGGTGCCGTTCTTGCCGTCGGTCCCGTTCTTGCCGTCGGTACCGTCGGTACCGTCACCCTTGCTGCCCTTGTTGGGTGTTCCGTTCTGCCCTGGCTTCTGGCCCATGCCGGGCGCGCCCCCGCCCTTGCCGCCCTGTCCACCTTGCGGGCTCGGGGCGCCGTTGCCGCCGCCCATGTTCTGCGGGGGATTCTGAGGGGGGTTTTTCGGGCCACCGGCTCCGCCACTGTTTCCGCCAGTGCCGTTTCCACCGCCCTGATTGATAGCAGTTCCGTTGCTGGGGGAATTCGCGACCGCGGCTGGGGCCGCTGCCACCAGAGACATGAGACCGGCCGATACTGCTGCGACCGTCCACTGCAGGATTCGCGACGTTCGGGATGTGGTCATTACCACATTAAATAACGACCCGACGGTTTGAAGTGGACGTTTGGGAAAATCAGCGTGTTGCCCGGTCGGGCGTGTCGAGAATAGCTGGAAGATTGCTGCATGTCACTGGCAAACCGGCGAAGGGCGCCCAGCAAACTTCGCGAAGACAACAACGCCGACCGGCTCGCGCCAAGCCCGAAGGGGATGGGCGCGCGGCCACCGGCCGGCGTTCGTGGTGATCACCCGACATGATCACCACGAAGGAGCTGGGCCGGATTCCGGACGGCCCAGCGTCTGTGTCAGCTGGCGTAGGCACGCAGGCGGTCGGCCCGCTCGCCCTTGCGCAGCTTGGACATGACCTCGCGCTCGATCTGGCGCACCCGCTCGCGGGACAGGCCGAACAGCTTGCCGATCTGGTCCAGCGTGCGCGGCTGACCGTCGTCGAGGCCGAAGCGCAGCCGGATGACCTGCTGCTCGCGCTCATCGAGGGTGGACAGGACGCTGCGGACATCGCGATGCATCAGTCCGGCGATGACCGCGCTCTCGGCGGAGGTGGCCTCGGAGTCCTCGATGAAATCGCCGAGCGGGGCCTCTTCGTCGTTGCCGACCGGCATATCCAGGCTTACCGGGTCGCGGCTGTGATCGAGCAGATCGGCGATCTTGTCGACCGCGATGCCCGACTCGCGAGCCAGTTCCTCGTCGGTGGCCTCACGGCCCAGCTGTTGGTGCAGTTCGCGCTTGATCCGGGCCAGCTTGTTGACCTGCTCCACGAGGTGGACGGGCAGCCGGATCGTGCGACTCTGATCGGCCATGCCGCGGGTGATGGCCTGACGAATCCACCAGGTGGCGTAGGTCGAGAACTTGAAGCCCTTGGTGTAGTCGAACTTCTCCATCGCCCGGATCAGGCCGAGGTTGCCCTCCTGGATGAGGTCGAGCAGCGGCATGCCGCGGCCGGTGTAGCGCTTGGCCAGCGATACGACCAGGCGCAGGTTGGCCTCGAGCAGATGCTGCCGCGCGGCCTGGCCGTCGCGGACGATGATCGCCAGATCGCGCTTGCGACTGGCGGACAGACGCTTACTGGTCTCCAACAGGTGTTGGGCGTAGAGACCCGCCTCGATGCGCTTGGCCAGCTCGACCTCGTCGGCCGCCGTCAGCAGCGCCGTCTTGCCGATCCCGTTCAGGTACACGCGTACCAGGTCGGCGGCGGGGCTCTGGGCGTCGAGGTCCGAATCGCTGGCGCGCACTCCAGTGGTGGCGGGGCTTGTCATGACTTGCCTCCTGTCGGTGGTGTCTCACTCCGAACAACGGACCCGACACTGGGATAGTTCCCCGCGGCGGTCGCGGTAAAACCGCCTTGAACTGCGGTTTTCGTCACCCCCATCTGAGAAGTTCCTAAGAAGGAACACCGTGGGGAACGAGTGCACCCGGCGTTGCCGGGCGGCGACGCGACGGGGATCAATCCGTGACTGTGTTCACCGTTGCTTCCGATGAGGCCTACCCGGAGGACGGATAGGTAAGCCCCTCGGTTCGAGGTCACACAGTGCCCACCGGATGGATCAGTCCGTGTCGAACCAACCCGGTGACCACCGAAAGTGCGGCCGCCCGAAACTCCGGAGTGGCTGTCGAGCCGGTGTGGCCGATCGCGAGCAGATCGACCAGTTCTTCCAACGGCAGACCCTCGGCGCGCATTCCCGCCAGCAGGGCCGCGGCGCTGTCGTCGATCTCGTGCTGCCAGCGCGGTCCGTCGCCGCGGTGCACGCGGACGACGCGCTGCTCCCAGCCCTCGGCGCCGGGCAGGGAGACCCGCTCGAGCGCGGTGGCCGGATCGACCTCGAAACGCGAAGCCCAGGCGAGGTTTTCGCTCGCGGCGACCGCCCGCAGCCAGGCCGAGCGCTCGAAGTAACCGATGGCCTCGGCGCCGAGCGGATCGTCGAAGGCGTGGGTGAGGTCCTCGGCGAGCAGTTCGGTGGGTCCGTCGATGGCGCGCAGATAGACGAATCCGAAGCCGATGCCCTCGACGTCGGCCGCCGCCAGCGCGTCCAGCCACCGCTCGGCACGCTGCTGCGCCTCGGGCGCGCGGGGATCGAATCCGGCGTCGCGCAGCCAGGTTCCGACATACAGGGCCGGATCGGCGATATCGCGCTGCACGATCCACGCGTCGATGCCGTGATCGGGCAACCAGGACGACACCCGGGCCTGCCAGTCCTCGCCGGACAGATGCACCCAGGAGGCCAGCATGGCCGCGGTGCCGCCGGGCGCGAGCAGCTGCGGCGCCTGCCCGATGACCAGTTCGCTCGCACCGTCCAGGGCCAGGCCCGAATCGCGGTAGGTGTGTTCGATGCGGGCCGTGCCGACCACGAACGGGGGATTGGCCACCACCTGATCGAAGCGCCGCCCGGCCACCGGTTCAAACCAGGAGCCCTCGCGCAGTTCGATATCCAGCCCGTTGAGCGCGGCGTTCGCCTCGGCCAGCCACAATGCGCGGCGGCTGATATCGGTTCCGGTGACCGTGCCGGCATACGAGGTGGCGTGCACGGCCTGCACGCCGCAGCCGGTGCCCAGATCCAATACGGAACCGACCGGTCGGTTCGGCGTGGCCCGCAGCAGCGACAGCGACGCCTGGCCGACGCCGAGCACATGGTCACCGCTCAGCGAGCGACGCTGCATCGAATCGTCGAGATCCGACAGGATCCAACGGGTTCCGGTACCCAGATCCATCGGCCGCAGATCCAGGGCGGCCCGCATCTGTGCGCCGTCCTGTTCGAGCAATCCGGCCGCGACCGCGCGATCGATGTCGAGGGGCGCGAGCGCCGCGGCCACCTCCTGTTCGGGCAGCGGATCGCGCAGCAGCAGCAACCGCACCAGCGTGCCCAATTCGCCCGCGGCGCGCGCGGCCCGGCGCACCGGAACCGGTTCGGAGCGGCCCAGCGCGCCGTGGGCCTGTTCACCGAGCGCCTCGAGGAGCGAGTCGGTGTCGTAGCGCGCCCGGGTCAGCGCGGCGCGCAGGTCGGGGGCGAGTGCGGCGAGCTCGGAGACGGTCGTCGTTCGGTTCGTCGGCATAGCAGCGAACTCTGCCACCGCAACCATGGGGCATCCGTCGCGGGTCCCGCTTGCGGACAACGGCATTCGACGGGTGAAATGTCGGCTTCCTTGATACTGTGACCGGGCTCACGAGGAGGTAGCGCGTTGACTACAGAACATCATGCCGGGGAGTGGGCGCAGGTCTACGACAGTCCCGAATTCCAGCGCCTGCGACGGCGTTTCCGGATCTTCGTCTTTCCGATGACGGTGTTGTTCCTCGCCTGGTACGCGCTGTATGTACTGCTCGCCGACTACGCGCACGAATTCATGTCGGCGAAGGTGGCCGGCAATATCACCGTCGGGCTGATCTTCGGTCTGCTGCAATTCGTTTCGACGTTCGCGATCACCGCGCTGTATGTGCGCTACGCCGATCGGAAACTGGATCCGCTGGCCGATGCGCTGCGCGAGCGGATGGAAGGAGCCGATCGATGAGCGGCATCGTGGCCGCGGCCGTCGAGGGGAGCCGTCCCGGTGTGAACATCACGATCTTCGTGGTGTTCGTCCTGATCACGCTCGTGATCGTATTCCGCGCCAGCCGCGATACCCGCACCGCCGCGGACTATTACGCGGCCGGGCGGGCGTTCTCGGGGCCGCAGAACGGGATCGCGATCTCCGGCGACTATCTGTCGGCGGCCAGCTTCCTCGGTATCGCGGGAGCGATCGCCCTGTACGGCTACGACGGATTCCTCTACTCCATCGGATTCCTGGTGGCGTGGCTGGTCGCGTTGCTGCTGGTGGCCGAATTGCTGCGCAACACCGGCAAGTTCACGCTCGGCGATGTGCTGGCGTTCCGGATGCGGCAGCGGCCGGTGCGGGCGGCGGCGGCCACCTCGACGCTGACGGTGAGTCTGTTCTATCTGCTCGCACAGATGGCCGGTGCGGGTGTGCTGGTGTCGCTGTTGCTGGGCGTGTCCGGGGATCTGGGGCAGAACCTGGTCATCGCGGTGGTGGGCGCGATCATGATCGTGTACGTGCTCGTCGGCGGGATGAAGGGCACCACGTGGGTGCAGATCGTGAAGGCGGTCCTGCTGATCGTCGCGGCCGCCGCGATGACGGTATGGGTGCTGGCGAAGTATGGGCTGAATCTGTCGTCGCTGCTGCAGGATGCGGTGGATCACGGCGGTAAGACCGGCGCGAAGCTGCTCGAGCCCGGATTCAAATACGGCAAGAACGAGACGTCCAAACTCGACTTCCTCTCCCTCGCACTGGCTCTCGTGCTGGGCACGGCCGGGCTGCCGCATGTGCTGATGCGCTTCTACACCGTGCCCACGGCCAAGGAGGCCCGGCGCTCGGTGGTGTGGGCGATCGGGCTGATCGGGCTGTTCTATCTGTTCACCCTGGTACTCGGCTACGGCGCGGCGGCGCTGGTGGGCCCGGAGAAGATCGCCGAGGCGCCCGGTAAGGAGAACGCCGCCGCGCCGCTGCTGGCGCTGGAACTGGGCGGGCCGTTATTGCTGGGATTCGTTGCGGCCGTGGCATTCGCGACGATTCTGGCGGTGGTGGCCGGGCTGACGATCACCGCCTCGGCCTCCTTCGCGCACGATGTGTACGCCAATGTGATCAAGCGCGGCCGGGTCGACAGCAAATCCGGCGAGGTGCGGGTGGCCCGGATCACCGCGGTGGTCATCGGTGCGGTGGCGATCGTCGGCGGCATCCTGGCCAAGAATCAGAATGTGGCCTTCCTGGTGGCACTGGCCTTCGCCGTCGCGGCCTCGGCCAACCTCCCGACCATCCTGTACTCGCTGTTCTGGCGGCGCTTCAATACCAGTGGCGCACTATGGAGTATCTACGGCGGTCTGGCGGTGACGATCGTCCTGATCGTCTTCTCCCCGGCCGTCTCCGGCGCCCCGACCGCGATGATCAAATCCGCCGACTTCCACTGGTTCCCGCTCGCCAATCCGGGTCTGGTATCGATCCCGGTGTCATTCCTGCTCGGCTGGCTCGGCACCGTGCTGTCCAAGGAGCACGACGAGCAGAAGTACGTGGAGATGCAGGTCCGGTCGCTCACGGGCGCGGGCGCGGAAAAGGCTGTGCGGCACTGAGATCCCCGCCGCCGGGCGGCGGCCGTTCCGATACCCCTCGGCGGCCCATTCCGTTCGCCGCCGCCCGGCCCCTCGGCGTTGGCCTATTCTCTTCCCTGCCGCCCTGCCGCCCTGCCGCCCTGCCGCCCTGCCGCCCTGCCGCCCTGCCGCCCTGCCGCCCTGCCGCCCTGCCGCCCTGCCGCCCTGCCGCCCTGCCGC